>CANSMW010000014.1 GCA_947648215.1 uncultured Clostridium sp. | reverse complement strand
CCAAGAAATAATATCTATGATATGGGAGGAAATGTTTGGGAATGGACGACAGAGGCATGTAGTTACCGAGACTCTCCTTGCACCCTACGCGGAGGCATTTACAACTCTTCTGCTAGTGGCTGTCCAGCTGGCCATCGTAACAATGGCTTTAGCCAGACCCATGCGGACGACTACCTAGGGTCTCGCCTCACTTTGTACGTAGGACTGTAGGCTAAAGAAGTAGTAGTTATACAAAAAGAAGTAGTATAAAAAATGATATAGAGTAGAATGATGAAGAATTCATTTTACGAATTGTAAATACTAAAATGTTTTTGTTCTGTTCTGGTATTGAAAATACCAGACGTAACAAAAATAATCTAGCGTGGAGAGTGTCCTAAAATAGGAACCCGAAAGCAAAAATTCCAGTGAGAAATCGCTGGAATTTTTGTGTATAAAATCTAGTGATATTTTCTAGTAAAGAAATAGATTTTGCCTTTGCTATTTCTTTATCCTTTTCTATAGAATATTCTGCTCTTTTTCCTCTCATTTCAATACCTTTTTTAGACATAAGATTTCTTTTTGCTTCTTGCTTTAGCTACCATAATTTTTTGTTAAATCTAATCTGTCTATTTCCTTCTAATTTTGTACATTCAATTTTATGAGGACAACTATCACACTCTGAACATTCATAAACTCTACTTTTTTGAACAAATCCTGTTTCTGTTTTATCTTCTCTTGTTTTTATATATTCTAATTTTTTGCCCTCTGGACATATGAAATTATCATTTATTTCGTCATATATCATATTTTGCCAATTATACTTCATTAACTTGAATTTCTTTGTTTGCTCCTTATGAAAAAGTGGATATTTAATGTAGTTCTGTATATGATTTTTCTTTAAAAATTCATAGTTCTCGTAATTACCATAGCCACTATCTGCTCCTGTACTATCTGGTAGCTTACCAAAAAATCTTTGATATCTTTCATAATGCGGTATTAATGTACCATTGTCATTTCTATTTTGATGTGTACTCCAATTTACTACAAAACCATTGCAACTACCAACTTGTATGTTATACCCAGGTTTTAATTGTCCGTTTCTCATATGGTCTTCCTTCATATGCATAAATGTGGCATCATGGTCTGTTTTAGAATAGCTATTTCTATTCTCTCCCATAATTTCTAAATCTTTATTATATTTCTTGTTGGTTTATTTCCTCCTGCTAACCATATGAACTTTATATCACTTTCTACTGCTTCTGCTATTAGCCTAGAAGAATACCTTTTTCTTATATATCCATACATTAATATTTTTAGCATCATTTTTGGATCGTATGAATTACTTCCTAATGGAGAATATGTTTCTAGCAATTTATCTATATTCATATTATCAATTAAATCATTCAATACAAATACTACATCATCTTTATCTATTAATGCTTTCCATTCCATTGGTATCATTAATTGGTTTTGTTCATAATATTTAAATCCCATTTTTACCTCCAAAATCAATGCTTTTTACTCCTAAATTATATCATTAAAGTATCGATTTGTCAGTATTTTTTATCACTTTTATATGCAAAAATTCCAGCGATTTCTCACTGGAATTTTTGCTTTCGGGTTCCTATTTTAGGACACCCTCTTCATTTTTTTATTCTTCTTTTGCTGTATTAATTCTTAACAATTTAAATATTTCCACAATCACAATTGGAGCAAATACCAAACACACTACTTCTATGATATTTTCGACAGGTAATGCCCAAATGCTAAATATCGTTCTTAGTGCTGGGATTAGTAAAATGGTTATCATAAGCATTGCCGATACCGCAATTGCTAGAATTAGTTTCGTATTATTAAATGGTTTTGTTTTAAAAATCGAATGTTTATTATCTCTTATATTAAACACATGAACTAATTGCGATAAGGCTAATACTGAAAATGCCATGGTTTGACCAATCTCTATTTTTACATGTTCTACGTATTCCGGTGTTCCTTGTATATTTGGTGTTGCAAGCCCAATACAAAAGGCAATTAACGTTAGGGTTCCTATCATAATTCCTTGGTAAATCACTCTCCATACCATACCTTTGGTAAAAATCCCTTTTTTCGTATCTTTTGGTTTACGGTTCATGATGTCTCCATTTGCTGGGTCAAAGGCTAATGCTAGTGCTGGAAGGGCATCGGTTACTAGATTAATCCATAGAATATGGATTGGAAGTAGTGGTTCTAGGGCACTTATATTGGTAATTCCAAACCATTTTGCTAGAAGTGGTGTTAGTAGAATTGCTACAAATAGTACAATAATTTCTCCTACATTGCTAGATAATAAATATTGAATTGCTTTTAGGATATTATCATAAATACGTCTTCCTTCTTCTACAGCAGATACGACAGTTGCAAAATTGTCATCGGTTAAAATAACGTCTGCTGCTTCTTTTGCTACATCGGTTCCTACCATTCCCATAGCACAACCAATGTCTGCTGTTTTTAGAGCTGGTGCATCATTTACGCCATCTCCTGTCATGGCAACAATTTCTCCTCTAGCTTTCCATGCTTTTACAATACGTACTTTGTGTTCTGGCGATACTCTCGCATACACTGAATAATTTCGAATGTTTTTGGTTAATTCTTCGTCTGTCATTTCTTCTAATTCGGCTCCGGTTATTGCCTCTTCTTCTTTTTCTAGTATCCCCAATGCTTTTGCTATGGCAATGGCTGTAATCTTGTGGTCTCCTGTTATCATAACAGTTTTTATTCCTGCTGTTTTACATTTCTCTACAGCAACTCTTGCTTCCTCACGTGGAGGATCTATCATTCCTACCATTCCCACAAAAATGAGGTCTTTTTCCATCGTTCTCATTTCTTCCTTTTGTGGCATATGGTCTAATTCTTTATAACCAACTGCTAATACTCTTAGGGCATCTTTTGCCATTTTCTTATTGTTCGCTTGAATTTGTGGTTTGAAATTCTCTAAATCTTCCTTAATTTCTCCATTTATTTGATATTTTGATGAACACGATAATAACTCATCTACTCCCCCTTTGGTGTATACCAAATATTTTTCATTCACTTTATGCACTGTAGTCATTAATTTTCGGTCTGAGTCAAATGGAATTTCTTCTACACGTGGCATTTGTTCAAATACACTTGGTTCAAATTGTAGTTTAAATGCCATATCTACTAAGGCAGTTTCTGTTGGGTCTCCTTTTAGGCTTAAATCTTTATCTACTTTGGTATCATTACAAAGCATGCTTGCAAGCACTAATATTTTTGCTTCTTCTTTTACCTCACTAATATCTTCTAAATTTACTATGGTATTATTATAATATACTTTTTTTACGGTCATCTTATTTTGTGTTAGAGTTCCAGTTTTGTCGGAACAGATTACGGTTGCACTACCCAAAGTTTCTACTGCTGGCAGTTTTTTAACAATCGCATTTTTCTTTACCATTCTTTGTACTCCAATGGCAAGAACAATGGTCGATACAGCAACCAATCCCTCTGGAATGGCTGCCACTGCTAGGCTAACGGCTGTCATAAACATATGGATTGGCTCTTTTCCATAGAAAAGTCCGATTCCAAAAATAACAGCACAAATCACTAATGCGGCAATTCCTAGCGTTTTTCCTAAACTATTTAGTTTTTCTTGTAATGGAGTCGTGGTTTCTTCGGCACTATCTAACATACCTGCAATTTTTCCTACTTCGGTATTCATTCCGGTTTCAACAACAATTCCTTTTCCTCTTCCATAGGTAATTAAGCTAGAAGAAAATAACATATTGGTTCTATCTCCAATTCCTACCTTTTCTTCTTTTATTTCGTTTGTTTGTTTTTCCACTGGAACCGATTCTCCCGTTAAGGCTGATTCTTGGGATTTTAAGTTGACTGCTTCGATAATTCTCAAATCTGCTGGAATAAAATCACCAGTTTCTAGTACCACAATATCTCCTGGCACTAGTAGTTTCGAAGCAATAACCTCCATTTTTCCATCTCGAATGACTTTCGAGGCATGGTCGCTTAATTTTTGCAAAGCTTCTAACGATTTTTCTGCTTTTGATTCTTGTGCTACTCCAATAATCGCATTTAAAATGACTACAATTAAAATAATGATGGTATCCGTAATTCCTTCTCCTTCAGATACTCCAACAATACCAGATACAATAGCTGCTACAATTAAAACAATAATTGTAAAGTCTTTAAATTGTTCTAAAAATTTTTGGAATAAGGATTTCTTCTTTTTGGCTTTTAATTCATTTAATCCATATTCCCCCTGTTTTTCCTGTACTTGCTTTTGTGTTAAACCTTGTTTTAAATCTGTTTGCAATTCTTCTACTGTTTCCGTCACTGTTTTTGAAAACCAATTTTTCTCCAAAACACATCTCTCCTATCTTTTCTTTATTTTTACTTACTACCGCGAAATTATACAAAAATGGCGGGACATTTAAATAAATTTTTTAACAAAAAACTTATCTAAAAGTCTCGCCCACTTATCTTCATAAGCTTGCTAACCAGATATTTCTATCGCGCCTGTTGATTAGCAATCCATTGGCTACTCCCTTTTAATATACGTTGGCAGGGGTACTAAGACTCGAACTCAGACTTGTGGTTTTGGAGACCATCGTGCTAACCATTGACACTATACCCCTATGTGATTTATAAATATTATATTAGCACAAAATCCATTTTGTTGCAAGTACTTTGGAAAATTATTTTTAGAGCCATTCTCATTTGATTTTTTATGTTAATTGTTGTATAATATGGTTAACTTATATGTAAGGAGGGACTATGATGCGGTGGTTAGGTAACATTGTTATTTCTATTGCTGTTGCAAATCTTGACGAAATCTATTCTTACGCTCCAATTGATATGATTAGCCCTTTGGTCCGTGACTCAACTATTGCTATTCTTCAAAAATCGTTAACAATATTTGATTCTGACATTCCTGTTCTTTATCATTGTGGTAGAACGATAGTTGTGGAAATGTATGGACATTCTAATTATGTTGACGGTATAAGAATAGACTCTTGTCTTGATGTTGATGAAACAGAAGCTATTATGAAAAAATTTCTCGATGCAATTGAATAGTTCTTCTACCGACAGCCATTATAGTCGGTCACATCTATTAGCCCACTTCTCGAAAGAGTAGTGGGCTTGTCTTCTTTTTTATTATTTTTAAAGGGTATAAACATGGTGGAGGCGAGGAGAGTCGAACTCCTGTCCAATTATTCTTTCATATTCGCTTCTCCGAGTGCAGTTTGTTATTTGTTTTCCCAATATTATTCATTAACAAACAAACGGATGATATTGGTAGCTTCGTTTTTACCCACTATTTTTGAAGCAAAAAATAGTTTTGTTTCCTACTATTTTGACACCCTTTATAAGCCGTAGGTATTCCTATAAAACGTGTAGCCGCACCTAGGCAGCTAATGCTACTTCGTTATTTCTAGCGTTTATATTTAATTTCTCGTTTTTTTAAGTGGATCCTACGAGAAGCCACTACTCGCTACGAATACTGCTAAATAACTGTCGAAACCAATTACGCCCCCATATACGTACTATTTCATTATACAACACTTCTGTCTTTTTTACAAGATATTTTTCTTGACTTTTTTATTTTCTTGTTTTATAATAGTTTAGAATACAACTTGTGGGAGTTTGTATGTTTTGGGCTACATTTATTTTGATTGGAGGAATCGAAAATGAATCGTAGCTTTTTTAAACCCTTTTTTCTTTATTTTATCATTATCATCCTATGTTGTGTCTTCTTTGTTCCTGTTTATTCTTATTATCCAGAATATTTTACCAATACTTTAGATTTCACTTTATTTGACCCTTCTTTAGAATTTATTTGGCCAATTCCTGGATATACTACCATTACTTCCCCTTATGGCAAACGAACCTCTCCTACCGCTCGGCGCCTCTTCTTTTCATAAAGGAATGGATATTGGAGCTCCCGAAGGCACGAAATTATATGCCGTTTGTGATGGTGAAATTACTTTTGTAGACTTTTTGGGCGGTGGCGGTTATACCATTACCCTTTCCAAAGATAATCTAAAAATTACCTATTGTCATGTATCTCCTGATTTTCTCGTTTCGGTTCGGTGATTTTGTAAAAAAAGGACAACATATTGCTAGTGTTGGTCCAAAAAATGTATATGGCATTCCCAATAATCCATATAAAGATAAAGACGGGAACCCAACCAATGGTGCTACTACTGGTTGCCATTTGCATTTAGGAGTTCGAATGAATGGACAATATACTAATCCTTTAAACCTATTCCCAAACCAAATGATACCATAAAAAGAGAGGTCGCCCTCTCTTTTACATATCGTCATCTTCTTCATTATCTTCTTCTATCTCATCGGTTACCACTTCAATTTCTTCTACCTCTTCTGCATGTTCGCAACCACCACAGCTTCCACAATGACCACCACATTCGTCTTCTCCTTCTTGGTTCCAGTCAAGTTCAATGGTATTATGGCATTCTGGGCATTCCACTTCTTTTATATCACTACCAATATCCGATACAAATTCATGGTTACAATATGGGCATACAATTTCAAAATCATATTCTTCTTCACTTACAAATAGTTCTTTTTCCATATTGTTTAGTGCCATTTCTAATTCTTGTTGTTTTTTTTCTAGCACTCGTTGGTTTTCTACTACTTGATTTACTCTTCTTTCACTAAGGTCCATTACTTTGTTTAATTCATTAATGTATAACATCGAAATATCTGCAATTTGTTGCTTTAAAAAATTTAGTAACTCCTCATCCGTAATTCTTTCCTCAATCTTTGCAATAATTGCATTAAAATCTTCTTGTAGTTTTGACATGATTTTCAATCTTCCTTCCTAAATTAAACTCTTTCCATATATTCACCAGTTCTAGTATCAATTTTAATCACATCACCAATATTGATGAATAATGGCACACTAATTTCATACCCATTTTCAAGGGTTGCTGGTTTTCCAGAAGTGGTTGTGGTATTTCCACTAAATCCTGGTTCGGTATAAGTTACTTCTAACTCTACAAACATTGGTGGTTCGACTGCAAATACATTTCCTTTAAAAGATAGAATTTTAACACTCATATTTTCTTTTATGAATTTTAAACTATCACCTAGTTGTTCTTTATTTAGTGGAATTTGCTCATAGGATTCATTATCCATAAAATAATATAAATCACCATCATTGTATAAATATTGCATTTCTCTTTTTTCAATTTCTGCTCCTGGATATTTTTCAGATGGATTAAATGTTTTTTCTAATACTGCTCCTGAAATTACATTTTTTAATTTGGTACGAACAAAAGCTGCTCCCTTTCCTGGTTTTACATGTTGAAATTCAACAACCTTATATACATTTCCTTCCATTTCAAATGTCGTTCCATTTCTAAAATCTCCTGCCATATATACTTCTGCCATTTCATTTCCTCCTTATTATTTCATTATTGTTTCTATTTTATACCAATTTTATGATAAAATCAATATTTTTTTAGCATTTTGTATGAATTGTCGTATTTTTTAGAGATACTCTTTTTTATATTATTCCACTAGTTAGTTCGTTATTGTTACCATTATCCTTTTATGACAACATACCCTTTTGGGGAATTGGTTAATGTTTTAGCTCCTTTTTTGGTAATTAATACCGTATCTTCAATTCGAACACCAAATTTACCGTGGAAGATAAATTCCTGGTTCATCGGTAATCACCATATTTTCCCTTAAGATAAAGTCATTTACCCTAGGGCTTAATACTGGTCCCTCATGAATATCTAGCCCTACTCCATGCCCTAATGCATGAACAAAGTCAAAATGGTTAAATTCAAAATCGTTTTCTACCATTTTCGCTACTATTTTAGCATTCGCCCCATCATACAACTGATTTAAAGTAAGTTCCTGATTTTTCAATACCAAATCATAAACTGGTTTTATATTCTCTTGTACAAAATCGACAAAAATGGTTCTTGTCATATCAGAACAATATCCTTTATATTTACAGCCAAAATCGAGGGTAATTATATCTCCTGCTTCAATTTTTCGCTCAGTTGGAACCGCATGTGGAATAGAGGAGTTCGTTCCGTGAGGCAACAATCGTATCAAAGCTTGTCCCTTCTGCTCCATGAGATAAGAAATATCGTTCAATTTCCCATGCAATCTCTTTTTCGGTCATTCCTTTTTTGATAAAAGTTTGTAGATGAGTAAAACAATCATCAGTTATTTTACATGCCATTTTGATATTTTCAATTTCATTCTCTTCTTTTAACGTTCTTTGCTTTTCAATCATATTTTCGGTTTCTACAAAATTGTTAATTTTATATTTTCTCATGTATTCTTTATATTTGGCATAGGTTACGTGATTTTCTTCAAAGCCAACATTTTCGCAAAATAGAAAGAAATTCTCATATTCATCTTGTGATATATCTGCTATATTAGTTACAATAATTTCATCATCAATGGTTAGGGTTTGATTGACTAATTCAATATACCTAGCATCTGTTATATAAATAGTTTCTTTTCTTGTTAGTAATAATAGTCCTTCTGCATCCACTCCGCATTAAATAATGGATGTTTACTGGGTTTGAAACAATCATCCCATCCATATTCATTCGGCTAATTTTATCTCGTAACCATTTAATTCGTGGGTTCATAGGATACCTCCTTGTTTTTATTTGGGTTTGGAAAATACATTCTCCCCATCCTCTCTTTCATTTTAGGACAATATAGAATTACCCTCTACATCCTGCCAGACATTCCTAGGGTAAATATTTGCATTAATATTTCTACTAATACACTAAATGGAACAAAGGTTGTAATCATAGCAGCCATTACAATAAATGGTCCAAAGGGAATATATTCATCTGTTTTTTTCTTTTTGGTCGCAATTAAACCAATACTAATAATCGCTCCTAGTAAAAAAGCAATTAACGAAATAACAATAATTCCTCCAAAACCAAAGTATAAGCCTAATGCTCCCATTAGTTTTACATCACCAAAACCCATGGCTTCTTTGCCTGCAATTAATCCACCAACGAGCGTAATTAGTAGAAAAATGCCTGCTCCTGTTACCATTCCTAGTAACATATCGGTTGCAATATTAATATTACTAATTCCATAAATAAAAGTAATCAATAATCCTATTTCAAACATAGTTAAATTCAATCGGTTTGGTATAATTTGAAGTCTATAATCAATCACAAAAGCAGACAATAACATAGGAATTAATAATCCAAATTTGATGAGTGATAAATTAGCGTAAAAGTTTTTGTGAACTCCATAAAAATACACCAAAGCAACATAGGATACCATCACCGTCAAAATAACCCAGGCATTTTGTTTTCTTCTATTTTTCTTTTTTAATATTTCTTTTGAAAATATCGACTTTTCTTCTGGTAAGCGGTCATTGGCTACATTTACGAGCCAACCCACGATACTTGCCAAAATCGCGGCTCCTACATAGTATAAAATATGTACATCCTTTATATACATCTTTTGTTATTCCCCTTTCGTACTTTCCCTTTTTGATATTGCTTTTTTATATACTCCTCAATTGGTCTTTTCAGTTTCGTAATCCAAATATCCTTTTCTTCAATAGGGTCTACTAGAATTGAAAACATTCCCATTCGGTTTGCACCTAATACATCCGTAAAAATTTGGTCTCCCACGACTGCTATCTTTGTAGGTTCTATATTCATTACCTTAGCAGCCCTTTTTAGTCCTGATTTTAATGGTTTTTTCGCAAAATAAATATATGGAATTTCTAAACTTTTTGCTACCATTTCCACCTTTTCTTTTTGATTACTATTTGATGCAATGCAAAACTGAATTCCCTTTTGTTTCAAACTTTTACACCACTGTGCAACACCTTCAGGCATATTTTTATAATAATCAATTAAGGTATTATCTACATCTAAAATTATTCCTAAAATACCATTTTGCTTTACCATTTCAAACTTAATCTCTTGTACATTTTTTAAATACATTTTGGGATACACTCTCATACAATATCTCCTAGCAATTATTTCACTATTATCTTATCAATATCTATGATTTTTGTCAATTTATATTCCAAACTTATTTACAAAGATTTTGACGTATTATATAATAAAGAAAAAAATAATGGAGAAAATGAATGGAAACTAGCAAAAATACGACAAATATGTCGGATAATATGAAAATATTCCCTTTATACAAAGCACTTGCTTGGGATGCCTTATTTTATTATGCCATTGAATTTTTATTTTTAACAGGAGTAAAAGGATTAAGCGCCGCACAAGTATTATTTGTTAACGCTTTTTACCCCATATTTAAATTTATCCTTGCAATTCCAAGTAACATCATTGTTCAAAAACTAGGAAAAAGAAGAAGCCTTATCTTAGGCAATCTATTTATTGTAGCAGACTTACTTTTTCTCATTCTTGCAACCAACATCTACATGATTATTCTAGCCTGGTTTTTCTCTGCTTTTGGATATGCCCTAAAAGAACTAACCGAATCCAATTTACTTTATGATTCTATTCCCAAAACAGAAAAACAAGGAGAAATTTTCGCCAAAATAGATGGTAGAGCCAATTCAATTTATTATTACTTTGACGCTATTTCTGCCATTTCAACTGGATTTTTATTTGTAGTAAACGGCTATTTACCAATGCTCTTATCTCTTGGTGTTTGTATTATTTCCTTATTATTATCCCTTCGTTTTAAGGATGTGGACACTAGCCAAAACCCAGATACCCAAGCACATGCCACCTCTACGAAACAAATCTTAAAAGACCTAAAACAAACCACTAAATTCATTATACAATCTAAGCGCCTTCGAAGTCTTGTTATTTTTAACGGGTTTTTCTGCGCCTTTTTAGCCATGTATTCTAGTTTAAGAAGCAGTATTTTAACCGATATTGGCTTACCAGAGCAATACTTCGGATTAGTATATGCTGGTCTTCAACTCATCTCTGGAATTGCCTCTTCTAAACAAGATAAATTCCACAAACGCTATGGAAACCGAACCCTAAGCATATTCGCCACACGTACTACTATCTCATTTATTATTTTAGGTCTATCCACCATGATTGGACTAAACTTCGCCTTAACCCTAGAAATCATCCTAATAATGATGGCAATCCAATATGCCATAAAAGGCCCATTCTATACCCTAATCAAGCGCTACTTAAACAACTTTACCACCTCTAATATGAGAACCAAAATATCACTAGTAACCGACCTACTATATAGCATCCTTAGTGCACTCCTTCGCTTATTTTGCTCCTTCCTACTAGGTTTCACTACCACCGCATACGTCTATGTCATCCTAGGTTGCATTTTCACGGTATTTTTCATCTTCCTACTAGACTACATGAAAAACACCGTCGGACTAAAACCAGAACAATACCCAGAAAAAGAAATCAAATTCACAGCCTTACACTAAAACCCCGCTATTTGCAAAAGCGATGCTTCCCAATCGTAACCACATGAGGTCTCGACCAAATCCACTTATTCGTAGCCGTAGCCGGATTAAAATAGTAAATCGACCCATACGACGGGTCCCACCCATTTAACGCATCCTGTGCCGCCTTCTTCGCTGTACTATTCGGCGACAAATTAATCTGCCCATCATCCACAACATTAAACGCACCCTTTTGATAAATCACCCCAGCAATCGAATTAGGAAAATTTGAATTACGAACACGATTTAACACCACAGAAGCCACCGCCACTTGCCCCGTATACGGCTCTCCTCTCGCCTCACCATAAACAAGCCTTGCTAACAAATTCAAATCATTTGAACTAGAAGAAGACGAACTACTACCACTAGAAGAAGAAAAAATCCCCATAGCTTCTAATGTATTCTTACCTGCAATACCATCCACCGCAAGCCCATTCTTCCTTTGGAAATACTTAACTGCCTCCAATGTCTGGCTTCCATAAATACCATCTACATTCCCCTTATAATACCCCCAACGCTTTAACTTTGTTTGAATCTGACTAACCTCACTCCCTCTAGAACCATACTTTGACAAAGCCAAAACAAGGTTATTACTAAACATATGGTATAAAATGAGCACAAGAAAAGCTAACCCAATACAAATAATCGCTTTTTTATGATTATCCACAATCTTTATCATTTTTTTCAAAAAAATCACCCAACCTCGAAATTCATACTTTTCTAGTATCTTTTCCAAAACTGGGTAAATTTATACCAAAAGCTTATTTTTTAAATTTTTTATGGACATTATACATCCATTCGCTCCATTTCCATTACAGAAACTTCCCCACTACTATGAGCTTATCCGACTTTTAATTGGTAACATTTCGGGGCTAAATTGCCTTTTACCCCTGCTTCCTTGCTGTTTACGCTTTACTCATAACATTACTGTCATAAGCACAAAACTCGCTACTGGTGGTTTGGTTAGACCTTAGCCAGATGGGCTTTCCACCCGTTAGATTACTTCCCCTTTGCTGGGCGCACAATTACTATTTGTTATATTTTATCATATATAGCCTAAAAAGTCCATCAAATGAGCAAAACTTTGTAATTAGCTTGTTTTCAAGTTTTGGCTGATTTCTTATAAGGAAATATATGTGCTTTAAGTTGTATGGAATTCCTTGAAATTTTATCGGTTAGTAACAAGCTAGTATCATTTTTATCATTTTTATCATTTTTCAAACTTTTTTAGTCTTATGATTTTTTACTAATAGATGGTATTTTTTCGCCCAATATATTTATATCATTTTTGATTTATTTTGTAAACTAAGGTAACTAATTTTATATCATTTCCTCTTCAGTATTTTTTTGATTTTCCTCTTGTATTTCTTCTGCTATTTTATTAATAATTTTTTCTCTTTGTTTGTCATTTTCTATATAATTTTCATTTATCCACCCATAAGCATTTAAGTCTTTTAATATCAAGAAACTAATCGTTGAGTGAGGAAAACAACGATTAGTAGAGTTATAAAAATTTATCTTTTTAGATAATTTAGAATTTTTCCATTAAAATCTTTTGCTTCTTCATATACTGCATGCCCATAATCTTCATATAAATATAATTCACTATTGCTAATTCTATCTGCTATTTCTTTTGAAGAATTTGCTCCTACAATACTATCTTGTTTTCCTCCAATTATTAAAGTAGGACATTTGATTTTATCTAAATCATCATATACATTATGAGTTAAACAAGAATTAGCTTGAATAATAAATCTTTTATAATCTTTTGGTTTGCTAACTCTCCATAGAATATTATAATATTTTCTATATTTTTTTAAATACTTTTCACTATAAGATTTTTCGGCTGTATCTATGAATATATCTTTAAAGTCTTCCTTCTTTGCTAACTGAATCCAGTTTCCAACAACATTATTTATCATTTCATTAGACTTTGAAGATGTTACTGCTAAAACTAATTTATTTACTTTTTCTGGATTGTTAATTGCCATACATTGTGCTATCATTCCACCTTGAGAAACTCCTAATATATCAGCATTTGATATATTAAGTAAATTCATTGCTTGAGCTATATCTTGTGCCATATCTTGCGTTGTAAAGCCATTTGTTAGATTATTTCTCCTACTAAATATATATACTGTATATTCTTTTGCAAACTTTTTATACATCAATGCAAGTGGAATAGCCATACCTTTAACAGTTCTTAATCCATCTCCAAGTCCTGGTATTATAATTAAATTTTTATTTCCTTTTCCAAAACTTATATATTCAATATCATTTTGTCCTATTTTTATATTATTATTTTTTGCATTATAAAACATTTTTCGCACTCCTAATTTATTTATTTCACAATAAATCTATAAATTGCATAAACACCCCATATAAACCAAGAATATGCCCAATCCTCAAATACAATACTTACTGTTAAATATACAATAGCAACTATTATAGCAATTATCCAGTTCATTATTTTTTCTTATCCATTATTGTTTACTTCCTAGACAGATTGTAATTTAGCAGTTAGATGTTATACATAAATCCAACTTCACAATAATTCTTTTCTCCAATTTCAATTACTCGTTCTTTGATAATTTTTCCACCCATTTTAGTATAAAACTTTTTAGATGGCTCATTATCTTTTAAACACCATAATATCATCTTTGTTTTATTTTTGCTCTTAAACTCATTTATAACAAATTGAAATAGTTTTGTTCCTATACCATTGTATTTTAAGTTTGGCTTAACATATAGTGCTGTTATCTCACAATCTATGTCTTGCATATCTGGTGTAAATTCATTGTTATAAGTATATCTACAAAATCCTACTATTTCGTTTTCAAACTCTGCTACTATAAATCCATTTTTCTGATAATTTACTTTAAATCTTTCTATCTTTTCTTCTTTGTTCATAACATTTAAAATAGCATCATCTATGATTCCTTTATATGCTGTTTTCCATCCATTAACTTGAATATCTGCAACACTTGGAATATCTTTTTCTGCAACATTTCTAATTATAATATTTTCCATATTTTATCACTCTTTCAATTTGTATTATACTAAAATTCTAAATACAAAAGCTAATAATAATGCTATTAGTAAATTATAAACACTATTTTTAGGACTTACATATAGCACTAATATTGCTCCTATAAATAAAATTGTATCAATTATACTTTTAAAATAAAAATACCACATACCTATACTAAAAGATAATATAAACATTACTGTCAGTATCAAACTACTAATCATAAGTGATATTTTATTTTTACTTTTTGCATACCAACAAATAAATGCAAGTATAGGTGATATTAATGTTATCGTGTACCAAATCATCATATAACTTTTTGGATTAAAACCACTAACATATATTGTATATAAATGATAACTTACTGTCATTCCTATAAATAATAAGAATACATTTAAACTTGCTCTTAACGGTGTCTTACTAAATACAGAAATTGTAATAGCAATGAATATCCATATTCCCAATTCAGAGAATACATTTCCTAAATCTAAAACGCCTAATATGTGTTGCCACCATACTGTATCATTAATACTTAAATTATCTAGCCATTTAGAAAATATCCCCAATATTATTCCTAATAAAAATATTAAACTTGTATTTATAATCTTCCTACTTAATTTTAGATTCTTATCAGGTATTCTAATTTTTTCTAAAAATTCTTTCATTTTTGCTCCATTCTAAAAATTGTAATTTTTTATTATAGCAGATTCATTATTCCATAAGTTATAAATGGACTAGCATACATTACTACATACACTAATGTTATCCATGGCTGATATTCAATATAAAATCTTCTAAATGTTAATGATAATGGATGTTTTATAAGTACCCATCCAACTAAATCAATTACTATTGCAGATGTTCCCCATAAAATAGATGTTGCTATTACATTTGATAAAGTTACTGCATCTAATCCTTTGAAATACATATAAGCAAATATTGGCAAAATTATTAAATTGTATATAGGATGCCATGGTTTTGTTTTGTTATATGCTTCTCCTAAACCTTTTCCTTTGCCTCCACTTTCTTTCATAGATTTCATGTGTAATACTTTAATATTAAATACAGTATGAATAAAACCTATCCATGTTATTACTACATAGCCTATAAAAAAACATAATAATGAAAAACCTATTTTTTCCATTTTCCTATCCTCCAATCAATTCGATAAATTACTATAAATCTTTCAAACTACAAACTTGTAATTTTGTAGTTACTTTGTATTTGCTTTTATTGTATTTTTACTTTTTCTATATAATATAAAGCTAACAACAAAAACTAATAATGGTGGTACTATCAATTTTATAGGACTTCCATTTACTATAAATTTGACGGGGCTATCATCTCCTAAAGCAGTACACATTAAACCTGCTATAAATATGAATGCTGATATATTTGATAGTATTAAAAATATATTCTTTTTCATAGTTTCTTTCCTTAAATTAAACATATTTAATCCCACTCCTAATTTGACTTGTAGTTTTGCTATTTTACTATAAATCTATAAATTGCATAAACTACCCATATAAGCCAAGAATATGCCCAAGCCTTAAATATAATGCTTACTGTTAAATATACAATAGCAACTATTATTGCTATTATCCAATTCATTATTTTTTTCTTATCCATTATTTTATACCTCCTCGATAGATTACTATATTGTGTTTCGATTATATCATAAAAGATAAATAAAATTCAACTAATCATTTGCCTTTCTAACTTCATAACTTAAACTTTCATTTACATATATTTTTCCACTTTTTCTATAAATTCATCCATCCTATTATTTTTTAAAATAGAATGAGGACAATCTTTCCCTGAAAAATCATGATGCGTTTTTAAATCATAAATTGTAAGATTATATTCCTTTAATAAATAAGCAACTAATTTTGCAGCATTATTAAATGTTTTTTCAAAGTTTCCACCACTATTAACACATAGTTCAATTCCTATTCCATATAAGTTACCTATTTCGTTAGCAGCATGATATGCTACTTCATTATCTGGTATATGATGATATATTTCTTTATCATCAACCGTATAATGCCAAGATGTAGAATCCATATTGTTTTCACTCAAAAATTGTGCATGATTTTTTGCTCCTGTAGTTTTATCGAAATTATCTGTTTCATGTATTACAATATATCTTATCTTTCGTTTTGTTCCTGGTCTTGCTTTTGTATTAATTTCAATTAGCTCTGTATGTACTGGAACTCCAAAGACATCAGTTGGAAACCTAGATTTCTCTGTTATTTCTGTTATATCTGCTACTGTAATTTCATCATCTTTACTATTTTCTTGACTTATTGTTTCTTGTTCCTTTTTAGAAAAACTTTTTATTAAACAAAAAATTATTGATATGATAAGTAAAATTACAATTAATTTTCTTTTATTATTTCTTCTTCCTTTTTTGATTCTTTTATTATTCATTTATTAATTCATCTCTCACTTTGTATTTTTTATGTAAAAGTATATGAAAATAAAGGATATAATGAAAAATATCTCATAAATTCAAATCCTAATATAGTCAAAACTAGTGGTACACATAATATTAAAACTCCTAAAAAAATCGCTTGAATATTATTTTTTCTCCAGCCTGAAAAAATTAATACAACTATAGCCATAATTGCTGAAATTAGTATTTGCAATAATATTTTTAGTAATATAAACAATAATATATTCAAATTAAAAGGCAAATTTTGGTATATAGGAATATTTTGCACTGAAAATGATAAGCAGTGGAGTGGGAATACTTTAGAAATACTTATAGCTCTACATATAAATGGTAAAACAGAAAATAATGTAACTAAAACTATACATACTATCACTTTTGATTTTATAACTTCTCTTTTTCCTTTTTTGGTAGCTTTTAATAATTTCCAAGTTTCATTTTGATA
The DNA here is from genome assembly GCA_947648215.1 of uncultured Clostridium sp. Taxonomy (GTDB): domain Bacteria; phylum Bacillota; class Clostridia; order TANB77; family CAG-508; genus RGIG8482. Next base: position 31,920 of record CANSMW010000014.1, on the reverse strand, counting down.
TTCCATAGAAAAAAAGTTACTAAATATTAGTATTATTCCAAGTGTAAGTAATAAGAAGTCATTTATTATTCCATCTTCCATAATTCCAAATAAATATACATAGCCTGTGTCATAGATATATTTCCCTCCATTTTCACATACATGCTTATATTGTGCTTCTACTTTTTGAAATGCAGGGTAAAATGATGTAACACTATACCATTTTAACTTCATCTTTTCTCCTGTTTCACTATTAATTTCTCCCTTACTTACTAGTTCATCTATCTTTTCTATTTCTCCAAAAGCTTCTTCATATCTAGCTTTTTCTTTTTCAATTATTTCAATCTTTTCATCTGTTTGTTCTCCTTCTAATTTTAGCATAATGTTTTGATAATACTGTTCTTGAACAGATGGATGATAAGAATGATTTAATTCATTAAAGCCAATTAATATACTAAATAGCAAAATAATGATAAGTCCATGATTGGTAATAAGGGTTTTATACATTTCGTGTCTTAATAGATTTGAATGTGGTTTAAATTTCAACTCTATCATTCGTGATTTTTTTTGCTTTAATTGTAAGTTCTTTCCTTTTAAGAAAAATCTATAACATAAAACCATTCCTACAAGCATTAATGTGACTATCATAATCCATGACAAAATAATACGAGACATTGGATAGCCAAAAAAGTTTAAGTTCAAATATGTACCATACAGACTCTCTGTTCTAAATAATCCAAATAAGTTCAAGTGTTTTAATATTTCAAATTTAGAAACATTTGGAATTATTGTATATAAAATCCAACTTACCACTAATGATATTATTCCATATAGATATGGCAATAACATACTATCGGAAAGTATACAAAATGCTGTTATAACAGTACAAAATCCAAAAAGGATAAAGCTTTTCGTTATAATAGAAATAAGTATATATCCTAAAATGCTAATAGATAAATTACTTCCAATATAAGGGCTAATTGATTGAAGTTTCATACTAATATCACTAAAACCTGTAGATATTCCAAAGAACATATAATTTGATAAGAAGAATATAACTTCAAACAAGCTACAACTAATAAAAAGTGCAATCAGTTTAGCAATGATACTATGGCTTATTCCATATTTAGTGGTGCGAGTTATATAAAAAAGTCCCTTTTCCTTTTCTTCGGTTATTAAACTTCCTATAAATAAAAATGCTAGTAATATTACAAAAATATCAGTCCATATGTTTTCCATTGTAGATGTAATCATTTTAGAAGAAATATAGCATATCCCATTATTATCAAGTTTTTCATAGTCTGATGTACTCTTTTTTATATTACGAGAAGAAAAATCGTTTTCGTCTCCGTTTTGATTTTTAAATACAGAAATTCCATCAAGTGCATTTTCTTTTTCTCTTATTTCTTTTAAATATAAATCGTAGTTTGAAACTTTTGTATATTCATCATATACTTCATTTATAAATTTTTGTTCTTTTTCAAACGAATTTGTAAAATGTAGATAGTTTCCTGACTTATATAAATCATAATAAGTTTCAAACAGTTTTGGTTGTTCTTGCATTTCTTGCTTTGCAAATTCTGCTCCCATTTCAGTATTTTGCATTGAAATAATATTCATAACAAAAGAAACACCATCAATATCCCTTTTTAATTTTTCGATGTATTCACCTTTTTGAGATTCATCCATATTTGCTATCTCTTCTCCAAATTGTTTATAGGATGAAAGAGCTATTCTATCCTCATTTTCAATATTTGTATACCAAAGGAAAAATATATTTATCATAAGCAATAAACAAATACTAAAAATAAAACTTCGCTTGCACCATATTTTTTTTAGTTCAAAGTAGATAAGCCTAAACATAAATTATTCCTCCCCAAATATTTTCATATATACATCTTCTAAATTAGTAGCATTATATTTATCACAAAGTCCATTTACATTTGCATAATCAATTATTTTTCCAGTTTTAATCAATATTATTTTTTTAGCAATAGATTCAATATCTGAAACAACATGAGTTGATACTAGAATAATTTTATCTTTTGAAAGTTCTGCTATTCTTTCTCTTATTCTTACTCTTTCTTTTGGATCAAGTCCTGCTGTAGGCTCATCTAATATAAGCAATTTAGGATTTCCAATAATTGCTTGTGCTATTAAAATTCTTTGTTTCATTCCACCTGAATATGTACCAATTTTTTGATTTGATTTTTCTACCATGTTCACATATAGTAGAACTCTATTTATTTCATCTTCCATACTACTTTTCGGAATTCCTTTTAAAGTCGCCATATATGAAAGAAATCTTCTTCCTGAAAAAGTTTCATACATTCCCTGCCCTTGTGGAGCATACCCTAGCAAACTCCTATAATTACTTCCTAGTTCTTTGACTTCTTTTCCTTCCCATTTTATAGTTCCCTCTGTAGGTTCAAGATTTCCCGTTATTATATTCATTAATGTTGATTTTCCTGCACCATTTGGACCAAGAAGCCCATAAATTCCATTGTCTAGTTTTAAAGAAACATCATTTAAAGCAATTTTCTCTTTATATTTTTTAGAAATATTACAAAGTTCAAGCATTATCTTTCCCCCTTATTAATTAATAACATTATTAATCATTTTTATTTCAGTAAAATTATGGTTTCCTTTATATAAATCTTCTTTGCTAATTAAGCCACAATATTCTTTTTTAGTTTCATAAGAACCATCTTGATGATAATTTACATCTGAATCATAAATAACTAAAACTTGTGTTTTACTTTCTGCAATAATATCTAAAGTTCTTCCTACTGTTTTGTTTACAAGTTTTGAATGAGAAATTTTTCCTGTATTTTTATCAACAAAGTAAAGAGTTTTGTCATTAAAACTATACTCATAGCACATTATTTTATCTCCAATAATTCCATAAATACCATTTTGAGATAATTTTACAAAAGAATTTTTTTCTCCTGTTTTTAAGTCAATTTTTATAACTTCTCCATCTCCTTCTTTAGAAAAATATAAATATTTTTCATCTGTTACATAACTACGAGAATGTGCTGCAAATATACGATAGATTTCTTTAAGTTCTCTATTTTCTACATTAAGAGTTTTAAATACATCATAAGAATTTTTGTATACTTCATTATCTTCACTATGCTTTTCTTCTTGTGAAACCTTTTTTCCAAAATCTATTCCATGTAAAATTAGATTTTTATCACTACACCCAATAACATCCCATTCAACATCATCATTAAAATCCATAGAAAAAACCTTCTTTTCCTTTTTTGTTTTTACATCTAAATAAACTAAATTTTTCTCTGATGATGTTTGATAAGAATTACCATTAATACTATTTGCTGACACTTTTTTAGTAACAAAATAAAGCCCATTCTCATCTCCAACTACAAAATCTTCTACAGTAAGGTTACTGTCAAATGTATAAATCTTTTCTCTACTTGTTCCATCCAAGTTTAAACAATATAATATGCTAGAGCTTCCTTCTACTCCAGAACTTGTACTTACTCCTAAAGCTGCTACTCCATCTTGATCCTGCTGTTTACTTAAAATAAATATCTTATTATTCCATATAAAAAGTATAGATGAATCAGATGGAACTTCATTTTCTAAAAATAAAGATGAACAACTTTCTGTGTTATGATTACAACCAGAATTACTACATAAATAAATTTCTTGATGAGTAGCAAAGTCAATATACATCAAATGAGATATTCTTTTACCATTTAATAAATTTTCTGCATCGCTTTGAAAATAATAATATCCATCATCTGTATTTGAAGTTTTAGAAAGTAAAGATAATTTACCTTTCATTTCTATTTCATCTGTTCCTTTTCCTGTTACCCAATCAAAACTTTTTGATACAATGTCATCATTTGTTAAATCTGTATTTTTTAATAATTTCCCACCAAATATTAATACCAAACCTATTCCAATGACTATCAATAAAATAATTAATTTTTTCATAAAAAAACCTCCTTAACAATTTCTAAGTGACAAAGTCACTAAGAAATTATAACACTCGCCATAATTATCTAGTATGGAGCTTTTCATTGCTTTTGCAATGAAAATTCCTACTATATGAAAAATGACCTCCTTATATTGCCATAAATGGCTTATAAGGAAATCATATATAATAAAAGTCAAAAATCGGTCAAATTTCTATAAAAATTTTTACTTTTGCTCCACCAGATATATCATTAGATAATTCTAGTTTTCCTCCATGCTTTTTGCAAAGAATACGACTAATTACTAATCCTAATCCACAATGCTTGTCATCACTTGAAGTAGGTATAATTAAATTGTTTCTTTCTTTTAAAACATCTTCCGAAAAACCTATACCATCATCTACAATAGAGATCATTAAATAATTTTCTTGTATATTAAATGATAAATTAATTTTTTCTTTGGAATATCTAAGGGCATTATTAACTATGTTCTCTAAAATTCTATAAATAATATAAGAATCTATCTTTATCTTTTCTTTAAATAACTTCTCTGCCTCTAAATCCAATCCTATTCCTTTAGACTTTGTCATTTGTTTTAGATCTGATTTTACATCTTCAATGAATTTTCGAGTAGAGATTTCTTTACGATTTATTTCTATATCCTCTAAAGCATTAATCGTACGAATAGACTCTGTGTATCTTTCTAATCTTTTAGCTGTTTTATTTATATTTGAAGTAATTTCTAAAATTTTTTCTTTACTTAAATTATCATTTTGTAAATTTGTTTGTAAATATTCTGTATATCCTTCTATAATTGATATTGGATTTCTTAAATCATGAGCTACTGATGCTTGCACTAATCTTCTTTCTTCAATCATTTTCCATAATTCTTTGTAGGTCTTTTCTAATGTTTGTCGCATTTCTTCAAAAGTACAACATAGTCTTCCCATTTCATCATTAGAATTATAATACAATTCAAAATCAAGATTCTTATTTGATATTTGTTCCATTGAATTTTCAAGGAGTTTTAATGGTTTATTTAATTTCTTACGATAAAAAATAAATCCACAAATTAAAATTCCAACTATAGAAAATATCATTGGCATTGCTATCATTGATATTCCACATATTTGATATGCAATTTTTCTTTTTGGAGTTAGCATATCAAAATTATTTTCAATTTTTTCAATACTTGTTTTTATATCAGATAGTTCAGAGTTATTTATCGAACCACCTTCTTCTACTGTCACTATGGGAATATCATACATTTCTTGTCCTAATTCTGTACTAAATTCAAGTTTTTCCGTTCTTCCATCGCTATATGTTATATTTAATGTTACCCAAATTGTATTAGAGTTTGGCAATAAATACTCTCGAAATTTTTGACATCCCCATATACTTAATAATGATAAACATATAACAATGAAAAATGTAATTAAAACTATTAATACAAAATAATTTTGTAATGAACTGCATTTCCTTTTTAATTTTTCCATCTATAGCCCACTCCCCAAACAGTTTGAATATAATCGTTTCCTGTTATTTCTTGAAATTTATTACGAATTTTTCTTATGTGTTCTTTTACAACATTACTATCTCCTTCTGCATCATATCCCCATACTGTTTCATAAATTTTTTCTTTATCAAAAACTTGTCCTTTATTTGTAATTAAATATTCTATTAAATCAAACTCTTTTTTTGAAAAGGGTATTTCTTTATCGCCATAAGATATTGTTTGTTTCGATAAATTAACGATTAGTCCATCATGAGTTGTAAAAATGGAAAAAGTATTTTTATTTCTCTCATCTCGGCGTAAATGTGCTTCAATACGAGCCGTTAATTCTTTAAGGCTAAAAGGTTTAGTAATATAGTCATCTCCGCCATACTGAAATCCATTTATCTTATCTTGCTCTGTAATGCGAGCTGTCAAAAAAATAATAGGACAAGATATATGTTTTCGTATATTACGGCATAGCTCTAATCCATTTGTTCCAGGCATATTAATATCAAGTATGATGAGGTTTGGCTGATGTCTTAATTCTTCCATAGCCTCATTTACATTATTTGCTATAAGAGTGTTATAGCCACAGTTTTGCAGATGTGAGGATATTAGATCTGTTATCATTTCTTCATCATCTACAATTAAAATTTTATATTTCATATCCATGACCCCTATTATATTTTAATTTATAATTGTCAATTTTTTGTCAAATTATCGAAAATATACTAAGCATATCTTTTTACCTGTAAGTTGTCGAGATAATTATACTTTATTTTGATTCATTAATTTCAAGATTAAATCCATCAGTATATTGATTTTATTCATTCAAATTCCTCCTTTTGAGGCAAAAAATAGCCCCGTTATTTTTTTAATAACTGAGCGCACTCAACATCTTCTTCGATAGGAGATTGAAATTATTTCAATCTCGGGTATTGCGATGCCCCTATCCTCCGATGATTTATATTTAATATATATACAAAATTTTTTTAACTTTGTCAATAGTTTCTATATTTTTTTCATCCGTTTCTAAATTAAAAGAGAGCAAAACTGCTCCCTCAAAATACACAACTTATAATCAATGTTAAATTAACCAGTTTACTACTATTCTACTCTTGCTCCAAAAGGTGCTAAAGATAATTTAGCAATTTTAAAGAATTGAAGTCCAAATGGAATACCTACTATTGTTATGCACCATATACAACCAAATAATAAGTTTTCAAGTGCCATTGGAATCCCAAAGAAGATAATCCATATTACATTTGCCATTACTGATGGTATTCCTCCTCCATATTCGACATCTTTGCCGAATGGTGCAAATGATAAAGCTGCAAATTTAAAACATTGTTTTCCATAGGGAATTCCTATTATTGTAATACACCAAATAAGACCTGATATACACCAAGAAATCCCACTTAAAAAACCTCCAAAGATAAACCATAAGATATTACCTAAAATGCTCATATTCGCTACTCCTTTCGTTCTATTAACATTAATTATTCGTTGTGCATTTTTACCACATTGATTATTAATCTTTGTGTTATTTAATTAGTATATTTTTACAACTAATTACTATTCCTGTTTTAATATTTTATCTGCTTCACTTTGTGTAAGATATTTATACTCTATCATTTTATTTATTACTTGTTTTTGTCTTTGTTTTGCTAATTCTGGATTTTTTGTTGGTGCATACACTGATGGTGCATTAGGTATTCCTGCAAGCATAATTGCTTCATAATCTGTCATCTGATTTGGTTCTTTTCCAAAATATCCTAAACTCGCTTCTCTTACAGTATAATATCCATCTCCAAAATAACTTGTATTCAAATACAATTCTAATATTTCATCTTTTTCACATTTATTTTCTATTTTAAATGCCATAAATACTTCTGCTATTTTTCTTTCAAATTTCTTGTCTTGTGTAAAATATATATTTTTTGCTAGTTGTTGTGTTATGGTACTTCCACCTTCTACAAAATCCATAGCTTTTATATCATTTATTGTTGCTCTACCTATTGCAATTAAATCTATTCCACAATGTTTATAAAATCTATGATCTTCTACTGATAATACTGCATTGATATAATTTTGTGGTAAGTCTGAAATTTCTGTATAGTTTTCTTTGCTTTTTATTTCTTTTATTTTATCTTCTATACTTATTTCTTGTATTGCATCTTTATACATTTTATATCCATTTTCTACAAATATCAATGCTATACTTGTTATTATCAATGTTATAAAAAATACTATTTTTAAAAATTTCTTCATCTTTACCACCTCTTTTACTACTTTTTATTCATTTTTTTCTTTCCATTTTTTATAAATTACTGCACTAATTACTACTATGACTATTATTCCACCAAATCCTAATATCGGTAGCCAAAAATCGTTTATTGATTGGATTATTCCATCCCAATTTATGTTTTTAGGCATTTTAACTCCTCCTTACTCTATATTTAGTGCTGTTTTCACTTTATCTGGTAATTCATTTACTTGTACTTCTTCCCAAGATTTGACTCCTCTTGTAACCATTACTTCTAATTTTAAATAGGAATCTTCTTTTAATTCTCTACTTGTTCTGAATTTTATTTCTTTTTTCTTTCCATTTTCGCTATAACAGTCTAAAGTATATTCATATTTCATTCCACCTGTTTCTGGAATACTTGCTATTTTGCTATTATCTATTTGAGTATAATAATTTGATTGTTGATATACCAAGAAATAATATGCTACTCCACATAGTGCTATTGCTACAATAACCGCTATTATCATTGGTATTTTTTCTTTTATGCTATCCATCTTAAATCCCTCCTATTCTGATATAATATCAATATTTCCTTTAAAATTATCTAATTTAAGTGTCAAATAATAACTAACTCCGCTGGCATATATATTATCTTCATATTCTCCTGTATCACTAATTAATGTAGTTTCATTATTTCCTAATTTGGCAATTACACCTATATTACCGCCTTCTTTTTCTATTTTTATTTTTATCTTTATATGATCTCCATTCTTCCTGTTTAATGCAGTTCCACCAAATATTGTTTCTTCACCTGAATAATTATCATAATTTGCTATATATGTTCCAACATATTTATCTACTCCATATTTTCTTTTGCCCTTTAATTTCCAATTACTTGTTAGACCTGCTGTATCAAAACTTTGAATAAATGAATCATAAGTGTTTATCATTTTGTCTTTTGGATTTTCTCCTATTCCTATATTAAAAATTGTAATCCATAATATTATTACTAATGCTATGATTCCTAAAAATATCATTTTAAAGATTCCAAACATATCTATTCCTCCTTAATAATATTTTTACTTTCAAAGTAGGTAGCCAAGAAATAAGCTCCATATATTACTCCGATAATAACTACTGTGGCAATAGCTGATGGCAATAAGTCCTTTTCACTTGCTAAACCTGACATCATTTTTACTGCAAATTGTATTCCAAATATAGAATGTATAACTGCTAGAAGTAATGGAACTCCAAAGAATATTCCTATTTGTCTAAATAAAGATTTGTTTATCATTTTTTCATCGCAACCTATTTTTCTTAGAATAGTATATCTTTGTTTATTATCTGAACTGTCTGTTAGTTGTTTTAATGCTAGGATAGCTGAACTTGCAATTAGAAATATTACACCTAAGTAAATTGCAATAAATGTTACTATTGTTGCTATTCCTATACTTCCTTCCATAATTCTTGTTTTAGTAAGTCCTTCTATCTCTAATCCTTTTTTGTCTAAACTTTGTATAAATGCTGAATCACTTTTTGAAAATAATTCTTCAATTTTTTTCTTTCCTTCTTCTGTGTCGTCATTATAATTTGCTGCTAAAAAGTGTATTTCTTTCATATCATCTGTTAAAGGGCAATTATCTGGGACAACTATTATTCCTGTATTTGTATGACTTGTTGACATTACTATAAATCCATTTTTGCACTCATTATATTTTGATTTGTATTGCTTTCCTGCGATTGTTAAAGAATTGTTTCCATCTACTAATACTTCATTTCTTACTTCTTTCATACTCGCAAAATCACAAATCATAATATATTCATTATCATTTAGCTCATACTCATCTATTCCATATAATTTTGCTATTTTATTATAATCAGATATTTTTACAATTTCTTCTTCTGTATCGTATGCAAGCATAGGAAATTTCGCTTTTAACTGTTCTAACTTATCTTCTAAAAAATCACTCCATGTTAAATCATTGCTTGTATAGATTGGTATTTCTACCATATCTTTTAATACATTCATATCTAGTCCATTGCTTTTTAATGTATCTGCTAATGGAATTTTTGAATCTTTCCTTTGCTCTTCTGTATATATCGTTTCTTTACCATATTTATTAACAGATCTTTCTGGTAAATTTGCTATTTTATATAAATTTACATCTACTGGTGTCATTTCTACTAATTCTCTTCCCATTGTATTTCTTAATGCTAAACTTGAAGAAAGTATTGATATTGTCATAAATAGCATTAAACATATAACACTCATGCTTGCTACCATTGTGTTAATTTTATTATTAATTTGTCTTAATATAAACATATTTGTACCTTTTAAATATGTATTTTTCATTTTTTGAACTATTTGTATTATAAAACCTGATAAAGACCAGAAAATTAATATTGTACTAACTATTCCCATAAGTATTGGTGGTAATAGTTTATCAAATGTACTTAAACTACCGCTATCCGCTGTTACTTTCCAATAAGCATAACCTAACATTGCCCCTGCAACAATAAATACTAATATGCAAAGAAATGAATTTTTTATTTTTACTTTTTCATTTTTCTTTTGAGCATTTAATAAATTGATTAGTTTATATTTTGAAACAGTAAATGTATTAAAAATCATCACTGCAACATACATTACTGCAAAATAAATACAAGTTTTTATACAAGCATCCCTAGAAAATACAAACTGAAATTCACTCATATCCGCTTCAAACATTTTTGCAACTAATACTGACATAAATTGTGATGCAAATACACCTACAACTATTCCTATGACAAGTGAAATGATTCCAACAAATATTGTTTCCATTAGTATAATTTTTGATATTTGCCTTCTACCCATTCCAAGTGTCATATACACTCCAAATTCCTTTTTTCTTCGATTAATTAAGAAATTATTAGCATATACAATTAGCAACCCTAATATAACTGCTACAAATACTGATACAAAACCAAGCATCGAAATCATCATTTTTATTATTTCTCTTTGTGATTGTGATACCTGTAGCATAGCTTGTTGACTGTCTATTGAATTGAACATATAAAAAATTGCTACACCTAATACTAATGTTAAAAAATATATAGCATAGTCTTTTATACTTTTTTTCATATTATTCCAAGATAACTTAAATAACATCGTTCAAATCACCTCCAAGAAGTGTTTGCACCTCAATTATCTTTTCAAAGAATTGTTTTCTTGTGTCATTACCTTTAATTATTTCATTAAAGATTTTTCCATCTTTTATAAATAAAATTCTATTTGCATAAGAAGCTGTAAAGGCATCATGTGTAACCATTAAAATAGTTGCATTCATTTTTTGATTTAAAAATTCAAAATTTTCTAGTAATTGTCTTGCTGATTTTGAATCTAATGCTCCTGTTGGCTCATCTGCTAATACTAATTTAGGATTTGTTATAATTGCTCTTGCTGATGCAATTCTTTGTTTTTGACCTCCAGATACTTGATAAGGATACTTTTTAAGAATTTCTTTAATTCCTAATTTTTCTGCAATTGCATTTACTCTTTTATCAATTTCTCTTGCATTTACTTTCCCGAATTGTTAGTGCTAAAGCTATATTTTCATAAGCTGTAAGAGTATCTAATAAATTAAAGTCTTGAAAAATAAAGCCTAATTCTTCTCTCCTAAACTTATTTAGTTTGTTTCCTTTTAGTTTTGTAATATCTTCGCCATTAACAATAATATGTCCTGCGGTGACCTTGTCTATTGTTGAAATTACATTTAAAAGCGTACTTTTTCCAGAGCCACTCGCACCCATAATCCCAACAAATTCTCCTTTTTCTACTGTAAAACTAATGTTGTCTATTGCTTTTGTTAGATTTGATTTGTTTCCATAGTATTTCTCTATGTTTTTTACCTCTAATACTTTTCCCATAATAAAAACTCCTTTCAATCTAACATTATTATAAACCCATTTTAGCCATTATTCCTATCGATTTTCCTTACATGAATCTTACATTTTTGTAAGAAAAAAAGATTATCAATCTTACTTTGATAATCTTAAATTTTAGGTTAATCTATTTTGTATATTTTCTATTGAACTGTATTCATCCATTGAAATTCTGTAAATACCATTGTAAGGTTGCTCAATATAATATTTATTATATCTTTCATTTTCTCATTATCATTAATTACTTTTTTATTTGTATCCTGTTCTAATGAAATGCTTTCCAATTTTTCTAGTTGTGGCAATTTAAGATTATAAGTTCTACGATTCATAAAATAATAGAAAATTCCTAATATCATTAGCATTAATAATATTATAATCAATATTATAAAAAATTTCCTTTGCATTTTCGTTCTGCCACCTTTCTAATTTTCTATAACATTATAACTCACTTTTGCTATACTTCATATTGATTTGCCTTACATTTATTTTAGGATATTGATATTTTCTAAGTAATCCTCCATATATTTCTTGTAATTCTTTTATATTTTTAAAATCTTCTGGTTTTACTATATCTGGTAAATCTATTTTTATATCAGCTTTCTCCATTACATATTTTATAAATTCAGCACAATAAAAAGATTTTTGTTTCTTTATCTTTTTATGAAATCCTACTGCAAATAGCCCAATAATATTAAATTTATAATCTTCTTTATTATTTTTAATTTGGTCTATATTACTTTTTATAGATCTATATTGTTCTTCTGTTACTTCTAAAGAATATACTTTTGCTCTTGTTTTATAAAATCTTTTGAATGTTCCTTTATCTATGTATTCATGTACAAATCCACCCCAAAAAGGATTATATGGATTTAATCTTCCAAAACTATACATTTCTTTTAATTCTATATCTAAAGCAATAGAAACATGAGAAAATTCATCTTTTGTAAATCCTTTTATTATTTTTGATAATGCTGTTCCTGTATGTGTTAGTATAATATATATTTTCTTCATTTTTCTCACTCATTTCCATTTATATTTCTATCAAATTGCACATCTGTTGCAATAAAGTAAATTCCATATACTAATATAAGCATTCCAAGTACAATTCCAATATTCTTTAAAATTTCTTCCATTGTTACTGCTACTGTGAATATATGGCTAATACCTAAAGTAATAGGAATACTAATTATTACTGGCAATACCATTGGAATCGCAAAATAGAAAAGTAGTTGTCTGAATATTGTTCTATTTATCTGTAATTCATCCACTCCCAATTTTTTCAATAATTCATATCTATATTTGTATTTTTCCGAATCACTTAATTGTTGTATTGCTAAAAGAGTAGCTGTTGCCATTACAAAAATAAGTGCTACATAAAATGCTAAAAATGACATAATTGTATAAAATGATTTTGTTTGGCTCATTCTTTCACCTTTTGTTTGTACATTTGCAAGTGATATTTCTATATTATAGTTTTGTTCTTCTCCATTAACTTCTCCTGCTATTTCTCTCTCTTGCTTTATAATATAATTACTTAATTCTTTGTAAAACTTCTCATCTGTCATATTTTCTGTTGTAGCAACAAAATTATAAGCAAAGTCCAAATAATAGATTTTATCTGCTCCATCTTCTTGCTCTGTTACAATTGTACTGTTATTATCATTTTTATCTCTTAATCTTTTGTCCTCTTTTTCTATTAATGGTATTAAACTGTCTGGTACTATAATTGCATAATACCAACCATTAAATCCAACTTGTGCAATATTTTCGCTTCTAATTTCTTTTATTTTTACATCTTTTCCTACTATTTTAGTTTTATCGTTTTCTTTAGTATATTTTTCAAGTCCCCCCTTGGCTGTTTTTAAACAATTAATTATAATTTCGTCATCTTTTAAATCTACTTTTTCGTATCCTAATATTTCTCTTAGTTTATTATAATTTGTTAAACTTAATACACTATTAATTTCTTTATCAATTGTTCCTCTAAATGGTGTTTTTTCAAATGCTGTTGATAATCCTATCTCTTTTATATTATATAACCTATACTCATACATATCTTTTACTTTTGTATTTTTTTCAATATACTCTTTATATTTTGAAAAGTCTCCATCTGCTGTACTAATCATTATTTCATAAGGATAACCCATTTCAATTTCGTTATTTATCATATTGTTCATAAGTAGTGCTACATTTCCACCAATTAATATAATCGTAAACATTAATGCAATTGTTCCCAAACTTAAACTCATTGTGTTAATTTTTGATGTTAAATTTCTATATAAAAACATATTATCTTTTTTATATTTTCTTGATTTATTGTTTAGGTATCTTTTTACAATAAAACTTGATATACTAATATAAAATAAATAGATTCCTACTATTAACATGATAATTGCTATAAATATATTTCTACCTACCATATTACTTGCATTTGCAAATTCATTATTATTTATTAATATTGCTCCTACTAATAGTGCAATTGATAAAGTAAAAAGTATAACATTTCCTTTTGCATTTTTTATCATATTGTTTTCATTTTTTTTACTTGCATATAGTAAGTCATATACTTTTGTTTTCTTTATTTTTCTTCTACAATTTAATAATACTAAAGCAAATATTCCAAAAAAATAAATGGCTGTCATTCCTACTGCTTTTATGTTAAAAGATATTTCTATTTGATATGGCTGGTTAAATAAATTCATAATAATAGAAGTAAGTATTTGATATATAAATGTTCCTAAGGCTATTCCTATTATAAATGCTATTCCTCCTATCATAATATTTTCTAGTATAAAAATATTACTGATTGACTTCTTTTCTATTCCTAATATTTGATATGTTCCAAACTCTTTGCTTCTTTTTTCTAACATAAATCTCATACAATAATTTATTAGCCATGCCATAACTAAAACAATCAGTATACTAATTCCTGATATTGCTTTTGAAAAAGAAGCCATATAGGATGATAATTCACTTATATCATTTGATGTAGCAATTGAATTAAAGCTAAACATTAAAGCAACAGATATAATGACTGTTATAAAATAGATACAATAATCTTTTGCCTGTCTTTTTGCATTTCTAAAAGATAATTTACCTAACATCTCTTGCGTCACCTCCAAGAAGTGCTAACACATCTAATATTTCATTGTAAAAATCTTTTCTTTGCTTTTCTCCTTTTTCTATTTTATTAAAAATTTTACCATCTTTTAAAAATAGAATCTTTTTTGCATAGCTTGCAGATAATGGATCATGTGTTACCATTAAAATAGTTGCTTTCATTTTATTATTCATATCTTCCATTATTTCTAGTAATTGTCTTGCTGCCTTACTATCTAAACTTCCTGTTGGTTCATCTGCAAGTATTATTTTAGGATTATTTACAATGGCTCTCGCTGAAGCACATCTTTGTTTTTGTCCTCCTGATACTTGATATGGATACTTGTTTAAAATTTCTTCTATTCCTAATTTTCTTGCTATTTCTAATGTTTTTTTGTCTATTTCTTTTTCTGGTACTTTGTTAATTGTTAAGATTAAGGCTATATTTTCTTCTATTGTCAAAGTGTCTAACAAGTTAAAATCTTGAAATATAAATCCTAAGTTTTCCCTTCTAAATTTTGCAATATTTTCTTCTTTTATCTCTGTTATGTCTTGATTTTCTAAATAAATATGACCTGAACTTACTGTGTCTATTGTAGATATGCAATTTAAAAGTGTTGTTTTTCCACTTCCACTTGCTCCCATGATTCCTATAAATTCTCCTTCTTCTACATCAAAACTAATTCCATCTATGGCCTTTGTTATATTATCTTTATTTCCATAGTATTTTTGTATTTGTTCTACTTTTAATACTTTTTTCAAAATAATCACTCCTTTAATATTTACAATCTCCTTTCAGTCGGTTGTATAAGTTATCTGTACAGTCACTATCATTCCTTATAGCTAACTTAATTATACTAAAACTCAATTTAGTTTCATATAGAAGTAGTTTGCATTTATCTTACAGTTTTGTAAGATAAAAAATTCCCTTAAAATTAAGGGAATTTTTTATTCTTCATTTAGTTTTTTACTTCTAGGAATTGTAATTATTATATTGGTATACTCATTTTCTTTTGATTGTGCTTCTATTATCATTCCCAATTCTTCACATAATCTTTTACATAAATATAATCCTATTCCTGTAGATTTCTTTTGATTTCTTCCATTTGTTCCAGTAAATCCTTTGTCAAATATTCTATCTATTTCACTTTTATTAATTCCTATACCATTATCCTTAATTGATAATTTTACATTTTCTTTCATTTCCTCTAGTTCAATAACTATTTCAGGACTTTTTTCTTTTCTATATTGAATAGCATTTACTATAATTTGATTCAATATAAACTCTAGCCATTTTTCATCTGTATAGGCTGATAGTTCTATATTTTTGGTTTCAACTTTCATACCATTATGAATCATCATTTTCTTGTTTCTTGCTAGTACGTTTCTAATAGTTTCTTCTAAATTTACTTTTCGTATCATAAAGTCGTTAGATACTTGATCTAATCTTGCATAAAATAATACTTGCTCTACATAGTTGTTGATTTCTTCTATTTCTTCATCTATTTTATTGGTTATTTCTGACTTATTATTTTCACATAATAATTTACTTGATGTAATTGGTATTTTAATTTCATGTACCCAACTTTCTATATATTCCTTATAATCTTTTCCGAGCTACTCTTACATTTGTTACATTTTCGAGCATAGATTTATTGGCTCTTTTTAGTATATTGTAATATGCTAAATTTTCTTGCCCTCTTGGCTTTTCTATTATTTCTGATATAAGATATTTTTCTTCTAAACCATCCATTATATTTTCTATATTTTTTATATATCTATTCTTTCTCCAATAACTAAATAATAGTCCTACTGCACAAAATACAAAAGATATAACAGTTATTACAATTATAAAGTTTCTATCTACTTCTAGTGCATTTGCATAAGCTATTATAATTATAGAATATACAATAAATCCTAATATATAATTTATTTTATCTTTTATATATTTGGTAAATTTCATATTTTATATCCTTGCCCTCTCTTTGTTTCAATTAAATTTTCTATTCCTATTTCTTTTAACTTTTCTCTTAATCTCGTAACAATTACACTTAAACTATTATCATCTGCATATACTCCATTATCCCATAGAAAGTCTATGATGTCTGCTCTTGATATTATTTTATCTTTGTTTTCAAATAAGTAATGTAGTGTTTTTAGTTCTGTTTTTGTTAATTCTGTTATTTTTTTATTATAAGTTATTGTTGATTTTAAAATATCTAAACTAATTCCTTTATATTGTATTTTGCTTTCTTTCTCCTTTTTAGGATATGTTCTATTTAATAAATTTTGTATTCTTGCAAGTAAAATTGGTACATTATATGGTTTTTCTATATAATCATCTCCACCTAGCATAATGCCATTTAGTTCATCCATTGAGTTGTTTCTACTTGTTACAAATATAATAGGAATTTTAGACTTTGATCTTACTTTACTACATATTTCAAAACCACTCTTGCCTGGTAAGTTAATGTCTAATAATACTAAATGAGCTTGTTCTTCTAT
Organism: uncultured Clostridium sp.; assembly: GCA_947648215.1. GTDB lineage: Bacteria > Bacillota > Clostridia > TANB77 > CAG-508 > RGIG8482. The sequence goes on along the minus strand of CANSMW010000014.1, from coordinate 14,729 downwards.
TATTTTATTTTCTACATTTTCAAATTCCGAAATCACTTTTACTTCATAACCACTATTTTGTAGTAGTATTTTTAATTCTTCTCGTATTTCTTTATCATCTTCTATAATAATAATTTTAAACATATTTATATTCTCCCTTTGTAATTATACCACTTTTGCTCTACTTTTAAAACACTCATAAATTATTTGCAAACCTCTCGTTTATTTGCAAATATTTTGTCCATATATTCATCTGGGTAATGTTTATCTAAAAATAAGTCTAATTTACTTTTTGGAGAAATATTATTTCTTCTTTCCGTTTGTCTATTCGCTGCTATACAAGAAATTGATATGTCGAAAAGCATAAATACTGCAAATATTATTGAAACTATTTTTAAACTTTTTTCATCTATTTTGCACTTTAACTTTTCTAAAAATGGATCTATATATGTAACATATAAAATCCCTGCAATTCCCCAATAACTACAATGTAATAAACTTGTCCTGCCATTTATATTAAATATAAGATATGAGTAATCCCATGATATTGTTCCAAATACCTTTTCTTGTACTAAAGAACAGATATATTCTGTTATTCCTCCTAGTATTGCTGTAATAAAAAATATTTTTATTTTATTATCTTTCTTAATATTATTTAATATTAGATAATATATAATCGCTCCTATACCATAAACAGGTGTAAAAGGTCCATATATTAAACCTTGTCTTGATTCAAAATATCCTTTTTGAAATAGAACTACTATCATTTCAAATATATATCCTAATATACTTCCTATTATAAATAGCCAAAATACGATAATTAATTCTTTTATTAGATTCTTTTTCTCCATTTTCAATTACTCCATTTATTTTTTTTATATTATATATGTATATTTCATATTTTGGTATTAATTTACCTTACATGAATCTTACATTTTTGTAAGATATGAGAATAGCACTTGAACCCAAGTGCTATTCTCTGAATTTTCCGTTATCTTCTTCCTATTTCCAACTGTATAGCCTTGTTATTCTGCAAGAGCCAAAATGTTGTTACTGATGTTTCTATATATAAACTACTTTCGTAGGTTATATTCTTAAAATTCTTTATTTTGATATATTTTGTTTGATATTAGATATGAAATACCTAATAATATTGCAGAAATTATTGGAATTGCTATAAGTGAATAACTATCTAATCTATTTATCATATTTATAATAGGTGTCGTATCTACGAATTGGGCAATTAAAGCTCCTATTCCTGCTATTCCAAATACTACTGCAAATAATATTATTCTTCCATTTGTAGCTCCAAATTTGAAAACTATTGGATAAAGTAAAGAAATTATAATAATACTTGATAACATCGTTCCCATTAGTGATGAAATAATTTCATCTAAATTTATGCTATTTGTTTTTGTGTAACTGATTCCTATTCCTATAGTCAAAGATACTATTGCTAAAATAATCGTTAAAATTATTGAAGCTATATATTTGGCTCTAACTACATTTTTTCTCCCATTTGGCAGGGTTACTGCATAAGAGTTCCAATTGTTAAAATCATCATAACTGAATGTTGATATAAATAACATTATTCCAATTAGTGGAATTATAAATATAACATCAAATGTGCCTTGAAATGCTAATATTAAATAAACTATAAATATCATAGCCATTGATTTTAAGTTTGCCTTTATGAGTAAGAAATCCTTTTTTATTAACCCTAACATATCTTTTCCCCCTTAATTACTAATACCATTAAATCTTCTAGTGTAATTTTATCTATTACGCAATTATGATATTTTTTACTTGCTTGTTCTTTATCATTAACTAATATTTCATAAGCATATTTTGTTTTTTTGTATGCGATAATATCTTTCTTATCAATATTTGAAAAATAATCAATATCACATTTTAAAATTCCATAGTTATCAATTATTTCATCTCTTGATTTTTGTAATACCTTTTTTCCTTTATCTACAAATATAATTTCATCTGCTATATGCTCTAAATCACTTGTTATATGTGTTGATAATAATATAGAATGTTCTTCATCTTCTATAAATTTTAGAAATATATCTAAAACTTCATTTCTTACAACTGGATCTAACCCACTCGTTGGTTCATCTAATATTAATAATTTTGGTTTATGGGCTAAAGCGGTAGCAATTTCTAATTTTTTTCTCATTCCTTTTGACATTGATTTTAAAGGCTTGTTATCAGCTAAATCAAACTCCTTTAAATAAGAAAAATATAATTCGCTATCCCAGTTTTTGTATATATCTTTCATAGAATTATTTATATCTTTTGCATTTAATAATTCTGGAAAAAACATATTGTCTAAAACTACACCTATATCTTCTTTTATAGTTTTTTCTTCTTTTTTATAGTCCTTTCCAAATATTTTTATTTCTCCACTATCAATTTTTATAATATTTAGCATTGATTTTATTAATGTTGTTTTTCCTGCTCCATTTTCTCCAATAAGACCTACAATAACTCCTTTTGGTATTTTTATATCAATTTCGCCTAATTCAAATTTTTGATCGTATTTCTTTTTCAATTTTTTAATTTCTATAATATTTTCCATTACATTTCCTCCCTATAAAACATTTTAAACATTTCAATCACATCATTCTCATTTATCTCGAATCTATTAGAAATATCAATAATTTTTTCTATATACTTTTCTATATCTTTTTGAGCTTGTTCTTTTGCAATTTCTGTATTTTTTGGTGCAACATGACTACCTTTTCCTTGTCTTGTAATTATATATCCTTCTTGTTCCAATTCATCATAAGCCTTTTTTATTGTCATAACACTTATTCTTATATCTTGTGCTAATGATCGGATAGAAGGAATTTTTTCATTTTCTTTCAGTTCTCCGTTCATAATTTGACCTATTATTGCATTTTTAATCTGTTGATAAATAGGGGTTGAACTGCTATTACTAATAATAATTTTCATATATCCTCCTTAACTGTTATATGTATTATATAACAGTATATAACAGTTGTCAATATTTTAATGAAAAATTTATTTATTCGCACAAAAAAAAGCAGATATCTGCTTTTTTGTTTCTATCAACTGTATCTATTTTTATAAAGTTAATTGTTATATTTCAAAAAAGAAGATACTAATCATTTTACTATTATTTTAATCACTTCTGGCAGTTTCTCTAGCCCACTTTTGTTACCCATATGTCCAATATCTTTTATTAGCATTGGTTCAGAATTAACATCTCGGCAAAATTCTTCTAATAATTTTAAGGGTACAATATGATCATTATTACTATATATTGAATATCTTTTCCTTATTAATTTTTTAGCATCATCTTTCTCTTTTTTCGTTAATATTGCTAGTTTCACTTTTTCATTTAGGACATCTTTTCCTTCGTTGTAATAATCTTTTGAAAACCCTGCTAAACTAACGTATTGTCCAATATTTAAATCATTTTTTGAAACATATTTTATAAACATTGGATTTCCAATTGAATGTGCTACTACAATTAAATCCTTATTAAAATATGACTGATATTTATCAAAAACATCAAAATATTTTTCAACTGTAATCTCATCTCTTACAGGAAAATCTGGCAAAACTACATGATAATTTTTCTTTTCTAATTCTTGCTTAAAATAATTGAATATTTTAGGTATTCCATTAAACCCATGAATTAGTAATACATTTTTCATTTTTTCTCCCCTTTTCCATAGCTTTATTTAATCAATTCTTCAAATGTGTTTAACTATTTAATCACAAATTCATTTGAATATATATCTGCATATCCATTGTCATAAACAGGTTTTACTATTCTATATGTTCCGCTGGATAATTTTCCATAACACTCCCCTATATTTATTTTTTGATTTAATTGTTTATTTGCATTTGGCACATATGCTATTGCAATCCACATTACTTCATCCGATATATATTGTAAATCTTTCCATTCCCCATTTATTTTCTCTTGTACTCTAAATTCTTCACCCCAACCATAACAAACGTCATTTCTATCTGTTATTAATATTGAAACCTCAGAAGGAGTTATTGTGTTTTGTAATACTTCTATTGTTACATTTTCTGTACTGCGCTTATTCTTTTCATTTTTTACTGTATTGCTTCCTGATGAAATAGTCGTAATTATAAATAAATCATCCGAATTGATTGAATATTCTGCTTTTGGATCGTCTGGTAATTCTTTATTGTATACAACCCAATATTTTGAATTTTGATAATTCCATGTTCCTGTTTTTTCATACGTTATATATGTAATCGTCCTGTCTTCTTTACTTGAAAATTTATCTCTTGTATTGTCTTTTACTACATGGATTTTATCATTTATTGCTTCATATAATACGTCTATTATATAAATGTCTCTGGATCTATGTCAAGTTCTTGGACACTTTTTTTGAGAATTTTTTTATATTTTTATTAGTGTCTTGTTATACTAACATATTTTTTTGATTTTCTAGTTCATATGGTATTTTATAACCTATAGATGAATGTATTCTTCTGCGATTATACCAACTTTCTATAAATTCAAATATTGTTCTTTTTGCTTCTTCAAATGTTGTATACACATGTAAATTTACTTCTTCTTTTTTTAATATGGCATTGAAGCTTTCCATACTTACATTATCATAGGGGTATCCCTTCTTGCTATACGAGTGTACTAACTCTTGTTCTTTCAAATACTTTTCAACTTTATTTGATGTATATTGAGAGCCTAAATCACTATGAAATATTGCTCCTTCTTTGAATTTCCCTTTTGCCCTAGCATTTTGAATTGCTTTTATTACTAGCTCTGCTTCCATTGTCTCTCCATAGCTATATCCTATGACACTCAAACTATACAAGTCCATTACTATTGCTAAGTATGTCCATCCTTTTTCTTTTGTATATATGTATGTAATATCTGATACCATTTTTTCTCGTAACCCTTCTGCTTTAAAATTTTGTGCTAACAAATTTGGTTTATTTGTATCATCTACTTTTCCTTTGCTCCCACTTGGTTTAAACTTTTTTACCGTAATTGACCTTAATCCCATTTCTTTCATTCTTCTTGCTATTCTTTTTTGACTTGCTCTTACTCCTCTTTTTTCTAGTATTTTCTGTATTTTTGGTGAGCCATATCTTCCTTTTGATTTTTCGTATTCTTCTTTTATTTCCTTATCTAATTTTTCATTTGCTTCTTTATATCTATTTTTCTTTTTATTTATTTGATAATAATACTCTGAACGTTCTATTCCTAATACTTTGCACATTGTTCTTATATCATGTACTTTTCTATTATTTTTTATAAATTTTACTTTTTCTTCTATTTGGGCGTGAATATGGCAATCGCTTTTTTTAATATTTCTAGTTCTTCTTTTAATTTTAAATTTTCTTTTTTTAATTTCTTCATTTCATGGTTATTTGTTGTTTCTCCTGTTTCTGTTCTTATTTTCCCATATTCCTTTATCCATCGATACAATGTTGCTTCACACAAGCCATATTCACGCTTTAATTCACATATTGGCTTTTTATTTTCATACAATTCTACTATCATTTTTTTGAAATCTTCTTCATATACTTTTTTCTTTGCCATTTCTGACACACTCCTTTCAGTTTAGTGTACATAATTTATTATACACTCTCTCATAAAATGTGTCCATATATCTATTCTAACACCATAACATTTTCATAAACAAAAGCACCTCGTATTTTTATTTTTGTTTTCGCTAAACAAATTATATACTTAGTGCTTTTGTTTTTCTATATTTTCTTAAAATTTTCTTTCTATTTTTCCCCAGATTATTTAACTCATATCGTAAATTAGAAAATTTTTTTCTAGTTCACGATTTTTGAGAGCTAATTTAGGACTACTTTTTCAGCAACCTCATTTCTACTTTTCTTTTTTTCGAAATTCACTTTATATCATTTAATACGTTGCCGTATCGTCTAATTCTTCTTCGATATTTAATAATCGATTATATTTTGCAACACGGTCGGTCCTACATGGAGCTCCTGTTTTAATTTGCCCACTGTTGGTTGCTACAACAATATCGGCTATGGTTGTATCTTCGGTTTCACCAGAGCGATGGGATACTACTGCCTTATATCCATTTTGTTTGGCGAGTTCAATGGCATCTAGTGTTTCGGTTAGGGTTCCTATTTGGTTTGGTTTTATTAAAATACTATTTGCTATTTTTTTGTCAATTCCTTTTTGCAATCGTTCCATATTGGTAACAAATAGGTCATCTCCTACTAATTGAACCTTATCTCCTATTTTCTTTGTTAACATTTGCCAAGATTCCCAGTCTTCTTCAGCAAGCCCATCTTCTACTGAAATAATTGGATACTCTTCTGTTAATTCCACAATGTAGTCAATCATTTCTTCGTTCGTTTTAAACACATCTGTCTTCCAGAAGTAATACCCCTCTTTTCCTATTTTTTTCGCTTCTTCAAACATCTCTGTACTTGCTACATCTAATGCTAAAGCAATGTCTTCTTTTGGCTTAAAACCAGACTTTTTAATTGCCTCCATAATACTATCTAAGGCTTCTTTTTCATCTTTTAAGTTTGGTGCAAATCCACCTTCATCACCAACAGCTACACTATAGCCTTTCTCTTTTAATACTTTTTTTAAATTATGGTATACCGTAACTCCCATTTCTAGTGCTTCTTGAAAGGTAGTTGCTCCTACTGGTATAATCATAAATTCTTGTATATTGATATTATTATCCGAATGTTTGCCTCCATTTAGAATATTCATCATAGGACGTGGCAAACGATTAGCATTTACTCCCCCTATATAGTTATACAAGCTCATTCCTAGTGAGTTAGCAGCTGCCTTTGCTACTGCAAGTGATACCCCTAAAGTGGCATTTGCTCCTAATTTCGATTTATTGGGTGTACCATCTAATTCTAATAGCATTTTATCAATTTTTTGTTGTTCATACACATTTGCACCATCCAATTCTTTGGCAATTTTTTTATTCACATTTTCAACCGCTTGCAATACTCCTTTTCCAAAATATCTCTCCTTATCCCCATCACGAAGCTCCACTGCCTCAAAGCTTCCCGTAGAAGCACCAGAAGGCACCATACTTACTCCGTGAAAATCCACCTTCTGTTATTACTTCCACTTGCACCGTAGGATTTCCTCTTGAATCTAGCACCTCCATGGCATGGATTTTCTTAATTCTTAAATAATCTTTCATATTCTCTCCTCCTATTTTTATTTTGTATAGAGTATGATAGTCTTTTTTATAACTTATTCGCTTCATGGGAAAATTTTACAAAAACTTCCCTCCCCACCAAAAGTCTGAAAAACGTTTGACATTTTAGAAAAGATATAGTAAGATATATTTTATATTGGGGTATCGCCAAGCGGTAAGGCATCGGACTCTGACTCCGACATTCCTGTGTTCGAATCACAGTACCCCAACCAAAATAAGTGGATTTGGCTAATATTGCCATCCACTTATTTTTGAACCATATTCTTCATAATGCGGTTCAAATTTTTTTATCATTTCATAAAATCCTTTTGTGTGATTTTTGTATGTTAGGTGACAAAACTCATGTAATACCACATATTCTATAATATCTGGATGATATTTCATTAGTTCTGGATTAATTACAATGGTTTTATCTTGTGTACATTTTCCTAGCATATTTTCCATATAGTCTACTTCATAATTTTCAGGAGCAAATCCTAGCAAAATTCTTGTTTTTTCCATAGTCTGTTCCATCATCTGTTTTGCTAAAACTTTATAGATTTTTTCAATGAGTACCTTCATCATTTCTTCCTTTGGTACTTTTTTGTATTTGTTTGGTAGTTCTATTTTCATATGATTTTCCTTTGTTACGATATTCAGTTTTTTTCTGTTTTGGTAACAAATATCTACCACAAAGTCTTCTCCCCATATTTTAATGTTTTTACTATTTTCATTGCGATATTTTTTTGGTTTTCCTTCATATTCTTTTATTTTTGTCATAATCCATTTCTTTTTTTCTTCTACCACTTCTTGTATTTGGTTTCTTGAAAAATACCAAGGTGCACTTACTACTACCTCTCCATTTTGTACCGATATATACAAGTCCGTTTGGATGCTTTTATCAATTGTATAGGTAATTACTCCACTCTTATTCTTAAAAAATCCCATTTTCAAATCCTCCTTTGTTCAAAAATATGTTCTTCAAACTCTTGTTTGTTTCATTCTATCTTTTTTTGTTTTCTTTGTCAATATATTTTGTGAAAAAATATAAAATTTTTGTTCGTTTTTTATGTTTTTCCTTTTATTCTAGGATTTCCTACATAAAATTCCAAAAAATGGTTGAATTTTTTTGTTTTTTATTATACATTATAGGTAATATTTTTTAGAGGTGAAATATTTATGAAAAAACAAAAAACTTCTCCCCTTATTACACACACAAACAAACGCTATCGTTTTAATATTCAATGGATACTTCCTATTTTTCTTATTCTATTAATTTTCTCTTATTGGGGAATTCGTTTTATTAAGAACTTAACATATCAAAATGTATATAATAATATTTCAGAACTTAGTGAACAAACCACTGCACAATTAAATCTTTCTATTTCCGAACAAATGAAATTTGTGGAAATTATGGTAGATTCCATTAACAGTGGCTATTTTAAATCCATAAATTCTATTTTTGAGCGTTATGAACACGATTTAGAAGATTACCATTTTACAAGACTTGTGGTATTAGATAAACACGGAAATGGTACAACAAGTGACGGTCATATCGTAGAAAATTATGCTAATATTGAAGAATTTTTTAACCAAGATACCGTTTATCTATCGGAAAATAGACCTAGTACGGTTTCAGATAACCAAGTTAATATCTATTCAAAAACGTTTCGTTTTCAAAACCAAGACTTGGTACTATTTGCAACCGTTAATACCGAAGATTACAAAGAAATTTTGCTTCGACGATTATTTCATGGTGAAGGCGGTACCTACTTAATTAATAATTCTGGCTCTGTATTAATCGATTCTTTTGGTGAAATTAATCAAAATAATGTTAATTTATTTGATTTTTTAAAAACAAAATATGATTTATCCAGTAATCACGAAATAGAAAAATTAGCACAAATGGCAAAAGATATTAAAAGTAGACAAGTAAACACCTTTGATATTCATTTTGATAAAAACACTTATTTCATTCATTACGAACGCTTAAATGTAAATGATTGGTATGTGGTAAGCATTGCTCCAGACGATACCATTGCCAAAGAACTTACTACTTTTATTACCATATCTCTAATCACTTGCCTTGTGATTACTTTTGTTGTGATTAGCATTTGTGTATATATTGATTTTTCAAACCAAGAAAAAAACCGCAAACTATACAATATTGCTTATATTGACCCTGTCACTTCACTTGGGAATCAACTTTATTTCCAAGAAAATGGTGCTCGTTTTTTGCAAAGCCATGACAAGCATTGTTACATTCTTTCACTTGATATTAATAAATTTAAAGCATTAAACAGTCTTTATCCTTATGAATTTTGTAATAATATTTTAAAATGTCTTGCTGAAAAATTAGCAACCATTTTGCCACCAAAACACATTACCTGTAGAATTTCAAACGATGTTTTCGCTAGCCTTTTTTATTATGAAGGTTCCATTGAAACTCTACTAGATACTATTCTTCAAGATACCTCTACTTTAAATATTGATGGTACTATGGTTCACATCAATCTGTCTATTGGTGTTTATCAAATAAAATCTATGAAAACCGATATTAATAAATTATTAGTAAAAGCCTATATGGCACGTGCTAAAATAAAGGGATTGTATGATAAGCATTACTATATTTTTGATGAACTCCTTGCTAATCAGTTAATGGAAGAACAAGAAATCGAATCTTCTATGGAATTGGCTTTAAAAAATGAAGAATTTATTGTTGTATACCAACCCAAAACTCTTACTAGTACTGAAAAGCTAATCGGTGCAGAAGCCTTGGTAAGATGGAACAAAAACGGAAATTTAATACCACCAAATAAATTTATTCCATTATTTGAAAAAAATAAATTTATTATGAAATTAGATTTATACATTTTTGAAAAAGTTTGTAAAGATATTGCCGCTTGGAAAGAAAAATACGATTATGCCCCTATCATTTCTATTAATGTATCAAAAGAACATTTCGTAAATGAAAACTTCATTGATACCTATGTTGATATTTGTAATAAATATCATATTGACCGAAAGCTAATTGATTTAGAAATTACAGAAAGTGCAACAATCGATGAAAAAATTGATATTTTAAAAATATTGAATACCATAAAAGAAAAAGGATTTACCATATCCATTGATGATTTTGGTACTGGCTATTCTTCTCTTAGTATGTTACAAAATATGCCAATTGATATTATTAAAATTGATAAAGTATTTGTAGATAAAGCAGATTTAAATAGTCCAAACAATATTATTAATTATATTATGATACTTGCCAACCGTATCAACGTAAAAACCATTGTAGAAGGTGTTCAAACAAAAGAACAAGCCGAATTTGTAAAAAATTTAAAATGTGATATGATTCAAGGTTACTACTATTCCAAACCACTTCGCAAAGAAGAATTTGAAGATTATTTTAACAAAAATAAATAGGTGTTGTAAACAATTAAAGCTACATTTCTTTACTTAACAAAAGCCCTCTAAGAATATTCTCCTTAGGGGACTTTTTATTGTGTAACGGGCAAGGTTTCTTAAGAACCTCACCCACAGGCTTTGCCTGTGCAGTGGGTCAATTTCTTATTTCATAATAACATTAATAGGTGTGATAAGTAATCTTTCTTTTTTTCTTAAAAAGGTAATGTTAATCGTAGCTTAAACTTCCAAAATGGCATATCGTTTGAAATATTTAATCTTGGAATTTTGTAGCTATCCTCTTGTTTCGTCACCTTACGGTGTTCTTTTCCCGGTCCAAACCCAAAAGCTAATTGATAATTATTTTCCTTTAATACTTGAATTGCCTCTTCGTTATAATTGCCATATGGATAGGCAAAATACTTTGTTTTTATTACCTTTTCCATTTTCTCAAAATCTTCTTTTATATATTCGATTCCTTTATCGATTGCACCTTGTTCATGTAAGCCATAAGAATGAGAAGCAAATGTAATATTAGGATACTCCTTCCCTGCCTTTTTTATGGTTTCTAAATCCATATAACCTTCATAACCAACCTCTACATTTTGCCCTATTACAAATACCACCGCATTCATTTTGTATTTTTGGAGTATCGGGAAGGCTAACTCATAATTAGACATATACCCATCATCCATTGTAATTAATACACTCTTTCGAGGAATTTCCTCTTTTCCTTGTAAATAGTTATAAACCTCTTCTAAGGTTAATGTTTTATAATGATGTTTTTGCAAATATTTCAATTGCTCCTCAAAATATCCTATATCCATACTTAAATTATCGTCTTTTAATTCATTTTGTTTTGCTTCTTTCGTAGCAAAAGCATGATACCCAAGAATTGCTATCTTTGGTTCTTGAAATAGCATAATTCCAATAGCTCCTATTACACTTATTCCAATCACTATACTTATTATTAGCATTTTTTTCATTATTCCTCGTATAATTAAAATATATAAAATATTTTAATCACACTCTCCTCCTTTACTATAGCTTTCTTATCTCATTATTCATTTCTTTATTATTTTAAATTTTCCAATCGTTCTTTCGTCGTTTTTAGCATTTCTTGGTATTTGGTTAGTTTTTCTTTTTCTTCTTGTATTTTGCTTTCTGGGGCTTTTCCTACAAAGCCTGGGTTGGATAGCATTTTTTCTCCTCTTTCTACTTCTTTTTCTAGTCTTTCTTTTTCTTTTTGTAAACGCTTTTTTTCTTCTTCTATGTCTACTAAGTCTTCAAATGGCATAAATACTTCCATACCGTCTGCTAGAATGGAAATGGCATTTTGTGGAATGTCTTTTTTTGTTTCTTGTATGATGATTTCGTTTCCGAAGCCTAGTTTTGCAATGTATTCTTTGGCTTCTTTTATTTGGCTTTGGTAGTCTTTGGTTACAAAAATTAGGTTTGCTTTTTTAGATGGGTGTACATTCATGTTTGCTCTTACATTACGAATACCGATAATGATTTGTTTTAGGTTTTCTATAAAGTCTTTTGTTTCCTCGTATTCTACTCTTTTCTTTGTTTTTGGCCAATGTGTTACCATTAAATCCTTGTCATCATAATTTACTAATTTTGAATAAATCTCTGATGTGATAAATGGCATAAATGGATGCAATAATTTTAAGCTATCTCCAAATACATAGTTTAGTACAAAGCTTACTTGTACTTTTTCTTCTTCATTTTGACTATATAACCTTGATTTCGCGATTTCAATATACCAATCACAAAATTCATTCCAAATAAAACTATAAATTTTGTCTAGTGCAATTCCTAAATCGTAGTTTTTTAAGTTTCCTGTTACTTCTTTTATTAGATTATCTAGTTTATTTAAAATCCATCTGTCTTCTATTTTTAAGAATTCTGACCTATAGATTCCAGTTTCTTTATCCTTTATTTTCTTCGAAAATGCCATTATTTTCTCATCTTCTGCCAAATTCATGGTAATAAATTTGGCAGCATTCCAAATTTTATTGGCAAAATTAGAGGCTTGGTCTAGCTTTTCTGGCATATAGCGAATGTCATTTCCCATGGTGGTTCCAGAAATAACGGAAAACCTTAATGCATCTGCACTATATTCGTTTATGACATCAATTGGATCAACCCCATTTCCTAAGGTTTTTGACATTTTTCGGCCTTCGGAGTCTCTTACAATACCATGGATTAATACGTCTTGAAATGGTACTTTATTGGTAAATTCTAATCCTTGTGTCATCATTCTTGAAATCCAGAACGTAATAATATCAAATCCCGTTACTAATACACTGGTTGGGTAAAATTCTTTGTAATCTTCCGCTTTTTCGTTTGGCCAACCTAGTGTAGAAAATGGCCATAGTGCTGAACTAAACCAAGTATCTAGCGTATCTGGGTCTTGGGTTAAATGGGTACTTCCACATTTTTTACATACTTGTGGCATGGTTTTGGCTACATGAATTTCACCGCAAGCTTCACAGTAGTAGGCTGGTATACGGTGCCCCCACCATAATTGTCGAGAAATACACCAATCTTGAATGTTGTCTAACCAGTGGAAGTATTGTTTTTCATATCGTTTTGGTACAAACCTTGTTTCCCCATTTCTTACGGCATCTGCTGCTCTTTTTGCTAAGTCTTTCATACTAACAAACCACTGGGTTGAAATTTTAGGTTCAATGGTATGTTTACATCTTTCACATTTTGCTACATTGTGGGTATAGTCTTCTTCTTTTACCAATGCTCCTATTTGTTTTAGCTTTTCTACAATAAGTTTTCGTGCTTCTAGTAATTCCATCCCTTGATATTCCGGTATCAAATTCCCCATTTTGAAATTATCATCAAACACGCTAATTACTTCTAGGTTATGGCGTAATCCTGCTTGATAGTCATTCATATCATGGGCTGGCGTAATTTTTACACATCCAGTTCCAAAGTCTTTTTCTACGAATTCATCGGCGATAATTGGAATTTCTTTATTCATAATTGGTAAAATACAGGTTTTACCGGGTTAAATCTTGGTATCTTTCATCGGTTGGATGAACTGCAACAGCGGTATCGCCAAGCATGGTTTCTGGTCTTGTAGTGGCTACTGTAATATAACGGTTTTCGTCTTTTATTTGGTAACGAATATGCCAAAGCTTAGATGGTTCTTCTTTGTATTCTACTTCTGCATCTGAAATAGAGGTGTTACAACTGGTACACCAGTTTACCATACGTTTTCCTTTATAGATTAATCCTTTTTCATATAGTTTAATAAATTGCTCTAAAACTGCATCACTCATTCCTTCATCTAGGGTAAAGCGGTTTCGTTCCCAATCACAAGAACAACCTAGTTTTCTTTGTTGTTCTTGTATGGTACCTCCATATTCTTTTGTCCATTCCCACGCTTCTTTTACAAATTCTTCTCTTCCTAAGTCTTCTTTTTTAATGCCTTGTTTTTTTAGTTTTTCAACTACTTTCATTTCGGTTGAAATAGAGGCATGGTCGGTGCCTGGTAGCCATAGGGTTTTATAGCCTTGCATTCTTTTAAAGCGAATTAAAATGTCTTGTATGGTGTCATCTAAAGCGTGCCCCATATGTAATTTTCCAGTTACATTTGGGGGTGGCATCATAATGGTAAAGGGCTTTTTTCCTTCTTCTTTACTTGGTTTAAAATATCCTTTTTTCTCCCAAGTTTCATACAATTTTTCCTCAAATTCTTTTGGTTCGTACTTGTCTAATAATTTGTGTTTGTTTTCACACATATCACATACCTCCTTATTTTTGTATCAAAAAAGCCTCACCCCTGTATAAGGGTGAAGCAATTGTTCACGGTACCACCTTAATTTATGATGTGTATCATCATATCTTAATTAGCTTGTAACGTGGCTTAAACGAATATTTCTACTAAATTTCAAAATATTAACTCCAAAGCTACCTTCCATTTGTCTTTTTTGATAGAAACTTTCAGCCTATGATTTCTACTCTCTTAGCATAAGTGCAAATGTACTCCTCTTTTTCTTCGTTTTTCGTATATTTCTATTTTACTTTGTAAATACAATCTTGTCAAGCCTAAATGTTAAAATAAATTAGTAATGTAAATGGCAATAATAAATTTCCGGTTTATTATGCACATATTTCACTTAAGAT
>CANSMW010000013.1 GCA_947648215.1 uncultured Clostridium sp. | reverse complement strand
GTGTCTTTTTATTTATCCAAAACCGGTAATTTAATTTTACCATTTATAAAAATAAATTAGTAATGCACCAATTATTGCTAAAATAAAACCCACTATTTTCATTCCTGCTGTTCCTTCATTTTGGTCTCCAAAACTAAATAATTTTTCTGTTAACCTTCGTGCATCAAATACCATAATAACACCTACTACTGCTACTACAACCCCTATTCCAATTAATATCATTTTTAACATAACCTTCAACATCCTTTTTCTTTAATACCTATATCATATTATGAAAATCTTCTTTTGTCAAGGAGAAAGCCCTGTATGAAAACTCCATACAGGACTTAGCTTTATACCGTTCTAAGGTGTTCTAGAATTCTTCTGGCAAAAAATACAATAACACGTTCTGCATATGTGTCATATTGCTCATATTCTTTTCCAATAATTTCCAAAAGTTTCTTCTTAATCCTCTCCTCTTCTTCTGGATTTGCATCTCCAAGGATAATGGTTAATTCCTTTAAACCATATTTTACTAAAGTCTGTTGGTCTGTTCTTTCAATTGCAGTAACAATACATCTTCTCATAGAAGGATAGAGATTATATTTTGCTTTTTCTCTTTCTTTTATTGTTTCTGCTTCTTTTATCCATTTTACGCCAACATAATGGTTTCGTTTGGTCAAAATTTCCATTATCTCTTGAAATGGCACATTGGGATATGCATAAGCATAGCATAATAAATCCACTAACGGCATGTATCCCCTTGTGTCTTGTTTGATATTAATTTCCCGAAAAATAGGAGACAGCAATCCCATTGCATATTTTTCTTGTTCCGTTCTTTTTTCCTTTTGGTCTTCCATCTTAATTCCTCCGTTTTATAGCATTTCATACCATTATGCTATTTTTGATGCTTTGTTTTTGTTAACATAAGCATATATTACCACATTTTGTAAATAAATGCAAGGTATTTTTCATATTTCGATACGGTCTTGGAATTTTTCTTTTACCATTTGTTTTAGTAATTTGTTTTCTTCTTGTTCCAATTTTGGGTCTTTTTCTAGTATTTTTATGGCTAAACTTTGTACCATTTTTAATATTTCCATGTCTTCAAATAGGTTGGCTATTTTGAATTCTGGGAGTCCATGTTGTTTGGTTCCAAAAAATTCTCCTGAGCCTCTTAATTCTAAGTCTTTTTCGGAAATGACAAAACCGTCGTTGGTTTTGCTCATTACTTCCATACGTTTACGAATGATTTCCGAATTTCCTTGGTATTTTAAAATACAATACGACTGGTATTCTCCTCTTCCAACTCTCCCACGTAACTGATGAAGTTGTGCTAGCCCAAAACGTTCTGCATTTTCAATTACCATGATACTTGCATTTGGTACATTGACCCCTACTTCAATTACTGTTGTTGCAATTAAAATATCAATATTCCCATTTTTAAATTCCTCCATAATGGCATCTTTTTCTTTGGATTTCATTTTTCCGTGTATGTATTCTACTCGGTACTCTGGAAATACTTCTGTTTTATATTTCTCGGCAAGTTCTAAAACCGATTTTAAATTTAATTCCTCATTTTCTTCTACCAATGGACATACAATATAGGCTTGTCTTCCCTCGTCTACTTGTTTTTTTATGAAATTATTTACCCTCTGTTCTAATCCTTTGGTAACCGCAAAAGTATCAATCTTTTTTCGGTTTGGTGGTAGTTCATCAATTATAGAAATATCTAGGTCACCATATAAAATAAGGGCTAACGTTCTTGGAATTGGCGTTGCGGTCATAACTAATACATCTGGATTTTTTCCTTTTTCAGAAATTATTTTTCTTTGGCGTACTCCAAAACGGTGTTGTTCATCTGTTACTACTAAGCCTAAATTTTGAAATACTACATTTTCTTCTAAAATAGCATGGGTTCCAATTAGTACATCAATTTCGCCATTTGCTAATCTTTCTAAAATAGCTTCTTTTTTCTTTTTGGTAATACCACTAGTTAACAATTCACAAGTAATTCCCAATGGTTCTAGCACCTTTTTATATTCCTCCATATGCTGGCTTGCCAAAATGGCAGTTGGTGCCATAATGGTCATTTGGTAACCCGATGTTACTGCCTTATACGCAGCAATAATACTAACAATTGTTTTTCCGTGAGCCAACATCTCCTTGTAATAAGCGGTTCATTGTTTTTTCTTTTTCCATGTCATTATCAATTTCTTCTAACACCCTTAGTTGTGCTTTGGTTAAATGAAATGGTAGATTATTGATTACCTCTGACATCTTCGCTTCTTTGGAAAAAGCAATTCCTTTTTCTTCTCCTGTATATTGGCTCTTTAAGGTAAGAAGTGCTAGTTGCATACTAAGTAATTCCTCAAATACCAGCCTTTTTCTTGCTAGGGCAAATTCATCAAAATTTTCCGGAAAATGGATTTTGTGGGTTGCCTCTTCTAATCCTAGTAAACAATATTCTTGCAATAGGTTTTCTGGCAACGTTTCTCGCAAATACCCTTTTGCCATGTTTAACCCATTTTCAATAATTTGCCTGATGGTATTTTGAGATAGCTGATAGGTTAATGGATATAATGGAATAATCTTTCCCGTATTTTTCGTTTTTCCCTCATCATCAAAGGTAGGAGACATCATTTCCACAGCTCCATTTTTTTTGGTTACTTTCCCAAAAAAGGAATACGTCTCTCCTAAATGAAATCGACTTTTTAAATAACTTTGGTTATACCAAGTAAGAATCGCACTTGCGGTATCATCTCTTACAATTAATTTATAAATGGTCATATTCTTACGCCTTGTACGAATTTCACTCATTTTCGATACGCAAACCGCCTGAATAAGCACTTCTTCTCCCTCTATTGCATCTGCAATTTTTGTTACCTTGCTTCTATCTTCATGGTCACGTGGGTAATACGTAATTAAATCTTTTAAAGTATGGATTTCTAACCTATTTAATAACTTTGCACGGTTTGGACCGACTCCTTTTACAAACTGCACCTCTTGGTTTAAATCAATCATCCGTTCACCTACTTTTTTCTATATAATATAATATTTTATAAATAATTGCAATAATATCAATCCTAAATATTTGAATTTGTAAAAGCTTTTCGCTTGATAACTCAAAGTTATTTGCTATGTACTTTTTTAATATTTTTCTAAAACCCTTCTATATTCTTCCCTACAAATAATCCCCTTTTGCCCAATTAGATTGATAATTCTTGCATTTTCTTTTTCTATTTGTTTTCGCATGGTTTCATAGGAATTTCCTACGAGTTTTGCTTCGTATTGTTTTTTTACTTCAAATACATTTTCCTCTAAATTTATAGTATCTACTTTCATTTGATAATCATATATGTGAATACCACAAAAGGTTTTTGTGTAGATTTTTATTTTTTGCTTCATATCAATAATAATTGCATATGGGTTTAAATTGAATTGATTGATATAGCTTTCGGATGCGTTTAGATTGATAATTATTTTTGATTTTGCCAAGCTTTTTCGTTTGTTATTGTTAATGGTACAGGCAATGCCAAATTTTGTTTCTAACTCATTTTCAAGCCTATCAAACTGGTTTAAGTTTGGTGTTACAATTTGTATTCTTTTTACTTTGGTAGCAAGTTCTAGTATTACTTTTTCTATTTCAATTGTTTTCTTTTCTACTAATATCGTAATTTCTTGTTTTTGTACTTCCCCGCCTATCATCTTGGCAATATATTCCAACACTTCTAGCAAAAGATAATTTGCAATTTTCTCTCCTTTTATGAAGGATAATTTGGAAGAAGCTAACATTTCTTTTACTTCCTGTACACCATCTAAATATTTCGATAAGACAATTGGTAAATCAATTCGAACAAACACTTTTTGTAATAAGCTCAATTTTATTTTTGTAAAATGTTTTACCTCTCGGTATGGTAAGACACATACACCATTTTCCTTTATTGTGACTACACAAAATATCTTTTTTATGGCTAAAACAACCTGTTTTAACCAAACTGGTAATTTACTATCTTCCCTAAAAATCTCACTTATATTACTTAATTCTTTTACATAGATTGTATGAATATTCTCCACCGCCTAACTACTGTTTTCTTTATTATATGTTAGATTTTATGGTATATGAAAAAGAACAAGAAAAAGGCTTGTCTTACCCTTTTTCTTGTTCTTCTATTTCGTATAATATTCTATGCTATCACACCAATTTTGTATGATTTCTGTCTTAATTGGTTTATCTTCCACTGCTCTTGCAAATTTTACTTTAGGTTTTGCCTTTCCATGATAATCACTACCACCAGACATATATAAGTTTTCCTTTTTACAAAAATCCATTAAATATTTACTTTGTGCCTTTGTAAAATTAGAATGACAACATTCAATACCATCTAGATTATGTTCTTTTACAATGTTCATAATAGTTTCTTCATGGTTTTTTAGAGGATATTCATATAAATGTGCCAAAAATGCTAATCCTTTTGCTTTATGAATTTCATCGATCACCTCTTGCATTTCAGGATAATCTTGAGTTTCATCAATATAAAATATCGAATTTTTATTACTTTGTGATTCCCTATAAAATGGCATATTCATATCAATTCCATTATTTGCAAGAATTTGTATATTCCTTTTATCTTTCCATAATTCTCTTTCAAAGGTAGCAGCAGCATATGCTAATTCCCCTTTTACAATTTGCACATCTGGATTAAAAAATAATCCTATTTTTCTTCCTTGTTCCTTAATATGTACTAAATATTTTGACTGTATTTCATAAAATTTCTGAGGAGTTGTAATACAACCTGACTCTTGCATTTTATTGCGATTAAAACCATATGCTAGAATTTCAACTGGCATGTGGTTATAAACACATTTTAATTCTGTTCCAACAATAATTTTTCCCTTATAATAGTCCTCTACAAAAATGGTGTCCAATTCATCATATGCACTAATTTGATTGTGGTCTGTAATTGAAATGGCATCTAATTTTTCGTTTTGTGCTTTTTGTAATATTTGGGTTACTGTACAATCTCCATCGGAATGTTTCGTATGAATATGTAAATCAATCATTCCTTGTTACTCCTTACCTAAAAATCTTCTACCATTAATTTTGCATAATAATCTTTATTAAATTCTTCATCATATGGAATATCTTCAAATATTTCTGGCATTTGCTCTTTGAAATATTTTAGTAGTGGTATCATAACTTGACGAATGGCTGGATGTACATGATTGTTAGCTCTTAAAGAGAAAATATGCTTCCATTCGCGAATATTGGCACTCATGGTATATTCCGCTGCTGTGGAATGTGGTAATAGATTTCTACACATATCGGTAGTAGCGCCTAATTCTTTCATTTTGATGTATCCATTTTCTGCTGCTTGCATAGTTTCTTTCCATACCTCATACATTTCTTTATCTTCTATATAAACTGGATTCATAAAGGAAACTTCATTTCCGTATTTATCTTTATTATAACTACAATATCTTGTTGATTCTACGGAAAAACTGGCAAAACGATGTCTTGTTAAATCTTTATAAGAGCCAATATCGCTATAAATTCGAACCGTTACTTTTTCGTGTTCTAAAACAGATTCATGTCCACGGTTAAGGCAATTTTTTAATAAATTTTTATAACTATCCTCTGTTATTTTATCTTCTGAACGGTAACATGTGCGACATGCTCTTTCAATTCTTCTCATTATTTCTTTTCCATCAAATTTCTCTACTTTTGCCCATGGTTCTACAATTCTCATTTCTTTTACCTTCCTTTCCTAGAAGGAACAAAATCTACTTTAAAAGCGTTATTATCAAAACTTTTCTACTTTTGTTCCCTTAATTTTTTTCTTTCCTTACTATATCAAATTACTTCTCTTTTTTCAACAAAAAAGAAGAAATATTTTCATATTTCTTCCTTCCTACTAATTTACATTTTCTCCTCTTCCTTCTGGAAGTGCTTGTGTTTCGTTCATGGTGTTTAATCTAAAGATATAGCCAATTGCTTTTGCAAATTTACTATTTTTAATTTTTTGCCATAAGGTTGGTTTTACTTCTACTTGTGTTTCTTCAAGATAAGTAGCTTGTTCTTGTTCTACTTGCTCTTGTACTGTGTTAATGTTTTCTACTTGTGTTCCTTCTTTAAAGGTTACCACTGGTTCTTCTACTTTTGCTGTTTCTGCTACAGTAGCCTCTTGTACTACGTTTTCAGTTACCTCATTATCTACTGGTGCTGGAATTACTTTTAAGGCATCTGCTACTTCAATTCCAATGTAACTTAATGCTTTTGAACGATCTTCTATTCTTTCCATATCGATTTCAATATGTAGGTTCGATTCTAAGTTATTAATTCTTGCTTGAATTAGTTTTACTGCATCTTCATAGTTTTGAGAAGTTTGTACTTTGCTTCTACCAATAACAGATAATGTATCGGTAATATCTTCACCAAATTTTGCTTTGGCTTCTTTTACAACATTTTTCCAATCTTCTTCTTTATTTTCTACTACAGCCAATAAATCTTTTAAATCATTGGAAAGGATAATATTCTTTTCTCTTTGACGAATCAATTCTTCAATTTGTTTTGTGTTTTCTTCAAATTGATTGGTTGCATATTCCACTAATCCGTATGCTGCTCTATACACTTCTTTTGGAAAATTCTTCTTTTTTGGATATTCAATTAAATATGTTTTAATCGATTCAATTAAATCTTTAAAATAAGAATCCTCATCTAATTGTACGATTTGCTTCTTACTATTTGGATTAATCATTTTTTGTACCTTATCTATGTTTGATAAGATTTTTTCTTGCGTAATTACCATTCTTACGTTTACTATGCCGCTTTTTGACATTGTAAACCTCCCTCCTTTGTCCTACGTATTATTCTATCTTTTAAATTATACAACTTCTCTTAAAAAACTACAATAGGATTTTATAATTTTTTTGATTTTATTTTCATTTCAATTTTATTACAACTATTATACAAAAGTCAACAATATTTTTGAATTTTTTTAATTTTTTACAAATCCTTTTAAAATCGAATTGTCAAATTCCTTATATAACTTTACAATATCGATTTTTTCGTTGGTTTTCATTTTATAAACCAAACTAGCGCAGGTTAAACCAAAAATTCCGTGACGCAATAATTCCTGGATCCCCTTCTACAATTTCGCCTTGTTTCATGCCTTCTGCTATAATATCCTCTACTGTTTTAATGTATTCAATTACCTTGTTTTTACACATAATATTTCGTGGCTCATATCCCCAAATTTGGCTAAGAACAATGGTCATAAAATCTTCGTATTTCGTAATAATTTTAATTTGTATTAAAATGACTGCCCTTAGTTTATCAATTGCACTATCTGATTTTGAAATTTTAATATCAATACTATTTTTTAATAATTTCATTCCTTCTTCAACTAAGAAATTAAAAATTTCTTCTTTACTAGAAAAATGATAATATAATGTTCCTTTTGCCACTCCAACCGTTGCTGTTATTTCTTCAATGCTTGTTGCATCATATCCTTTTTTCGCAAACAATTTCATCGAAGTTTCAAATATTTTTCGTTTGGTTTTATTCATAGCATCACCCAATCTATTAATTTTCCAACCATTTTTGGTACGCTTCTATGACTCGATTGCAAATTTCTTCTGGTGATAACCTAGTGGTATCAATTACAAAATCATAATTTGACATATCATCACGATTGACTCCATATTCTTCTATCCAACGTTTTGTTTCTTGTTCATGTCTGTATTGAATTTTTTCCTCTGCTTCTTTCTTACTTGCATATGGTTCTGTGTCTTTTCTCGCTTGGTCTAAAAAGGCACGTTCTACTGCAACCGATATATCTACTCTTAAATAAATTTTAAAAGAATCTGGTACTGCATACCAACCGTAATTTTGCATCAATAATTAAATTATCATGTGTTTCGGCATATTTAGTTGCACTTTTTTCGACTTCTTTATCCAAATCTGGATGTTCATTTAAATATACCTGAAATTCGCTAATGGTCATTCCTTTTTGACTCGCCAATTTTCGTACATATTGACCATTACGATAAATTTCATACCCTAGTTTTTCTTGTAACAAATTCGACAATGTACCTTGTCCACTTGCATGGTCCCCTGCAATCGTAATAATATGCTTTTTTTCTATTCCTCTTCTTGGCATATGGTCACCTGTCCTTCTGCAATTTCATCTGCTGCTAATGTTACGGTTGATTCCTCTTGTTTGTTTGTTAATGGTTTGTCTCCTTTAGATAATTGTCTAGCACGTTTCGCTGTCATAACCACTAATTCAAATTGATTATTTACTTTTGTTAATAATTCAGTAACACTTGGTCTTACCATCATTTTTCATCTACCCCTTTTCTTTATTCATCTACTTCTTCTTTGTCTTCTTTATCTAATCGTCCTGCTACGGTTTCTGGTTGAACCGCAGATAAAATAATATGACCAGAATCCATAATAATAACAGCTCTTGTTCGTCTTCCATAGGTAGCATCCACTGCTGTTTTATTATCTTTTGCTTCTTGCACCATTCTTTTGATTGGTGCCGATTCTGGGCTTACAATTGCAACAATACGATTTGCGGAAACAATGTTTCCAAATCCAATATTAATTAATTGCATTCTTTTTCTCCTTTATTCAATATTTTGAATTTGCTCACGAATGTCCTCTAATATCGTTTTTATTTCAATAACTAAATTGGTAATTTCTAAACTGCCGTGATTTTGAACCAATGGTATTGGTTTCTCGGTTCATTTCTTGAATTAAAAAATCAATTTTCTTTCCAATTGGTATGGTTTCTTTTAGCATATTTTGAAATTGTAAAATATGACTGTTTAGTCTGGTTAATTCTTCTTCTATGGAGCATTTGTCTGCATAAATAACAATTTCTTGGTTTAAACGTTCTTTGTCTACAACATCCGTTTTTAGAATTTCCTTAATTCTTGTTTCTAATTTTACTACATAATCGTCCACAAGTCCAGTGGAAAAACCAGAAATTTGAAAAACTTTTTCTTCCATATCTTTTAATCTTACTTGTAAATCTTCTTTTATCTTGTTTCCTTCCTGTGCACGCATATTAATAAAATTGTTTAAAGCAGTTTGAAGGCACGCTTCTACTTCTTTCCATATGGTATCCTCTTCTTCTATATTTTGAATAACCAATACATCTGGAAATTTTGAAATTTCTGTTACTGGAATATCTACATTTATCTGATGTTCTTTTGCTAATTCTTTTAGTTCCTTAATGTAAATTCCTGCAAGTTCTTTGTTAATTTTTATGTTCTTGCCTATGGCACTGTTGTTATCAAAGGTAATAAAAACATCAATTTTTCCTCTTGAAATATTACCTGAAATCACTTTTTTGATTTTTTCCTCCAAATAGCTAATGCTTCTTGGCATTTTCACACTAATGTCTAAGTATCGATGGTTAACGGATTTTATTTCAATATTATACATTCTTCCATCATTTTCAAAATTGGCTCTCCCAAATCCTGTCATACTTTTCATGTTTGTTCCTCATTTCTTTATAATTTCTTCTATATCACTAAGGCTTGCTATGTACTGTTTTTTCATTTTGTGGTAAACAATAATAGATTTTCCTACATAATAAATCGCAAATATATATGATGCAATAGCTACATACATGTGGAATTCTTTCATATGTATTGTGTAAATACAGCTGGTAAATAGCATAAAAATAGATAATACCAAACATTCTATTCCATGAATGGCTAATTTCCCATTTTCTTTACGATAGCTTGTTTCAAAAAGAAGAATAGTAATTACAATTAGGCTTAAGCTAAATACCTTCAAATCCATAAGGAAAATTGGTGTTTCAATATTAAAAGAACCTAAACTAATGCAATACAAAAATGCCATTACAATATCGGCTAATAGGATGCTTTCAAATACTTTTTTATGGATTTTACCTTTCTCTTCTTTTGGCAAAACCTTTTTATCCATTCGATCATTTTCAAATCTTTTTACATTTTGCTCTAACTGTTCAATCTCTTCTTTTTTATCTTTCATACACAGTCTCATTCCTTTCTCACTTTGTTCTAACACCACATCGTTATGAATTTTCATCCTAAAATTCATAACTTTCTTACATTGTTCTATAGTCACACATCGTTATGAAAATTTTTTTATTTCTTTCAATTCTTCTTACCATCGCATTAACTAATTTCTAATTTTAGCACATTTCGTTAAATTCATACATAATAACGCTTGCAAGCACCAGTGGTGCTGTTTCTGTTCTTAAAATTCGTTTACCAAGAGTAACTACTTTCACATTAGGAAGCTTTCTTAAAAACTCCACTTCCTCTAAAGCAATTCCCCCCTCGGGTCCAACCACCACTGCTATTTTCTTCGTTGTCTCATGGTCTACTGCTTGCAATACATGCTTTACTGCCGTTTCTTTTTCTTCCTCGTATGCTACCACTACTATATCATATTCTAGCAATTTTTCATACACATTTTTCAAAGAAATTGGAAAATCCACCTTTGGAATTTTATCGCGTTTACTTTGTTTTGCAGCTACTTCAGCAATCTTTTGCCATCGCTCTACTTTTTTCTGTTCCGTTTTATCTTCTAACTTCACCACACATCGTTCCATTTTAAGTGGTATAATCCCACTTACTCCAATCTCTGTTGCCTGTTTTATAATCTGCTCCATTTTCTCTTGCTTTGGCAAACCTTGAAAAATATCTAATAACATTGCACTCTCGGTCGTCTCCAAACATTCCTCCAAAATCTGAAGCCTTACACAATCTTTCTCTAACCTCACAATCTTTGCAACATACGATTTTAAAGTATCCTTATTACAAACTTGTACTTGCTCTTCTTCTTTTAATCGAAGTACTTTTCTAATATGGTTTACATCTTCGTCAGTAATTGCTACAATATCATTTTCAATTTGATTACTTTTAACAAAAAATTTATACATACCTTCTCCTTATCTTAAGCTATTATACCAAACAAAAAAACATTTGTCACTACCTTGTCTAGAACCAAAAAAGAGCAAATCGTTCTTTACAATTTACTCTTCATCATTCTTATTCACTTTTGCCGAAGGCAAGACCTCTATGCTCTTGGGTGAGCATTTTTATAAATGCTTTTGATGCTTTCGTCTTGGAATTGCATATATACTTGTGTTGATGAAATATCAGAATGTCCTAGCATGGTTTGGATCGATTTTAAATCTGCCCCATTTTGTAATAAGTGTGTTGCAAAAGAATGTCTTAGTACATGAGGTGTAATATCTTTTGTAATGTGTGCTTGTTCTTTATAATATCTTACAATTTTCCAAAAACCTTGACGAGTTAATCTTTTGCCATTGGTATTAACAAATAGTGCTGTTACACTTTCATCTTTAATTAAGATAGGTCTTGAATTTTCTATGTAATCAGCTAGTGCTCTTAAAGAAAGAGATCCTAATGGTATTTTTCTTTGTCTTGCAGATGTTTTGCAATTGACTAATCCATCTTTTAAATTCACATCTTCTATGTTTAAGGAAATAATTTCAGATACTCTCATTCCAGTTGCATAAGCAAACTCTAACATCGCTTTATCGCGAATTCCTTTTAAGTCGATATTTTTTGGTTGTTCTAATAATAATTCAATTTCAGAAGAGGTTAAAACACTTGGTGCTTTTTTCTCTACTTTTGGAGATTGAATTTTTTCTGTTGGGTCTTTTTTTATCTTTTTATTACGTACTAAAAATTGATAAAAAGAACGAATTGAAGCTACATTTCTTGAAATAGTTGATGTTTTTTTACCAGTTTGTTGTAGGTAAGAAAAGTATCTTCTCATATCTTCCTCTGTTACTCTTTGATAATTTAATTTGTTTTCATTCATGTATTCTTCTAATTGTACAATGTCCCTTCTGTATGATTGTAATGTGTTGTCAGATAATTTCTTATCCTCTTTAATAAACTCTAAAAAACTGCTAATTTGTTTCTCCATTTTACTCCCTACCTTAAACTCTCTTATTTTGTTAGTCATTTACAATTGACATAACGCTCTTATTGTTATATCAAAATTCTTTAAAAATGTAAATAGATTTTTTAAAATTTCTCAAAATATTTTTTCCTAAAAATATTTTGAACAAATTTCTAATAAATTCGACGAAAGGTATACTTCTACTAAGGCAGCAAGTTCAAGCCCCAAAAGTAAAATACAGGAAAAAATAGTATGCCTTGTTATTTCTAATTTGATGGTTTCTCTTCTTTTATCTTTCATAATTGCTTTATATAATTTCATGCCACTTACCGCTAATGCTAAAATACATGGAATAAAGAGGATGTTTTGTAATAAGATAGAACTTACCACAAATAACATTCCGTTTTCCTACCCCCAATGCTGCAATTACAGAAGAAATTGTATAACCTAAGCAAAATCCCCTATATAAAATAATACCATATACAATCGGTATTCCAATTACTGTAGAACCAACAAACCACAAAGCAAGAACCAATAAAAAATTAGAAATTAAACAATCTTTTAATAAGGTAGTTTGGTCAATTTGGGCATTATTTTTTAATGAATTTACAAATTCTGATAAATATCCTGTTATATCTTGTACTTGCATTTCAGAAGCATTATTTACAAAAATAATACCAAAAATTAACCCAATTAAAAATAATAATGTTGCAATACTATATTCTCTTATATTATTTTTTAAATGGGTTAATAAAATTTCTTTGGCTCTACTACTTCTCTTTTTTCCTAAGTTTCTCAAGTTATTACCTCCTAGTTTTCTATATGTAATAAGAGTTGTTCTTTTAGAAAGGATTATCTCCATTCGACTCTTTTTTCTTATACATAATGTCTATGTAATAAAATGAGATTTAGAACTGTTTTTTAGTTGTTTCTATTCTTTGGTGGTTACTTTACCGTACACTCCTCCACCACCTGCTTGTATAATAAGTTTTCCCTCTCTTGCCATCATAATAGTACTTGCAATTTTAGCATTGGTAACTGCTTCTAAGTCATCTTTAGAAAGTTTGTGCAAAATATTCATTTCTGTTTCAAAATGATTTAATAATTTATCAATCGTTTTTGCTCCTAATCCTGGAATAAAGGTAAGTGGAACTTGATATACATATGGTGGTCTATTTTTAGGACTTTTGGTTTCAGTTTTATCTTTTATTTTTTCAATTCGGTCAAAAACACCCATGGTGATATTTCTTGAATCACAATTAGGACATGTGGTTACTGGTGCAATTCCTTCTACATTTTTTTCGCAAGTTTCACAATAGGTTCGATGGTATTTTCCAAGTTTTGGGTCTAACCCATAATTGGCTACAATTTTTCTTCCTTCTTCACCTTTTACGGCTTTTACAAATTCTTTAAAACTAATGTCTTTTACTAGCATTTTATTATATTCTCTGGCAATTTTAGGAAGAGAATGTGCATCGGAATTGGTTAAAAAGCTCCTTGTTTCTAACTCAGATATGGTATCTGCTAAAAAGGTATCAGAACTTAAACCTAATTCAATGGCAAAAATTTTATCAAATTTTTCTCTAAAAATCTTAGAAAGACGGTCAGTACAATTTCCATAAAAGCTTTTGTGTGGTGTAAAAGCATGAGCTGGAATGAGAATTCCATTGTATTTTTCTACAATATCTATTAATTCATAAGCAGAAATATTGGCTCTTTGGGAACTTAGTGTCATATTATGAATATGGTTACTCATTTCTTTAGAAAAAGCTTTAATGTCCTTTAGGGTTGGAAAATAGCATAAGTTATGAGCACTTCCTGTTTTTCCTTGGTCATTTACTTCAGAGGTTTCTATTTCACTTCCCAAAATAATGCATACTTTATCTTTATATACAATTCCTCCCTCTGGTATTTCATAAGCTTCTCCATTTTGCAAAAATTCCTCAATATCTTCAATCACATATGGTGAGGCACAATCAATAATACCAACAACTCCAATTCCTTTACGTTCTACACATTCTTTGGCTATATTTTCAAAATTCAAACTTCTTGCTGCTGTAATTTTAATTGGTTTATTCGATTTACTTCTTCCAATATGCACATGTAAATCTGCAAATACTTCATACATTTCATTTTCCTCCTATCATAATTTGGGTATAATGGGCAGACACAAGGCCTGCCCCCTACATAACAAAATGAGGATTACATGATATAACCCTCTTCCTTTGTATTATCTTTCCTCTCCACCAGATGCTCTTTCTTTAATGTTTTTTCTATTTAATGGAATAATTTCAGCTTTTTTCTCTGTCTTTTCTTCTTCCACAACATATTCATTTTTTTTCTTGCTATGTTCTTCTACATATTTCAAGAAATCTTCTTTTTTTAAATGTGCTGTCTTGTCTGCTACTGCTTGCATATATACAACTACATTTGCTCGTTCTGTATTTTCCACTAAATTTGTTATTGTTCTATTGGTTCCAAATGTCCTTGTGTACCCTTCTACATTATTATAACCCATAATGTTTCCTCCTTTATACCGCTATTCCCTCTGTTACCACTACAAATTGCTTAAATTTTTCTAAATAGCGATTATTCTTTCCTTTCATATTACGAAACTCTAATAGCACTAAAGCTTCATCAACTGGAAAGCCTCGTCTTTCTGGTCTATTTAGTAACATACCTCCGAAATTATCAACTAATTCTAATATATCGCTTTCCTTTTCTCTTGGTTCACTTCCACTATATCGGTTCATTTCCTCACAAATTTTGCAAAATTTCTCATCAAACCCCAAAGTCGCTAAATATTCAGCTCCTTCTTTTGCATACGATTTCACCTTAGATAAGTCTTGCGGGTCATTTGATTTTTTGCAAGAACATAGTAAACAAGCAGTTATTACAATATTTCTATCTACATCATCTATGTTCATATCATCTATGAACATTCGTGCAAGTTCTGTTTTAAAAACAACTGAGTTATCAAAGAAAATATTCGTTCTTTTTTGCAAATAATATACAATTTCCATCTTCTTTATATAGTCAGGTTCTGACAATATATATTCAGCAAATGTCTCCATAGTCTCTCCCCTTTACTGATTTCTTTGTTTGTATTTATAATAAGTCAATTTCATTATATGATAAAACCTGACACAATTCAAGCATGTTACAAAAATGTCATATTTTTGTAACATGCTTGAAACTTGAATGTTTATGCGGTAGATAAAGCATTTTTTACAAAAGCTTTATCCAAATGCATATTATAGCCTAGTTTTTGATAAAATTCATGTGCTCCATAATTATTTTCTTCCGATGTAAAATAAATTAGTTCACATTCATTTTCAATAGCAATTTCTTCAATTCTTTTAAACAGCTTTGTTGCAATACCTTTGTGTCTATATTTTGGATGCGTACCAACCCACCATAATGTCATAAATGGTTTCTTTCCATCAAATAAATTATATGCCATAATTACCGATGTATAGCCAACAATTTCGCCATCCCATTTTGCTACCAAAAATCTATATGTATCCGTATTATTATGAATTTTTAAATACAAGTCTTTTACTTCTTCTAAGCCTTATTCTTCATTAAATATTAATTTATTGGGATTTACTCTTTTATTATTACTACGTTTTTGAAGTAAAATTTCATTTACTTCATTCAAAATTACAACTCCAACAACCGATATGTAATATCCATCTGGTATATTATTTAAGTCATGAGCCTCAATATGTGTTAATACTTTTCCTGTTTTATTCCCATTTTCATCTACCAATTCATGTTTTTCCATAATCTACCTCGCTTTATATCATACTACTAAAGGTTCTAATTGTTTTATATAATCTAATATTGTATCTAGAACCATATTGATTTCTTCTCCTAGCCAGTTATATCTACTATTTTGAACGTTTTCTAAAAAGTTAGCATTCTTAAATATTTTGCTTAATTCATTTGCTATTTCAGATGTAGTATTAATTTTTAAATCACTATTAATACAATATATATTAATCAATTTAATTAGCCATACCTTGTCCATATTTCCCTCTGTTATAAGATAATAAAAATCATATATATCCTTATATCTTGTTGTTCTAATACCATGTTTTAACATAGATAATAATTTTTCAACAAAAATCTGCTCTTTAGTATTTATTAATAATGTCATACTGTTATTAAACACTTCAAAGTTAAACATATATTCTTCTTGCTCTATATCCAAATTGTTATGTACTCCAATATCAATTTTAGTTTCTATTTGATTTCTGAATGCATCCTTCAAAACAATATTAACTCTTTTTCCATGATAATCTTGATGCTTTAAAGGTTTTATATTTTTATTAACTATTATCTTTATTCCATCATCGATTTTATTTAATTTATCAAACAATAACAATATACTTTTATCTTCTAAAGAGTATCTAATTAGGTCTATATCGATATCAACAGTGGCTCGTCTTTTGTCATTAGTTATATTAAACATAACTACTCCATCTTTGACTGTAATATTGTTTCTATAATTAGATTTTGCAATTTTACTTAATATTATATCTTGTGCAACTTTTGATGTTGCATAAGCATCTTCATATCCTTTTTCCAAATAAAAGTCTATGCTTTCTAATAAATTTATCACTAAAAGACCTCCCTATGTATAATTTCAAAAATGTTTTTTCCATTAGCAAAACATTCTAAATAATCTGCAAGTAAACTCATATCTATTTCATCTGCAATTTCTCTGTAATTACCTATTATTTCCTTGTAATAATCGAAGGCAAAAGTATTCTTATTTCTTATTAGTTCAATTAATATTCGCTCTTTGTTATAAATATTTATTTGAACATTATTATAATTTACTTGACTTTTTCCAATTTCAAAAAAATGGTTTGCCATAAATATTTGTTCTATTTTATCATTCAACATTTTCTTGGCATTGTGTTTTGTGGCTAAAAAATATTTACTAGGTATATAATCTGTTAATCCTAAATAGAAAAATGCACTTTCTGATGTAAAAATACTATTAGGATATCTTTTCACAATATATTCCAAAGGATTGTATTTTTCAGTATCTGTATATAGACCACTTTCAATCTTATATAGTTCTTTGTTTGCTACTTTTTTATTTATATTATAATTATCTAATCCATTATCTTTCAATTCACTATATGTATATATCATTTTTTCGCCCCCAACTATATATTAAACTAAAATAAGGCGTTTATCAACGAAATCGCCTTATTTTAGTTTAAATAATTTTAATATTCTCTATATAATGTTTACAAGTTTAGTATTTTTAACTCTCTTTTCATATTTTAGTTATTTATACCATAAAATCGGTATAAATACAATTGTTTACAAAATGTTTATTTTTAAAATTTGACCAAAAAAAAGACCGTTTTTTTCAAAACGGTTTCAATTTTTTCGTTTGCTCGAAACTTCTTATTGGCTCCTTTGCGTAGGACGTATTCGAAAAATCTATCGCAAAAAAGTTACTTATTTCCGTTTCAAATGTAGTTATAGCAATAGTTTGCAAGAAATGTACCCACAAGTCGGTGTTTTTGCTATTAACTATGTTTTTAATTTAACATAAAATTTTAAGTTTGGCAATACATTTAGTAAAACTTTTTTTAAATACTTATCTAATATATTTTGTATTGTTAAAAACATCTAATGGATATACTTTTCCATCTTCAAAATCTTTTATAAATTGAATACTTGTATCATATCCTCTTAGTTCTTGTTCTGTCATACTCTTCACATCTTTTATATCTAGCCATTGTACATCTAATATTTCTTCGGTATCAAATTTAATGTTTTCTTCTACTATGTCTGCTGTAAATCTTACCATTATATGTGTTTCTCCATTTTTAAAATCAACACAACTTATGGGTAATACTCCTGTAAGTTTTACCTTACAACCAGTTTCTTCATATGCTTCTCTTATTGCTGCTTCTGTAATTAGCTCATGTTCATCTACATGACCTGCTGGAAAGTTCCATTGTCCATAACATTTCTTTTTAGCCTCTTTTACCATTAATATCTTATTATCTCTTACTATAACACAACCTGCTATAATTATCATTATTCTCTCCTCTTTTCTATAATTCAATAACATCTAAATCATCTGGTACACATATATTTCCATTAAAGTATAGTTTTGCCTCTTCTGTGTATAACTTTTTTCTGTTTTCTAAATTATTATCACTTGCATGATATAATACTAAATTTTTAACATTTAAACTCGCACCTATTTCTGATGCTGTTTTTACAGTAGAATGCATTTTTTCGTATGGTTTAAATATATCTGCCTCTGAATCCATACACATTGCTTCATGTAATAGCCAATATGCATTTTCTACTTCATCTCTTAATTTTTCATCAAATGTTTCATCACCTAAAAATACAAGTTTTTTTCCATTTTCTAATATTGTTTTAAATCCAAATTGTCTGTCTTTTTTTGCTTGTACATCTAAAAATTTAATATTATAATTTAATATTTTTATTTCTTCTTTATCTTCTACTATATAAAAAATAATTCTGTTATCAATAAGTTTTGTAAATTTTTGTGGTAATACTTCAAACATTATTTTTCTAATTGTACTTTCTAATTCTTTATGCATATAAACATTTAGATTTCCATCATAATTATTATTGTCAAAAAACTTTTGTGCATATCTAATAATCCAAAACATTCCTAGTATATGGTCTGTATGCTTATGTGATAAAATAATGTTATGTATTTTTCTAAAATCTATGTTTGCATCCCTTAATTGTTTTATTATTTGTAGACCTCCCCCTGTATCTACTAATACATGTTCTCCTTCATTATTTTCTAATGTAAAGCAAGTATTATAACAATCTAATGTCATTGCATGACCTGTTCCTAATATGTTTAGTTTCTCCATTCTATCCCTCCATTTCCCAACTCTTAAAATAAATACATTCTAAATTATCATCAAATTTTATTTCATAAATACCATTATATGTTGTTATATCTCTTCCAAATAACCATTCTACTATTAAAACATTCTTGTCTATAGCTAATATTTTAAATTCAATATTTTTTATATCCTGATTTTTAATATGTTGCCATTCTTGTTTTATTTCATCAAATGTTGTATACGGTTTCATAAATGGTGTTTCTTGATAAAATGTTGTTTTTGTAAATAAGGATGTTGCTTTCTCTATATCTTTACTCCACCAATACTTTTTTAATTTTTCAAGCCAGCCACTCGCAAAACTATAATCTAAAGTCTTATGTATTATTCTTTCAACATTATTAGATTTTACTTCTTGTTTTAATGTTGTTTCAAATTCATTAAATTCATTTTTCTTATAAAAATTTATTGCATTTACATTCTTTGCAGATGCTG
Source organism: uncultured Clostridium sp. (assembly GCA_947648215.1). Taxonomy (GTDB): domain Bacteria; phylum Bacillota; class Clostridia; order TANB77; family CAG-508; genus RGIG8482. The sequence continues at coordinate 39,847 of CANSMW010000013.1, read as the reverse complement.
TAACTTTTAATTCTTCAATTTTATGTTTCAAGCAATATTCTTTAAATTTGTTAATTAATTTCGTACCTATACCATATTTTCTATATTCTTCTAATACAAACATATTATCTACTTCTGCTAATGATTTTGTTACATAACTTCCTTGTATATTGATACTTCCTGCTAAATATCCAACTACATTATCTTTATCTAATGCAATATAAACAATTCCATTCTCTAGCATATCTTTAAAATAACTTGTTCCTTTTTCTTCAAAAGTCCAACCTACTTTTAATGCAGAATCAAAATTGTTATACTCTAACTCAAATAATTGATTATTTAAGTTTTGAATATCCTTTAAATATGTAATATCAGCCTTTTTGATTTCTATATCCATATTAACATTCTCCTCTTTGCTTTAATATTTCTACTGCTTTATCTCTATGTAATTCCTTTATAATTTCAATTTTATTTTTGCCATACTTTGATAATACATCTATATCTGTAATCATTTCAGGGCAATAGTTATCATTGCTATCTTGTAATGTTGCAGCATAAACAATTTTTGAAAACTCTTCATAAAGTATAGCACCCATGCACATCATACATGGCTCACACGATACATACAAAATTGCACCTTTTAAATCCCCATATAAATTTTTGTTTTTAGATGCACTTTCTATTGCTTCTAGTTCTGCATGAGAATACATACTTGTTTCCATTAATGTTTTATCATCACTTCTACCAATTATTTCACCATCTTTTACTACAATAGCACCATAAGGATATTTGTCTTTTCTGCTAATTTCAATTGCTATATCTATAAATTTTTCATCCATAAATTTTATCCCTCTTTCATATATTTATTTTTTTACAATTTAATTCTTCTAACCTTAACAGTTAAAATTCTATTCTTATTTTAATAGATTATTTATAAATTCAAATATTTCATTGTTATTTTCACACAAGATATATACATTATTTTTTGCTCTTGTTATAGCAACAAATAATTTATTTTTAAATTCATCATTTATTGTATTATATTTATTGTCAAGTATTATAATAACATTATCATTTTCTAATCCTTTAGAAGAATGTATAGTCATAATTCTATTTTGCTTTTCTACAATATAGTAATTATATTTATATTTTTCATCTTCTATTTTACTTTGTATTTCTTTTAGTGTTTCTAAACTTATTTGTATTCCTAAAACGTTACAACTATTTGATAAAAACTCTACTAAATTAGTATTTTTATCAATTTGAAATTCCCTTTGTTTAATCTTTATGTTACAATTGTGCAATAATGGTTCTATTTTTTCAAATGGGTATTTATATTTATCTAAAACATTGTCATAATTCAAATAATATTTTAATAATTCATCTAAAATATCACTATTAAGATAATAATCATTATATCTTTTATTATCTAAATCAAGTTTTTTAGTATAAATAATATCAAAATCTTGTTTATATAATTCGTATATTTCTTGTGCTTTTTTATTACTTTCTGTTAATATGAAAGTATTATTAGGTAAACTATTTAAAAATTCTTTATCAATATAATCTATTATTTGTACTTTTGAATCGGTATTAATTTTTTTTGTTATAGTTTTATCAAATATTTTATTTGCATAGTAGATTATACTTGGATGACATCTTACACTAACATCTATTTTATACTCAAAGTACCCTTTTTCAATTAACTTCCTAAATAACTCTGGTCTCGCTCCTCTAAATTGATATATTGATTGATTAGCATCTCCTACCATAACTATATTTACATTCGTATACTTTTTTAATATATCAAAAAAATAGTGTTGGAAATAATTCAAATCTTGCGCTTCATCAATATAAATAGTATTATATTTATTATTAAACCAATTTTTGAATATTTCCATTTTAACAATATAACTTGCAAAAAAATATGATGGAAATGAAATTTCATATTCATTATCTTTTAACTTTTCTAGCCATTCATTATAATATTGATTACCCACCTTCTGATAATTCTGATATATATCATAAAATCTTACTAATTCGTTTACTGTTAAATAACGTCCGATTGTTTTTACATAGATACTTTCCATTTATCTTTACATTATCTTCTGGAAAATTAATATTGTTTTTTATCATAACTTGTTTATTGAATTTATCACATTCTTTTAATGCTCTATTAACAAACACACATATTATATTTTTAACAAAAGAATCTATTGTCCCAACAAAACAATTTTCTAAGTTTATTTTCTTATTTATTCTATTTTTTAATTCTTCTGATGCTTCTTTTGTAAAGGAACATGCAACAATTCCTTTATAATCCTCTATTTCCTGTAATTCATTTTCAATTCTTTTTACAACTGTATATGTTTTTCCAGAACCGTGGGCAAGCAGAGACATAAATATACTTTTTCTTTGAAGATATAATACTATTTTGTTCATCATCTAATATTCTTTTTACTTCTTCGCTCAAGTTAATCATATAAAAATCCTACCAATACTGAATTTTTATTATTATCATTTACAGTTATATCTATATTATATTCATCAATAAAATAATGTAAGTTTTTCAATTTTGCTTGTTTTAAGAATTTTATAGCCTCTTCTGTTACTTCATTTTTTTCATTTAATTTTATATATTCTATAAAATCTCTTTCAAAACCTTCATTATGTTGAGAAAAAATAATATTGTTCTTTCTCAATAACTTGCAAATATCTGAAATTTTGCTCTCTATTACTTGTGGTTTAGAATCTATATCTGTAAATCTAAATTCTAACTTTTCCACATTTAATAATTTTTTTAATTCTTCTTTTATATCCTCACTTAAAAATTGCATACATCTCTCTAATCCTGCATATCTGTATTCTTCTACTTTAGGTACTTTAAATATATCATTATCTGTTTTTATATATACAGTAATTCCTAACTTTTCCAAAAGCTCTTTTATGGTTTTAAATGCTATACCATTAACTGCATATATTCCAAATCTTTTCTCATTAACCATTTTACAAAAATTATTATCTTTTGCCATTAATAAACTATAGAAATATTTTTCAGAATCTCCTTCTATAAGAAGAACGTTATTATAATATAACATTTCTGCAACTTCAACATTTATCAAATATCCAAACTTCTTGAAGTCCTCATTGTTTATTTTATTAAAATTAAATATTTTTCTTTCTTTATTAATTGGATCATACGATACTTTTATAATTTGATTCGTTTTTTCAAAGTCAATTGTATATGGAGAGTGTGTTGTTATAATTAACTGGCTAGGATTCATTTTTAACAAGGCACTAATATACACCTTTTGTAATAATACATATAAGTGATTTTCAGGTTCTTCAATTATGAATATTTTCTTCTTATTATCATTATAAATTTTAGACTTTAAAATCATTGAGAATATCTTATTCTTTCCGTCTCCAATATTATCAAATTCATTATCTTCAATATCGTAAGCATTAACATTAAGTGATTTATAAATGTTCTCCTCTTTTATATTAGGCATTACTTTAAATTTCAAATCTTCAAATAACTCTGAAAATTCACCCTTTTCATTTATTTCTTGTTGTATGTCATTAATTATCTGTTCATTTTGTATACTACTATTTAAATTCGATATTTCAGTAGTTATGTTATCACTAAAAAACAGTCCTTTTTCTTTATTATCACTTTCTTTAAATTTAAAAAATTCTTTTTTAGATATTTCTATATCATATACTGGATTAATATACACTATTGCTAAAACCTTATCCAACTGTGTTTGTATATTTGCTCTAATTTCTTCAAAATCCATTTTAGGATTTCCATAGAATAACGTATCTTCATATTCCAATGTATCTTCATTATATTTTGATGTCAATTTTACAATAATATATTTTTTATTATCATCAATGTGTATGTAATTGCCAACTAATGCTAATTGTTCATTTGTTAAATCATCTGCTGTCAATTTTATCTCTATTTCTATATCTTCTTTATTTGAATTAGTAGAATCCGTCAATATAAAAGGGATTTTTCTTTTACTATAGTCCAGTACTTTCATTATTGCAGAACATATATTGGTTTTGCCACTGTCATTTTGCCCTATAATAATTGAAACTTTTTCAATTGTATCCACATTAATATCTAATCCTCTGTAATTTTTAATTCTTAAACTATTTATTAGCATATTACTCTCCTATTAATATCGTTATTGCAATCCTTTTAATCTTTTCTTTATTTCTTCTGGTGAAGGTAATAAATTTTTCATTTGTTCTGGTAAAGTATCTCTTATTTGATATGTAGAAACTCCTATTGGCTTATCACTATCATTTAATGCATATTCAACTACTGTTCTATTTTTACTTTTGCATATTATAATTCCTATTGATGGATTTTCATGTTCCATTTTTACTTGCCTATCTAATGCAGTTAGATAAAATTGAAGTTGTCCAACAAATTCAGGTTTAAATTCTCCTATTTTTAATTCTATTGCAATTAAACTTTTTAAACTTCTATGATATAGTAGTAAATCTATATAAAAATCATCTCCACCTACATTTAAATGATATTGACTTCCCATAAAAGCAAAATTTCCACCCATTTCTTCTAGAAATGCTCTCATATTATTTACTAAACTTTCTTCTAACTCTCTTTCCGAATGTTGTTCAGACAATTCCATAAAATCAAAAATATACTCATCTTTGACAGCTAATTTTGCTTGATTCACATATTTGTCAGGTAGTGTTTCATCAAAATTAGTTTGATTTAATAAATATTTTTCATATGTCTTATTCTCAATATTGTTTATTAAAACATCTTTAGTCCAACCATACTTTTTTGTCATCTTTATATAAAATTCTCTTTCAAGTGGATCTTTGCATTTCTCCATTATTGTTACATTCTTGCTCCAACTTATTTCTGCCACTAATGGTGGCAGAATTTCATTATCTTTATATTCAACATATAAATTTCGCATTCTCCATAGATTTCTTGCAGAAAAACCTTGAACATTTGGAAATTCTTTCTTTAACTCTTTTGCTAATAGTTCAACAATCGATTTTCCCCAACCTTTTTCTTGTTGCTGATTATATATTTCTTGTCCAATACCCCAATACAAATTAATTAAAGTCTTATTAATTGCTCTCATTGCCTCATATTGGCTATTTCTAATTTTATTCTTGATTTCTCCTATAAAATCCCTATAATCTTCATTAATTAGATTATTTTTCACTAAACTTCCTCCATTTTTAATTTTGCAACATTATGCTGTAAAATTGATATTTTTTTAATTTGCAACGCTGTGTTGCAAATTTCATATTTTACTTATTTATACCATAAAATTAATATAAATACAATTGTTTCCAATATATTCATTTTCAAAATTATAAAAAGTCTGTTACTTTCACACATAACAACCTTTTATAGTTTTATCTTACTAAACACCTATCTTTTTTCTTTGCTTTCGTAATATCTTCTTGTCCATTTTTCATTTGCATTTCAATTTTAATTACTTCTTTAACATTTGGTACATCTTCTAAAATATAATTTGCTGTTTTTAGATTTTTTCTATACTTATTTAGAATTGTAGTGCATTCATTTCGCTTTTCTTTGTATTCTTCTATTAATTTATCATCTGTGCAATTTCTTAACTTATTTCTGTATTTTTGCCTTAAATTAATAACATCTTCAATATCTTTTTCAGTTCGTGAAATATAGTTTTTTACATCATCTGTTGTTTTTAGTTTTTCGCTTACAATAAGTCTAATTTCATTAGAATATCGTTGCATTTTTCTTACTTCTTGTTTCATTTCTGGAGATAATGGCTGATAATTCTCTCTTTTGGGTAATAGTCCTAATAAATGAAATAGTAATAAAAATAATACATCAATTCCACTCATTTTACTAATGTCTTTGAACTTGCCTTTATATTTATAGACTTTGTATTTTTGCTTTTTCTTTTTATGGTGTATAAATTCCATATATCTATTTTGATAATGATATGGATTGTGTTCAACTTTGTTTACTATATTCTTTGGCAAATATTGTTCTCCTAAATGATACATCCTTATTGCTTTTTTATCATTTATTGAACGAATCGTTGGATATTTTCTATTATAATCATCATTTATAATATAGCCTTTTTTAAGCATTATCTTTTTAAATTGTCTATAATTTATACACATTTTCATCGCTTCATCAATAGCTTGTCTTATTACATTATACTTTGTTAGCTCTCCTCGTTTTTCTGCAAAATATATACTTCTTGGTGTTTTTCCTGTTGGCTTTTCAATAACTGTTAGTCCATATTCTTTGCATAGATCATCTGATAATTCTCTGAAATAATAATATGCTCCTTTGTTACAATTAAACTTTTTACCTGTAAACATATTAACGGAATTGACTACAAAATGATTATGATATGTGCCTGTATTAAAGTGTGTTGCAACTACTACTTGATATTCACTCCACATTTTTTCTGCAAGTTCTACTCCAATTTTGTGTGCTAATTCTGGCGATACTTCTCCTGTTTTGAAACTTTGGTATGCGTGATATGCAATGTTTCCTGTAGTTTTATCAAATCTATTTTGTACTATTGTCATTTCTTCATAAGCTGTTTCTGCTCTACAATTTACTCCAGTTACATACATAGTTTTTTCATTTTTATCAATAGTTTTCTCATTATTTTCTGCATATTTTAATACTTGCTTTAAATCAGAGAATGTTGTCTTTTCTGGATTTTTTGCATAACTTATTACTCGAGATATACTATCTTTAATTGCCCATATTTTCGTTGTTGCCACTCACATCATCTCCGTTTTTTATAACTATAAATATCTAAAAAATTACTTTGCATTTTTGTTATTTTCTCTTTTATTTCTTCATCACTCATATATGGAAATTCATTTTTTAATTCAACAATTCCATTATAAATTTTGCGAAGTTCTTCATCTGGCATTGAATAAATTTCTTTTTGTAATCCTGCTTTTCTTAAATAAGATGATAAATTTAAGTTACTCTTTTTAGCATTTCTTTGTAATTTTTTCTTTTCATTTTCATTCACTCTAACATTAATTCCTATCGTTCTATTTCTCATAATCTTTCACTTCCTTTTTGATAAATTTTCGCTCTGCTTTTTATAAAAATTTTCTTAAAAATCTTTAATTTCTTATCTAATTTTAAATCTATTTTTCTATTTTTTTCATTTCATAAGGTAGGGGTTATAGGGGAAGATTTTTCCCCTTTCAGCGTAAGCTGTCGGTTTTGTGGCAATACAAAACCTATGCTCGCTACACTTATAGACATTAAATTTGGCAATACATTTGTCTGTTTGCTCCTACCAGTAATTTCTTATACATATATTAGTTCATTTAATATAATTTCTTCTGCTGTATTTTTAAAATTATTCATCATACTCACCCAATAAAGTTGATCTGTATTTTTCATTTCTTCTGTTAGATTATTTTGCTGTTTTAGTTGTTCGATTATAATATCAATTCGCTTTTCTGCTGTTTCTTGAATCTCTTTTAAATGTTTATTAAGTGTTCCATTCACAAACATAATTGTATATTGTTCTTTCTTGTTTTCTTTTAAGAAATTTAATCTCATTCTTCCATATTTATTTAGCACAATTTTTTCTTTTTCTAATACTAAATTTGGCATATAATAATCGCCTTGTTTTGTGTATTCAATTCCATATTTATTTTCCATTTTCAATTCCTCCATTTATAAAATTTTTTAACTAACTTTTTCTCTTTCTTTTATTCTGATTTCTCCTAAAATTCTATTTTCTTCTTTTTGTGGAAATTGTTTATCATCACTTATTAGTTCCACTAATTTAAAAAGCTGCTCTCCATTTCTATTTACTTCCTCTATTGTAAGATACTTTTTTTGATAACCTTTTTTAGGCTTGTCCAACTGATTTAATTCATAATAAGAAACTTCATAGTATTCATTTAATCTTTCCATATATTCTTTTAATTCTTTTTTGTCCATTAACACAGTAGTATTTACTATTCTTTCTTTTTTACCTTGCTCAAATGGTAATGCTATATCAAACATTCCTAAATCCATCAATTTAGAAATTTGCTCTATATAACTACTTCTAAACTTTATATTGATTAGGTTATAATAGCCTTTCTTATCTTTTTCAATTACAATATTCTCTACAAATTTAGAAATAAATTCTTGCTTTTCTTCTTTTGTTTTACTTTTCCATTCTGCCATAAGCATATCTTGAAACTTATTAGAACGAATTAATTTTTCCTTTTCTACATCTCTATCTGCCATTATAGATTGTGGGCTAAATGATTGCTTATTTATATCAATAGCCTGTATTCTTTTTTCTTCTAATATATTTAATTTTTCTTCAATTACTCTATAATCTTCTGAAAAATCTTCTACCTCTACAATTCCTTTTAAATATGCTTCCTTAATTCTATTCTTTTGATTTTGCAAACTAGATATCTCTTTATCTAATCTATCTGTATTTCGTTCTTTTTTATCTGCTAAAACAGGAAAGAAATATTTTTTTACTGTCATATCATATTCAATTAAGTTCATTATTAAAAACATAACTGAATCTTCCACTAAATCTTCTCTTAAATAAGTTTTACAATCTGAACAATGATAGTACATATACTTTTTCTTTTGCCCACCAGAGCCTTTACATTGCATTATTTTTCCACATTTAGGACATAATAATTTTTGCATAAATATATAAACTCTATCTCTACAAGATGCCCTTTGATTTTTCTCTTTTTGTGCTTGTACATCTTCATACATTGCTCTTGATATAATAGGCTCTACAACGTTCATATAAATAACAGTTTCTTTTTCTTGCTTATTTTTATATTGTTCAAAATCCCCTACATAAATCTTATTATTGATTATTTTAGATACTGTTGCATCTTTCCACTGTTTATTAGTTAGTGTAGGTATTTTTTCTACATTTAAGATATTAGCTATTGTTTGATAGCTTTTGCCTTGTAAATACATATTAAATATCCTTATAACTAAATCTTTTGTAGTTTCATCTATTACCATTTTCTTATTTTCTCTTTTGTAACCTAATGGGCAAGTTCCGTGGTACATGCCCAGATTTTATTGCTCCTGTCATTCCAAACTTTGTTCTTTCTGATACTATCTCAATTTCTAGTTGCGAAAGAACTGTTAGCATTCTTACGAAAAATCTCCCATTAGCACTGCTCGTGTTTACATCATCCCTATCGCAAATGAGATAGCAATTATGCTTTTCTAGTTCTGATATTAATACTTCCAAATCTCTTACTGACCTTGTAACTCTATCTAATTTATAGGCTACAATATAATTGATTTTACTTGCTTTCATATCTTCTAACATTTGCTGAAAAGCTGGTCTATTTGCCATATCTTTTGCAGATATTCCTGCATCTTTGTAAACTTTGTATATTTTATAATCTTTATATCTACAAAGTGCTTTTAATTTCTCCTCCTGTTCTCCTAAACTAAATCCGTTCCCTTGCTTGATCTTCTGTGCTTACACGAATATAAATTCCTGCTACTTTCCTTTCTTCATTCATTTTTACATATCCTCCTTCCAAATTTTATGAATAGAAAGGCAACTAAAAAAAGTGCCACATAGCATAGTTTTAGCTATTAGCACTTTTTGAGTTTTTATATTTATTATTACTATCTCTTTAATTTCTTTTTAATACCACAAATAAACCAATATAGTATATTTTTTTAAAAACTCTAAAATGCTTTGCCGTTCTATGTTATGTATTTCCGCTGATATGTTCTTGTAATTTGGATAACGGATATTTTGTACTTAAATCATTTACATAGAAATAATCGTGTTCATTAAAGAATAGGTACAAACTATCTTTAATAATTACTCTATGGGGCTCTACATACGCTAAATTGGTATGTTCAATAATTCTTAAACAACCATTTACTATTTGTAGCTGTTCCTTTCCTTTAAATTTTAAACGGCACGCCCATTCGATTTTAGAGAGTAATTCTTTACTCATATTGATTTCTTGTTTAATTATATGTAACATAATACCACAAAAACCTCCTTTTTTCAATATTTTTGGTCAAAAAAAGACCGTTTCTTTTGAAACGGTTTAAGTTTTTGTGTTCATCAAACTTTTTGATAGTCTTGAAATTAAGTTGTATCAAGGTTTTTAAAAAGTTCGACGAAACTTCTTTATGGCTCCTCTTGTTGGACTCGAACCAACGACCTATCGGAAATAATTATGTATACTTTGTTCCTTTTTAGTTCTTCCTAAATAGCTATTTTAAAGCCTTTTTATACTTTAGTTCTTTATTGTTTTTCATAGTTACCGAAAACTAAGTAGTTAAAAAGTAGTTAAATTTTTAGCTTAGTTTCATATGTTTCTCTTCCATTAATTAATCCTAATAAGTACATCTTTTTCATTAACTCCATGTTGCCTTCAATAAACTCCAACTCCTCCTTCGTAAATAAATTTTGATTTTCTTGTACTCTCTTTCGTACAATTTCTTGAACACTTTCTTCTTCCATTTACGGTTCCTCCTTAATATATTTTCGAAGGAACGTAGTACAATATCCATGTTAGTGTGGATATCATACTACATTTGAGAGATAAGATAATGTTTGACGACAGTCTTGTCTCTCTTTTTATCCTTCACTATATAAGAGTCATTTTTTACCCATTTCGTTACAAAAAAATGCAAATTTTTTAAACTTTTTTCGTTACTGTGTTTCTTTTTGTGTTATTTTGTGGTGTTTGGAGGTTTTAAAAAAATTAAAATATTCTCGAGATTACTTTCCACTTCGTTCCGTTTCTGTCTTTTTGAGTATCATCAAATAATATTTTTTATCGTCATCTTTCCACAAAATAGATTTTTTTATCCACAAATTTTATTGACAAGCCATAAGTCCAATTGTATAATTTTAGTATTAAATATAAATACTAGGAGATGTAAGAATGGAAGAAACAGATTCATTAATAAGTAGAATGTTGGAAAAATCTCAAGAAGCATTTCTATTAGCTATTGAGATATATAATAAACCAACCATTAAATATAGACTAGAAGGTTTTTCATTTTTTATATGCAATGCTTGGGAATTATTACTAAAATCTTACATGATTAAAACTATTGATGTAAGTGCAATTTATTATAAAGATAAGCCAGATAGAACTATTGCTTTGTCCGATTGCATAAGAAAAATTTTTTCTAACGAAAAAGATCCTGTTAGAAAAAACTTAGAAATAATAATAGGCTTAAGGAATACCTCTACTCACTTTATAATAAGAGAAATGGAAAAAATATATCTACCCTTTTTGCAAGCCAATACATTAAACTACTCTCAAAAATTATATGATTTCTTTAATATTGATATTACTAAAAATATTGATACTTCTTTTCTATCCTTAGTAACTAATAATGCAGATTTAAATGATACAGAAATATTAGGAACATATGGAAATGAAATTTTTAATATGTATAGTAAATTAAGAAATGAAACTACTAATTTACTAGAAAACGAAAACAACAATAAACTTGCCATTAATGTCAATTTAAATTTAAAAGTAGTAAAAAATGAAAAAGACGCACAAGTTAAATTTTCTATTGCACAGAATGCTGAAGAAGCCATTTATATAGTAGATAAAATAAAAGATATTAATATTACATATCCATATTCTCAAGCAAATGCTCGAGAAATTATAATGAAAAACTTAAAGCGAAAAAATATAGAATTGAATTTACATCAAACAAACTTTAATCTAATATGTGCTAAATATGGCTTAAAAAATAATCAGGATTATTTCTACTATCATGAACTAAGTAAGAGATACACATGCTCACAAAAACTAATAGACTTTACTACTAAATTACTTATAGATAATCCTAATCTCATAGAAGAAATTAAAGCAGAAAATAAAAAAATGAGTTAACCCCAGGGGCAAAGGATTCTAAATACACAACTGCATACCTACTCCCATTCGGGAACCCAGCCTTATCCTTCACAAGTTAACTCTTATTATATATAGTATACAATTTTTATATTAATATTGCAAGAATTTTTTGGAAAATGTAATATTTTTTTAATATTTTGAAATATTGTTGAAATAATATAAGACAGAGTAGTTTTACCTACCCTGCCTCTTTGTTTTATGCCAATTTAAGCAATTTTTTCCACGTTTTATTTCTTGCTGTAATCTCGCCGTCACAAACACATGAGTTTGCCCTTTGATAGCTTTTTACTGCATTATCGAATAATTTGCCAGCTATTCCATCAACTTGTCCACAATCAAATCCTAGTGCATTTAGGTAACGTTGTAATGGTTTTACTACAGCATGTTTCCTGTTCTTTGTTGTAGAAACTGTTACTGTTTTAGATAATGTTTCTTTTCCTGCTATTCCATCTACTTTTGCTCCACATACTCTTTGAACATCTCCTACAAATTCTTTGTATGTATATGATTGAACTGTTGGGTTTTCTACAACAGTTGTATTTTCTACAACGGCTTGTCCTAACTTTTCTCTAATTAAATTCAAGAAACCTTCCCAACCTTCATCTAAGATTCTATGTGGACAATATTTATTGCTAAAGTCTTGATGTTTCTTTACCTGCTCTATTCCCCATCCATATTGTTTTAGTAACTGTGCTATTAATTCTACTGCGTTAGCTTTTGCTTTTTCCCATCTTTCTCCACCAGATTTTGAATAACATATTTCAATCGAAATTCCATTTCGGTTTCCATTGCCATTTCTTCCGTCTCCACAGTTCCATGAATTTCGATTAAATGGTATTCCTTGTATTGCCTCTACATCATCTACTGCTATATGAAAACTTGTAGAACTATCATTTCTTACCATATATGCTATCTCATTTTTGGCTGGTGCGTCATTATATGTGTTATGTACGATAATGAATTTTGGTGTCATTTCATATGGACACTTTAATCCATACTTACTCTCTTCTAATAAATTTTGTTTAATCTCCATTTTATTTTTCCTCCTTCAAATTTTTTAAAAATTCATCTGCTTTTATAGCTTTGTCAGTAAAGCTGTTATTTTTCCAGAACGCTACGATTATTACTGCTAAATTAATTACAGTTTCAACTAAACTTAATACTTCGCTTTCGTCTACTTTAATTACGTCTATTCCAAAATGTTGTAGAATCATATTTACTAATACTATAATCAACATGATTGTTCTTACAATTGTTCCTTTACTTATTTGCATTATTTCTCACCCCTTTCTATTTTAATCCTAATTTAAAAAGAGCATATGCCAGTATTGCATAGAATAAATAATCAACTAATTTATCCCACTTCATACCGTTTTTGCTCTTTTCCTTTTTTTATTTCTGATTTTATTTCTGTCACATCTTTTTCTACATTAGTTACCTTGTCATCTACTTTTGTTAGGGCCAGATACACATTGTTTAGTTCTTTTATTTGTTCGTCATGTTCATCCAGTCGTTTTGTATTTGACTTTGCCCTATCTTCGACTTGTACCAATCTTTCTCTTTCTGATATTTCCATTTCAACACCTCCTAATCTGTTGTTTTGGTGTATATGACAATTATTGAATATTTTACTATTTTCACATTTGTTGCATCCGATACAAAATACATATTATTACCTAGCTTTACAGAAATACGATAACTTCCATTTAATTCAACAGAGTGTTTAGTACCTCCGCCAGTTAAAATATATCCTCCAAGTAACATTCCCATATCAATATTTTGTACTAAATTATCTTCAAAAGAGGCTCTTTCACTACTGCTTATTTCAAATACTCTTCTGTAAAGAGGCTTACCATCTATCCATGTTCCAACAACCTGCTCTTCTGTTGAATAATTATGCATTTGTATTTGCTTCTCTTGCAATCCACCTAACTCCCCATTCACTTCACTTATCGCTTCATTATTCGTCAAACTCACTTCTATTTTTGCTCCATCTCGATTTGATACTGTTGTTTGAGTAGAGTATTGTACAATTTTGTTAGAGCAATTTAATGGTTCTTCGGTTGGAGTGGCTAGTTGATAAATAAACGTAACTGGATTTGATGCAAGCCATGCTTTAAATGCTTGTACTGTTGTAGCCACATCAGTCATAATCCATATAGATGTACTAGGAGAACTTCCAATTAAAATATGATTTCTTTGCATATCCCAGTTTTGATATTGTCTAAAATGCGAACATAGTATAGCTTTTGAAGTATCAGTGTTAGTAATACCTGCTAAACCAAATCTGTAAAATGCTCCTGCGTTCCCACTGGCTTGCCAATCTTCTGTACCATCTAAAACTCTATATTCACACTCTCTATGTACTACACCCCTATCATAATCAATCCAATCTTGTGCCATAATATTATCTCCGTTTTTTAAGCAACATAGTGGTTTTGTTGCTACTATATTAGAACTTTGCTCATCTCCATTTTTGCTTATGATTTCTACTGTGCCATATCCGTATGGACTGTATGGCGTTGCTACTGAGCCTTTTTGCACTTTAAAATGATATTGTGATATATTGGTTGGTGTTAAGTTGGCATTATCTACCCTAGAAATTCCTATTCCAAAATAACCACTTTGTGTTGGTATAAAACTAATCTCTTTTGCCTGTTTCCAACCACTATCATATGTTGGTGCTGTATTTGTTGGAAACGTATTACTATTTACATTCACAGCCCACCTATAAGTATTTATATCTAAATTAGTACTTAACGTATAAGTTTCTCCTGCTTTTAAATATAAACTTTGTGTGCTAAATAATCTATTTGTATCTGTTGAGCTTCCACTTCCACCTTGTCTAATTACTCCATCAAACAAATTCACATCATCTGCAACACACTTTAGCATATACGGATTCGACGGACTCTTTTCTCCTGTACCTTCTTCTACTGTGTGACCATATAATTTATGTATTGTTCCATAGCCTTCTACGGTAGGTCCTGTTATATTTGTTCCTGTGTAAGTTTTGCTCATGTCGTCTAGTAGGTCTTGCTGAGCCATATTTAAGTTATGTGCATTAAGCGGTGTTTCACTCTCTTCCTCGATATTGTCTAGGTCATCTTGTATCTCTAAATTTAATATTTCGTTTGTATCCATATTTTTGAATACTCGTTTACGTGGATTTATATATTTTCTATCTTTCCAAATCATTGATTTTACCTCCTAAAAAATAAAGCCCTATTTGGCTTCTAATTTCTCTATTCTTTGTCTTAGATTTTGATTTTCTGTAATTAATTCTTGTATTGCCTTCCAAGCAAGTGAAGTCATAGAATATTGTTCTACTCCTTGCCCGTCCTCTGAAATTACCTCATTTGGACAATTGTAGCCTTCCCCTATTACTAGACCTATATGCTTCTTAGAACCTTCTTTTTCACCTTTTAAATTGTATAAGCATATGTCTGAATTTTTAATTAACTCTAAGGCATTTACTTGTAGTTGTTTAATGTTTTTCTTTTTGGACTTCAAAGATGTTTGGGTTAGTTTTGGTGTTGTTATTCCTGTTGCCATAATAATTGTTTGATTAGTTGTGCCTCCATTATACCTATTCAATATTATTTCTCCACCATTAGCAACATCTATTTCACCATTTATATTTCCATATTTATTACCTATACTAAAATATCCACCATTTATACCATTTACCTCCATTGTACCAAAGAAAGAACTTACTCCATTAGTTTCATCATCCCAATAAGACAGTGCTTGTGTATTTAGATTTCCATAAACTCCAGTTTCTTCATTTTTTACAAGAGTTATATCTCCTCCAACATTCAAGGAACTAAAATAGTTTGTAAGTACTGATAAAATCGACATAGGTTTGTTGTTGCTGTTATATACTTTTACACTTTTTTGTGCTGAGTATGGGTCAATTGTAAACATTCCGCTTGCATCATAATATCCTCCATTTTGTCTTACTGCTTTTACAATTCTTAAATTATCTCCTGTATCAATTCTCCCATCTTGGTCCATATCATATTTTAAATAATCAGAACTAGTAGGATTTATTTTTCCTGTAATTATTTGCTGACATCTCGTAATATCTGCTTCTGTATATGGACCAAATCTTTGGTTTATTTGTGTACTAAAATTCACTGCTTTTCCGTTGATATCTATCTTGTCCGCACTAATAGAAATTTTTTCAGCAGATTGATTAATTTTTGAAATAATTTCATCGTTTCCCACCTTCTTTGATACTGTACTAGATATACTATCCGTTGTTTGTTTTATTTCTGATTTGGCCGTATTTAATTCACCTTTCGTTGCATATTCCTTAGATACTGTGCTTGTTATGCCATCTACCTTTAATTGTATTTGTGCTTGCATTTCCTGTGTTGTACTATAATCTTCTAATTTCTTATTTACAGATAAATCAATACCTTGTGCCGTTTGTTCTATCTCTGACTTCATTTCTAATCGTGTCACATACATATCTGTAAAATCACTTTTTACGATATACTCAGCACACATTTGGTTATTATATTCGTCTTTGACATAGATATAGTTATCACCTTCGAACAGTGGTATTTTTGCCTCGCCTAATTCTTCTATAACCTCATTCTCTAATACGCTTGTCACGTTATATTTACTTAACGCAATCCTACGTATTACCTTAGCTTGTCCATTCTCAATAATCAAATCATCGTGTATATCGCCCTTCTTACGTAGCTCGTCTATTTCAAATGTTATCTCTCGTTTTTCGTCTGACGGATTCGTACGTGATTGTTTGTCTACTACTATTGTGTATTTCATATTTCCTCCTTTCCATAGAAAAAAGACACCTGTTTTTAGATGTCTTTTAATATGTATTATTTATTTGTTGTTCGTTGGCATAATCGCTATTTTCTTTTTCAATTGTTATTGTAAAACTTATACTCCAAAAGAAAATACACAGTACTATTGCTGTTACAATCATTACCCACGTCATTTTCTTTAATTTATCTTGATATATAGTATACACAAACGCTATTACTATAATTCCAAATGTTATAATGCTCCAAAAAAATGGTAGTATATAATTAGGGGAAATTTTTTCTATTCCTGTAATCGCTGTTGGAATTATTGATATTGCTAATACAATAGATATTATTGTTGTTGTTATGCTTTTTATGTCATTTTTTACATGCTTAAGTTCTTCTTTTTCTTCTTCGACTTTCTCCTCTAATTTTTCTGCTTTCTCTATTGTTTTAAGCACCTTATTGCTTGTTTCTTGATTTCGCTTCATTAGTTCTTTATTTTGCCTTATTAATTCTTGATTTCTTCTATTTTCAATTATTGAACTAATCTTTATAGTTATAAATTGAATCTGAAATATACTTTTATTAATTGATCCTTTTGGTTTTGTTATGTAATATGTATTCAACAACTCAATTCCATCTTCGTGAATTTTCTTTAGTTCTTCGCTTTTTACCTTAGAAAAATCTTTTTGTAAGTAGTCTTGGCAAAACTTTTTATACGTATTATCTGAAACATTTTCTTTGGAATTAACTTTTTCTATTTCGATTTTTAATTGGCTCACATCTAACAAATTTAAATCACTAACTTTTTTTGACATACTTTGAAAACCATTGCTTAATATCTTTTTTTGAAATTTCCGAATAGGTTTTTTCGTTCCATGCATTATTCCAAGGTGAGCCTTCTGCATGTGTGAAATTAACTAGTTGCATTGCTGTAAAATTTTTAAAAACTTCATATAAATTCTTCATTAGCTTTTTCTTTTTATCTGGAATTTCTTCTGCCCATTCCCTTTCCTCTTCTGTTAATGCAATAGGATTCTTCCCATAAACCTTAAGTTCTTTATATAATGGAGTTGCTACTGGTCCAAAGTTCCAAGCTTGATAATTACAATCATATAATTTGTCTACATTTTCAACATTCATATAATAAGCTTCAAATAGATACATTAACTTTTGTATGTGCAATTGAGTAGGATTTTTTCCTTCTTTTTCAAATAAACTAATTAAGTAATATGCATCTTGCACTATATTATTAGTATTTTCTTCCATATAGCAACACCCCCTTATATTCTATCCTTTTCACTAGCATTATATTACAAATAGTTTTACTTTGCAATAGTTTTTTTCACTTTATGTACATTATACCATTTCATTTGGATAAATCTCATCTGGATACAAATCATCATGTGGAAATAAGTAATTATTGTATTCTTTACTACCACACATGTTGAATCGCATTAGATCTGTATCTTGGCAATCTATTAAGTGTAGTTGGTTTTTGTTACACTGTTTTCGTTTGTAATCAATTGTGTTGGATACGGATTGCTTTAACCCGTTTATATCTTGTTCGTGCTTGACTAGGGTTTCTTCGTGCTCACTTGTTTCTTCGACTAGTTGGGTTATTGTTCCCTTTGCTTGGTCTATCTCGCTTTGCACTCTTCTATTAATAGTTTTTTGAGAAGGTATTCTTGACGTTGTTTCTTCCTTCGCTTTACACTGAATCTTACTAGAAATATCCGCTTTAAACTTTCCAACAAAACTTCCAGAACCTTGGTATATTATTTTTTTATCGCCAATCTTAATGATATCTCCTACATCTATTGCTGGGTCTATAAAGCTACTTCCCTCAAAGCCATATACTTCCATATCTTTATATTGATTATAGATGTTATCTATTTGTTCTTGGTCTACTATATACATATTGTCTTGATTGATATAGATTGTGTTTCCTGTTGTATCTCCTTTTTCAAATAGTTGTATTCCATCTTCGTACCTAATACGGCTTATTTTTATCTTCTCTCCCCATTCGAAGTTCTCAAAGTATCTAAGTGGCATTTCTACAATGTCTCGACCTATTGTTCTAATATAGAGTTTTCCATCTCTTCCTATACAAGCAAATCCGCCTGCTTGTTCCGCTATGTAGCTTATATATGTTCTAGCCGAAACGGTATTGTCATATACTGCTATTTCTTTATCCATATTCAAAAAAGAAGTAGAACCGTAATTCTACTCCCATTTTTGAACATATATCTTGCAAAACCACTTTTAACTTACAAGGATAATTTAGTACACTTCCATTATAATTAGGTTCAAATTTCACCATGTCGTCTAGTAATTTTAGCTTTACTGTATAATCATCAACTCTGCTTATTTCATCTACATTAAAATAACCTATTGGTATAATTTCTCCCGTAATTCCAGATTCAATATATATTTTATTTATCGTTTCTGGTACAGCCTGTTTGTATAACAATAATTCCACACCTTGTGAGGCAACAGTGCCTAACGTAAATTCATCATTACTAAAAAGTGGTTTAGATAACTTGCAATCCAGTATATGCTTGCCATTTATTTCATTACCATCTATGTATATCTTTTTCAAGGGCTTTACTGTAAGTATTTTAGATTTATAATTATCACTAGTTTGATACATTAGCTATTAGCCTCCTCCACTGCTTGTTTTTGTGCTTCTGTTAATTCCTTCTGCATTAAATTAAAAGACACTTTCCAACGTGTTTTGGAAGTGCCTAATCCTCTTTCTGTATCTATCATATCGACTTTTCTTTTAGAAACCCTAAACTTTGCATTTTCTAGTATTCCACCATCTACGCATGGTACTTTGACCGTTAATACCAAAGGATTTATATATGTTAATTGCATTAATTGTTCCGCTTCTTCTTCAGAATTTAAGTCCCAAGACATAGATAATTTTAGCATTCCTATTGCTATTGGATTATCTATTAAAGACCCATCTACTGAAGATGAATAACTATCTTTATCGGTATCTTCTATGTCTGCACTATACGCACTTGGTGTTAGTAATATTTCATTTCCTTTTTTCCATATCATGATTTTATCCTCCTTATTGTAAATTTTTGTAATTTATAGTATTATATTCTTGAAAGTGAGGTTGTTATTATGAATTTATCTGACTTACTATCCTATACAGCTCTTATAGTTTCAATTTATGGTGCTATATTATCTACCTATATAGCCATAACTGAATTTTTTAGATTAAAAATTTCTATTTTTAGTCCAAATAAGTCTTATATTACATTATCGAAAAAAAGATAAGTACTTAAATGATCATGGCGAAAATATAGATATTTACCATAATAATTTATATACTATTGCATTCTTAGTTAGAATAGTGAATAAATCCAAAAATCCCACTACTATTAATGAAATTACTTTAAATAATAAATATGTTCTTAATAGTTCATCAAATACTTTTCCATATATTCCAACTAATTTTAAACATTATAAAAAATGTTTAGTTTCTTCTGATTCTATTTCTTTAAATTATCCTATTCTAAAGCCTTTATTAGAATTGAATGCTTTAGATACTTATGAGGGATTTCTTATTTTTAATAATGTTGAAGAACTTCCTTCATATTTTGATATTAAAATTAATACTGTTCAAAAATCTAAAACATTTCATTTAAACTTATCTATCTCTAACGATTACAGAAATGCGATAGAACCAGAAGAATTATAAATAGTGCTTGTACTGCATTTGTAGCAACTAAAGCAAATTTGATGTTTTCTTCTCTTCTCATTTCTCTTATCTCTTCTGGAAAAGGTGTATATACAAATGCTCCATTTTTATCCCTTCTCCATCCTGCTGGTAATTGTTCTGTATTTACATCTTCTTTTTTTACAAAGTTTTGTAATGTTTCTTCTAGCATAGTTTGTGGTGCTATAATTTCATTCTTTTCCATAATCTCCCCTCCTTTCACGTAAAATAAAAACACCTACCTAAGTAAGTGTTTTTTTAAAATCATTGTTTTCTTTGATAATCAATTGTAATATGCTTACACATTTCTGTGCTTTAACATATGCCTCTTTATACTTTTTACTATTTTTATCTAGTCCTATTTTTATGCCTACCTTTAAAAACGGAATATTAATAAAAGCATTGCTCATATTGGTAGTCTTTATTTCTACATCTAATTTATTAATCAACTCGCTATTTAATCCAACACCATACATACTTCCAAAAGTATTATAAGTTTTCCCTATCCCTGAAATTGTGTTTTTTTCAATACTTTCTTCTACCAATTCTGCACTTAATATTTCAGAAAACTTAAGACTTATATTATTTATTAATACAATTTTCTCTTCTTGATTTATCCAAAATGTGTCAGTTACCTTTTCGTATTTTTTTAGTATCGCTTCTTCCTTTGGTTTGTCTGTACTTTTTAGCTTGTTAATTATTCCTATTTTTTCTTTGCTATCTACTTTCATATTGTCAATCTTTTTGTTTAATTTAAAATAACCCCAAATTAATAATATTTCAATGATTATATCTGTAATTACGTATTCAATACCATCTTTTGCAAGGTCAACCACTGCAATTATAGCACCTAGAATTAATGGTATAAATATCATCCCTAAAATAATTTTCAGTATTTTTTGTTTATTCATACAATCCCCTCCGTAGGAATTATATCATTTGTTATTTATTTTTTCAATTGTTCCAACAATTCCATTTTTTTAGTTGCAAATTCATATTCTGTTAAAATGCCTTCTTTTTGTAATCCTGCTAATCTTTCAATCTTATCCATTATATCTTTTTCAACAGTTTTGTTTACTTCAATTTTAAAACTTTTGTAATTATTCATTTGTTCATTAACAATGTTCATAAAATTTTGATAATTAGCTAGATTTTCGATTATAAATTTATTTCCTGCGATATTTATGCAAAGTCTAGTTGTTATTCCTTTAGTTTCCAATTGTAACGCTTCTATTTTTTCTATACTAATTTCATGTCTTTCAGGTACAATTCCACTATTTACCATGAGTATCCTTTTGTTGGTAACTAAGATTTCTAGTTGTTTTCCTTCAAACTTTCCTGAAGAAATAATATTAATAGCCTCATCGTCTTGTATGATATTTTTAAGTGTATATGCTAAATATTTATACCTGCCATTATTCAAAAAATTTACTTTCACCAAATTTTTTATTTCAGTATATAGCTGTTTTTCTGTTTTCATCTCCACTACCTCCTTAAAAAGGATAACATTTATTATCGTGATTTTTTGATATATTTAGAAAGAAATGGAATTTTTTCCATTTCTCTCCTATTTTTAGAACCAAATTTAATTTTTCTAATTGCAATATGCTTCTAGTCCTTTTCCTGTTTGTCTTTTCATATCGCTTAATTCTTCAAGTAAAATTTCTCCTACCTTTTTCTTTCCAACATATACTGCTAAATTTATTGGTCTTTCATTACTACCAGTATTCCATTCATGATTAGACAATACATTTTCAAATGTTTCTGCCATAATATTTTGTGGTGTTGTAATTTCTGGGTTATGGCTTGCTCCTGCATATTCTCCAAATTGTGCTATTAATGGACTATATGCTACGTTTCCTTTTGCTAAACGAGGTAAAGATACATAGTTTA
Source organism: uncultured Clostridium sp. (assembly GCA_947648215.1). Lineage (GTDB taxonomy): Bacteria > Bacillota > Clostridia > TANB77 > CAG-508 > RGIG8482. The sequence goes on along the minus strand of CANSMW010000013.1, from coordinate 17,527 downwards.
ATTTTAAATTTATTGGTTTCATTCCTACTAAACCACCTATTGCATTAGCAATATTACTTATTCCGCTTAATATCCAGTTCACACCTTTAATAACTCCATTTACCATATTTTCAATTCCGCCTAATATAGCATTTATAACACCTTTTATACAACCCCAAATTCCATTCCAAATATTAACCACCGTATTCTTGATACCTGTCCATATATTGTTCCATATAGTTTTTACAGTGTTTAATACATTTGAAATTGTATTTTTTATTCCATTTATGACATTTGAAATTATTGATACTATTCCATTCCAGATACCGCTTACAAAATTACTAATCCAATTCCAGATATTGTTCCAGATTGTTGCAATTCCATTTAATACATCACTTATGAACTGCTTTATATTATTGAATGTATTGGTTACAGTTTGAACAATCCAATCCCAAATCCCCTTAAAGAAATTACAAATATTATTCCAGATTGTAGTTACAGTATCACATATTCCTTGCCATATATTTTTAAAGAACTCTCCAATAGCTGTAAATATTTCTTCTGCTTTTTGCTTTATCCATTCCCAACCTGCTGAAAGTGCTGCCGATACTTCTTCCCAATGCTTAACAATTAGAATAATTATAGCAATTAAAGCAGCAATCGCAGCCGTTATTAGTATTATAGGTAAATTGGCAGCTATCCATGCTGCTGCATTAGCCAATAAAATAGCGGTTTCTTTTGATTTTGCTATTGAATATAAAGTTGTAGCAAGTGTAACAGCGCCAATAGCTAAAGCTATTGCCTCTATAATTGTTGCTGTCCCTTCTCCAAATAAACCTGTTAATATTCCATCAACTGAACCAATTGCACTTTTTATTGTTTCTTTTACTGCTTCCCATATTCCAACCCAATCAATATTTTGTATAAACGTTTTTACGCCTTCGCCAATTGCTTCCCAATCAACTTCATTTAGAAATGCACTTATTCCTTCAAAAATTCCCTTAATTCCTTCTCCTAATGCTTGACCCGCTGTTGCCCAATCAATGTTTGTAAAAAATCCATTGATACTATCTCCTATTACCTTACCAAATTGTCCCCAATCAAACGTTGTTATAAAGTTATAAGCAAAATGGATTATTGCGTTTAGTTTATTTGCAAAAGTTGTTCCTAATAAATTCCAATCTGTTGTTAGTATTGCTGAATTTAAAAAATTTGCTATTGAATTTCCTATGCTTCCCCAATTTATTGTAGTTAGGAACGTATTAGCAAATATAAAAGCTGTATTAATTCCGTTACCAATTGTTATTCCTAATAAATTCCAATCTAGGTTAGTCACAAACCCATTTATACCATTACTTATTCCTATTGCAATATTTCTCGCTCCACTTTGGATTTTATCCCAAGGAATACTTACCATTGCTTCATTTAATTTTTCACCTATTATTGCCCCTACTTCATACCAATTACCATTTTTAATAGCTTCTACTATACTACTTGGTGTATTTTCCATTTGTGATAAATCCATATTTGGACTTATAGCACCACCTCCGCCATTGTTATCTTTTTCTGAAACATTGTTTATTTCACCATGAACTCCTGCTAATGATTTATTGGTTTCTTTGGCACTCTTTGCTGTTTTCCCCATAGATGATGCGGTTGCCTTCGCAAATATATTTACACCACTAAATGCATAAACTACACTTTGAATAGCTTTCATTAATTGGTATATTAGACTTATTACGTATTCTATAACAGGAGCAAAAGCTGAACCCATAGCATATTTCATATATTCTATATTGGCACTTAGTTGTTGTGCTCCTGCATTCTGTGAGGATAACCAACTTTGTGCTGAACCACTTAGTACATTATAAATTCCTTGTAAGCCAAATAAGGCACCCGCATATTTTAAAACATGTTTTAGTCCTGTTTTAAAATTTGTCCCCATTTTCTTTACATTATCACTTACCAATTTAGTAACATTAGGCATTTTATTAAATACACTTTTCATAGATTGAACCATAGGTGTTGCCTGTTCTAGTTTTCCTTTGAATCCACCAAAAAAACTAGCCAATTTACCTTGACTAGTTCCTGTTTGTTCTGTCTGTTGTTTTAATTGTGTCATTTTAGCTTTTGCCATGTCTAACATAGCGTAATACTTTCTTAATATGTTTGTCCATATACTATATTGGTTTGCTTGCCCTGTATTTTCTGTTTTAGGTGTTTGTATTTTTGGTGTCTGTACTTTTTCACCTTTAGGAACTTCTACTTGAGGTGTCTGTGGTTTAAATTTATTTAAAGTTCCCATTTGTCCTTTTAGTTTTTGTACTTCTTTTGAATAGCCTGTTATGTTTTTAATGTTAAATGCTTTTCCGTCTATTGTCATACCACTAATATCATTTGGGTCAAACGCTTCCTTAATCTGTTTTTTAGCTTGTTGTATTTTCTTAACAGGTATACCGCCTAAAATTTTACTTATATCTTGTTTTTCTTTAAAGGCAGACACTTCATCTAATATACTATTTATTTCCTTTTTCATGTCCTTGCTATTAATATCTTCTGGATTAAATGCTTCTTTTATTTGTTTCTTTGCTTGTTTTACTTTCTTAGTTACTTGTGACATATCTATATTAGCTGTTATGTCTTTTATATTGACTTTTTCAAACTCTTTTTGTATGCCTGATAATTGCTTCTTTATTGCTGGCAAAAGTTTTTGAAATTCTTTTAATGCCTTTTCTACATTTGCTTCTACTATAATGTCAATTTCTTCTGCTGTCATCTCATTTCCTCCTTTCCCTACATTAAAAGACACTAGCATTACCTAGTGTCCTAATTTTTAAACTAATTCTCTAAATACATCTATTGCATTTTCGTAATATCTAAATGTTTCTACCTCTTTGTTGCTATATCTTGATTTGTCATAAAATTTTTTGCCGTATTCATCTGTTTTTAGATTATTCTTATTTGCTAAACTTCCGATTCTATTTGCTGTTACACCTAACATATTCCCAATATCTGTTGCTGAATATGTTTTCTGTTTAACTTCTGGTAATGGAATTATTGGCTTTCCTGCTATTACTGCACTTGCATAAGAACAACATACTTGTTTATACTCTGGTATTTGTGTTCTTTCTGCTATTTTCATTAATACACTTGCCATTCTTGCTCTTGAATTGTTTAGCTTTGCTTCTGCTGTTAATTTTTGATATTCCGATGTCTTGATTATTGTATTTTCGCCTTTTCTTAGTGACTCTAAAATGTCATATACCCAATCATAAAAAGCATCTGCTTTTGGTTGTTCGCTATGTCTACATATCTCATATATTCCTCTAGCATTATATATGCAAGTATTATATATCTTTCCGTCAGTACCTACCATATTGGTATGTACTGAAAATTTATCTAGTCGATGTTTATATCTTTTATGCAACTTTGTAATTGCTGTATTAGGATCACTATACTCTAATGCCTTTCCTATCTGATTTCTAGTAATAAACATATCTCCCTTCTCATTTTTATAGAAGTCACATTCTACTTCTCCAAATCTTTCTTTTTTTACTAATTCTAAATTTTGCATTACGCATTTACCTCCATATTTAATATTTTTTGAAATTTCTTTAATTTTTCGTTATCATCTTTGTTTTGCCAAATAATTTTGCATATATCTACTACTTTTCTGTCAGATAAATCTATAATCGACATTGCCTCTAATTCAAATTTAGTAAATATACAATTACTTTTCTCTTTTCCTAAGATGTAATTCATTGTTTCCATTTCTTCTGGCTTGTACTTTCTAATTGTACTTTCAGTTTTTAGTTTTGTTTCCATAATAAAAAGACTCCTTTCAAATTTTCTTCATTTTCTTTAATATGTTTTGCATTTTCCAATAAGGTACTTTATAATAATCTGCCCATTCTGAAATAGTTTTTGTTGTACCTTCAATTTCTATCAAATGATTTCTTCTAGTGTTATTAGCTTGCGTTTTCATAGTTACCCATCTGCAATTTGATGGTTTATAATTTCCATTATTATCTATTCTGTCTATTGTTAGATTGTCTTTATAACCGTTTACTATTGCCCAATTATAAAAATTCATAAAATCTTTTAACCATTCTTCGCAAATAGTAATACCTCTTCCCCCATAATTTTTATAATTTATCTCATTTTGATTGAAACATCTCTTTTTCATGTCTTTATATATGGTATATAACCTTTTTGCACTTTTAGGATACTTTTTATTAGTTTTTATCGCATATTTATATAAATTCTTTCTGTGTTCAATTAGTATGCAACCACAACTTCTAATTTTTTCTTTTGTTAAATTTCCAGCAAATATATATCCTGTATTTCCACAAATACATTTGCAATTCCAATATGTTTGACCTTTAATTCTTATTGGTTCGTCATTCAATACAGTTAATCTTCCAAATTTTCTTCCCCTTAAATCTTTAACATTTCTCATGTTTGCTTTTTCATATTTTATATTATCAATTTTAAGCATGAAAAAAGAACCTCCTTTCTCTTGAAACTTAGGTTCTTATATGATACAATATATTTATAAGAACTCAGTTTCTTATTGGGTGGATAATGTGAAAATTTGGCGATGGACACATTATCCTACTTTTTTATTTCTTCATCAATTTTTTCTATGAGCCATTTTGTTTTTGTTTTGTTTTCCTCTTTTAGTTTTTTATCAATTGCTTCATATTTTTCCTTTGGTATTAAAACATTAAAATCCTTTTTGTCTTTCCTTCGCTGTTTAAAATATTCGGCTCTACTTTTGTTTTCTATTTTTTGACACCTCCAATCTGTATCTCGATAACATTATAACTGTATCTCGATACTTTGTCAAGAGGTATTTTAAAATTTTTTATAAAATAAAACACCAGTTAATACTGATGTCTAATTTTTACATTTTTCGTTTTTAATCCACATTTTTTATTGACAATATATGTATGCTTTGATAGAATACATTTAATCGTTTATCGGAAACCTTTCCTCCTGTGCAGCAGTGCATAAGCTAGCAGTCGAAAAGACTGCTAGTGGAACAATTAAGTTTCGACTGTTAGTATATACATTGAGGAAAGGAGGGAAGGATATGGAGTCAAAATATTTAGGCATTTCTTTAATTATTCTCATTATTGGTTTTGTAATCTGCTTTCTGGCAGTTCTTGGTTTTAATACCAAGCTTACATATTCCGATAATGACAAAAAAATTGAAGTTCGTGCAGAGAACTCCAATTCGGTTAGATAAGCGATTATCTGAGAGGACTTGTTCCTCTCTTTTTAGTAATACAATAATAAACAACTATTGAATAAAGGCTTCGGCTCTTATTCTTTTTTATAACATATTATAACACTTATTCATTTGTGTCAATATTTATTACAAATTTTCTCAAAATGTAATATTATTGTAACATTCTATCACAGCGACAACTACTTGTCAACACTCTGTTACACTTATATTGTACCAAATTTTTATGTAAATTGCAAGTTCTTATTCAAAAAACACCTACCTAAGTAAGTGTTTTTATTTTTTATATTACTTCATTTCTAATATTTTGCTTTTTCGCATTTTCCCATTTTTCAATTAGTTTTATCATTTCTCGTTTTGACTGTTTTACATATTTTAATATTACTACTTGTTCCTTATCTCTAATATATATTTTTCCAAAGTTAAATATATTATCTTGAGCCGTTATATCTACTATTCTGTATAATGGAACTATTCTTTGTTGTTTATTTAGCACTCCCGTTTCTATTATTAGTTTTTCTTCATTGTAGTAGTATTTACAATTATTCAAAATAAAATAACAACACAATGGAACTAGAAATATTAAAAACATAGTTGAAATGCTAAATATTACTCCTATTACTATCCATAGTATTAGCCAAAATTTACTAATTTCTATATATTGATAATTATCCATTCTACTACCAACCTGTTATTTCCATTAATTTATAACTTGCTACAGATTTTCCATTTCCTAAAGAACCTATAGCTTTAAATTTCCATAACCCATCTGCTTCTAAATTATTAATATTAGCTAATGCACTTCCAATTTGTGCTCCATCACTATCGTACAAATTAAATGTAACTTGAACATAACTATACTTTTTACTGGTATTATTTTTTATACTTCCTTCTATGGTATAACTCATCCCATATTTATCGGTACTTCCAGAATGTCCTTCTTGTAGTGTGAACTTTTCTTGCTTATTTTCCGTAGCAACACTTGTCTGCACACTATTTTTATCGGTGCTATTATTCTTTCCTCCTGTTGCTCCAACTGCTACTCCTAAAATAATCAAACATAAAATAAATGTTAGAACTTTGTGTTTAATGAAAAAATTTCTTTGGTCTTTGCCACATTTAGGGCATGTTCCTTTCGAACTTACCTCTGTTCCACATTCCTTACAAATTTTCATCGCCATATACAATATCCCCTTTCAAAATAAATATATGTCCATTTTATATCATTATTAGACATAATTCAACATTTTTATATTCAACTTTTTTCCACTTGGTTTTTGCTAGCTTTCATTACTGCTCGCATTCTTCTTGCTATTTCATCTGGGGTTTGCTTGGTTTCTTCTTTTTCAGGGAATAGTTTTTCAAAGGTTTTATGTAATGGAAGTATCTTAGGTCTCCTATTACTCATAGCATCTGCCATAATTATTTTATCTGTTACTGCTTCTTGTAGCTGTATTTCCTGTTTAAATTCATCCATACTACGAGATAAATTAGATTGTGTATATAAATTAATTTCACGATAGGTACTATTCCAATATTCGTATGGTTTCATATTAAAATAATAGCAAAGAGGCTCTAACGCATAGATTAAATCTACTAATGTTCTAGCCTCTTTTACTTTGGCTACAATATCATCTATGCTTTGAAACCTTGAAATTGTTCCTCTGCCATTTTGCTGATTGCTCTCTCTGCTGATTTCTGTACTAGTTCGTTCATATTGGTTCCTGATAAAGGATTGGATATCATCTCGTTTAGCTGTTTCTTCGTCATTTTGCTTGTAAAAAAACCTTCTTCATTGATTACCTCTGTTAATTCTTCAAAGATATTTTGATATGTCTTTCCTTTTTCTTGTTTGTATTCATCAATAAATTCGTAAACTTCATCTGAATTGTTGAAAGAATGCTTACCTTCGTTGTCTTCTGCTAATGTGTACAAAATCTTCGATAATGCATTCAAATCGCTATTTTGTACTGCTTTGAAGTATGCCTCTTCAAAGTTTTTGTTTTTTAAAGTGTTTGCAATCTCCACTATTTTTCTTGTTTTTAATACTAAATTAATTGTTTTATTTTTAGTTTCTAATATCATTTTTACCTCTCCTTTGCAAAAGAGAGGAAGATTTTACTCTTCCTCAAAATTTTGTGTGTCTAAATTTTCTTGTTCTGGAACGACACTAATTTCAGAACTAGACTGTGGGAAATCCTTTGCTTTCTTCTACTGCTGAACTTCTATAGATTGTTAGTTTTGCTTTTAACATATCGTCAATAGCAATTTCAGACATACCAATATGACATGTTCCTGTAAAGTACCATGTTAATGGTTTTCCTGCTTGTACAGCTGTTTCTTCTGGTAATTGGATAGCCCAATATCCATTTGTTTTAGCGTCTTGAATTGCTTTTAATTCATCATATTGTTCTTCTGTGAATAAAAGTTCAATTTCAATTGATTCTGCTTTCTTTCTTCCTGGTGCTTGTCTTTCATCGTCAATGTCTAATGCTGAATATGTAATTGGCTCTGGTGCCGTTAAAAATTCTGGTATGCTTTGTACAAAAGCCACCTGTTTTCTTGTAGCCTCTGCTACTAATTTTGCTAAATCATCTGCATGAAATAATTTTGTTAATGTACTTGTTTTTGGGTCCATAATAAATTCCTCCTATTTTTTTATTTTATAAAATTAAAACTATTTGTTATTCCATTCCAACGAACTTCATAACTTGTGATTAACCTATATTTTTTGGTTATCTCATCATACATTATTGGTTGAGTGTTTGTTCTCAACATATTTCTCTTTTGTAATACCTTGTCTGTATTGCTTGCCATTTCCATACATTTTCTTTGATTGTCTGACCAGTGTTCTATTGTAATTTGAAAATCTTTTAATATTGGTGTTGCATTTTCTGACTTTAGTACACTATCTAGTGGAGTGTTAATTAATCGACAAGGAAATATGCTTTCTGTTGTTGGCGTTTGCAAGACACATTCCGTTTTCTTTTTATTGTCATCTTTTATTAATGATAAGTCATCATATAATAAATCCGACATATCTTTTATCGTAAATTCTTGTATCATTTGCATACCTCCTTAAACATTTCGCCTAATTTCTTTGCGATTATTTCTCTGTTTTCTTGTCTAGTTTTAAATTCGGCATCTCTCATAAAATGGTTTGAGTGTACTCCATGTGCTATGTAAAATTGCATACCTTGGATTTCTATAATTGGGTATCCTAGTTTTTTCTCTACTTTTGAAACTGGAATAAACCATTGAGAACCACCTGTATTTTTAAAATGTTCTGTTGTTCCTATTGCAGGTAATTCCCTATAATCTCCTGTTCCAAAATGTTCAAACATGGCCCAACTAAATTTATCCTTATCGGTATATACTCTTCCTTTTGATTGCATGGTAGGCGTTTCAATCATTTCAATTAAAATGCCTTCTTCGTTGTGTCCGCTTTTCAAGTCTTATAGCATAGCCTTGTATATTTTTCAATACTTCTTCTACGCTTTCTTCTACTTTTTGCGGTAATTCTTTGACAATCTTATTAATCTTTTTTTCAAGATTGTTTAATCCTTTTATTTCACACTTAAAATTAACCATTGTATTTCCCCAATTTATATAGTGTTGTAGAACCTATCTTAGGAGCATCGGTTACAGTGTAGTCTGGTGTAAAACTTTCTATTTCTGATATATCTGTCAACGATATTCCATTTCCTTTTGATATATCATATTCTCTGTCAGTTCTTGCATTAACTATACTGTAATCGACTTCTCCTGTTGGCTTTCTATCTAGCTCGTTTACGTCTTGCTGTAAATTAAACCATGCAATTCCTTTGTATTTCCATTTCTTACTTTTTTCGCCATGGTCGTTTATCGTTTCATATTCCGATATGTACACTTTTGTTAAATCTTTTAATAGCATTATGGTAGCCTCCTTATTGAAGCAACGTCAATTCTTAGTTTTTTTTCGATATCTTGAAAGGAACTAGAGACACTACCTTCATTTCGTGAAAGTAGTCCCTCTGCTCCTCTTTGATTGTACTCCGAAATAACGGCTTTTTTTATGTATGGAAATAACTTTATATCATTTTCGTTTCGATTAGAAGCATCGCAGGCAATAGAAGTCATATCGTCTATGATGTCTTTTATGATACTATCTGTATTTTCAATATAGTTTGCTCCTAATCTTTCTTTAATCTTTTCTAACATCTATTGCCTTCCTTTCTATCCTTTTGAGATTATTCTTGCAATTGCAATTTCTTTGTGGTTGTAGTATTGTCCATCAGAACCTTTTACTAAATCCCAGTTTGCTCCGTCTAATAATTCTTCATCAGTTGGAGAATCTGTAACTTGATTTTCCATCAAGTAGCTAATTCCATGTGGTACAAATACTTTTCTTTGTCTTTCATATAAGTAATCTCTGTCGTTATCTGCATCCCTATCCATTTCGTGAGGTACTTTTGCTCCAATATCTTCGTAATCAAATGCACCTTTACCAAATACATAGGTAACGTATTTTACGTTTTCTCCTTCAGATGCTTCATAATACGTTCCTATATTGGCTACTTCTGGATTTTCTACTACTGTATACTTTACACTAGCACCACTTCCAGATTTGGTATAGTATGTTTTTCCTGTACTTAAAGCAGTATCTGATGTTTTTGTGTATACGATTTCATATTCTTCAGTAACTGCATCGTATTCTACTAAGACTTTTCCATTCCAAGTATAAAGGTTTAATTCTCTTTCAATACCATTGGCATCGTTAAATCTTAAGTTAGTTACTAGCTTTTTCCCTTCTAGGTTGGTTACTACTGTTGAATTAGCAACTACTACAGCAAATTTTCTTCTTCTATCTCCGCATGCTTTTTGTAATGCGGTATTTAAAGTAGTTTCTGCTATTGTAGCTTCTGTTTCTCCTGAAATATCATAAGTATGTTTTGTTGCAAATTCTTTTCCTGCATCTGTTGAAATATTGAATGCTGCTTTTGTGATTATCATTAAAATATCTTCCCATGCAGTATCCCAATAATCTGCTAATTGGTCTGCAACTTGGCTCATGAAATCTTTCTTAGAGGTTACATCATAGGTAAAGTCATCCTCATAGAATTTGTCTTTTCTACCAATAACAACAACGCCTTGTTTATAGGTAGTTAAAGTTTTTCCGTTATCATATTTAGTTTTTCCGTCATAATTAACTGGTTTTCCTTTTAATCTTCCTACCATAGGAATTACTCCATAAACGGAACCAGTTTGTGTTGAAAATAAGTTTCTGATTTCCTTATTTCCTTGTAAAATTCCTGATTTGATTAATAAGTTTAATCTTTCTTTTGGAACAGTATCGTAATATGCTCCAAATGCTTTTTCGTTAAAATATTTTTTGTTAAATATTCCTGTGTTTTCTTCTCCCATTTTTCTTTCCTTCTTTCTTTTTAATTTTTATATTTTGATAATTTGCATAGTTCCTCATAAGTCATTTGACCTTCTGGCTTAGAACCTTCTATGCTATCTCCTGTTTGTGGAGGTGGTTCTTTTGAATACTCATTAATTGCTTTTTCTCTTTCTGATTTATACGTCTTTTCAAAAATTTCTAGCTTTGAATTGATACTCTCAGCTGTTTCTTTTGTGAAATCTAGTGTTTGAATAAGCTCTAATGGTATTCCCTTACTTCCTGCTTGTTTTAAAGTTTCAGCTTCCAAATCCCTTGCATTTAATTTGCTTTCTGCTTCGGTTGCTCTCTTTATTGCCTCTTCTAATTGTAAATTTTTCTTTTCCTCTTCACTCATTTTTGCAAGTTTTTCAGCTTCTGCTTTTTTATCTTCAAGCTCTTTCTCCCAATTTGTTTTTGCTGTTTTTAAAGAATTAGTAACCTTTAAGTCATATTGACTTTGTAATTCTTTATCCTCTGCTAATAACTCATCAAGAGTTTTCTTCTTATCCTCTGTTGCATTGTCTGCCCCAGTATTTTCTGTCGTTGCTTCTGCCCCAACATCTTTCTTTTTCTCATCTTCCATTTTGATACTCCTTGTCCCAATTCGTTCCCTTAAGCCCAAATTGTTACTAAATATTCTGTTGTTCTTTATCGCCTGCAATCAGTAAAAAGGCACAAAAATAAGACATACGTCTATGTCTTTAATTTATAATTATAAAATTTTAATAACTTATTTAGAAGTTTTATCTACTAATGTTTTTACGAATACGTATTTTACAATTGCCAAAAACGGCATTACCATACTCCATACCGTAAATAAAATCCAATACCATGTTGGCATTTGTAATTTAATACTTAATATTAATACTAATAACCACATATTATTTTCCCTCCCTTTCTTTTATATACATTGGTGCAAAATAATTTTTCTTAATGTCGAAATTAACTATTTCATCGGGTTCTATTCTTGCTTTTATTTCTATATTCCTTACGTATTTTAAATCGCTGGTTATTTCCTCTGCCTTGTCAATTAATGTTTGTCCAATTGATTTAATTGCATTTTCAATTTCTTCTTTTCCTTTTGGCATGTTTACATCTCCTTTCTATAATAAAAGCACCTACCTTTAGTAAGTGCTAAAATATTGTTTTCTTTAATCCATTTGTCTTAATGCTATCTTGTTCTTCTTTTAGTAATGCTTCGTATTCTTTTCTAATATCTTCTGGTGTATCTTCTTTTAATATTGTAAGATTTCCCTCTTCATCTTCTTCTAGCCAATCTAACCATCTTGGATTAAGTATCATTCACAATCATTCCTTTCATTGTTTTTACTATTTCTTTGCTTAAGATGTTTGCTTTGTTTTTATTAGAATAATAATCTGCAAATGCTTCTCCTATTGTTTCGCTATATTGCTTTCTTGCATATATTGAAATATTGTTTCTTAACATTTTCTTTGTTAATTTGTCATTTATTCCTAAATTCATAAAAGCTTGATTTACGATTTCTTTTGCTGTTATGTCGTTATTCCAGTCAAACACTATTGCTTTTTCATCTCTATATTTAGATTTGATTATCTCGAAGGTAGCACTGTGTCCTAACTCATGATTTCCCATATCTTTATAAGTAGTTCCTTTTGGGTGGAAACCTGTCTTTATAGCCTCTAAATACTGTTTTTGGATTGTATTTTCATTGTCGAAAAAATTCCTATTTATCTGTATTATATATTTACCATCTTTTAAATCTGGTTCTATGTTCATCCCACCATTAGGATGTTCTATTACCTCAATTTGTTTGATTTTTCCTTTTATTTGTGGAAAATCACTGTATACTTGTTTCATATTATCTAGTATGTTTATTAATACTTTTCTATCAATTCCTTTTAATTTAGCTTTACTTATATTGTAATTTGATTTTACTTCTTTTTCAAGCTTACTGTCAAATATAAAATACTTTTTATCTAAATCAATTTCTGTGTTAGTTGGTAAATATATGATATAACTTCGACACCAATGAAAACCATCGTTAATAGGCGGTAAGTTTAATCCCAATACCAATCCATAACATCGATATTTTACTATGCTGTCATTTGACTTGCTATATCTCCAAAACTCGTTCCAATCGTGAATATAAAATTCTTGATTGTCTAGGCTCTTGCACATATCTGTTTGTTTCTCATCGTTAATTCCACAAAATCTTACTTTTGCTTTATCATCGAAGCTATAAATCCCTTGCATTTTTGCTTGATTATTTATTCCTATTAATGTTAAATCAACATCTCCAGATATTTTGTCTCCGTTTATATTTAGCTTAGAATTGCCTTGTCGTTTAATTATGTTTTGATATATATCATTTGTTATATCTGGCTGTTTTTGTTGCTGTATATCAATTAGGGCTTGCCTGTATATCTGTTCTGCATTATACTTTGTGATGACTTCTATATACTGGCTCCATATATATCCTTTTGCGTTTGCCATATCTAATAAAGCTAAAAAAATAGCATCTGGAATAACCGATACTTTCTTCTTTTTTGTTAATGTTTTATTTACTTCTTTTTGTCCATCAATGTAGTAATAATTCGCAACATCTTTAAATGTATTTAATTCTGTTTCTTGTAGCTTGTTTTGTTCTTCTGTATAAGCACCATATATGAGTAATTCTAGTATTTCGCTATTCTTTACTCTATTTCTTTGATATATGTTGTTAGCTAACATTCCAAAATATCCTTTTAAAAGACCTTTATCCTTCCATTCTTCGATATATGTATTTACTCTACGTTTTGTTTTTACATCTGCTATGCTGTATATGTTATCATATGTAAAATTGAAAGTGTCAAATATTTCTTGTAGCCTATTTTGTGTTTGTTTGCTTGTTTTGTGATACATCTTTTTTAATTCCACCATCTTTTGGTTGTGATATTCCCACATCTGCATCACCTACTTTTGCTTCGTATTTTTGATTGTCTTGTCCCATTTTCTTCATGTTTTCCATGTTCTTTTCTATGTTTGCTTCATTTTGTTCATCCATTTTAGTAAGCTCGCTTTGTGCATCTAAATCCATGTTTAACAGGTTAATCACACTTTCGTCACTTAATAAACCCCTTAATTTTGTTGCATTTGTAATGTCTGTTGCTCTATCGCTTGGAATATTTCTTTGTATCTTAATTTCAATGTCTCTAAAGTCATAAGTTTTTCCTTTTTCTTTATTGAATTTATTAAGTATAATTCTCCATCTTCTTTTTAATCCTTCTGTGAAATCTCCTTCGAATGTAGCAATGTATTGTTGTAATGCAAAAAACTTTTTCTCTAATGCACTATTATTGTCTGCTTGCGTAAATCCTAAATCTGTCATATTGGGACAAAACGAACACAAGCAAATAATATCCATTAACGTCTTTTTATGATTTTGTAATGCTGTATCATTTACGTTTTTTTCTACCCATGCAATATCGCTATTTACTTCTTTACTTCCATCTAAATATCTTACTCTACTGGTTAGTACATATTCATCTTCTTTTTGCCTTGCTGGATTTATAATGTCTTTTCCATCTTCATTTTGGATAATTAATGGATTTTCTGGTTGGTATCCTATTACTTTTAGGATAGCTTCGTCATTATATTTGAATACGTTCCTAGAGTTTTGAATACATCTCGTATATGCCTCTATTAAGCTAATTACTGGTTCAAATATTGCCATTCCATCACAATTTTCAATTGCTGTTACTGGTATATCTTTATCCCACTTCTTAGGTTGTCTTTCTTCTTCATTTTCCACGAATAATGGCTCATCTTTGAATTTTGTTTCGTATTCTGGACTACCAAACAATTTTCTTTTTTCTGGTGTATCATAATAATACTGCTTTCCATTCGCTGTTGTTAGCTCTATCATTTGTTGATATTCCCCATTCGCCATATAGGTTCGTATTATTCGATATAATCCAATCAATTGTCTTGGTAACGAATAATCCCAAATTGCCACAGTTTCTAATGCGTCGCTTCTCGCAATTGTAATTTCTCCTGTTTTTTTATCTTTATAATAGATTTCATAACAAGCCCTTTTTACTAGAAAATCCAATACCAGATGTAAGAAATGAGAAGCATCATCGTTATAATCTGTAATATGTTTTATTAATTCCTCTATTTCTTTTATTTCCTGTTCGTCGTTTGTTTCATGATTGAAAAGTTCTTTTATAATCTTGTCTTTTTCTTCATTAAATGCTTTTACTTTATATATTGGCGCTTTTCCTCCAAAATATCCTGTAGCCATAACGGAAATATATCTTTCTAGCGGTACTTTTACTTCTTCGTCTGTTATGCTTGCTAATTCCTCATCTGTTAATTTCCTTCGGAATCTTTCGTACAATTCTTTTCTTATATCTAATTCCTTTTGAGCTTTTAAATATATGTCCGTTATTGCTTTTTCTTCCATTAATCTTGATTTGCTATATCTTAACATTTTACCCTCCTACATTTTTATAAAAGTTTTATTCGTCATTGTCATGTTGTTATTTTTAGGTTTTGGATTTTCATAAACACCAGTTAAACAATCTTCGGCATCATCATGGTCATTTTTACCTGTCCTTACATAATGTTTTATATGTTTTGCAAATTCTGGCCACTTGTCCTCCCAATTGATAGGAAAATATATATTGTTCATTACACCTGTTGCATTGCTTAATATTCTTGCAACCTTGTTGTCTCCTTGATGAAACCATCTCACATTTGTATGTTTATTTCCTATAGCTTTTAAATTGGTTATTACATTTCTTGCAAATCCTCTTCCTCCATTGTTACTTTCAATATTGGCATTTCCCACATTGTCTTTGGTTAACATTTCGGCTACCGCTGGTTCTGTTACTTCCATTGGCTCTTGTGTATATATGACATCCAATATGTAATAGTCATCGTTATACATTTGATAATTTATTGAGCACAAAAAATCACTACCTTCATCGGCAGTGTCTGTGTAATTCATTATATAATGTGCTGGTGGTAGTTTTTCATATGTTTTGAAGCTACTGTATAGTCTATTTTTTATATCTATTGGTTCTTGTTGATAATTGGCATATACAATATCTTTGTTCATATTCTTGGTCTTCAAATTATAATCTTTTTGGCTCAATATCTCTTCACAAAGCATTGTTTCATTATCTTGTACCGCTTTATAGTTAATATGTCTAACATTATCAAAATTTTCTAATATGTAACCTGCTAAGTCATTGCTTGCCCATCTAGTCATTATTATTATTAGCTTAAAGTTGTTTTCTGTTCTTGATAACATTGTATTGTTAAACCAATCTATTTGCTTTTGTAATACTGTTTCGTTATAAGCTTCTTGAACATTTTTTATTAAATCGTCTATTATCATTATTGTACATCCAAAACCAGTTGCTGTTCCTGTTGGAGATGTCGCTAAATAATTTGCTTGACCGCTTCCGTCCAAAGCCCATTTACTTGCACTAGCTTCACCATATTTTATTTTTGTTTTTGGAAATATGTCATTATACACTACAGTTCCTTCCGTTCGTTCAGAAGCTATCGTATCTCTTACAGATTTTGCAAAAGTTCCCGATAGTGTTTCATTATAAGAGCCTGTCATTACCTTTTCTTGATTATTTTGCCCAAAAATCCATTCTACAAGTTTTCCTGCTGTTCTTGATTTTCCATGCCTAGGTGGTAAATTAATTACCAAAATTTGCTCATCACCTTGATAAAAGTCTTGTAATTGGTTGCACATGTCTTTTAAAAATACTCTATCTTCTTTGTAAAAATCTGGTGCTATTAATTTACAATACTCGAAAAAATCACGTCTTGCTAATTCAAAACGTGCCTGCTTCTTTAATTCTTCTTTTATATTATTCACTATTAGCTATCTTCCTTAATTCTTCTGTTGTCATGCCTGCGAATGGATTATTTACTTCTCCTGTTATATTTACATTTTCTTTTGGCTTTTCTCCTATAGTATCTCTTATAGTTTCAAATGCCTTTACATTTCCTCCTAGTGCTTCTTGGATTAACGAAAAACTTATTTTTTCTTGCATAGTTTTATTATCTATTTTAGTTTCTAACAAAGTTATTAGTTCTTCTTTTAATGTTTTCTTTTTTGCTCTTGTTTCACCTGATTTTTTTCCACCTTTTTTTCCTTTTTCTCTCGCTTCGCTCACGCTTCGAATTGGTTTTAGGTTATTTTCATTTGCCATTTACTCACCTACTTATTTATGTTTTGATTAATATTCATCACTTATAATTACTCCTATTTTTTGGTCATCAATATATATTTCTTCATCTGTCGTTTCTGTTATATTCTGTTTTTTATATTCTTCTACTACTTCATTTATAAAATCATTACTGCTTGCTACAATATCGCATACCATCTCTTCATCAAAATCTGCAATATTACCTAATCCATAACTCCACATGTAACAATGCATTAATTCATGTTTTAACGTGTTTATTTTTTGTTCTTCACACATATCTTCATTTATAAAGATTATATGATACGATTTATTTGTCAAACCAAATACAAATGACACTTCTTCATCTGGTTGTATTTGTTTCTTGTATAAATTTATCATCTCCTGTTTGGATTGCTCTATAATCTTCCATTCTGTATTATTTATCTTAAATTCCATGGTTTTCCTCCCTATTTCTTATTTTCTCCATCCTTCCGGCATAAATCATATGTACTCATAATGGCTTAACTCTCTAGGCATATGATTTATCCCTTTTTCCTCACTCTTCCCCTTCGACTTCTTTCGACAGCCTTTTTATGGTATCTTATTCTAGTTGTTAAATTTAACAATATATACAAATGAGAAAGAGGTGTTTTTTTATGCAAGAACTAGGTAGTATTCTCATTAAAGTAGCAAAAGATGAATCT
>CANSMW010000012.1 GCA_947648215.1 uncultured Clostridium sp. | reverse complement strand
AACCATCGATAACAAAACCAGTGTATATGGAGACGAACTTGTAGCTTTAACATCACAAGTAACCGCAGGAACAGTAAAAGAGGGAGACGACCTAGGAATTACATTAAGTAAAGCAGAAGGAACAGATGTAGGAACATATGCAATTACAGGAACAGCAAGCAACAAAAACTACAAAGTAACATTTGTAGATGGAACATACACAATTACAGTAAGAGAAGTAACAGTAACCATCGATAACAAAACAAGTGTATATGGAGACGAACTTGTAGCTTTAACATCAAAAGTAACAGCAGGAACAGTAAAAGAAGGAGACGACCTAGGAATTACATTAAGTAAAGCAGAAGGAACAGATGTAGGAACATATGCAATTACAGGAACAGCAACAAATACAAACTATGATGTAACATTTGTAGATGGAACATATACAATTACAGTAAGAGAAGTAACAGTAACGATTGATAACAAAACAAGTGTATATGGAGACGAACTTGTAGCCTTAACATCAAATGTAACTGCAGGAACAGTAAAAGAAGGAGACGACTTAGGAATTACATTAAGTAAAGCAGAAGGAACAGATGTAGGAACATATGCAATTACAGGAACAGCAAGTAATACAAACTATGATGTAACATTTGTTGATGGAATTTATGAAATTACTGGAAGAAAAATTAAAATTACAGCACAAAATGCAACAAGTGTATATGGTGAAGAAATTGCAGAATTAAAATATGATATTACATCACCAGAAGGAACATTACTTGATGAAGATGACTTAGGAATTACATTAAGTACAACAGCAACAAGCACATCACCAGTGAAAGAGGGAGGATATCCTATTACCATTGGAACTGTAGCAAACAAAAACTATGATGTAGAGATTGAAGAAGGAACCTATACCATTACGAAAAAACCAATCACAATTACAGCAGATGATAAAGAAAGTGTATATGGTACCAGTATTGTAGAATTAACCTTTAGTATAGCAGATGATGTACTAGTAGGAAATGATACAAAGGATGTTATTACTGCAAACTTAACAACAACAGCAACTGATAAATCAGATGTAACCCAAGCAGGATATCCAATTACAGGAACAGCAACAGCCCAAAACTATGACATAACTGTAACAGAAGGAACTTACATGATTACAAAAGCACCAGGAGAATTAAACCCAGAATATATTGAAACGAGACAACAAATTAAAGATACTCCAATGATTTATCAACCAGATACTACAATTGGACAAATTGAAGGATACTTACCAGAAGGTTGGGCTTGGATTGATGGAACCGAAGAAGTAGTATTAGGACAATCAACTCATAAAGCATCTTATACATCAAAAAATCCAAACTATGGAGATGTAGCAGAGGTGGAATTAGATATTTGGGTAGCATTAGGAGCAGACTTTACAGAATTTAATAAATACTTAGCAGGAATGGAAGACGGTATTGGATTTGATAATCTAGTAGCAGGAGATTATACAAACTTTGAAGGATTAGCTGAGTTAGTTGCTACAGCAAGACAACAAATTGTACAAACAGAATTAGATAAAGTATTTGCTCAAGTTAAAAAATATACATTAAATAAAAGACCAATTAATAAAGAAGAATTTGATGCATACTTAGATAGAGTTGCTAAATTATATCCAACCGATTACACAAACTGGGATGGTTTCTTAGAGAAACTAGAAGAAGTACAACAACAAGTATTAATTAGCAAATTTAACGAAAAATTTGAAGAAGCAAAAATGTATGTACTAAACCCAAGAACTGTAAACCATGCAGCTTTAAACCCAATTCGCGATGAACTTGCAAGAAGAAATCCAGATGAATATACCATCGAAAGTTGGCAAGCAGTAGAAGCAATCATCAAAGAAGCAAATGACCAAAAACTACAAAGTGATTTTGATAGAATTGTAGCAAGCATTAACATTGACGAAATACTTGTAGAAAAACAAATTGCAAGAATTGAAATTGCAACTGTACCAAAAACAAGTTATTCATTCGGAGAAAAACTAGATGTAACAGGTGGAATGATTCGAGTAATTTACGATAATGAAACTTCAGTAGAAAAAGAAATGCAAGCAAGTTGGGTAACCGGATTTGATAGTGAGGATGAAACGAAGATTGGTGTGCCACAACAATTAACAGTAACTTATGAAGGAAAAACAGCAATCTATAATGTAACCATTACGGATAATGCAACTGGTATTACCATAACCAAACCAAATAAAGTAACCTATCAATATGGTGAAGAAATGGATTTAACAGGATTAACAGTAACATTACACATGAAATCTGGTGCAACAAGTGAAGTGGAATTAAGACAATGTAGCGTAACAGGATATAATAGTAAATCATTAGGAGCACAAACCATTTCAGTACAATACTTAGATTATGAAGCACAAACCTTTACCGTTTTAGTAGAGGATTATGTAAAAGGAATTAAGATTGTATCTGTACCTACAAAGAGAGTATACACCATTAAGGATACTGAAATTGCTAAGAGTGGATTAAGAGTAGAAACTGTAAATGCTTCTGGTAATGCAGGAGAAAACGTAACAAATGAGATTACAATTGATCCAGTAGATTTTAAAACAGTAGGTTCAAAAGACGTTACAGTAAGATACAATGGACATACAGCAATCTTTACCATCTCTGTTGTAGATTCAGAAAAACCAGTTATTAACTTAAATGGAGATGCAGAAGTAACAGTAGAACTAGGAACTGAGTATGTAGAACAAGGTGCAGAAGCTTATGTAAGAGTTGGTGGATATAACATTGATATTTCAAATCAAATCAAAATTGATAAAGACAAAAATGAAGAAGAGAAAGTGAATGTAAACAAAGAAGGAACTTACACAGTAACTTATGATGTAGTGTACAAAGCAACAGGGGAAGAAGCAACACAAGTGGTAAGAACTGTTCATGTAAAAGATACAACACCACCAGTTATTACACCAGATGACAACAATGTTTATGTAATTGAAGTAAATGAACCAAAACCAACATACAGAGCAACCGCAAAAGATGTTTATACCAATAAAGTAACAACTGTAACAACTGAGGATGATATTGATGTAACGATACCAGGAGTATATGCCGTAACATTTATCTCAGTAGATGAAGCAGGAAATGAAGCAAGAGTAAGAAAGATTGTTAGAGTAGTGGATACCAAAGGACCAATCATCGACGTAGAAAATCTTCAAGAAACCATCGAAGTAAATGGTACATTCGACCCATTAAAAGGTGTAAGTGCAACAGATAATTCAGGAGAAGACATTAAAGTAGAAGTAGACCTTAAAAACTTAGATACAACAAGAGTAGGAACATATACCATTGCTTATACTGCAAAAGATTCTACAGGAAATAGTGCAGAAACTGTATACAAGACAATTGAAGTAAAAGATACAAAAGCACCAACATTTGTAGAATTCAAAGGGGAAGAAACCATGTATGTAGAAGTAAATACACCATTTGTAGACCCAGGAGTTGTATTTGAAGATAACTACACAGTCGAGTCAGCTCTAGTGATTAACAAAGTAATCAAATTAGTAGGAACAAACGAAGAAGTAGGAGCCGTTGATTACCGAGTAGTAGGAAACAAATATACAATTACTTATACAGCAACAGATACTTCAGGAAATACCTCAGAAGAAGTTACAAGAACCGTAATGATAACAGATAGACCTGCAACGATTTACTTCAATGACCCAGCATTAGATGGAATGGTTACTGACTTAAAAGACACAACCAAAGAGAAACCACAAGCATTCTATTATTACCCAACCATTCAATATGCAAGAGGAGAAGAAATAGGAAAAGGCGGAGAAATCGTTATTACAAAAGACGGACAACCTTATACAATGCCAGCAAATGGAACAATTACCGAAGATGGAGAATACGTAATGATGGTTTATGGTGTTGATGAAAATGGACATCGTGATGGTACAAGAGCAATTGCATACTTTACCGTAGCAACAAGACCACCAGAGATTACAGGACTTAGCAGTAAGAAAAAAGACATTTATACACAAGCGCCAACCATAACAATTAGCAACATTCAAAGCATTGAAAAAGCAATTGTAACCGATAAACAAGGAAATGAAATTGCAGATGTGAAACAACACTTATTAAGTAATAGTGAATACACAATGCCATATCAAGCAGGAGCTACATACTTATTAAAAGTAACACCAAAAAACGGACCAGAAGAAGTTTATACCATTATCTATCGAAAATAAGATAGAAAAAAGAACTCATAAATCGTAAAAGATTTATGGGTTCTTTGTATTCTAACGCATATAAGATTTGTAATATTTCATGAAATTTCCCTATTCTTTGTTTAAAGGGTGTTTACAAAAAAATGGAATAAGGGTATAATAGGGTTAGCTTAAGATTACGAAGGAGGAAAAAATATGAAAAAATTTGTTATAATTATGAGTATTTTACTAATTCTAGTAGGAACCGGATTTATTATTTATATGTCATTAGATATGTTTAAAAGTCAATTTGGAAAAGGAATGGGAGCAGATGATGAACATTTAAAAGAAATAGAAGAAGAATTAAGAGATGCTCCACCAGTGGTATATTATGAGGATCCTCAAAAAGATGGATTAACCACGATTTTAAATGATGGAGATATTTTCCGTTATCAGCCAGAAATTAAATATGCAGGTAGAAAAATTAGTGTTGTAAAAGATGGTATTGCTACAGAATATAAAGAGGGAAAATTAGAAGATGGGAAATATACTGTAGTGGTAACAGGAAAAGAAGAAACCATCACACGTAATTTTGTTGTAGATTCTGCTCCACCAAAAGTAACGGGAGTAAGAACAGGAAAATACACAGAAGCACAAACGATTACATTTGCGGATGTAAAGGATGTAGAAAAAGCAACCTTAACGAATAAACAAACCGATGAAGTAATCGATGTGAAAAAATATCTATTAGAAAATGAAACCAACAAATATACAATAGCCTACGAAATAGGTGCGTATGTATTAGAAGTAGAAGACAAATACGGAAATGGAATTATGCCAATTACGATTTTGTATGAGGAAAAAGGAGAATAAAGTAGAACGTATCAATAATGAAAATTTGAGCCTATCGTAAAAGTTGTGTAAATCGGATTTTTCTTCGATTTACACAACTTTTTCCTATTATTCATAAAAGCAGAATTTGATCTTCGTTTCAAGATAGTAATTTTTTAACGTTACTATCATCCAAAGCTTCAATTCTTTTTATACTATTGCTGTCTTGTAGAATATGATATTGTTTTTTAGCTATTTTGTTTAAGTTTTCAAGTCGTATTTTTGAAGAAACTCCTTGCTCTATCATTTGTGCATTTAGATTTTCTAAATTACTTAAAATTACCAATTGAAGAATATTTGCATAATCTCGCATATTGCCATCTAAAGTAGGATTTTTGTCTTTCCATTCTTTTGCTGTCATTCCAAATAGTGCAACATTTAATAAATCAGCTTCATTAGCATAAGCATATAATTTCTGTTTTTCAGTGAGGGTAGGAATTATATTTTCTTTTATGCTGTCTGTATGTATTCTATAATTTGTTTTGGTAAGTTCTCGTCTAACAGACCAATCAATTTTATTTTGATAACTCTCGTTTTGTTTTAACCTTTCAAATTCTCTTATTAAATAAAGTTTAAATTCGACATTTAGCCAACTTGCAAATTCAAAAGCTAAATCTGGATGAGCATAAGTTCCAAAACTATATTTGCCACCTTTTGAAATTAAACCTATGGCATTCGTTCTTTGTATCCATTGTTTAGGACTCATTGTATAAGAAGATGTTCCAATTTCATTTATTTTAATTTCACGATATTCCGTTAAATTAAAATTTTCATTATTAAGTTCTTCCCACAAACCAATATAAAGAGCAGTATCTTTATTACTTAACCAATGAATAATAACGTTGGCAGGATACTTATCATTTTTAAATTTTGCTAAATCTGTTAATGATATGTAATCAATATTTCCAACTCTCATAACGCTAACCAAATTATCTTTTACTTTCATTTGTGCTTTTATGATTTCTTTTTTCATAAATATCACATCCAATCTTTGAAAATTCTACATACATTTTAAAACAAACGTTTGCATATGTCAAGCAAAAAAATCAAATATAAATAAAAATATTTTTGTCAAATTGTTCTTTTTGATTTTTTGTTACAAAAAAGTAATAATTGATACATAAATGTAATGTAAACTTAATGATGACGAAATAATGAAAACGAGAAGATAAGTAGAATACAAAGACAAAATGTTGAAATACCTTTTATATCAAAGAAAAATGGCGTTTTTTACATTTGCCTAGAAGAAAAAGCAAGGTGGAAAATTTTTACCAAAAATAACATAAAACAGCATAAAAATGCAAAAAGTATGTTTACAAATAAGAAGAAAAATAGTATAATAGTAATGTGGATAAAAATGTTTAACTAGGGGGAAAAACAATGAAAAAATCATTAATCATGACAATCATTATTTTTTTATTAGTAGGAGTACTAGGAGGAGTAGTAAATGCTGCTTCCGCAAGTGCGAAGCCTTCTGCTAGTACTGTTGAAATAGGAAACAATGTAACTGTTACGATATCTTTTGGTCAAAAGGTATCTGCAGCGAAGTTTACATTAAATTATGATACAAGTAAATTAGAATATGTTTCATATTCTTGTGGTGGCTCTGGATTAAAAGAATTTGGGACAGGCACCAAACGATTTGGATATGTAGGAACGGCGGATGATTTATCAAGCGTGTCGTTTACTTTTAAAACAAAAGCAGTAGGAACGGCAAGTGTTAGTGCAAAAAGTGTACAAGTATCAACTGGGTCACAAACCAATGTTGCAGCAGGAAGTCCTAGCACATCGATTACAATAAAAGAAAAACCACAACCAACGACACCAAACAATCCAACAACACCATCAACGAACAATAAACCATCTACAACAACAAAACCCTCAACAAAACCTTCTACCAACAAGAATAACAATAAAAACAATAATAAAAAAGACGAAACCCCAGTAGAGGAGCCAGTACAAGAACCAATTGAGGAACCAGTACAAGAGCCAGTGGTACAAGCACCAGCTCCAAATGAATTATTAAAATTAGAAGATGAAACTGTAAAAACATTAATTGATGAACCAACAAAAGTAATGATAAAAGCAAAACCAGTTGCTTTTGAAGATGGAACGAAATTAAATGTAAAAAGAATAAAAGATGGAGATGAAGCATATCAAACACGAAATGATATGTTTAAAGATATTGAAGGAATAAAAACATACTTTGATTTAAAATTACTAAAAATCGTAGAAACCGAGCAAGATGGACAAATGGTACAATCTGAACAAGCGGTAACACCAAACGGATATGTAACAGTATTTCTTCCAATTCCAGAAAACTATAATAAGGAACGTTTAGTTGCTTATAAAATGAATGAAGATGGAACGTATAAAGTAATAGAGGGACAAATCCAAGGAAATTATTATACATTTACGACTAATAGTCCTGCTAATTATGCATTAGTAGAAACACCAGAAAAAAAAACTTGGGGACAAACGGCAATGGAAAAAGTAAACGAAGTCCTTGGCAATGTAAAGATTTTACATATTACTATTATCGTACTATTATGCATCATTTTAATTGAAACAATCACAATTATTCGATTATCAAGACAAAAAGCAAAAAGAAGTAAATAGATTGAGGTGAAAAAAGGATGAAAAAGATAGGAAAAATACTCACACTATCTAGTTTAACAGTTGCAACCATTGGAACAATTGCATTAACGAATATTGGACCAGAAATATTGCAAAAACCAGAAGCAAAAACCGATATTCAAGCATATAATCATAATCCAAACACGGTTTTAGAAAATGCTTTTGAAAGCGATGGAAAAATGATTTTACCATTCATTTTTAAAGATGCTGACCAAACCATCACAAAGACATATTTAATAGAGCAATTTCAAAAAGCAGGTAAAACCATACAAAATGCATCTAGTCTAAAAGATATTATTGTAACTGGAAATGAGATAAAAACAGAGGATGCTACCTATACGGTTAGAATTTATGGAGACGTAAATGCGGATGGGTATGTAGATGTATTTGATGCACAAAAAGCGTTAAAACATTATACCTATGAAGGGGAAAAAGAGCATACGTTAACAGGAAGCAGTGCAATAGTAGCCAATGTTTATAATAGTGATGATGAAATTGATGTATTTGATGCACAACGTATTTTAAGATTTTACGTAGGGATTGAACCAAATTTAGTATTAAACGATATAGAAAATCCTCAAATTACCTTAAAGGGAGAAAATCCACAATATGTACGTTTGGGCGGGAAATATGAAGAAGCAGGAGCAACGGTTAGTGATAATAAAGACAAAAATTTAACCCCAGAAATTGATTCTACAAAAGTAGATGTTAATAAAATAGGAACATACGAAGTTTATTATAAAGCAATCGATTCAGACGGAAATAAGGAAACGAAAAAAAGAACCGTTATTGTAAGAGACTATGTAACAGACCTAACCCTTACCGATGCACCAAAGACAGTAAATTATGGAAAAGAATTAGACCTAAGCAGTATGAAAGTAACGGCAAAAATGAAATCTTCAGGAGATGCAGTGGTACCAGTTGACGCTTCGAAATATAAAGTAACGGGATATAATCCAGAAAAACTTGGACCACAAACCATTACCGTAACTTACGAAAGTGAAGATGGAACTTTTGAAGGAAAATCGACTACTTTTACGGTAGAAGTAAAAGATTATCAAACAGGAATTGAAGTAGAATTTCCTAAAACAGAATATAAATACCAAGAAGAATTGACAGATGAACTATTAGAACAATCAGGAGCAAGAGCAAGAACCAAAATGGCATCTGGTGCTTTTGGTGAGTGGGAACCTATTACGATAGACATGGTATATGGATATGATAAAGAACAAACCATAAAACAAACCTTAATTATTACCTATTCCGATGAACAAGCTGAAGTAGAAATAGAAGTAAAAGATTATGCAACCGATATGAACATTGTTGCTTGGCCAACAAAGCAAGACAACCAAAAATATGGAAAAGAAATTGATTTAAGTGGAATGGTAATTAATGCAACTATGGCAAAAGCAGGAACCAAAACACTAACACCAGACGATTACGAAGTAAAAGGATATAATAAAGAACAATTAGGACAACAAACAATTACCATAGCTTATGCAGGATTTGAAAAACCATTAACGGTTACCGTAGTAAACTATATAACAGGAATTCGAACCAAAATTGCAACAGGAGCAAAAACAATTTATGTAGAAGAAGAAAGTTTTGACTTTACAGGAATACAAATTGAAAAAGTAATGGCTGTAAAAGAAGAGGGAGTCGATACCATTATTCCAATGACTGACCCAGGTATTGTTATTTCTCCATATGATAGAAAAGCACGTTTTGGTATGAATGAAATTACAATATTATATGAAACCAATGAGACAGAAGATGGAAAAACAGTAGAATTTTCAGCATCTCATAAAATTACCGTATTAAAACACTTAGCAAATATTCGTGTAAAACCACAAAAATTAGAAGGATATGCACATGAAAAATTCTCATTTGGAACGATTTTTTCTGGGGAACAAGAAGAACAATTAAAATCAGAAAAAGTGAAATTATTCATTGCCGATAAAGATGGAAATGAAATAACCAATCAAGTGGGAATTGAGAAATTACCATTAAATGAAAATGGAGAAATGCCAATTAATTTGACATTTGAAGAAAAAGGTGATTATCGTCTTATCTTTTATGTAGGAGATAATTTTGCAGATAGTAAAATTAAATCCGAAGAACAAACCCTACATATTACATATAATCCAATTGTAACCAGTGCTAGTATTTTAGAACCAACGGAAGTAGAAATTAATGTAAGAAAAGCAAAAAGCAAAGAAAGAACCATTACATTTAAAAATATCCATGATGATATTTTAACCGATGAAGTATTAGCAAGTAGTGTAGAATTTACGCAGGATGCTTACTTAACCTTTACGAAAATGACAAATGGACATCCAGTAACAAGTAATAAAGAAAATATTGACATGGTACGTATTACTGGTAAAGAACAAGGAGCTACCTTTATTCGAATGACGGTAAACAAAGGAACTGAAAATGAAAAATCCATTCGATTAGCAGGAGCAGTAATTGGACCAGAAGCAAAGAAAATTATTGGATTAACTGGTGTAGGTGGGACAACCTTAGGGGATACGATTCGCCTATACCAAGAAGAACAATTGGTGGATATGAGCAATCTTGTAACCGATAAAAATACAGGAATTGTGTATACACTAATGGAAATCTCTATTGTAGATGAAGACGGCGATAATGTTCCTTTACTAGGTAGTGACCTTTGCATAGGAAATGCAACAACCAACAAAAAGTTAGGTGTTCGTTATACAGGCTACAATGCAAATACAGCACCATTAATTGATGCACATTTATTTACCGATGCCAAAGAGCCTGTTAGTTCAGATGAACCAGTGAAATATTTAGGTATTGCACTGGCTGATGGAGTAGGACCAGAAGAATTATTAGATAGAGAGTTAATCATTGATTACTATAATGCTCTAAATAATTCGCAAAAATTAACCATACAAATAGAACCACTAAGAATTAGAGAATTGTTAATTACAACACAAAATGTAGATGATGTAAGCAATTTACCAACAGGATATAATTACGAAGAATTTATGGTAGGAAGTATTAAATCTGGACCAAGACAAAAAGATGTTACCCTAACCGATTTCTATACGGGAACAACACCAAATTATACGGTAAAAGATTTAGCAGGTAATGATATTACAACCCAAACATTACCAGATGGCAAAAAAACAGTGGAAGTTAGTTTCGGATACAACAACGTAGATAGAGAAGTAGAATTAAAAGTAACAGCAAGAAAATCTGGAAAATATATGGTAACTTGTTGGGTAATGGTTGCAGGAAATCGTGTTTCTTTAACACAAACTGTTGAAACCAAAACACATCCAGAAGTAGCAAGTGCAGTTATAACAGATACAAGTGCCATTGCAGTTGGAAGAAAAACCAAAAGAAACATCCAATTCTTAAATAAATATGGAGAACCAATTGATGTTAATTATACCGATATAGCAAAACAAGAAAATGGTGTAGAGGCAAGATTACTAAATGCAGCAGGTGCACCAACTGGAAAAATTACACAAATCGAATTATTAGCAAATAGCTTAGATGGTGCAAGCATTACATTAACCGTAAAAGGAAAAGTATTACCTACCA
Source organism: uncultured Clostridium sp. (assembly GCA_947648215.1). Lineage (GTDB taxonomy): Bacteria > Bacillota > Clostridia > TANB77 > CAG-508 > RGIG8482. The sequence continues at coordinate 48,206 of CANSMW010000012.1, read as the reverse complement.
TTACAATTGATACCAAGGAAAATATTTCGATTGAGGTAATGAATGTAAATGGCTATGTTAGTGGTGTAGAACAAAAAAATGGAGAGTATGTAATAAGACTATATGAAACCGACCCAAGTTTACCTACGGTAAAAGAAGGTAATGATGGTTCTATCTATACTCTAATTCCAATTAGAATTAATAATGACGATGTAGAAACAAAAGTATATGGACCACAAATAGTAGTATCTGAACCAAGTGATGGTGAATATGTAGAAGGAGATATGACAGGATTACCATACAAACATAATGTTGTTATTACACATTCAGGAGAAGATTATGCAATACAAGCTTATATGATACATTCAGATGGAACCATTGAGGAAAATGATAGAAATAATCCAGTAGATTATCTTGGAATTGCACTATTTGGAGCAAGCCAAAGTGATATGATAGGAAAAACAATTACGATTTCTTATCCAGGAGCAGACCCAGTTCATATTAAAGTAATATCAAACACAACTCCATAAATGAAAAAAATATTAAAGAACACTTGAAAAGTGTTCTTTTTTGATATAGAATGGTAATGTCTTAAATAGGACAAATTTTATAGGTACAAAAATGTACCAGAATTGGAGGAATTGAAAATGTCAATTAAAGTTGGAATCAATGGATTTGGAAGAATTGGAAACTTAACCTTCCAAGCAGCATTACAAAAAGGAGATGTAGAGGTAGTCGCAATTAATGACCCTTTTATTACAGCAGACTACATGGCGTACATGGTAAAGTATGATTCAGTGCATGGAAAATTCGAAGGAGAGGTAAAAGAAGAAAACGGAAAATTAGTAGTAAATGGAAAAGAAATTAAAGTATATAACGAAATGGATCCAAAAAATATTCCATGGGGAGCAGATGGAGTAGATTATGTTTTAGAATGTTCTGGCGTATTTACAACATTAGAAAAAGCACAAGCACATATTGATGCAGGAGCAAAAAAAGTTATTATTAGTGCACCATCGAAAGATGCACCTATGTTTGTTATGGGAGTAAATAATGAAACATATGATCCAAGTATGAACATTGTTTCAAATGCATCTTGTACCACAAACTGTTTAGCACCACTTGCAAAAGTAATTAATGATAACTTTGGAATTAAAGATGGATTAATGACTACGGTTCATGCTACAACAGCAACCCAAAAAACCGTAGATGGAGCATCGAAAAAAGATTGGAGAGGTGGTAGAGCAGCAGCAGCTAACATTATTCCATCTTCTACAGGAGCAGCAAAAGCAGTAGGAAAAGTAATTCCATCTTTAAATGGGAAATTAACAGGTATGGCATTTCGTGTACCAACACCAGATGTTTCTGTTGTAGACTTAACTTGTAACTTAGAAAAACCAGCAACCTATGAAGAAATTTGTGCGGTAATGAAAAAAGCATCAGAAAACGAATTTAAAGGAATTATTGAATATGTAGAAGATCCAGTTGTTTCAACAGACTTCGTAAACGATGAACATACTTCTATTTTTGACGCAACAGCAGGAATTCAATTAACCGATACTTTTGTAAAACTAGTTGCATGGTATGATAATGAATGGGGATATTCAAATAAATTAGTAGATTTAGCAAGATACATGGCAACACGTGGATAATCAAAAATGTGTCGTAGGGGCAAATCTATTTTGCTCTTGCAAACATGGAAACAGGGCAGAAATAGAATTCTGCCCCTACCATTGTATAAAAGGCATATATATTATCATAAATAAAGGCCCCTTTATTAAGGGGGCTGTCACCGTAGGTGACTGGGGGTTCTTCAATGGTAATATATATACCTTTTGTATAAAATTGGTATAGCATCCATATAATAAGATAAAAATAGGAGGTTTTTTGTATGAATAAAAAAACAGTAAAAGATATTGAGGTAAAGGGAAAGAAAGTATTAGTTCGTTGTGATTTTAACGTACCACAAGATGAAAACGGAAATATTACAGATAATAGAAGAATTGTATCTTCTTTACCAACCATAAAATATTTATTAGAAAACGGAGCAAAGGTAATTCTTTGTTCACACTTAGGAAGACCAAAAGGAGAAGTGAAAAAAGAATTTTCATTAGCACCAGTGGCAAAAGAATTATCAAAACAATTAGGAATAGAGGTAAAATTAGCCGAGGATGTTATTGGAGAAAGTGCGAAAAGTTTAACGAGCAATCTAAAAGAAGGCGAAGTTGTTTTACTAGAAAATGTTCGTTTTGATGCACGTGAAGAAAAAAATGACCCTGAAATGGCTCGTGAACTTGCATCACTTGCTGAAATCTATGTAAATGATGCTTTTGGAACCTCTCATAGAGCACATGCTTCAACAGCAGGAGTAGCAGACTATTTACCAGCAGTTTCTGGGTTTTTAATTGAAAAAGAAATTGACTTTATGGGAAATGCACTAGAAAACCCAAAAAGACCATTAGTTGCAATTTTAGGTGGAAAAAAAGTTTCCGACAAAATTGGTGTCATCAATAGCTTACTTGAAAAAGTAGATACCTTAATGATTGGTGGAGCAATGGCATACACCTTTTTTAAAACACAAGGATATGAAGTAGGAAATTCGATTTGTGAACTAGACAAACTAGATTTAGCCCTAGAATTAATGGAAAAAGCAAAACAAAAAGGCGTAAAACTAATGCTACCAGTAGATACCAAACTAGGAAAAGAATTCGACAAAGATACCGAAAGTAAAACGGTAAAATGCACAGAAATACCAGAGGGCTGGGAAGGCTTCGACATCGGAGAAGAAACTATTAAATTATACAAAGAAGAACTAAAAAAAGCAAAAACAGTCGTATGGAATGGACCACTTGGCTTATTTGAATTTGACCAATTTGCCATTGGAAGTAACGAAATTGCTAAAACTTTAGCTGAAATTGATGCCATTACCATTGTAGGAGGAGGAGACTGTGCAGCAGCAGTAGAAAAAGCAGGAGTAGCCGACAAACTAACACATGTTTCAACAGGAGGAGGAGCAAGCCTAGAATTTTTAGAAGGAAAAAAATTACCAGGTATTGAATGTTTACAAGACAGAGCATAAAAATTGTAGGGGTCGATGCCTAACATCGACCCGTTAAAGGACGTTGAATAAATGAAAAATAATTTGCAACGAAGTTTTTTAGAATATGTGCGAATAAAAAATTCACCCCAAGACTCAAAATTGCATAAGGAAACTTTAGGGGAAGAGATTGATTTGTATCGTGAAAATCAAAAAAGAATAAGAACCATCCTTCGAGGCGAAGCAATAGGCGAAAATGAATATAAAAGATGTGTTTTATGTTTTGTGATAGACAAAAAAGGAAATGTGATAGTTGAACATAAAAAAACAGGGGAAAAAGATGTAGTTTCAGGACATATAAAAGCATATGAAGTAGGTCTACAAGCAGTAGTACGTGAATTATATGAAGAATTAGGAATTGGCATAGAAGAAGGATTACATGCAAAGCAATTAGGAATAGTAAAGGTTATATTACAAGAAGCAGATAGCAAACAGCCATGTATACTAGAAATATATTGTTTATGCCGAACACAAAATACCGAAATAAGAATCAATAAACAAGAAATTGAAAAAATAGAAAACATGCCATTTAAAATATTTATGACAAAATTCCTAAACGGAAAAATTTTTCCATATGTTAAAGCATATGACCCAATCGTACCAAAATTAGTAAAACAAGTAAAAGAAAAATCCCATAAAAAAGAGGCGATAGAATGGGAACGCTAATTATGGCAAAAGTCTACAAAGCCATACAAGAAAGCCCCTTTAACAAGGGGGCTGTCGCCCGAATGGGCGACTGGGGGTTCTAAAAAGGGTTTCGAAGGGTTTGTAAGCCTAGAAAAACGAAATAGGAGGTAAAAAATAATGAGAAAAAAAGTAATTGCAGGAAATTGGAAAATGAACCATAATCCAGAAGAGGCAAAAAAATATTTAGCGGAGTTTATTCCAATGGTAAAAGATGCCACAAGTGAAGTAGTACTTTGTGTGCCATATTTGGATTTAAAATGTATGGTAAAACATGCAAGTGGTTCTAATGTTCATATAGGAGCACAAAATATGCATTGGGAAGAAAAAGGAGCCTATACAGGAGAAATATCTGGTTCTATGTTACAATCCATTGGTGTAGAATATGTCATTATTGGACATTCCGAAAGAAGACAATATTTTGCAGAAACCGATGACACTGTCAATAAAAAAATAAAAGTAGCTTTTGCAAATAATCTAAAACCAATCGTATGTGTAGGAGAAACCTTAGAACAAAGAGAAGCAGGAAAAACCAAAGACGTTATTACCATACAAACAAGACTTGCCTTAGAGGGATTAACCGAAGAGCAAGTAGAAAATACCATTATTGCTTATGAACCAATTTGGGCAATTGGAACAGGAAAAACAGCAACCAGTGAAGATGCAAACAATAGTATAAAAGAAATTCGTGAGGAAATTTGTAAAATATATGGACAAATGACATCAAAAAGAGTTATAATCCAATATGGTGGCAGTGTAAAGCCATCAAATGCAAAGGAATTATTTAGTACCTCTGATATTGATGGGGCATTAGTAGGAGGAGCAAGCTTAAAACCAGAAGACTTTGCAGGAATTATTAATTATTAGAGAGTAAAATGTGGGAGTATATTTTTTGAAGGGAGCTAAATTTATGAAAGAAAAGGAGAAAAAAAGTATGGAGAATTTAGCATTACAAAAAGAAAAGTATACTTATGAAGATTTACAAAAGATGGATGATGATAAAAGGTATGAATTAATTGATGGTGAATTATACCTTATGAGTGCACCAACGGTATCACACCAAGAAATAGTAGGAGAAATATATGCACAATTACGTAATTATTTAAAGAGAAAAAAGTGTAAAGCATTAGTTTCACCGGTAGATGTTTGTATGTCTGGTGTAAAAAATCCAAAAAAGGAATATAATGTGTTACAACCAGATGTTATTGTGTTATGTGATGAAAATAAGCTAACAGACAAGTGCATACTAGGTTCACCAGATTTAGTTATTGAAGTGCTATCCCCAAGTTCTAGAAAACATGATACCTTTGTGAAATATAATTTGTATCAATATTATGGAGTTAAGGAATATTGGATTGTAGATGCGGAAGCAGGGGTCATTTATCAATATATTCTAAATGATAAAAACATTTATATATTACCTAAAACATATGATATTACAGAAGATGTCAAAGTAAATGTATTAAAAGATTGCATTATTTCTTTAAAAGATATAGTAGAAGAAAAATAAAAGGAAGGTAAGGAATTTATGGAAAACAAACTAACAATGCTAATGATATTAGACGGATTTGGAGAAAATACAAATGAAAAAGGAAATGCAGTTAAATTAGCCAATACACCAAACATCGATAAAATAATGAAACTATGTCCAACCACAGACATGTATACAAGTGGATTAAATGTCGGTCTTCCAGATGGACAAATGGGGAATTCAGAAGTAGGGCATACTAACATTGGAGCAGGAAGAATTGTATACCAAGAATTAACCAGAATTACAAAATCAATAGAAGATGGTGATTTCTTTAGTGTACCAGAATTTGAAGGAGCAGTTGAAAATTGTAAAGCACATAATTCTGATTTACACATTATGGGACTATTATCTGATGGAGGAGTGCATAGTCATATTCGTCATTTATATGCCTTATTAGAACTTGCCAAACGAAAAGGAATAGAAAATGTTTATATACATGCTTTTTTAGATGGAAGAGATACACCACCTGCATCAGCAGAAGGATATATTACCAAATTAGAAGAAAAAATGAAGGAAAAAGAAATTGGTAAAATTGCAAGTATTGCTGGTCGATTTTATGCCATGGATCGTGATAAAAGATGGGAAAGAGTAGAAAAAGCCTATCAAGCACTTGTCAATGGAATTGGTAACAAAGCACCAACCGCAATTAGTGCCATTGAAGCATCTTACCAAAAAGAAATTTTTGATGAATTTGTAGAGCCAACCTTAATTTGTAATGGCGATATTCCAATTGCAACCATTAAACCAAACGATTCTGTTATTTTCTTTAATTTTCGACCAGACCGTGCAAGAGAAATTACGAGAAGTTTAGTGGATAATGAATTTGATGGTTTTGAAACAAAACCATTAAACCTATATTTTGTATGTATGACACCATATGATGAAACTATGCCAAATGTACAAGTGGCATTTAAAAAAGAAGCATTAAGTAACACCTTTGGAGAATATATTAGTAATAAGGGGTTAACCCAACTTCGTATTGCGGAAACAGAAAAATATGCTCATGTTACCTTCTTCTTTAATGGAGGAGAAGAAAAACAATATAAAGGAGAAGACCGTATTTTAGTGCCATCTCCAAAAGTAGAAACCTATGATTTAAAACCAGAAATGAGTGCTTATGAAGTAACCGATAAAGTAGTAGAAGCCATTGAAAGTGGCAAATACAATGCTATTATCTTAAACTACGCAAACCCAGATATGGTAGGACATACAGGAAGTTTAGAAGCAGCTATAAAGGCAATTGAAACCATTGATGAATGTGTAGGAAGAGTAGTAGAAGCTGTAGAAAAAGTAAATGGTGTGTTACTAATCACAGCAGACCATGGAAATGCAGAGCAAATGATTGATTACAAAACAGGTGAACCACACACAGCACATACCACAAACCCAGTTCCATTAGTGCTAGTAGGTATGAAAGAAGTAACTTTAAAACCTGGAAAATTAGCAGATTTAGCACCAACCATGTTAGATATTATGGGATTACCAAAACCAGAAGAAATGACAGGGGAAAGCATTATCGTAAAATAACCAAGAAGAATAGAAAAATTGGGGGCGGTTATGCAAGTTTATTTGAATGTGCATAAAAAATATGAAGCCATACAAAAGCAACTATTTTACATGATTCCTGAAAAATGGGATCGTGTGTATCTATATGCTTGTGTGGTGGATCATTTTCAAGATTTGCAAACAGGAGAAATGTTTTTTTACTATTTTCCCAAAAGCATTGTGCGAAAGAATCCAATCAATGTATATGAAGTACCAAGTAAGTTCAATATAGATGAAAAGGCATATTTAAAATTAGCAGAAAATTTATATGATGAAATAAAAGAATTACGAAAAGAATGTATCAAAATGGGAGAAAAACCATGGAGTAATGTGACGATTTTTGTAGAAAATTTAAAATTTAATGTAGAATACCATTATGATGATTTAAGATACAGCCAATATACGAGTATGGATAGGCATTTAATATGGAGACACCAGTATTTACATATACCATTATCTAGTTATTCCAAAAAAGAAAGAAACATGATAGAAGAATATCTAAGGCAAAATCAACATACAGATAAACCAATGATTTATAGTGAAGGAATTTATAAAAAACCAGTAAGCAACATTACAGAATTTCGAAAAATAGAAGAAACCTATGAAACACCAAAACAACCCGTAGGGGTCGATGCCCACATCGATCCGAAAAATAAGAGCAAAACAAAGAAAAACAAACCCGTAGGGGTCGATGCCCACATCGACCTGAAAAATAAGAACGAAACAAAGAAAAACAAACCCGTAGGGGTCGAGGACTACATCGACCTGGAGACAAGAAACAAAGACGAAAGCGAGCCACAGACGGTAAAAAGCCAAATTCTTACCATTCAATAGTTTTCAAAATTTTTAATAAATATAATGCTAGAAAGGAGCAATTAAAATGATTTATTCAAAAGAAGTAGAAGAAATGTGTCCAGTCGCAAAAGGCGTGGATCATGGACCAGCACCAATTCCAGAAGAAGGAAAATGGGTAAAAGCAAAAGAAATTAAAGATATATCGGGATTAACACACGGTATTGGTTGGTGTGCACCACAACAAGGAGCATGTAAACTAACCTTAAATATCAAAGAAGGAATTATTCAGGAAGCATTAGTAGAAACAATAGGATGTTCAGGAATGACACATTCTGCAGCAATGGCAGGAGAAATATTAGTAGGAAAAACAATCCTAGAAGCATTAAACACAGACTTAGTATGTGATGCTATCAACACAGCAATGAGAGAATTATTCTTACAAATCGTATATGGAAGATCACAATCAGCCTTCTCAGAAGGAGGATTACAAGTAGGAGCAGGACTTGAAGATTTAGGAAAAGGACATAGAAGCCAAGTAGGAACCATTTATTCAACCCTTGCAAAAGGACCAAGATACTTAGAGCTTGCAGAAGGATACATAGTAGAGATTGGTCTTGACAAAGACAATCAAATTATTGGATATAAATATGTAAATCTAGGAAAAATGATGGAAAACATCAAAAAAGGAATCGAACCATTAGAAGCAATCGAAAAAGCAAGCGGAACATACGGAAGATTCGACGAAGCTGTAAAGAAAATTGATCCAAGAAAAGAGTAAAATAATGTAGGGGTTGATGCCCACATCAACCCGTGGTAGAAATAAAAATAGGAGGTAAAATAAATGGCAGTAACATTTGAAAGTTATGAAAGAAGAATTGACCAAATTAAACCGGTCATGGAAAAATACGGAATTAAAGATTTTGAAGATGCACTAAATATTTGTAAAGAAAAAGGATTTAACCCATATGATATTACAAAAAGTGTTCAACCAATCTGTTTTGAAAATGCAGCTTGGGCCTATACATTAGGGGCAGCAATTGCAATTAAAAAAGGATGTGTGAAAGCAGCAGATGCTGCAAAAGCAATAGGAGAAGGACTACAAGCATTTTGCATTCCTGGATCTGTTGCAGATGACAGAAAAGTAGGATTAGGACATGGAAACTTAGCTTCCATGCTATTATCAGAAGAAACAAAATGTTTTGCATTCTTAGCAGGACATGAAAGCTTTGCAGCAGCAGAAGGAGCAATTGGAATTGCAAAATCTGCAAACAAAGTAAGAAAAGAACCATTAAGAGTTATCTTAAATGGACTTGGAAAAGACGCAGCACAAGTTATTTCAAGAATCAATGGATTTACCTATGTACAAACAGACTTTGACTTCTTCACAGGAAAAGTAAATGTCGTAAAAGAAATTGCATACTCTGATGGAGAAAGAGCAAAAGTTAGATGTTATGGTGCAAACGATGTTAGAGAAGGTGTTGCTATTATGCACATGGAAGGAGTAGACGTATCCATTACAGGAAACTCCACAAACCCAACAAGATTCCAACATCCAGTAGCAGGTACCTACAAAAAAGAATGTATCGAACAAGAAAAGAAATATTTCTCAGTAGCATCAGGAGGAGGAACAGGAAGAACCCTTCACCCAGATAACATGGGAGCAGGACCAGCATCTTATGGTATGACAGATACCATGGGAAGAATGCACTCAGATGCACAGTTTGCAGGTTCATCCTCTGTTCCAGCACACGTAGAAATGATGGGATTAATTGGTATGGGAAATAACCCAATGGTAGGTTGTACTGTATCGGTTGCTGTAGCTGTTGAAGAAGCTATGAAGTCTTAGGTTATGGTTCGTACAAAGTACGAAGCAGAAACTTAGAGTTCTAGTTTGCAGAGGCTAGATATGAAATAGGAAAAATATATAAAAAATAATACTTAACTGATTGGGGTTAGGTATTATTTTTTATTTGACGATATTATGTAAAATGTTATATGATGGGAATTAGATAATGGTATTTTCTTACAATTCTATTTTAGTAAGAAAATATAAAACAAATACAAAATGAAAAGGAGAGAAAACATGAAGAAAAAGGATACAACGAGTATATTGCCCCTGCCATTATCTGTATTTCAACCGAAGCCGGAACCAATCCAGGTTGGGAATATATATACCAGATGATAAACGGGCTGAATATATATTAGAGGAGATAAACAAGAATAAACAATTTGTACCTCTTGAAGCAACCATTGAATACTGTTTCAATACACTTGAGAGGTATGGCAATATAACATATGAAGAATTTTCAAGAGAGTGGGCAATAGGAAAGGTCGTATATTCTCTAACAAGCGAATGGCGAACGGTTGAAAATGCCTCATATGGAAAAGAAGTGTACGAGAAAGTATAGTGGATAAAAAGCTTATAACCATTCCCAAAAGGCACTGGATGCTTCCAGTGCCTTTTGAGTACTATAGAAAATACCAAAAAAATTAGCCAAATAAAGAGGGGACTAATCTATATAAAACGCAAATTCCTCTACACCCATGATTTCTTGTTTTACAAATCCATCATAAATCGTATTTTCAGAAGAAATATCTTTTAAAGGAATTTCAAGTGTAACGGTCGATTTGAAATGTTCATTTGCTTGGTTTATAATATGAATATCAAACGAAAGAGTACAGTTAATACGAGTTAAACCAATATTGCAACGTTTTAATAAACTACCATCATAGCGAAGTGGTTCTTCTATATTGGTAATAATAAAATTGGTTTTAATGTCCTTATTCACAAATCCTAGGCAAATAGGAGAAAAGTTTGTATCATATATTTCTGGTTTTTCATAATTTCGTTCATTTTCATAAGGTAGAATTTCAAAATGTAAAGTATCTTGAATGTTATTTTCTTCGGTAAAACTTAATTTCCCAAAATCATTTTGGTTTTTATAATACAAAAATGGAGTACCAAGAGTAGGCATTTGTGGGTATTGTATGTTATCAATATATAACTGAGAAATTGTATTTTTACTACTAAATCCATTTTCAGAATGATTGTCAATATAGATTGCCATATCCGTAAATTGTGACACATTCACATTCCAAGTAGACTTATTGGTAGCTTCATTTTGAATAGCATCTGCACTACTAAATAACATGATTTTACGAATTTGAAAAGTATCACTCTTTTTTGGTGCTTGGTTGTTAGAAGAAGAGCGTTGCTTTTTTTGTACCTCAAGTTCATAAACAATAAAACCAACAAACAAGCTAATGATGAGGATAATTAAAATAAAAAGCACAAATTTCGATTTTGTTTTTGCGTGACGTTTTTTCATTAAGAAACCTCCATGAATTTTTTAATATCCTAACTATAATACAAAAAGAAAAGATAAGCAAGTAGAAATGTATTTTTTCCAAAAATTGAAATTGACAAAAAACAAGAAAAACAGTAGAATAGTGTTAGGTGATTACAAATGACGACAAAAAATGAAGAAAACAATAAGAAAAAGAGTTATTTACATATTAAATTAATTTTAATTATGCTAGTGATTACGAGCATTGCTTTTGTGTGGAATAAAACGATAAATAACGAGATTTCTTATGCCGTTTCTGGAGAGATAAAAATGGCAAATGAAGTAACCAAACAATATAAAAAAATGGAAACCTCAGACATCGATTTTGATAATACCATTGAACAAAATAGAAAAAAACAAGAAGAACAAATTGTAGTAGAGGAAGTGGATTTAGAATATACCACTACTTATCAAAATAGTGAAGAACTATCCAAAGATACGTTACAGGTATTACAAGAAGGAAAAATGGGAAAACAACAACAAATTACCAAAAAAGTATTTGAAAATGGAGAGCTTGTGAAAGAAGAGCCAGTAGGAACCAAAGTAACAACATCTTCCATTGACCGTATTGTTTTAGTAGGAACTGCGAATTATAAGAGTAATTATAAAGTAAAAAAAGGAGATACCGTGTATGTAACATCACATACATTAGATGTAAGACGTGAACAATCAGAGGGGTCAGAAAGGGTATATGTGTTAAAACAAAAGGATAGTGTGCAAATATTACAAATAGGAAATGATTGGTACAAAATAGCCCACGGAAATTATTCTGGTTGGGTAAAGAAGGACTGTGTAACATATATTAATCCAAATGCACCACAAGACGAGGCAGGTGCTGGAGGTTATACCAAATCGCAATTACTTGCCAAACTTAGTAAAAACATGAAATTAAATACCCCAAGTGGATTTACCTTAGAGCAATTTAAAAAGGTATTATCTAATAATTCTCAGGATAGTAATCGAATTTTACAAAACAATGCACAATATTTTTATTATATTGAAAAGCAATATAAAATAAACGGCGTATTTGTAGCAGCTGTTGCCATTCATGAAAGTAACTGGGGAACCTCCAAACTAGCGACCACCAAAAACAATCTATTTGGCTATGGAGCGTATGATAGAGACCCAAGTGGCAGTGCTTATAACTTTGCTACTCATGCAGAGGGAATTGACTTATTAGGACGTGTGTTTATGAAATATTATTTAAATCCAGCAGGAACGAAATTGTATGGAGGGGAAGTTGCAACCGGAAAATATTATAATGGACAAACCTTACAAGCTGTTAATAAAAGATATGCTTCGGATAAAAATTGGGCAAATGGGGTGTATAAATGGATGGAATATTTATATAACAGATTATAAAAAAGTTTTCAAGAAATTCTTGCTATTTTTTGAATTGTATTGTATGATATTAAAAGTAAAAAAGAATGGAAAAATGGAACAGTATGAGAAAGGGGAAAAAGTCGAAGATGAAAAAGATAGTACTTGCTTTTTTTATCATACTAAGCATACTTTCCGTAGGAGTAGTAAATGCTAGTAATGATAATGTATTAAAAGAATCAACAGCAGGACAAATTATTGAAATAAAAGAAAAACAATTAAATGAGCTAAAAGATTATACGGAAAGTTATGGTTCAGAAACCTATGGCTTTACGGCATATTTACTAAACAAAGTTCGTATTTATAGTATACCACTTTGCTTTATTGGAATTGCAGTAGGTGCTATTTGGCAATATGTGATTGGTATTCGTAAACTAGATGTACATGATAGAGGTTTATTTTTAATTGTTGGTTTTGTTACCGTATTTGTAATATGCCAAGTATTACCATTAGTATTTGCCATTGTTGTAAAAGGTTTTAGAAATTAATTATTTTGGAGGAGTTACGAATGAAAGTATTATTTGCAGTTAGTAATGAAACAATATCAGATTCGATTGTAAAAAAATATCAAAAGGATTATAAAGAGATTATCTCTTATAAAAATGTATATTACTTTAATGCAATACAAAAAGAAATACAAAGGGATAAAACTTATGATAGAATTATCATAAGTGAAGATTTAGAGCCATTTGCGAATAATGATTATGAAGCAATTGATCGTTTCTTATTTGAAAAATTAGATAATATTAGTGATGAAGCAACCGATAATAATGGGGAAGATACTCCTATTATTTTGATTTGTTCTGACCGTCGTACAAAATCAGAACAACTATTAGTAAAATTATTTGGAATTGGAATTTATAATGCTTTATTAGGACAAGATAGAAGCATTGAAGAAGTATGTAAATTAATTCGAAAACCACGTACAAAAAAAGAAGCTAAAATTTATTATAAAATAGAATCAGAAGATGTAAATTACCAAGCAGAAGCGGAAGATACCGTAAGCGAAGCAGAAATTCAAAACATTCGTGCCCATTACCGCAAACTTGGAAAAAACGAAGAAGCATATGTAGAAAGTTTTGATAATATTGCTTCACAATATACGGATGCACAATTAAAAATCATTGTTAAATTTTTACCATTAAGTGTACGAGCCGTTTTAGAAAGAGATTCTAGTAAATACCAACAAGTAATGGCATTTGCAGGAAATACCACAAGTGTAAAAATAACCAAAACGCCAACCAAAAAAGAAGATGCTCTAAGGATTGATTTTATTGAAAATCAGTTAAATAAATCAAAACCAACCAAACCAGTGATTGTTCCATCAGCAGTAGGAGCAAAAGAAGTAAAGAAAATAAATACCAAACCAGTAGGAAAAGTAGAAAGCAAACTAGAACCAATGAAAGAAGAAAAAACAAGAAAAATGGAAAGTAGACAAGAACCAACACAAGAAGAAAATGCGGAAATATTGGCGTCATCAGCAAATTCGGCTGTGGACGAAAGAAACCAAACACCAGTAAGCCAAGTAAATATGTTCGAATTAGATGAAAGCGAAGAAAAACCACCAGTTGTAGAACCAGTAAAAAGAGGAAGAGGAAGACCAAGAAAAGTGCTTACCGAAGAAGAAAAGTTAAAAGCACAAATGCCAAAAAGAGGCAGAGGAAGGCCAAGAAAAAATCCACTTCCAGAAGGAAATCAAAATGTAAATCTATTTGATTTAGATGAAGAAAAAGCACCAGTAACAACAGCACAAGAAAACATCTTACCAGGAATGGAAGATTTTGAAGAAATTCCAAAAACAGAAGAACCAGCTACATTACCAGGTTTTGAAGAAGAAGTAAGCAAAGAAAAGCCAAACACTTCTTACCATGCTTCAGAAAATGTTGCTTATCCAAATGGAATTATTAAACAAAGTGCGCCAAGTATTAATATTGAAAGCTTACTAACAAAAGAAAAGAAAATTGTTTCTTTTGTAGGAACCACCAAAAATGGTACATCTTTCCTAGTAAATAACTTAGCAGAACTATTTTCTTCTATGGGAATTAATACCGCTATACTAGATATGACAAAAAATAAAAATGCTTATTTTATCTATACCAAAAATGAAGAAGAACTAAGAAGAATTGCTACCAATTGCATGGAAAACCTTGAAAATGATGTAGCCTCTGGTATTAAAGTAAACAATAACTTAACAGTATATACTTCACTACCTTCAGGAGAAGAATATGAAAACAAAGAAGCAATATTAGCAACACTTGTGAAGAATCATTCGCTTGTATTAATTGACTGTGACTTTCATACACCAGTAGAATATTTTGAAAAATCACAAGAAATATACTTAGTACAAAGTATGGATATTTTAACCATTCAACCATTAACGGCATTTTTAAGAGATATCAAAGCAAAGAATGTATTAGAACAAGAAAAACTAAAAATTATTGTAAATAAATATACCAAAGTAAGAGGATTAAATTCAAAAATCGTTATTGGAGGAATGGCATTTTATAATGACCCATCCATGTCATTTATGACAGAATTATTTAATAAAGATGCCGTAAAATATATTAATATTCCATATAATGACAAGGTATATGCAAAATACATAGAAGGCTTAGTAAACTGCAAAATAACATTAAATGGATATGACAAAAACTTTATGATTGCATTAAAAGACTTAGGAAATATGGTATATCCATTACTAAACAACAAATATAAGCCAGTGGATGATTATTCCAAAAAAGCAAAATTTTCAGCTGGCACAGAAAATGAATAATTTATTTTCAAAATTGATAAAATTGATAAAATAGTAAAATGAGGTGAAAAAAGTGACATATGTACTAATACTACTAGTTGTTATTATAATAGCATTAATGGTATACAATGTTATCATTTATAAACGTATCCGTAATTTTGATAACATTAATCAAAAAATTACTGGATTAAATGTATTACAAGATTTTATGAATACAATTGGAGAATATTCTACCGTAGATGAGAAGATTGAAAAAATTAATGAAATTGTGATTGAAAAATATAATATTAAATATTCTACCATTGTTATGTTTGATGGAGCAGAATATGTAATTAAAGCCTCTAATGTGCAACAGCAACATTGGGAAGCCTTAAGAAGTCTTCATACGCAAGATATTTTTAAAGATAGTATTCAAACCGCAATGCCAAAATATGTTACGGTAAACCATGAAGGAGAAAGACTACCATACCAAACCATGGAATTTGGAAGAGCAAAATCAGCCATGTTTTTCCCTTTGTATATTGATAATATTTATATTGGGTATTGGGTTTTAGAAAGTGGAGAAGCACATGCATTTGATAAAATTGATACTACCATTTTAGAAGTAGTAAAAGAAAACATTATTGCGGTGTATAAAACCATATCTTACCAAAATACAGTAGAAAATATTGCAAGAAAAGACCAATTTTCAGAACTTCCCTCTGCAGAATATATTTATGGAAAAGGTAAGAAAATCATTGATAAATACGATACTTCAACAGTATGTATGTTTAAAATTACCAACTTAGAAGAAATTAATAAAAAATATAACAGAGAAACAGGAAACGATATGATTACAGAAATAAGTTCCTATATTAGAGATAGTATTTCTTCAGAATACATCTTTGTAAGATATATGGGACCTAAGTTTGCCATTGTTTTTTCTGGTGTTGATTTACAAAGTGCCACCGAATTTATACAAGATTTAAAAAATAATATGGAAGATATCGAAATAGAAGAAGTGGTAGAAAAGGCTAAGAAAAACGAAAAAACAAGATATGTTAGTGCAAAATTAAATTTTGTATTAACCACTTATTATAAAGGAACAGCCATTGAAAACGTAACCAAAAAGCTAGAAGAATATTTAGATAATGCAAACAAGACAGAAAGCGATATCAATAATCTATAAAAAAATAAAGGAGGTATCATTATGGATATGGACAAAACAATGAGTTTTACGGTAGAAAAGGACAAAAATGTACGTGCAAGAGAAATTTTAAAAACCGTCTATCAAGCCTTATTAGAAAAAGGGTATAATCCAATTAATCAGATTGTTGGTTATATCTTATCAGGTGACCCAACCTATATTACATCTCACAAAGATGCAAGAAATTTAATTCGTTTATTAGAAAGAGATGAGTTATTAGAAAAAATGGTAAAAAATTATATAGGATTAGATGAATAAAATGCGAACCTTAGGAATTGATTATGGAGATGCAAGAGTAGGATTAGCCATTTCAGATGCCCTTCGGAATTACAGCACAAGGGTTAGAAACCATTCATCATAATGGAAAGGATAAAATCGTATTAAAGCGTTTAGAAGAAATCATGAACCAATACGAAATCGATACCATAGTAATTGGCATGCCATATCTGTTAGATGGAGGAAGCTCAGATAGGGTAGAAATAACAAAACAATTTATTCACAAACTAAATTGTAAGTTTTATCACATAAAAGTAGTAGAAATGGATGAAAGACTAACCACCGTTGCGGCTCATAAAACAATGAATTTTTTAGAAATTGACAAACATAAGAAAAAAGATATAGTAGATACCATTTCAGCGGTATACATATTAGAAATGTATATGAATAAAAAGAAAAATAAGGGGTAAAAAGTATATTGGTTGAAATTTAAGTCAATACTAACTAAAAGTTATCAATGTTGTAGAAATACACTTAAAATACAATAATTTGAAAGGAGAAAAGAAAGATGGATGAAGAAAATAATATCCCAGAGGAAGAAGTAGATAATATCATTGTACTAAACGATGAAAGTGGAGCAGAAGTTCAATTTGAGTTTTTAGACTTAGTAGAATTAGCTGGAGAAGAATATGTTGTATTATTGCCAGTAGATGAAGCAGAAAACGAAGATGAAGTTGGAGAAGTTGTTATCTTAAGAGTAGAAGATACCGAAAACGAAGAAGAAGAATCTTATGTTAGCGTAGATGACGAAGAAGTATTAAATACTGTATTTGAAATATTCAAAGAAAAATTCAAAGACGAATTTAACTTTGTAGATGAAGAATAAAATAACACAAAAACTTCAAAATCTTACCAAAAAAATCTTGACAAAACCTATGATAGTCGTTATAATACTATCATAGAGATGCAGGTGTAGTTCAATGGTAGAATTCCAGCCTTCCAAGCTGGCTATGCGGGTTCGATTCCCGCTACCTGCTCCAACGGTTTGCACCACAGAAAAAAGTGGTGCTATTTTAAATTGCGGGTGTAATTTAGTGGTAGAATGTCATGCTTCCGACCTGATAGCGCGGGTTCGATTCCCGCCATCCGCTCCATTAAGTAAAATCGTCGCACCAGACGAAAGTATTGAAAAATCAACTGTAGAGGTTGATTTTTTTATCGCCTTTATCTTGAAAAAGGAAGGATGGTGTGGTATGATTAGTATCGTTAAGAAGAAAAACAAGATTAAAAGAGAATTGCTCTCTAAAATTGAATGGGCTTGCAGTTTGAATGCTATAAAACTTGAACACGAAATGATATTTGAAGGTTGTTTAAGAATTATAGAACATACAAACTTAGCGTATGTAGAACCACATAGAGTAATTATTAAAGATAAGTTATTTTTATTCTTTAATGAACACGATTACTTTTATGTGGGAGATTTAAGGTATAAATACCCTTTATCTCAACTAAAAGACTACATAGAAAGGCTACTTTAATTTTAGAGTTTTTTTGTGCCTTTCCATTCAATATTGAAAGGAGAGATTTATAAAATGAACAATGAAAGAAAAATTGCAGGAATTTATATTAGAGTGAGTACAGAAGATCAAGTTAGAGAACGGATTTAGTTTAGCAGAACAAAAAGAAAAACTGTTACAACTTTGCAAATTCAAAGAATATGAAGTATTTAGAGTATATGAAGACGCTGGAATATCAGCAAAAAACATTAAAGATAGACCAGCATTTCAAGAAATGTTAGCTGATATGAAAAATGGCAAAATCAATTATATTGTAGCTTATAAGTTAGATAGAGTTACTCGTTCAGTTCGTGATTTAGAAGAACTTATTGCACAATTAGAATTACACAACACCTATTTAGTGTGTGATAAAGACGATGTAAATACCTCTTCAGCTAATGGAAGATTTTTTGTGCGTATGCTAACAGTATTATCACAACTAGAAATTGAAATTGTAAGTGAAAGAACAAAGTTTGGCTTAAATGGTGCAATTAAGTCTGGTCATTTACCCGGAATTGTGCCATTAGGATATAAAAAAGATAGTAATAAAAAGACTGTAATAGATGAAACTACAAAAGATGTAGTAATTAGAATATTTAATATGTATCTTGAGGGAAAAAGCTATCAACAAATTAGTAATACATTAAATAAAGAAAAAGTGTTAGCACCAAAACATTGGAGAGATACAACTATTATGAAAATAATAGACAATAAAGTCTATATGGGAGATTATGAAAAAGGAAAATCAAACACTAAAGATACTCTAGTTTATATGAATGTAGTAGAGCCAATAATTAGTCGTGCTATGTGGAATGAAGCACAATACCAAAAAGAGAAAAATCAAAGAAGTTATACAAGAGATAGAGTTTATATATTCTTTCAAAAACTAAAATGTCCTAAATGTAACAGAATAATGAAATGTAAAGGCTCTGGAGGAACAAAGAAAAAATATATGTATTATACTTGTGAACATTGTAAGACATATTACAGAGAAGATAAAATTGAAGAATGTTTACAAAGATTTATTCTTGAGTTAGTAGAGTATGATATGGCAGTTAAAAAATATTTTTTACCCATACTAGCTGATAAAAAAGAAACAAAAACAGAAAAATTAGACCAAGAAATTGACACATTACAAAAGCAAAAAGAAAGAATAAAAAAGGCTTATGTAAGTGGTATAGTTGAAATGGAAGATTTTTCTGAAGATTACAAAATTATTGAAGAAAAAATCAATATTTTAGAAACAAAAAAATATGAAAAACTTAATGCAAATAGTCTTTCTTTTACTCCACAACAACTAATGGCTGATAGAGATATTGAAAGAGAAAAACTAATAAAAGATAACAAATTAAATGAAACTTTAAAACAAGAATGGAACAAAAAATCTAAAGAAGAAAAGCAAGAATTTATTTCAAAATTTATTGAATCAATGACATTATTAAAGAACAAAAAACGGAGAATTTTACATTGATAAAATAAATTTTAGAAGTAGTTATATTGAACAACTAACAAATTTTTTTGCATTAGGAATAGCAGATGTTTTTGTACCTGTCGAAGTGAATGAAGAAGAAAAAGAAATAAGGACAAGTGTTAATATAAATCAACAACAATTAGATGATTATATTACAAGACTTAACAAAGAATTTGAAATAGAATTTTATGAATTATTTTCAAAAAATGTGAACCAAAATGAAGAAGAAATTGAGATAAAATTAAACAAAGAAAAACAAAAATTGATTAGATTAGTTGTTGTAAAAGATAACAAAACTTTTTTAAAATCAAAGAAAGAAAATTATAAAATTGGAGCAGTAATTAGTAATCAAAAATAAAAAATTAGAGGAAAAATTCAATATAAATATAATTTTTGTACTCCTATATATTTCCTAACAAGCACTGAATTTTTCCTCCCTAGTCAAAATTCGAATTTTGGGACTAAGTCCCAAGCCCTTTATAATGCAAAAACAAAAGAAAATATAAATTTTCTTTAAAATATTATAAAAATTAAATATTATTGTTGAAAATGCTTTAAAAGTTTGTTATCATCTTGTATAAGAAATTAAAGAAAAAGAGGTAAATAATTTGCAATATATTGGCAAAATTAATATAGAAAATTTTAATGGAATTTCAGATAAAAAATTGCTCACAGATGAAGTTATTTTAACAGACAAACAGAGAGAACATATTGCTGAAAGACATAAAGAAGTTTTGCAAAAATATGAGAAGTATTTTACTGAAATTATTGAAAAACCAGATTATATTTTAAAAGATAATGCAAGAGAAAATACAGCATTAATTTTGAAAACAATAATAGAAAAAGACAGAGGTCAAAATGTTATAGGAAGAGTTAATTTAGTTTTAAGATTAGCTGTTGAAGGTGATGATATAAATAATAAAAATTCTATTATTACTTGTATTCCAATTGGCAAAAATAGACTTCAATCTTATATAAATAACGGAAAAATTATTTGGCAAAAACTAGACAAAAATGAATAATTATTGTATAATTAAAGTACAATATAAGTAGGTTATTTGAGGTGGTAAAATGTTGCAACCACACACCCTAGTGGTCAAAAGAAATGTAGGAATGGCGACTCCTACCAAATAACCAACAGTTAAAAGGAGCTATGGAAACATAGTTCCTTGTTTTTATATGAAAAATATGTTATAATAATTATGTAACCAAACAGGAAATGTCTTTCTTAGGTATACCTGAGAGAGAACTCTCTTGTACAAACATTATTTATAATCCACTAGGAAGAGAGGTAATCATTATGAAGCAGGAAACAATTACAAAGGCAGTAAAAGTCATTAACCGGAACATCAAGTTCTATCAGAGAAAGCTTACATATCAGCTTGAACTGATGAATGAAGCTTTGCTTGGAAACGGTAATCTCAAAAACGATAGCTTTGATGCTGATAAAAATCTCATTGAAAAATATGAAATCGTTTTAGCTGACTTAGCTACAATCAAGAGAGCCATCACCAACAACAAAACAGAAGTAAAAATCTATGGAACGCTTAACGACAGCAGTATGATTTATTCAGAAACATCAAAAGCATTAGGAGAAGCTGGATTTAGTTTTGAGGGTGACGGATTTGGAACAGAAATATCGTTAATTTCCATTGATGAATTGGAAGAAGAATGGAAGGAAGAAGAACGAATGGCAATGCAACTTAACGGTTTAATGGCAGAATTTGAAGACTAAAGTACTGTTATACAACTGGAGTTAGGATAGGGCAAGTCATAATTGGCTTGTTCTTTTTCCTATTATGTAAAACCAAAATTATGATTTTTTATATACAAGTTATAAAATATATGTTATACTAATTTCAACAGTTGATGAGTCAATTATTTTTTTAAGCAAAATGTGGGAGGAAGACTATTAAAAATAGTCAATTTTTTCGCAAATAACCTCCTAAAACGCTCCATTAAAATCAATAGATACAACGATTAAGTTGTATCTATTTTTAAAAAGTGACGTAATTTTGACGTAATTTATGGTAAAAAATTAAAGTAGGTTATCTAGCTTTTGACTCGCTTTTTTATCTTCTTCTGAAACGGAATGTAGATAATATGCAGAGGCAGTAGCGGGTAGATGTCCCAGCCTGTTGGCAATTGTTACAATATCCACGCCTTTTGAAGCTAATAAACTTCCATTTGTATGTCTTAAATCGTGCAAAGTAATATATTTCAAATTGTTATCTTTAACGAATTGAGTCCATTGCCTTGTGTAAGTAGAAGGGTATATATTAAACAGTAAATCGTTTTCATCTTGTCCAGAATAAAATTCTTTCAATTCTTTCATCAACACTGTAGGGGCAACAAATTTTCTTGAACGCTTATTTTTGGTTTCTTTGAAAGTTGTTCCATTAACAGTTCTAACTTTGTTTTGTTCGATATGTATTATATTATTTTGAAAATCTATATCTTTCCAACGTAAAGCTAAAACTTCGCCACGTCTAGCGCCAGTATAAAACGAAACATACACCATTATTCTAAACGGATTCTCTGTTTTATTTAAAGCATCAAATAATAATTTTATTTCTTCATTATTATAAATTTCTTGTTCTTTTTTAGGTTTGTTTTTATTGTTAGGTATTGCAACCTTGTGTGCAACATTAGAATGTAATAATTCCCATTCAATACCTTTTTCTAAAATTGCAGAAATTAGCTTTATATCGTTTTTTATTGTTTTAGAGGACAAGTTGTATTCATCACATAGTTTGTTGGCTAAATCTTGAATGTAGAGTTTTTTTAAGCTACTTATTTTGTAATGTCCAATATCGGGTAAAATATGTTTGTTAAGTTGATATTTGTAATTAATAATAGTAGTATCAGACAAGTTGTTTTTGGCGTATTTGTCTAAAAACATTTGAGATAATTCAGTAAAGGTCATTCCAGAATTATTTTTATAAGTGCCTTTTTCTACTTCAGTAATGAATAGAGCCAATTTTTTACTAGCTTCAGTAGGCGAGTTAGCCTTGACGGACTGACTATATCGTATTCCGTCACACATGTATTCAAGGTAATAACTATTTTTTCCTCTTTTTCTCATGGTTCCTGCCATAATATTCCTCCTTATATAAGAATAAGCAGTTTGTTACTGCTTATCTTTTGTATTATCCATTCATTTCAAACTTACCTATGTACTTACCAAGTATCTTAATGCTTGTACTTTTGTCGTATATTTGAGTTTTTATATCTGGGTCATCTGTTACGTCGGACATAGGTTCTAATACAACAAAATCACCTTGCTTAGAGAATTTTTTTAGCGTTGCATCATATCCGTTTACCAAAACAACTGCGATTTCTCCATCTTCTACAATATCTTGTTTGTGAATTAGAGCATAGGCACCATTTTTTACAACTTTGTTCATGCTTTCATCATTTACCTTCAAATAGAAACATTCTTCTGGATTATCAATTTCGCCAGTCATGGGAACAGGAATACGTCCTTCTATATTTTCCTCAGCCCAATTAGGCTGTCCCGCACTTATGCGACCATAGACTGGACACATGTAGAATTGATATGAAATATTTGATTCTTTTTTTTCTTGGTCAAATTTTATCGGGAAAAATGTTGAGAAAATAGTACTTTTATGGTATAAATATGTCAATATGCTAAAGAAAAAGTTATATAAGATAAAATTAACAAGAAAACTAGGTGAGTACAATAAAAAGATTAAATATATTGATAGATGAAAGTGGAGACTTTGGCTTTGTAAAAGGAAGTTCAGACTTATATGCTGTTTCATTTACATTACACGAAAGTTCTAATTCAATAGAAAATGAACTAAAATATTTGAACAGAAAATTAGATGAACTTAATTATGATGGAATGATACATTTAGCATATTTAGTTGCTAAAAGAGGAGATTATTCACACTTTGATTTAGAAAGAAGAAAAAGTATATTTTGGGCTATATTCTATTTTTCAAATAGAGTTAAAGCTAAGATAAGAACTGTAATCATAGATAAAAAATATATCAACAAGAAAATGCAACTTAATATGGCATTGGCAAGAGAGATAGGACAATTTATAAATGATAATAAAGCGTATTTTGATACATTTGATAAAATTGTTATATATTATGATAATGGACAAGAAACACTAGCAACAATACTAGATACTTTATTTGCTACTAATCCAAAAGTTGAAAGAAAAATAGAATTTGACCATATTAAAAAAAGATTATTCCAAGTTTCAGATATGCTAACAGTAATAGATAAGTTAGATTATAAAAGAAAAAATAATATTGCATTTACAAAAGCAGAAAAGTATTTCTTTAATGGTAAAGATTTTAGGCATATTATAAACTTGCTAAAAAATAAGAGAATTTAGAAAATAATTATATTAATGTAAATAAGTAGTATAATGGAGGAAATATGGAAAGGGATAATATGATAGATGAAATAAAAGAAAAAGACCTTATTCAATTACAAAAAATACAACAAAGAGTGTTTAATAGTACAGCAACCTACGATAAAATACAAACTTTTTATCAAGAATCAAAGGAAAATAAAGATATTCATGTATTAGGGTATTATATAAAAGATAATTTGGTAGGAACAGTAACACTAAATATTTTAACATTGCCATCTGGAAAAGAAGCAACAATATGGGACTTAGCAATAAACGAAGAATATAGAAGATTAGGAATTGCAACAAAATTAATGAATAAAGCAGAAGCAATTGCAAAAAAGGAAAATATAAGAAGAATATGGTTATTTAGTGGATTTCATAGAAAAGGTGCACATGAATTATATAGAAAATTAGGATATGATGAAAATAGGGATAAAGCATTTGTAAAAAATATAGAAGAAAGGAATAATTAAAAAGTGGAAAGATTGGAAATTAAATTAGAAAAAGAAAATAATGATTATTTTAGAGAATGGATTATAGAAGAATGGAAACATCATAATACAGTTGATCCAATATATCAGTTAAGAATAATAAAACCAGAAGAATTAACTTTTGAAGAAAATGAAGAATACTATAAGATAATGTATAATCAAGTAATGGTAGGTTTTATTGGAATAAAAAATAACGAGAAAGATATATATTTATATCGATTCTTTATAGATGAAAAGTATAGAAACAAAGGAATTGGAACAATAGCATTAAATAAAATAATTGATATTGCAAAAAAAGAAAATAAAGATATGTCTTTAGATGTATCAGGAATAAATGTTGCAAAAGATTTATATGAAAGATTAGGGTTTAAAACTCATTTCATAAAAATGGTATTAAAAATAAATGATGATATATATGAGGATTAGGAGAAGAAATATATGTGGTTATACTGGTGTTTACTATCAACTGTAATTAGTGGATTTACTTCAGTTGCAATGAAAAAATGCTCGAATAATGAGCCGAAGAGAATTGCAATAATGGGACTTTTATCATACCATTCTATTATGATTTTAGTTAGTTTAATTGCGAACCCAGAATTTATTACAAACTTAAATTTTGTAGATATAATAACAATGTTGCCAGGAATTATAATGCAATCTATAGGTTTTTATTGTATGATTTCTGCTACCAAATATGGAAAAGTTGCAATAACATCATCTATTCAGAAAGCTAAAGTAGTTGTAACATTTTTATTAGGAATTATAATTTTAAAAGAAAATTGCACAATATTACAATTAGTAGTTTCTAGTATACTAGTAGTATTATCTATAATGGTAGCAAAAAATAAGGATAATAAAGCTAAGAAAGAGGTAGATAAAAAATTAGAACAAAAAGCAATTATGTACTCATATGGATTTGTAGTATTTAATGGTATATCTAATTTTATAAATAAAATATATGTTGCTAAATATCAAAGCCCTTTATATGTAGTATTTAATTATGCTGTAATTATAATTATAGGAATATTAGCATACTGTTTAATAACAAAACAATGGAATTATATAGATATTAGAAAGGTAAATTCAAAAAGATATTTTATATTACAATCATTGTTAGATGCTTCTTCATCTATATTTGATAGATTTGCATTATTAAACGGAAATGTTTCTGTAATTTCTGTAATAAGTACTAGTTCTATTGTTATTACAATATTAGCTTCGAGATTTATATTAAAAGAAAAAATAAGTTTTAAAAAATATTTAATGATTTTAGGTATATTTATATGTGTTTTAATTTTAGCTTTAATAAAAATGTAAATAAAAATATTAAAAGCCATTCGTTTTTGAATGGCTTTTGCTAATTCTTTGAATTAGCTCGGGTCAGGTCCTATTTGAGTTAGACTCTTTTAGACCTAGTAGAATATCTATCTACAATACATAGTATTCCTTAATTTATTTAATTATACACTAAAAATTTGAAAAAGTATAGCATTTTTTCAAAAAAACTTACAAAAGTTGTAAAACTAAATGTAGATTAGTTCTTTTATTATAATTTCTTCAACTGAATATTTATAATTATTCATAAGACCTAGCCATTTTAAAGGGTCAGTATTTTTTAAGTTTTCATCAATAGGATTTTTCTCTAGCATTTGTGCCATAAGTATTTCAAATCTTCTTTTAGCTTGTTTGTCTGTTTCAACAATATGTTTTCTTAAAGTCTTGTTCATAAACATTATTATATATTCAGCCTTTTTGTGATTTTTTAAATATTCTAATCTTAAATGCCCATACTTTCCAATAATATAATCATTTTCGTAATCTTCTTTCTCTAAATATAAGTTAGGAACAAAAAAATCTCCTTCTTTGTGATAAGTTATCTCTACCATAACAAAAACCTCCTAAAATTTAATTTCACTACTTTTAGAACTATAATTTTATATCTTTTTAGCTGTCTATAAATACAAATTTTTATAAGTGTACTTATCTTAAGTCTACTGGGTTAGGACTTATGGCAAAGCCAAAGTCCTGTGCTACGGAGAAATTTCAAGGAGGTGTTTTTAATGGAGCAAGAATTGGCATATTCTTTTCACTTGGGTAGTGATAAAAACAAAAGTAAATTAGCAAAAAAAGTTGCAAAAGAAAATATATCTGGAACTACTTCTCTATCTAATAATGCAATTCAAAATGCAAAGGATTTGTCAGATGTTAATAAACACAATTTAAGAGATTATGATAATCAAACAGAACTAATTAGAACAATATATGGAACAAGTGCTATTGTAAATGATGTTAAACAAGTATATTTAGATGAATTTGAACAAGCAAGACTAGAATATAACAACAAACAAACTCGTGAGGATAGAAAAATTGGAGATTACTTCAAAAAAGTATGTGAATCTCAAAATGATATTGCGTGTGAAATTATCATAGAACTTGGAGATATGGACTTTTGGAATGATAAAGATGAAAGATATAGATTTAAAATGGTTGATGTATATAATGAGCAAGTAAAGGATTTAATTAAAATTGTACCAGATTTTAAAATAGCAAATGCTATAATACATTTTGACGAAACCTCTCCCCATATGCACATTGTAGGTGTTCCAGTAACTACAAATTGCACTAGAGGAATGAAAAAACAAGTAGGAAAAAGTAAATTGTTTACTAAAACTTCACTTACTGAAATACAAGATAAAATGAGAAATGCTTGTATTAAGTCATATAACAAGTTTTATGAGGTTAATACACGATTAAAAGAAAAACAAAAAGGCAGAAATCAAGACATCAATGTTAATGCTATGGGCAATTATAGAGAAATCAAGAAACAGCTAGCTAAAAAAGAACAGAAACTTGAAAAAGCAAATACTTAAACGAAAGAGCTTGATAATAGAAGCAAAGATATAGATAGAATTTTAGACAGCTTGAAACCTACTAAACTAAATAAAAATAATATGGTTATTTCAAACGAGGATGTCCAAAAATCAAAAATTATACAGAAGATGTAAAAGATATTACTAAAACTGTTATACGTGTAAATGACTTAAATATGGCGATTTGAAAAAGGAACTATCTACCAAAGACAAGATTATCAGCAAGTTACAAACTGAAAAAGAAAAACTAAAACAAGAATTGCAGAAGTTCAAAGGCTTTTGGTATAGTATTATGAGTCATTTTCACAAAAGAATTTGCTATGATAAAGATAATAACTATAAAATTGTAAGTGATGACCTATATAAAAATGGCATATTCGACAACAATGATAATGAAATTGCAAATAACATTGCTAGAAAAGTAACAATTCCAGATGAAAATAAGCAAAATAAGAATAAAAAGAAAAATAATGATACTAGATTTTAAAAGGAGGAAATTTAGATATGGAAAATGAAAAAGTAAAATATTTAATAGATATGATAAATGATATGGATTTAACAAATAAACTAAGACTTGCAATATGTATGAGCGATAGCAGTTATACCAATATAAAATATGATAAGCCTGAAATGTATGCAATATTTGATACTATGCTAAAAGAGATTGACAAAGAATATAGAACTACTTTTATAAATTTTGCAAAATATCATTTTATAATGTTTGCAATGGCAAAAATTATGGAAATGACAAAAGAAGAACAGAATCAAGTTGCATTGTATTTATTTAATAGTATAAGTGTCATATAATAAAAATATTACAATTTTTATTATAGTAAATATGAAAAAAATGATTAAGTTATTGAAAATTTTTAAAGATTTGATATAATATTGTAAATTATTACAAAGAAAGGAAGATTACTCATGCAAGAATTAAAAATTAATGGAATTTACAAACACTTTAAAGGAGATTACTAGTTAGTAATTGATATAGCTAATTGTTCTAAAACAAAAGAAAAATATGTTGTATATAGGAGATTGTATAGTGATGGTAGTTTATGGATTAGACCAGTAGATATGTTTTCAAGTGAAGTTGACCATCAAAAATATCCAAATGTTAAACAAAAATATAGATTTGAATTACAGGAAATTGAAAGTGTTGCTAACAATTTTAAAGGATAATACTTCATTGTAAAATTCAACTGTGCCAATTTGCAATTTTATGTAAATATATTATAATAGTATTGTAAGCAAAAGAATTGTTTATTGTAGTATGAGGATTCTTTACCATCATAAAGGAGGAATAAAAATGAAAACTAATTTTTTAGGCTTTTTTTTTACAAGGGGCAATAGACGGAAAGATGAAAAAACTGATATTGTAAGGCAGGTAGACGATATGCAATTCAAAATTGTGTCTGATACAATTAAAGTTTCGGAAATTGAAGCGGACATGATTGTCAAGATTATCTGTGATGAAATGGAAAAAGTTACATTGTACACAGGCTATACTATTACACAGCGGATATCAGAAGAAGTAAACAGAAAAAAGATTTGTACAGCACATGTAAATGGAGGAACTGATGGAAAGGAGTGGCTTATTAAAGTAAGTAATAATCCTCTTGAGTTTATCGATTGATTTAAACTTAATAAGGCAGGGTATATGTAATATTGCATATATCCTGTTTTAGGTTGTATTACAATAGTTTTAATATACAGCATACTGTTAAAAAATATTGTATATTTGGAAAAATCAATATAAATTGAAAGATTTGTAGTGATACAATTGATGTGAAACAAAAATAGTATAGAAAAAAAGTGATTCAAGTAGTATAATTGAATTTGCGAAAACAAATTATACGAAAGGACTTGAATCACTTAAGAATAACAGTATAACACAAAATCCAAAAAATACAAAGAGATATTTGCCACATGAAATAAAAACAAGAATATATGCAGTAGAAATGTATAGAAAGTGTGGAGATATAAACTATGTATGCAGAAAGTATCATATATCAAGAACATCTCTATGGAGATGGAACAAGAAATATGATGGAAGCAAAGAGAGTGTAACAGACAAATCACATAGACCAATAAGTAATCATCCAAGAGCACATACAGATGAAGAAATAAAGTGGATAAAAGATTTAATAAGAAGAAACCCACATATAAGATTAAATGAGATATGGTATAAATTAAAGATAAATAAAGGATATACAAGAAGACCAACATCATTGTATAGAGTGCTAAGGAAAATAGGATATTACAATAATCCAGGAATAAAAGGAACATCAAAGAAGCACAACAAAGATCATACACCAAAGCAAACAGGCGAGAAATGGCAGATAGATGTAAAATATGTCCCATTAGAATGTAAAACGAAAGAATTACCAAAAGATATAAGATATTATCAATATACATGTATAGATGAAGCAAGTAGAGAAAGGTATTTGTATTGGTATGAAGAACATACGCCAATGAATACAGTAGACTTTGTGAAAAAGTGCATAAAATATTATGGATATAAAGCAAAAGAAATACAGACAGACAATGGAATAGAATTCACATATAATCAAGCAGAAATAAAGAAAATACATCCAATGGATAAAATGTTAAATGAGTTAAAAATAAAGCATCATAAAATAAGAGCAAGAACTCCCGAGCACAATGGAAAAGTAGAAAGAAGTCATAGGAATGATAATGAAAGATTTTACAGTTGGCTAACATTCTATAGTTTAGAAGATTTAAGGAAGCAAGGAGCAGCATACTTAAAGAGGTCTAATAGAATACCAATGGCAGTATTAGGATATTTAACACCAAAAGAAAAAAGATCAGAATTAATGTGTGCATAAAAAGAAACAAATTCAATATATTACGAGAATAACATATTAATTTGTTTCACATCATTGACATACTTACATAAGGTTTTGCATGGAATAAGAAAAGTGTCTTGACTATAGTTTATAGTATGCTAAAATAGGTATGAGGAGGAGAGGGAAAATGAGGTTAAGAACACATAAAAATTTAAAAGAAATTAGGAATGATGAGGGGTTTGAGAATAAGAAGTTTAAGTATTATAAGGGGTTATGCGAGCATATTACTTCGGATAAGGAATTAAATGAGCGTTATGAGAGGGAATTGATTGATTATTTAGAAAAAGATAGTGGATTAGAGCTATGTGACTTAGTGAAAAGTATTGAGAGGGACAACCCTTATGAGAATAGTTTTGTCATAAGGGAAGATTTTAGAAAAGAGGATAGAGAAACATTAGAGAAACAGGAATTGGTAAAAAATAAGTTTTGTGAGAAGTCTAGTCAAAGTAAAGTGAATGATTTAGAACCGATGATACAAAGAAATATTATTTTATCTGGACAATATAATGATATTTTAGGTATGCCAATTTATTATGAGTTTCCTTGCAATAAAGGAGATGAAAGACCAATTGATTTGATTACATATGATAAAAATAGTAATACGGTATATTTGGTGGAATTAAAAAAGTGTTCAGCAAGTGAGCGTGAAAAAATAGAAAATAATGATGCAAAAGAAAGTGAAGAGTTGTTTCTAAGAGCAGCTTTTGAAATAAGTACATATTATAGCTTTTTTACACATTTAATTCAAAATTCCAAAGAAGATTGTGCAAGAGTAGAAGAGGCATTTTACTTTGTTAGTGGACAAAAAATCGATTTACATTCTGGTAAAACAAATATAAAAAAAGCCATATTAGCACCAAAGCGATTATTTGAAGATGTATATACGGATAAATTGAAAAAATTAATGAAGGAGTACGAGTGTTTTTGGATTGAGAGAAAGAACAATATTGAAACCTTAAAAGACTATACAATTAATACGAAAGAGCAACTTTTTGAAATTGAAAGAATATAGTCAACTTAAGGTGTGATAATTGAAAATGAAGAGGTATAGGGGCGATTTTAATCGCCCGCCACCAGAGACATACCAAAAAACAAATTAAATTCAGGGAAAATTCTTCGAAGAACGGGCGATTAAAATCGCCCCTACAACGTGCTAATAAAGAAATCAAAAATGAACCTAAGGGAAAACGCTAGGTTCATTTTTGTTATATATAAGAAAAATTCAATTATAAAACTGGAATAAAATGTAATTTTTTTAAACTGTGTTACTACAGCTACAATGAATTTATTGTTTTTTGTTTTCTGATAACATTTTCGAAATGAATATGTTATAATAAATAAAAAGAAAAATTTAAAGGAGGAAAATAATATGTTTGATGAAGTGAAAGTACATGCATTAAGTAAAGCACACTTGCTATATGGAGCAAATCCACTACCAAAGGAAATACAAGAAAGGCTAGATTTAGAATTGGATGCCATTTTATCCAATGAATGGGCTATTGTTTATGTGATTACTAGAAAATTGGTAGACAGATCGAGAAAGTATGGGTATCTGACAGGATTTAGAGGGTGTATTGGTAGCTCATTTATCGCTTTTTTAATAGGAATAACACAGTGTAATCCTTTACCAGAAAAGTATCATGGTTTTAATATACCATTTGAAACATTTGCGGGTGTTGATTTTAATGAAAGCTTAGATATCACTTTAAATGTAGCAGACGATATTTATAAAAACATTTGTGAATACCTAGATGAGTTACTAGAAGAGGAAGGGATTGATAAAAATAGTGGAGATATTAAAGAAAGTAATGGTATTTATAGTTTTAAAAGAAGCATAACAACGAAAGAAGAAAAAACATTAGCAAATATAAATATAGTATCTCATAGGTTGCTTATGCCATTAAAGGAAATACATCAGCTAACGAAGGATTCTCCACGATTAATACGACCAGACGAAGATGTTAGAGAAATATTTGACTTAATTATAAAAGAAGAATTTTATGGTCATATAAATTTAGAAAGAGTATTAGATATTATATCAAAGATAAAAATAGACACTTTCGAAAAATTGGTTATTTTACAAGGACTGCTATATGCAACAGTCACCGATAATTGTATAGAAGAGATACTTGAAAAAGGAACATTAGACCTATCACAAATTATTTCTCATAGAGATGATATCATGGTGTTTTTAATGCAAAAAGGAATTGATAGAGTGACAGCTTATCACATTATGGAAAGTGTAAGAAAAGGAAAAGGAACTACCAAAGAAATGGATGATATTATGCGAGAGAAGAATGTTCCAGATTGGTATATAAAGATATGTAATCATATAGATTATTTATTTCCCAAGGCACACAATGTTGGGTATGCCATATTGGAATATCAGTTAGCATGGTATGGCATTCATTATCCAGAAGAATATGCAAAAGTAATGGAAAAGTGTTGGGTATGATAGAGGAGGTATTAGATGAGCGATTTTGAAAAAGAAGTAGAATATCTTCTTCATTTGATAAAAAATAATATAAACATAGTAACCACGAATAAACCAGAGGGAATATCAACCGAGGAATTAGTATTTTTTAATTGGAATATGAGCAAAGATGGGCAAGAAATAGCAGTATACAATCAAGAAAATGACGTAGTCTATGATATAGAAACAAAGAAAATAGAAACTTCCGAGTTTCAAAAGATAAATAAAGAGGAGATATTAAACATAATTAAGTTAATGAGTTTATATGGGAATAAAGAAATAAGTTTTAACAATATGATAAAACGATACAAGGAGGAAATGGGGATATGAATATTACCGATTATGACAAAATCCAATTAGAATTTGAAGAATTTGGTATTATGCTTCCGAAGAGTATTATTGAAAAATTTGAAGTAAATAAGGTAGAGCAATTGATAGAAGCAAAATATAACCCAGAAGATGAATATGAAGA
Organism: uncultured Clostridium sp.; assembly: GCA_947648215.1. Taxonomy (GTDB): domain Bacteria; phylum Bacillota; class Clostridia; order TANB77; family CAG-508; genus RGIG8482. Next base: position 15,101 of record CANSMW010000012.1, on the reverse strand, counting down.
ATATCTTGTAATTAATCGAATATTAGCAGAAAAATTTTGGGAAAAAGAAAGTTTGAACAAATTCAAACGGAATATTAAGGGAAGGTTCATGGGGACATCTATTTTTACTAGATGAAAATGAAAATCCATGTTGTAGTTTTACAGAATGCATTAGTCAAAATAACATATACAGTATTAATATTTATAGGGAAGATAAGCTAATAGAGAAATATTCTACCGTATGGAGTAATACTCAATTTGAAAATGAATACCAAAAAATTGGAATCACAAAGGAGAAAATTATCATTCGTATAAAGGAATTATAGAAAAAGAGTAATTTAAAAATCACATATACCTTCGAGCCAAAAGAAGTTTCGATTGAAAATATAACTATAAAGCGAAGTAAGAAAGGAAGAGATTTTAGATGCTAGAAATTAAAACCTATGGTGGAGATAAAATTGGTGGATGTGTAACGGAAATTAGCAGTAAAACAGCTAAGATTATATTCGATTATGGAACCAATTTAGATGGAACAAAACAAATAGAAATAGAAGGATTAACCAAAGGAGAATCCAAAGTGAATGCAGTATTTATATCACATTATCATTTAGACCATATTGGAGAGGTAAGCAATATATTAGAAGAAATACCAATTTATATTGAAGAAACCACCAAAAAGCTATATGATATTATTTGTGATTTTAGCGGTAAGCCAAGAATAGAAGCAAAAACATTTCGATTTGGACAAGTGCTAGAAGGAAAAGAATTTGGAGATGTTAAAATAACACCATATCGAGTAGACCACTCTGCTTACAATTCTACAATGTTTGTCATAACCGATGAAGAAGAAACTGCACTTTATACCGGTGATTTTAGAGATAATGGGTATACAGGTGGTGCCCTTATTCCAACATTAAAGAAAATTGGAAAGGTTGATTATTTGATTACCGAAGGAACGAATATTGGTAGTAAATCTCATATTCTTGAAAAAGAGGAAAGTTTAGTAGAAGAATTTGCTAATATTGCTAGAGAATATAAGCAAGTATTTGTATTAATGTCCTCTTCTAATATTGATAGAATTACTACAATGTTAAAAGCCTGCAATCAAACAAGACATATCCTAATACAAGACATTTACATGGCACATTTAACAAGTTTCATACAAAAAGAAGATAAGAAAAATATACCAAATCCAGTTACCTTCGATAATGTGATGGTATATAAGCCACGATATATGAAAAGGAAAAAGGACGAATTTCGAAAGCAATATCTACAAAGTTTTCAAGGCAAAAATAAAAGCTCCATGCTATATAAGCCATTTATGATGAACATTCGAACCAGTATGTTAGAAGATTTAGAAATGTTTGAATTTAAAGGAGATATTCTTACCAATGCGTGCTTGGTATATTCTATGTGGGGAGGTTATAAAGAAAAAGAAGAAATACAAAACTTCCTAAAAAGAGTTCAAGAATTAGGAATAACCGTAATCCAGAAAGACATTCACACATCTGGACATGCTAGTGAAGAATTAATAGATGAGGTAAAAAAAATAACAAGTCCCAAAAAAGTTTTTACCATACATACGAAAGAAACAGAAGAGAGTGTTTAAAAATTGAAAAATGATAAAATTTGAGAAGAAGGATAATAAAATGAAATTATATTTGGTAAAGGTTGAAATGTATGATTATACGCAAGAGGGAATTAAATTCTTTGACCCAGATTCAAAATGTAATGTGTATCGTGAGTTTGAGCAAGCAAGACAAGCAGGAGTAAAGGACTTACAAACAAGAATAAAAGCCATTGAAGAAGGTGCAAATTGTTCATTCTCCAAAATGTTAAAAAAAGAGCAAGTAGATTATGACTTTCAAATTATTCAAATTGATGATTTAGCATATGCAGAAAAATTTGATACAAAGTATGATGAGTTTGATGAAGATAGTATTTGTAAGTTGGAACCTACCCATAAGGTATATAGTTTAGATTATGAAGGAAATATATTATATGTGAATTATGAGTATCGATATCAAAATGCACTTTGGGATACCCAAAAAAGGATTAAGTTATATCCAGAAGATTTGGAAGAGGGAGCAAGTGAAAAATTTAAGATTGGTGATATTGTAAAATTAAAACATGAAATAGATTATGGGTATATAGATGATAATGTAGATAGAATTTATGTGGTTAGGTGGTTACCAAGAAAATTTAATGGGGAAAAATATTTTGAAAATACGTATGCATTAGTATCTCTTTATGAAATGAAAAATGAATGGGGAAATAAGGAGTTATTTACATATGAATATTTTGGGCATGATATTGAAAAATACACAGGAGTGATTGAAAAAGACTCCGAATATAACTTACTAAGTAAAATTGTAAAAGGAGATATTTGTGTAAGTTATGAATATTGGACCAAGATTAAAATAGGAATGTTACCATTAACAAAAGAAACTCTTCGAAAAGAAAATGGAGAAGGAGGGGATGATTGGGGTTTTTACTCTACCGAAATCGGACCGAAACGCACAGGATTAAATGTAAGTGTATTTCCAAAGAAAAATATATTTGGAGAAAATATAAAAGAATGCTTACCTAAAATCCGTATTCAGAATGAACGAAATAATTATGAAGATACATTTAGTATAACAATAGAAGAAGAACCAAAAGTTGTGATTGGGGAAAATAAATTATCCAAAGAAGATTACCAAAAGGTTTGTGAGTTTGTAAGAAAAAATTTAGAAATCTTAAAAAAACATTTTGACCCCAATAATGAATTTGATGATGATGAATTATGGGAAGCACTGAAAGAAAATGGGTCAATTCAAATTTAAGGAGGAAATGCAATGGGATATTATGTTATAAAAAAACTAGCACCAAAGATATTCGAAAAAGCAAAGAAAAAAGCAGAAGAAAATGAAATGAAGAAACAAGAAAAAAAGAAATAGGAGGAATGGTTGTGGAAGAAAAGAATGATAAGTGTAAATTTCAATACAATGAAGAGGAAGAATATTGCATTGTCGAGATAGAAACAAGCGGAGTATCAAGTAAAAAGGATGAGATGTTTCAAATTGGAATCATGAAAATAAAAAACGGAAAACAAATGGAACATTTTATTAGCTTCATAAAACCAGAAAAAGAACTAAGCCAGAATATAGAAGATATTACTGGTATTACTAATGAAATGCTACAAGAAGCACCAAGTTTTCAAGAAATTTTACCACAGATAGTAGATTTTATAAAAGAAGATATGGTAATATGTTATTGTAGTATGTTTAATGTGGACTTTTTAAAAGAAAGTTATAAAAAGCATCAAAAGGAATTCAAAAACCCATACACTGATTTATGTAGAGTGATAAAACACAGATACCCAGATTTGAAATACTACAAACTAACTAATGTTGCAGACTATTTAGGAATTGTTCGCTCAGAGCATTTTGGAAAAGGTATGTTAGAGAGGTTATTGTTAATAAAACATGTATTTAATGTTGTAGTAGATGAGATGATAAATAAAATCTAATGAGAAAATATATTAATATAACCTGAATAAGCAAATAGTATGTAAAGAATAATAGAGGCTTACAAATTTATATGGATTATAATAAATAATAATGGATATAGAAAGGAGAATGGCAATGGCTACAACGAATGAGTATATTGAATACGTATGTGAACAAATAAAAGGGGTTGGAGAAATACGTTATAAAAAAATGTTTGGAGAGTTTATGGTATATGTAAATGATAAACCAGTTATCATTGTTTGTGATAATGTACCTTTTGTAAAAAAGTTAGATTGTATTGAAGAAATGATGAAACAAGCTGAAGTAGGGTATCCATATAAGGGGGCAAAAGAACACTATGTGTTAGATATTGATAATCCAGAGTTTTGTAAAATGGTAATATTGGAATTAGAAAAAGTAACACCAGTACCAAAGCCTAGGAAAAAGAAATAGATTTTATATATTTTCTTTTAAACATAAAGAGAAAAAGGTTAAGAAATAATTGTGAAAAGTATAGATTTTTATAGAAGCATGGGGTATAATAAGAAGAAATAAATTAAAAAAGTTATACTTAAACAATAGGAGAGTGATAATAGAATGACTTATGAATTTGCTAAATATCCTGATGGAACATTAGGAGTATTTTCGAGTATTGGAAAAAAAGAAAATGGTGAAGAGTATATCCGCGTTACTTTTGAAAGACCGATGGAATATGGGTTTGATACATATGTTATTGAACTTCCAAGTTATGAAGTTGTGTTAGAAGACGGAAATTATTCTAATGAAGAAAAAGAAACATTTCTTAAAATTGTTAAAAATGGTGCATCTTTCTTTTTTAAATATGCACGTTTAGGAGGATTAGAAATTGCCTAATATTTTTGAATTAAAACGGATATAAAATCTATTTTTGGACAAATGAAAATGATGAACCAATCCATGTTCACATTTCAAAGGGGAATCCATCAGCTAATGCAACTAAAGTTTGGTTGACACAATCAGGAGGTTGTGTTGTTTGCCATAATAAAAGTCACATTCCTGAAAAAGAATTGAATATTATATGTGAAGATATTTCATTACACTATTTTCAAATTATTGAAAAATGGAAAACAATACATTCAGGTAATATGAAATTCTATTGTTAGAAGTAAAAAATAAGAATTATAAAAACAGACAATTTATTGCGAATTGTCTGTTTTTGTGATAGGATAGATAAGTAGTGAGGGAGAGTATATTAGAAATAAAAATGTAAAGTAAAGATATAGAGAAATAATAATTTATTGAGGAGGTGTATCCATGAAGAAAAAAATTCGATTCATAGTAGCATTTTTGGTAATTGTTTTTATCGCATTAATAATATTAATAGTATTAAATTACAATTTAAAAGAAACGATAGTAAGTGATAAAGATTATTTATATGAAAAAGTAGAGCAGTATCTTATAAGACAAGAGCAACCGCATTATTTTTTGAAAACGAAAAATTCAGAACCTAATTATAATGTCAATGATTTTAAGGTGTTTACAGATATTACGAGATTAGGGATTAGACAGGGAAATGGCAATACCTATGTTTATGTATGGGCTTTAATAGAAAGTTACTATGTTCAAGATGGTGAGTTAATACATAATAGTGGAAGTTCTATGCCATATAAATTTGTATTTGAGAATGATGAGATTGTTGATTATGAAAATCCACAAGATGGTTCGAAATACGCAAAGTCAATAAATAGAATATTCCCTAAGGACATAAGAGAGAAACTACATAATATAAAGGTACATCAAAATACTCTTAGAAAACAAGTAAAAGAGCATTATTCTTATTTAGAAACGAATGAAACAGATGATAATACAATGATAAAACAGATTGATATAGAGATAAAAGATGATAGAGAAATAAATACTATTTTAGATTGAAAAGAGGTGAAAAGATGTCTTTAATTAATGTACATGATTTAACATTTGGCTATGAAGGAAGTATGGAGAAGGTGTTTGAAGAGGTATCTTTTCAAATTGATACAGATTGGAAATTGGGGTTAATTGGAAGGAATGGAAAAGGAAAAACAACGTTTTTGAAATTGCTACTTGGGGAATATGAGTATACAGGAAGTATTACAAAGAAAGTAGAATTTGATTATTTTCCTTTTGAAGTAGAAGATAAGGAAAAAATGGCAATTGAAGTGGTAAATGAAATTGCTCCTCAGGTAGAGGATTGGGAAATGATTAAAGAATTAGCCTTACTACATAGTGATGCTGAAATTCTTTACCGAAAATTTTGCTTGTTAAGTGGTGGAGAACAAGTAAAAATTTTGTTAATTAGTTTGTTTTTAAAAGAAAATCATTTTTTACTAATTGATGAACCAACCAACCATTTAGATAGCCAAACAAGGGACCATTTGGTGGAATATTTAAATAGAAAAAAGGGATTCATTTTAGTGTCTCATGATAGAAATTTTTTAGATAAAGTAGTAGACCATATTATATCGATTAATCATACAAACATAGAAATTCAGAAAGGGAATTTTTCTTCTTGGTATGAAAACAAACAAGCTAGAGATAAATTTGAACTGGCTCAAAATGAGAAATTAGAAAAGGATATTAATCGATTGGAAATTGCTTCAAAAAATACAGCAAATTGGTCTGAGAAAATAGAAAAATCAAAATATCATACCGATAATTCAGGTTCTAGTATTGACCGAGGATATGTAGGTCACAGGTCAGCTAAAATGATGAAAAAATCCAAAGTAATTGAAAAAAGAATTGAAAAATCAATCGAAGAAAAGGCTGGTTTATTACATAATATTGACCGAAAAGATGATTTAAAAATAATACCATTAGAAAGTCGAAAAACACCATTAATCCTAGCAAATGGATTACAAATTCAATATGAAGAAAAGTCAATTTTTAAAAAGCAATCCTTTGTGGTTGAAAATGGAGACCGAATAGCCATTACGGGAAAAAATGGAGTAGGAAAATCGAGTTTGCTAAAATTAATATTAGGAAATGAGATACCATATAGTGGAAATATAAAAATAGGAAACGATTTAAAAATATCATATGTATCACAAAGTACAGAACATTTAAAAGGAAATTTAAAAGAATTTGGAAGGAAAAATCAGATTGATGAAAGTATTTTTAAAGCAATGCTATCGAAAATGGGGTTTTCCAAAATAGAATTTGAAAAAGACATTGCACAAATGAGTGAAGGGCAGAAGAAAAAAGTATTAATTGCAAAAAGCATTTCCGAGAGGGCACACATTTATGTATGGGATGAACCATTAAATTATATTGATATTTTAACTAGAATTCAAATAGAAGAAGCCATTTTAACGTTTAAACCAACCATCATTTTTGTAGAACATGATGAAGCATTTATAAAAAAGGTAGCAACAAAGGTAATTTTACTAGAGAAAGAAGTAGAAGATTAGTAAGGAAAGAACGATTGGATAAAATGATTTCATAATCCTAAAAGTTGACATAAACTAAGAGTCTGTGATATAATAATACCTATGAAAAGAAGGTGGTAGAAATTGGAAGAAAATAACTTAAAAGAAACAATACAAGAAATGCTGGAAACTTCAAAATCAAAAAACATAACGTTAGAAGAAATATATCAATTTACCAAAACGATATATAGTCCAGAAATAGCCAAACAAATGGATACCATAATAGAAAAGCTAGTACAAGAAAATAAATTAGAACCATTAAAAAATGCAAAAAAGAATTTAATTGGAACACCTTTAAAATATCGAATTGTAAAACCTAAGAAAGATTATATAGAAGTAAAACAAGAAATTATGAAATTGCATAATAAGATTAATATACAGTATTATTTAAAACATCCAGAAGAATATGAAGAAGATAGAGATGAAATTTTAAAAATTAACAATTTTATTACATTAGAAAATAAAGAACCGATATTAACAGTAAACGAAAGGTCTTATCAGATATGGAAAGATGAGAAAAAATTAAAACAACAGGAAAATATATTGAAAAAATTAGGGATTGATTTTAAGGAGTTAAACTGCTATGAAACTTACGAACCATTTTTTTATTTTGAAAATAACAAATATGAGAAAAAGAATAAAAAGATATTAATTATCGAAAATAGAGATACATTTTGGACATTTAAAGAGATAACAAAACAATATCAGAATTTTTACTTGGTTATTTATGGAGAAGGAAAAAAGATTTTAAATAGTTTTAAATATATAGAAAATTTTAATGTGAAAAATGACGCAGAGATATTATACTTTGGAGATATTGATTATGAAGGAATTAATATTTATGTATCATTATTACAAAAGTATAGAGACTATCGCATTTTACCATATGTAGTAGCATACCATAGGATGATAGAATTAGAAAACAATCCAAATAAAATAAGGAAAAGACAAAACAGGAGGGAAGATTATATAGAGGTGTTTTTAAATTATTTTGATACAGAAGATAGAAAGAAATTACGAAATATGTTTGAAAATAATTTTTACATCCCACAAGAAATATTAAATTATGAAGAGGTAGAAAAGATAGTATGAATCAAGTAGAAGATTTTAATTTAAAAGTATTCGAAGATATTACCAAAGATGTTTTAGAAGAATTTGAGGTAAGACAAAAAAATATTGAGATTTACTATCCATATTTTGAAGTAATAAGAAAATTGAAAGCAAAACAAAGTACCCTAAAAGTAGATTTGGTAGGGGTATTTATGGCGATGCTTTCTTTTCTTTTGTATGAAGGAAAATTGAATAATCATAAAATACAATACAAAGATATTTGTGAATTTATTCTATATTTTGTAGAAAAAATAAGCAACAAGAAATTAGAACAAGAACAAGCAAAAGAGATAACAAATATTATTTTAGATGAAGCACAAAATGGCGGAACAAGCTTTTCTTATTCATATTATAGTTTTCAGAAGCAAAAAGAAAAACAAGATTTAATGAAATACATTGAAATAAAAGTGGGAGAAGATGGAAATTATTATTATTATATTACTCCAGAAGGAGTAGATTTTTATCTAAAGACAAAAGAATTTCCAGATGCAGCACAAATTACGATTAACTTATTACTATTTCGAAAGCAAATTGAAAAAGGTTCTTTTGATTATGCATATGATACGGTAAAAAGATTGAACATTGAAGTAAAAAAGAAAATTGATGAAAAAGAAATGATTATAGAAGGATTAATGTATGGAGGAAAAGAAGCGGTAGAGAGATACTATGATTATCATAAACAAGTAAAAAGTCAATTTCTTGAAGAAAGTGAGCTTTTCCAGGAAATGATGGGGATTATTCAAAACTTGTACACAGAATATTTTAAAAAAGAGGATTTTGAGAATTTAGGTGATAAAGAAAAAAACACAATCAAAGTAATTCGTAACATAGAAAGAGAACTAAATAAAGCGATTGAGGCACATACAAAGCTTTTAAAAGAAGCAACAAGTAGCCACGAAAAATATGATGAAATTATCAAAATTAAGATGAAAAGTGCTTTTTCAGAAAAATTTGCTTTTGAAAAGGAATTTGAAAAATTGATTACGAAAACCAATCAGCCAGAAAAAATGAAATATTTCGTAATGCCTTTTTTATTTCCTAAAAATCTAAAAAGTTTTAACCCCATGAAAGCAATGGAACATCAAAGACTTCCAAGAGAAGCAAAAGAAGTAGAAGTGGAAACAAATCCACAATTGATGGATTATAAAAATATAGACAAACTAACAGAAGAAAGAGTAATTTATAATCATCGATTTTATTTTCAAAATTTGCTTTTAATATTAAAACGTCAGGATAATGTGGATTTAATACGGCTTTTCTGAGTTTATGAAAGAAAATTATGGAGAAGATTATTTATATAATGGGGATTTTATTTCTTTTGTGATTTATTTAAATCGAAAGAAGATACTTAGTAAACACACAGATGAAATTTTTAGTGATTTTGAGTTTAATCGAATTATAATCCGCAATTTAGAAGAAGACATTGAATTAGGCAATGGATTAAAAATTACGAATTTACGAATAAAAAAGGAATAAACAAAGTTTATTTAGTGAAAGGAGAAATAGATGGAAATAAGTGAAGAAGCAATGAATATTGCATTAGAAATTATAAACGAATTATTGCAAAACCAAGAAATTTCAAAAATAAAAAATATGGCATTGTATAATGAATATGTGAATAATACCGAAATAGAAAACATAACGAATAAAATTGCCGAGAAAATGGGATTTGAAATATATCATATGGAACGAACCTTGAATTTATGCGTTATGCCAGAAAACAAAGTGTTTGGCTATACCAATGAGGACTTAAAAAATAGAATCAAACAATTTAACCGAAATGAAGATATTTATTTGATGTATTTTGTTATTGTTACTCTCATTACTTGTTTTTATAAAGAATCTGGATTTAACACACCAAGAACGTACCTAAGGTTTGATGAATTTATAGAAACAATTCATCATAAATTTGAAAATTTAATACCAGAAGAATTGGAAGAAAGTAGTAAGAAAATGCAATATAATTTTGTAATGATAAAAAATGTATGGGAGAGATTAGCAGATGCAAAAGAAGAAAGAGTAGGGGTAAGCAAAAACGATAAGATTTCTTTCGTAAGGTTAGTATTAAAATTTTTGCAAGAAGAGAAGCTAGTATTTTATGATGAAAATACTAGAAATATATACATAACAACTAGATTTAAAGCAATTGTTTATTTTTATTTTGAATATGACAAAAATAACAAAAATAATTTAATGGAGTATATTTATCATTTGGGAGGTGAAGAGAATGCCACATATTAATCGAGTTAGGCTTGTTAATGTCAAATATAATGATGCGAAGTCTTGTTATGATAATTTTATTATGAATTTCGGAGGAAAATCAGCAACATATGATTTGCAAAATGGTGGAGGAAAGTCTGTTATGTTATTAATGTTACTACAAACTGTACTTCCTAATACCTATTTAAAAGCAGATAGACCGTTAAAAAATATTTTTAAGGGAGGAAATCAAAATCGAACCTCTCATTGTTTGGTGGAATGGAAATTAGATGATAATTCAGAGTATAAATATCTTCTTACTGGTTTTTGTGTACGAAACAGGAAAGAAGAGGAGGAAGAAGATAGGGATACGATAGGGATAGAATATTTTAACTATTGTTATTTATATAATACACAAAATGAAAATGATATTAAACAAATTCCACTAGTAGAAGAAACAAAAGAAGGTAGAATCGTGATGTCTTATGAAAAATTAAAGCAATATTTAAGTGATATGAGAAAGGAAAAACTACCAGTTCAAGTGTTTAATAGTAAAAAAGAATATCTCAAATACATAGAATATTTTGGATTAATTAGTGCAGAATGGAAATTAATTAATGAGATTAATTCAGGAGAAAACAATATCGAAAGTTATTTTAAAGTGAACAAAACATCTAGAAAATTAATTGAGAATTTTTTGATAAAAATAATTGATAATATTAATATGCAAAATAATAGCGAAGTAGCGGAAAATGAGGACTTAGCAGAAGCACTTATTAGTATTAAGGATAACTTAATGAAATTTAAAAAGGAAAGTGACCATAAAAAGGAATATGAAGAAACAAAAGAATTATTTGAAAAGCTAAAAAGATATGCTGAAGAAATAGAGACTACCTATACGAAAGAAGAGGAAATGTATCAAAAAGCATATGAAACATATTACTTTTATAAAGATAAAGAGGAGAAGTTACAAAAGCAGGTAGAAAATGAAAATAATCAAATAGAGAATTATAAGAAAAAATATATCGAATTAGAAAATCAAAACAGCAAATTGGAAATTAATAAAAAGAAACTTGAACAAGAAAATCTTTCCATATGTCAAAAAGAGATTAGAACAAAAATAGAAAGTATGCAACAAAAAAGAGAGGAAATCGAAAAACAACTAAAAAAAGCAAGAGCAGTAAATGAGTATTTAGAATATAAAGAAAAAAAAGACATGTTAGAACAAAAACAAATACAAATTCAGAAGATGTATTTAAATGATGAAGAAACACAAAAACAATATAATGTATATGGTACAAATTATATGAGAATGGTAAAAAGTAAAAGAACAAAGATAGAAGAACAAATGAATATTGTAAAACTTAAGAAAGAGCAAACAAATAAAAAACGAGAAGAACAAAAAAAACAGAGTAGTGTTGCAAATGAGAATTACATTTCAATGAGAACAAAACTAGAAAGTCTTGAACATGATTTGAATGAGAAGAAAGAGGAGGAGAAAGGTTATCAAAAAGAACTGACAAGTAGAGGATATCTAGAAGAACTTTTAAATTTAGAAGAAACGATAGATAAATTTACCGAACATAAACAGAGCTTAGACAACAAAGAACAAAGTAATATTGTAAAAATAGAAGAACTAAGAGAAGCTATGAATGAAAATGAGAAAAAAGACACAGAAATAAAAAGCGATATAGTCATTCTAAAAAATAGTATAGAAAATGTAAATAATCAATATGAAGTATATAAAAATAAAAAGATAGAAATGGAACAATTATGTAGGACATTTAATGTACAAACTTTAGAAGAATTACAAATGAATTGGAAAATAAAAAAAGAAAATATAAAAAAATCAAGGTTAGCAAAAGAAATCCAAAAACAAATAAAACAAACCAAATGTGAATTAATTGAGAAATATCATCTAGCAGTACCAAATGAAGATATTTTTTTCCTAAAAGATAAATTAAAGGGAAAATGTGCTTATGTTACAACAGGAATAGAAGAATTAACAAAAATGGATGAAGAAAGAAGAACGGAAATATTAAAGACAAACCCATGGTATATTTATTCAGTATTTATTGATGAAGAAAGTTTTGAAAAGTTTAAAATACAAGGAATCAATTATGATGTGCAAAGTCTAGTTCCAGTGGCTAATATTGAGTTTTTAAGGCAAAAGGAAGAAAGTAAAGGAGGAGAAAACCTTATTTATCCAATAGCAAAAGAAATATATCAACATATGGATGAACAAGGATTAGAAAGTTATAAAAAAGAATTAGAAGATAAAATTTTGCATTTAGTAAAGGGAATTGAACAAGAGGAAACAGAAGAAGATAAATTGCAAACTTTAATACAAGATTGTAAGGATTTTGTTGAAAGATACTCAAAAGAAAATATTAAAAAGATGGAAAGTGAGATAGAAAAGATACAAAATGAAATAAGACAAAAAGAAGACATTAGAAAACAATTGATAAAAAAGAAGGAACAACAAGAAGAAATAATTGAAAGTTTAAAAAATAGAAATTCTGAAATTGCATCAATAGTTTTTAAATTACAGGAGGATATAAATTGGTTTAAAGATTTAAAACAGACCAAAGAAAATATTAAAAATGAGACCAAAAAGCAAGATGAATGGAAAAAAGAAGTACAAATAGCACAAGAGATTGTTGAGACGAAAAATGAGGAATTAGAACAATTAGAGAAGTTATTAGAAAGGTATAAGGAAGAAGAAAGACAAATAGCATATGATTTAGAAACAATAGAAAATTTGTTAAAAGACTTAGAAAAATTTGAGAATTTGAGTAATATTGAAGAGTTAGCTATGGAATTTGACGAGATAAAAAATGAATATGAAGCACTTAGCAAAAAATTAAACTCAAAAAATAGCCAAATTACGGAATTGGAAGAAAGTTGTAAAATGCTAAAAGAGGCAATGGACAAATGTAAAAAGATGGTAGAAGAAAATGGTTTTTTAATAAGTAAATTTGAAAAAAGTGAAGAAAATCTAAGTAAAACATTAGATTGTATGTTAGAAGAATTAAAAGAAAATTATCATAAAATAGAAACAGAAATGAATCAATATATGGAAAAAGAAAATGGCTATAAACAGGAAATTTTCAAAATTGAAGGAATGATAAGTACTTTAATAAAACAACTAGAAGAAAGAGGAGTGTTCTATAGGCAAGAAGACAGAATTGAAACATTAGAGAGTATAGAAACGCAAATTTCGGAAAATAAGCAATTGATAATTGTCTATGAAAATAAAAGAAAAGAATTAAGCGAAAAAGTTTCTGCAATTAATAAAGAAATTGAAAAATTGAGTAGAGAAACAGATAAATTTGAAAACTTTATCGAACAATATCAAATAAAAAGAATAGAAGTTAATTTACACAATAGTTTGGAAAATGAATTATACAGTTATGAAAAAGTTACGAAAAGAGTAAGAGACTTAGAGGATAATTTGCGTAAATTAGAAAGGAGTTGGGAAAATTTTATTAGGTACATAAAAGATAAGGTAAGAGATTTTTACATTGCTTCCGATATTTATGAAATAATTCAAAATGTCAAGTTCCCAGAAGAAAAACAAGAAACTCAAAGAATGAAAAAGGGAATTGAAGAAAACATCTCATTGATTGATGAGAAAATCGTTCATATTGAAGAGGCGTTGAAATCACTTGCAGAATACCAAGAACAATTTAATAGTAAATGTTTTGAAAAAGCCGAAGTGGTAGTAAGAGATTTAAACAAACTTTCTGGATTATCAAGAATTAAAATTGCAGGAAAAGAAACGAATATTGTTAAATTGGAACTACAAGAATACGAAAGAGACGAAAAACAAGCAAGAATTAAGGCATATATTGAAGCGATTGTAAAAGAAATGGAACACAATCCAGAATTGATGGATAAAGTGAAATTAAATGAAAAACTTTCTTCAAAAGCATTGGTTGCACAAGTGGTAAATATGGACAAAGCATCGGTTAAGTTATATAAAATAGAAGATATTGCAGAACACTCAGGATACAAAAAATGGGAGGATGACTTAGGCTCAGATGGACAAGTGAATGCACTTTACTTTATGTTTGCTGTATGTATTATTTCTTATATAAGTATGTTAACAAGGCCAGAAGCATTATCCAATTCTAAAAAAGTAATGATTGCAGACAATCCTTTTGGTGCAACAAGTGCAGTGTATTTGTGGGAAGGAATGTTTGCCATGCTAAAAGAGAATAATGTTCAATTAATTGCACCAGGGCACAACATAAGTAAAGAATTGATTTCAAAATTTGAAGTAAATTATATTTTAAAAGCAGAGTATAAGGGAGATAATACAAAAAGTATTGTAGTAGATCGAGAATTAAGAACAGAGCAAGAAGAGGCTAATATGAATTTTGAAATATTAAAGGGGAATCAGGAAAGTTTCTTATAGAAGCTTAAATATGAGTTAAACTTTTCGTGGAAAAATATAATAAAAAACTATCTAAACATAAATCTCTTGTGCATATTTAGGTGTGCAACCAAATTATACACAAGAGATTTTTTTATGTACGAAATATTTTAACAAAAGAAATAGTAAATTTAAGCATTTAGAAGAAACTATAAAACACATACATCTTTAATCAAAACACACATAAAGTATTGACAGTAATCAAAAAACTTGATATAATTATGGAAACTTTATATAAATATAGTTATTTTTCATATTGAGTTTGATATATTAGCATAAAGTGGGTGTAGTTAAACCTGAAAGTAGGGAGAATAAAAGATAATGGGGAAAATAAAAGTTTGGAAATTACAAGGTGTAAACATGAATTTGCAAGATAAAGATTATAGTTTACAAGAAAATAGTAATCAAGAAGGACAAGGCGAGAATAGAGAAGACCAAATAAAC
>CANSMW010000011.1 GCA_947648215.1 uncultured Clostridium sp. | reverse complement strand
AATGGAAAGAAAAGAATGAATAAAAGTAGCAAAAGAGGTGGTAAAGATGAAGAAGTTTCTAAAAATAGTATTTTTGTTAATATTGATAATAACAAGCATAGCATTGCTATTTATTGGAAATGGTTATAAAATGTATAAAAATGCAATAGAAGAAATAAGTATAGGAAACAAAATAAAAGAAATAAAAAGTAAAGAAAACTATACAGAAATTTCAGACTTACCACAAACTTATATCAATGCAGTATTATCAGTAGAAGATCATAGATTTTATAAACACTTTGGAATAGATTTAATTGCAATAGGTAGAGCAACAATAAACGATATAAAAGCTATGGATTTTGTAGAAGGTGGAAGTACAATAACACAGCAACTAGCAAAAAATATATATTTTACACAAGATAAAAAGTTTGAAAGAAAAATAGCAGAAGTATTTATGGCATTTAAAATAGAAAATAAATGTGAGAAAGATGAAATACTAGAATTATATTTGAATACAAGTTATTTTGGAGATGGATATTATACTGTGAGGGAAGCAAGTTTAGGGTATTTTGGAAAAGAGCCAAATCAGATGACAGATTATGAAGCAATTATGCTTGCTGGAATACCAAATGCACCATCAGTATATTCTCCAAGCAAAAATCCAGAACTTGCAAAACAAAGGCAAAAGCAAGTAATGAATAAAATGGTGGAATATAAATATCTTTCACAAGATGAAGCTAACAGAATTTTAGAGCAGAAATAAAACTGTGCTAATTGTAGAACTAACAATTAGCACAAACATCCCCTTTTATTTTCAAATAGAGAACTACTAAAAGTAGTAGTTCTCAAAGGACTAAAAAATAGTTATTAGTTATAAATTATATATACTAATTAAATTTTAATACACAGAAGTTTAATAATTAATGTGTAAAAAAATGCACAATGAGTAATTAATGTTATCGTATGAAAGGAGAAAAAACATGAGTTTTTTAGGAAATGTATTATGGTTTATTTTTGGAGGATTTTTTAGTGGTCTTTCATGGATCGTATCTGGAATATTATGGTGTATTACCATAGTAGGAATACCTTATGGAAAACAATGTTTTAAATTTGCTACTTTATCATTTGCACCATTCGGCAAAGATGTTGAATATGGTGGAGGAGTAGTATCAGTAATTGCAAATGTAATATGGATTATCTTCTTTGGGATTCCAATGGCACTTGAAAACTTACTATTTGGTTGTATATGGTGCATAACAATAGTAGGTATTCCATTTGGACTTCAATTCTTTAAAATTGCTAAATTATCTTTAGCACCTTTTGGAGCAAGAGTAGTATAGTAAACAGTTTGAATTTAATGTTAATTATGAATTGTGCATTATATAAGAGGGCAATTTGCTCTCTTATATAAAATTAAAAATTTGAGTTATATAATTATATTGACTAATTAAAATTTGAAAGCAAGACAAATCCTAAAAACAGTCAAAAAATGGTACTATAAAGGAATTAAAATACTCCGTTTTGTAAAATATAATAAATGTTGCAAAAAGGAGTGAAAAAAGTGGTATTTGATAAGTATTTTTATAAGAGAGATAATATCTTAAAGAGAAGAATTGAGATAGATGCAAGTTTATATGAAAAACTAAAAGAACTATCAGAAGTTTATGAAGCATCAATAAACAAGTTAGTAAATGTTGCTATTATGGAAATGGTAGAAACTAACAATGTGAATTTATATGACAGACCAGAAAAGGAAATTACAGAATCACATAATTTTAATATTAGAGAAACTGCATATAAAGAACTTGAGAGATTAAGTGATAAACATCATCTATCAATATATAAACTTGTGAATATTGCGATATATAATGCAGTAAATAGTTAATAATTCTTATTTGGAACTAGAGGAATCTAGTTCCTTTATTTATGAACAAATGCTAAAAATGTAGAAAAATGTCGGAAAATTTTTTTACCCTACATACATCTAAAAAGGAACTTAATTGACTGTTTACTGGGTTGACTATATAAAAAAATAGTATATAATATTATCAATGTCATATTGGAGGGAATAAAGTTGAATAATAGCAAAACAGAAGAGCTAAACCGAAAAACAATACTCTTACTAGAAAGGACTAAAAAAGAATACAAAAAATTTGCAGAAGAAAGAAAGCAGCTATATTGTTATTTAGTAAACAAAGATGATCTAATAGAATGGGAAAAATATGTAAATAAATTAGAGAAAAAAATAAAAGAGTAATAGATAATATGATAATAAACAAAGGCAGGAGGGAGATATAAAGAAAGAATCATATTTATAATGGACTAATAAACGGACTTTATCTGTAGTAATGTATGTAACAAAATAATTTTGTATATAAGCTAAAAATATAATTTTAATTAAAAGAAAGAGAGGATTTTGTTATGGAAAAAACAAAGAAAATTATTATAATTGATAATGAAGTTTATGAAAAGGTAAGTGATAATGGGAGATTAGTAATACCACATTCTAAAAAAAGTGAATATAAAAATGAGAAAGAAGTAATAGTTGATGGAATAGGTAGAATACAATTAGCAAAAGCTATTATGGACAAAATGGGAATTAAAGCAGGAGATAAACTTGAAGAATATCAAAGTGGAAGAAATATAATTCTTAAAAAATTAGAGCCATCAAAAAGTGCAACGAGAGAAACAAGCACAATAATAGACAATAAATATGAGGTAAAAGTTCAAATAAATACTCTTGACTTTAATACTAATCATAAAATAATGACAGTAGATGAAATAGGAAATGTTTTAATTTGGTGTGATATAAGAAAAAAGGTAGGGATTATAGAAAAAGATAAATTAAAAGTATGTACTAAAGAGGAAGATAACATGATTATTTTAATACCAAAAAGAAGAAAATAAATTTTTTTATAATAATTGATGCGTACAACACATCTAAATACCAAAATAAAAACAAACAACTATTACAAAGTAATAGAAATTTGTTTAATTAAAGTATTGATTGGTATTTTCAAATAATTGTTGTTCTGTAATACCTAAAACCTTGCAGATTGCTTTTTGCTCATAATCTCGAATAAATAAAGTATGATTTTCTATACGAGATATATCAGAATTGTAGAGTGTAACACCTAAAAGAGCTACTTTGTCAGCGAGTTCTCTTTGAGAGATGCCTTTTAGTTCTCTATATTTCTTTATATTTGAGCCAACAATATTGAAATAACCATTTAAGTTTTTGGTTTTCATTATATTATTATTTCACTCCTTAATAAAAATATACAAAATAATAATATATCATTTTTTTGCATTAAGTGTTGCGTACCAATTAGCAAAGATGAAAAAGAAAGGTAAAGGAAAAATGAGTATAGAAAATTGGAATTATAAATATCATAATAAAGAAATTATTGATATAAGAAAAGAACTAACTAAAGATCAGTTAGAAATAATAAAAAAATTGGGAATAGAGGTAAAGGATAAAGTATATACAGAATACGAGTATGACTGTTTAAAAGGAAAACTGGCAGAATATATACAAGATGAAGATAATGAGTATGAAGCAAAATCAGTTGAAGAAAAAGGTGTTAGTAAAGAAAAGTTTAATACTATTATAGAAAAATTTGATGAAATAGATGCAAGAATGTAAGATAATATAGAAATAAAAAAAGAGAAGGTGGGAAATGTCACTTGAGGAATATTGCGAAAGATATTTAGAAAATAGAATTATTGATTTAAAAAGAGAATTAACAGCAGAAGAAGTAAAAATAATAGAAAAATTAGAAGTCAAAATAGAAAATAGCCTTTATAATGGTGCAGAATACGAAAAATTAAAGACAGCAATAGGAGTATATTTTAGTAAATATGATAAAGATAAAGAATTAAAATATAAGAAACCTCTAAAATATGGAGTAACTAAAGAAGAATATGACAAAATTTATAATAAATTTACAGAAATTGATGAAAAATATGAAAACTTACTAGAAGTAAATATTCCTAAAAAAAGTTTTGAAGCTATTTGGCTAAATGAAAAGCAACATATTAGAGATAAACTTATAACTTTTTTAGAGAAAAAGACTCTTAATGATATTCAAAAAAATCAATTATTTGAACTTATTATGAATATTGAAGATGCTACACCTATGCAAAAAGAACGATTTATTTTATATTATGGTTTAGACAAAGAAAAAATACATAGTGCATCTAAATTAGCAAAATTACAACATTGCACTCAATCAAATATTAGACAGGCAATAAACAAAATCAAATCAAAAATAATAAGATTACCAGATGAAAAGATAGACATAATAAGAGAAATAATAGAGGAAAAATAAGAAAGTGGCATTAGAATCATATAAAAATGTATGAAATGGAGAAAATATGAAAGATAAGTTAAAGTTATTAAAAGAACAAATTGAAGAAAAACGAAAGGAGTTAGATTTAGCAATAGACAAAGGATTAGATGCGAAAAGTATCTACCAAATAAATATCGAATTAGATAATATAATTACAGAATATATAAAATATGAAAGACAAAGAGAAATATTAGAGAAGTATGATTATATTTTAAATAATCCTTATAAGAAGCAAATTATAAGTGGAATAATGAATGATGTAAGGAAAGAAATTAAAAATATTTCTGATTATGAGTTAGAATGTTATTGTAACAATGTATATGTATATGCTTGTTTAAGAGCATATAAGATTAGTGAAGACGAAATAGCAAAACAGATTTTGTGTCGCAATAATATAGCAGCAGAAAAGTTAGAAAGTTCAAAATGTAATCATATACGTATAAGCAAAAAATTCAATACAAATATTTCAACTAAATATTATGGAATAGTAAAGGAAAAAATTGCAAATCAAAGTGAATAACAAAATTTGTTTGACAATAGCATAAAAATAGTGTATAATGAATATACTAAAAGAGTAATCGTATGATTACTAATCGGAAAAACCCCTGCCGAAAGTGGGGAGATTTACATTAGGAAAACCCTTGCCTTAAGTAGGGAGTTATACATTAGGAAAACCCTTGCCTCAAGTAGGGAGATTTAAAATACAAACAGGGTATAGCAATATATCCTGTTTTGTTTGTAAAGGAGCAAAAATGGGAGAAAATGAAACACTAAAATTTTATACAGTAAATGAAGATTACATAGACTATTTAAGCAAATTTGATAGTCATGTTAGTTGGAATAAAGAGCAAAAAAGACCTTATGTAGGAATTGTATTAAGGGTAGAAAATTATTTATATTTTGCACCTTTATATTCATACAAAGTAGGTTATGATAAGTACAAAGATAATCCTAGTTTTATAAGAGTAGAAGATAGAAAAGGTAAAAATGTATCTATTATAAGATTCTCTGAAATGCTACCAGTTCCAGAAACAGCAATAAAATTATTAGATTTTAATAGTAGAGGGGACAAGTATAGAGATCTCTTACAAGCAGAAAGCAATTTTATAAATGATAATAAAAATGTGATATATTCAAAAGCAAAGAAAATATACAAAAATGTAGTACATATAAAAATCCCATTTTTTATTAGCATTTCATGTGATTTTGAGTTACTAGAACAAAAATTAAAAGAATATGTTGGAGATGCAGTAAGAGAAACAAAGTTTATAAAAGATGTAGAAATAACTTGTGAAGTCTTTGAAGAAATATCAACTATTGTTAAAGTTTTAGAAGATAAAGGATTCAAATACATAGAAGAATTTACATTAGATGATATATATATGAAAAATGATAAAACTAATGAATTTGCACCTAAAAATGGAAGAATTACAGATACTTTAATCATTAGATATGTAAATGAAGATGACAAAAAGATAGTTTGTAAAAGAAGAAATCATAATAAAGATGGATTTGAAATTAGCACAGAAAAGTCTGTACTAAAAGTAATGAATATAGAAGATGCAGAAAAGCATTTGAATATATTAGGTTATACAAGATTCTTAAATATGATTGACAAAAACTACATGTATGAAAATGATGAGTTTATAGCATATATTCAAGATGTTAAAGATTTAGGAATATTTATAGAGCTAGAAGCAAAGAAAGTAGAAAATGCAGAACAAAATATAGAGCAGCTAATAGAATTTGTAAAAACATTTAACCTAAAAATTGGAACAAAGTTTGATATTAGAAAAGCAGATTTATTATATTCAAAACAAAATAACAAATAATACATGGAGTTTTGCCTAGAAATAGGGCAAAACCCTTTACTTTATTTACATAATGTGGTATAATAATAGCGATTGAGAGGTGCTACTATGTCTAATGTAAATTATAATTTGTATAAGATATTTTGTGTAGTTGCAAGTTCTAAAAGCTATGCAGATGCAGGAAATAAATTAGATCAGACTCCAGCTAATATTAGTACACAGATAAGCAATTTAGAAAATCAATTAGATGTGAAACTATTTTATAGAGAAAAAAATGGAGTAAAGCTAACAGAAAAAGGAAAAGAATTATTTGAAATGGTTAATAAAAGCATTTCTTCCTTTGATTTTGCTGAAAAAGTAATAAAAGAAAAAAATGATTTAGCTAATGGTACTATAAATTTAGGGTGTCAATCGCACTTAACAAATTATTATTTAATGGAATATATTAAAAAAGCTAAAAATGACTTTCCAAATTTAAATGTTGAGTTAACTTGTGGTGCAAATCCAAATGAAATGTTTGAAATGTTAAAAAATCACAAACTTGGTTTTGTAATAACAGATGTTATACCAACAGAAACAGATGAGTTTGTAATTGAAGAATTAAAAAAAGTAAACAATATATTTGTTGCAAAAGAGCCATTGAAAATTGAAAATGTAAAAGAATTAGAAGATTTACGATATATATTAAATTTTGACAATACAATTTCTACTAAAAATCTATTCAAGATTCTAAAAGAACACAAAGTAAAAATTAAACCTAATATGAAATGTGATACAACAGAAATAAGAGTAGAAGCAGTAATGAATGGACTAGGAATAGCTTATGTAATGAAAGAAGCTGTCAAGAAACAATTAGAGAATGGAGAATTATACGAAGTTGAATTGCCAATAGAATTGCCAGAATTGAGTATAAATTTAGTGTATATAAAAGATATGCTAACACAAGTAGATAAGAAATTTATAAAAAAATACTTAAAAAATAAGTAATAAATGAATATAAGCAAATAGGCAGAATATCCTTAAAACAAAGGGTATTCTTTTTTTGTATTAAAAAATATTTAATACTGATTAAATATTTGAGAATAGACAGGAAAATTCTTACAAGATATAATAATTGTGTATCAATTTCAAAGAAAGAGAGATGTTAAAAATGCAAAAAAAGAGAGTTTGTTGGAATATTACAACAAAATGTAATCAAAATTGTAAATATTGCCACAGATTTTTAGGTATTAACGATCTTACTTATGAAGAAAATAAAGAGATATTAAATAATTTGATTAAAGATGGGGTAAACAACATTACTTGGACAGGGGGAGAAGCACTACTATATCCAAATTTAAAAGAACTATTGAAAATATCACAAGAAAATGGTATAAAAAACAAGCTAATAACAAATGGAATGGTATTAGCACAAAATGAAAATATGAGAGAGATTTTAGATTATTTAGATTCTTTGACATTGTCATTAGATACGATAAATGATGATACTAATGAAGAATTAGGAAGAGGCAAAAATCATTTTGAAGAAGTTAAAACTATATTAGACTATGTTAAAGGAAAAAGTTTAAAAGTCAATATAAATACAGTAGTTAGCAAGAAAAACATAAATGAAATGGAGCAGCTAGGAGAGTTCTTAAACAATTATAATATTAGCAAGTGGAAGTTCTTTAAATTTATGCCACTTCGAGAAACAGCAGAGAAAAATAAAGACGAATTTGCAATAACAGATGCAGAATTTGAGCAAACCAAAAATGTATTTAGAAATTTTGGAAATATAGGAGAAACAGACTTTAGACAAGAAAAGGACATGGAAGATAAATATACTTTGCTAATAGCAAATGGAGATATAATAAAAACGGAACATGGTGTAGATGTGAAAAAAGGAAATGCACTATATCAAAATCCAGTAGAATTTATGTATGAATTAGAGGAGAATAGAATGAAAAAGATAAAAATTCTAATTGCCCATAATAACGAGGAAATAAGAAATAAAATAGCAGATAAAATAAAAGGTTTAGATTATGTTGAATTAGTAGATACAGCAGTAGACGGAAAAGAAACATATAATAAAATTATAGAATCAAAGCCAGAAATGGTTTTTGCAAAAATGAATTTAGACAACATGGACAGTATGGAAATAATGAGAAAATCAAAAGAAAGTTTAAAAGATAATGTGCCAATATTCAATATAATTACAAGTGATAATGTTAGTGATGAATATATGAAAACAGCATATAATCTAATGGGAAGAAATTTGAATACATTTGTATCAGAGCCAATAAACAATATGGAGATAGACAATATAATGCAAGGGTATAAAGAATTGAAAGAAAACGCATAAACTAAAAAAGAAGGAATAGGTTTTTACAAAACTTATTTCTTCTTTCCTTTTTGTAGATGTAAATACATTACTGCAATTTCTAAAAAATCTTTTGGGGTTATGTTTTCTTCAATATCAAAATATTGCATAATAGGGCAGTTGATAGTATATCTATACATATTTAATCGTTCTAATGCAGTTCTAAAACTTGATCGTATTGCTGAATTAGGCTTGTTATGTCTTTGTCCAATTATAGTAAAAATATCTTTCAATTTTTTCTGTAAGTCAGGGTAGTAGTAGCATTCAAAAATAGCTTCTCTTATGTAATTAGTTCCATTTGAATTTAAAGGAATTTTTAATGTCAAAAATAATAAATCGAGTTCCTCGTTAGTTAATTCTTCATATTCTCCAAAAAGATACATTTCGTTAATTGTACTATAAAAGTCATTAAAATTTTCATCATCATAGATTACCTTGTATATTCTAGCAGCATTAGACAAGTTCAAATTTTCTTCTTTTTGAGCTGTTAATATAATGTTGTTATTTTTCTTATCTGCAATATTTGTAGATAATCTATCAATTATTTCAATACAATTTATATCTTTTAGGCAAGAATCTAAAACTAATACATTAGGTTTAATATCAAGATATTTTTCTAAAGCAGTTTTTCCATCAGCTGTTTCTATTACTTCTAACCTTTTATCATTTGCAAGCTGTTGACAAAGCCTTATTCTTTGCTCAACATTAGGATTAGCAATAAGGACTTTCTGCATCTGGAAACCCTCCTACAAATGTCTATATTATAAATTCGATAACATTATACCATAAAAATTATGTAAACACAATACAAAATGGAAAAAATAGTAAAAGAAAATTCAGCCTTTTTTCGCCCTTTTTCGCCATATTCCCCCTTTTTTGACATTAGAAAAGTAAAATTCTATATAATGCAAGCAACTTAATCAAAGTCTTAAAAGGGAGGCGATTCAAAAGATATAGAGAAAACACAAGATAATTACAAGTACATATTTTAGACTTTGATTATAGTATTGATTTATTTTTTAATTATTCAAAACTCCTTTAAGAATTTTGTTTAGGCACTATTCTGTAAAGGAGTTTTTTATATGGGGAGGGGTACAAGTAAAAATGTAAAAGTAATTTCACAAGTATTTACATTAAAAAATGTAAATATTAGATATTTGTGCCTATTTCAAATCAAATGTGCAATTATGCGTTGTATATTTGATTTTTTTTATGCTCTAAAAGAAAAACATTGCCGTAGCCCACCTACCAATCAATTCACAAAAACGAATTGATTGGAGGAAAGAGAAATGCAAGATAATGCAAAATGTTTTATAAAATTAAAAAAAGGAATTTATGAAGAAATTACATATAAAGAACTAAAAGAGAAACGAAAAAAATATAGTACATATAAGAAAAAGAAATTTATTAAGTTAGATGATATTTTACTAGAAGTATCAAAAAAAGATTATGAAATTATAGAGTATGAAGAACAAAGACAAAAATATTTAGATCGAGTTGCAAGAAAAATGAATTTAATTTCTTATGATCATGAATCTGAAAATGGAGTAGCATTAAAAAATATAATTTCAAATCCAATAGATAATATAGAAGCTACTTTTGAAAGAAAAATTGAAATAGAAAAATTAAGAATAGCTTTATTACAACTAACTGAAGAAGAATATAAACTAATAAAAGCATTATTTTTTGAAAATAAAACATTGCGAGAATATGCTGCAATAGTAGGCAAACATTACACTACAATTCAAGATAAAAGAGATAGAATTTTAGAAAAATTAAAAAATTTTATAAAAATTTAAAAATTTAATCCTACAAACCTCTCATTTTTTCACAGGAGAAATGAGAGGAATTTTTATTCCACATGAACTTTGAAAATTAAATAGCAATTCATTAAATACATTCCTACTATTCGAGCTAGTTAAAAAGTAATCTCACAAATTACTTTACTTAAATATAAGATAGCCACTTATAAGGCGAGGACAAGTAGTAGGTATAATGATACACTTGTTTAGTCATAGCACGAGCGAGATAAAACCGTCCCACGCATTGAGAACAAATCTGTTGAAAGCAGGTAGGTGGAAGTCCTGTGGAGCAATTTAGCTAATTGCCGTTTAATGAATTTTAGGAGAAGATAGAAAGTAATTGTAAAAGGCTATCTAATCTATAAGGTAGCCTTTTTGAATAAAAAAGGAGAAATAAAACAATGAATATTTTACTAATTATATTTTTAATACTACTTATACTTATCACAATATTTACATATTTAATGATTCTATATGCGAGTATGAGTAAAACAGAAGAAGAAAAAATAATGGAAGATCAAGAACAAATGGAATATTTGAAAAATTATAAAGAAAAAAAGGAGAATAGAAATAAAATGGAAATTAAAAGAGGAGATTTATATTATGCAGCTTTAGACGAAACTTATGTAGGAAGTGAACAAACAGGAGTAAGACCAGTAGTAATATTGCAAAACAATATAGGAAATGAGCATAGTCCAACTGTTATAATTGCACCAATAACAAGTAAAGTAAATTCAAAATCGATTATACCAACTCATGTGTATATAAAAGGGTATAAAGATAGACTAAAACAAAATTCACTTGTTTTGACAGAACAAATCAAAGCAATAGACAAATCAAGATTAAAATATTATATAGGAGCTTTAGATATTGGAGAATTGAGAAAAGTAGATAAAGCTCTTATTATTTCATTAGGAATAGATTTAGAGAAAATCAAAAAAGAAGTGCCACATAGAGAGGGAATAGAAGAAAAAACAGAATTTGTTACGAGAAATCAAATTGCATATTATGGAATGGTAGCAAGAGAATATCTAAAACATACAGGGAACTTGGAAATTTCAAACGAGGAATTTGGAAAATATATCTTAACACTTATTGATTTATATTCTCCAGATGAAGTTGAAAAACAAGCAGAAAATGTGAAAGATAGAAAATAATATGTCAAATCTATAAAAATATAGGCAAGGTAAATTTTGTACCTTGGAAAAGATTTAGGAAGTTGAGTATGCTATTTATAGGCAATACAAAACTTCCTTTTTAAATTGGAGGAATTGTATGCGAGAAATTGCTAAAAAATGTATAGAGATAGGAATTATAAAAGACCTATATGAACAAGGAATACTAACAGAAGAAGAAATGAAATTAGCAATTATAGAGATAGACAAAGATTTTGAAAGGAGGGTAGCTTGATGCCTAAAACAGAAATGAGAGTTTTTGCATATTGCAGAGTAGGTAATCCAGAACAATTATCAGAAAATGAGCAAAAAGAGGTACTTTTAAGGAAAACAAAAGATAACAAAGCAACAATTATAAAGAAAACAGCAATACATAATGATATTGAAAAATAAAAAAGAACTATCCAATAGCCGTGAAACTAATATAGATAGTTCGGAAAATATTAAAATACTTTCTGCTACTATTTTAGCACAGAAAGTAGGAAAGGACAAGCAAGGATGAAAAAAGTAGTAACTTATGGATTATATAATAATGAAAAGAGTATAAAAGATTTTGAAAAGCAAATACAAGAGTATATTAAAGATTATGGAGAATGGAAAATAGTAAAAAAATTTATAGACTATACAAAAAATAAACAATGTATAAGTTTTGAGAAATTATTAAATGAAGCTTTAGAAGAAAATATTGATATTATTTTAATAAAAAATGTAAGGCAATTTTGTCAAGCAACTAATTATAAGGTAGACTTTTTTATAAAATTTTTTAATCAAAAACAAATAGAAGTAATTTTCTTGGACGAAAAAATTAGTACAGCAGATGCAGTAGGAAGGACACAAATTCAAATAATTGTTTTTATGATTCAAAGCGAAAATGAAATGAGAAGTAAAGCAAAAAGAGAAAATTTATCACGGAGCTATAATAGGAAAAAAAGAATTTGAAAAAGTACAGAAAAAAGTAAAAAACGATAGAAATACTAAAGAAAAAATATATGGTTATGATTTTGTCGATGGAAAATATCAAGTCAATGAAAAAGAAGCTACTAATTTAAGAAATAGAATAGAAAAAGAAGTTGATACAGCTACAAAGGAAGGAAAAAGAAGAAAAGCAAACAAATCACGAAGTGAAAAAATGAAAGCACTTTGGGAAAATGAAGATTATAAAAAAAAGATTACAGAAAGAATTAAAATAGCAAAGAAAATGAAAAAATTAAGTGAAAGGTAGGTATAAGAGAGTATGAAGCGAGTTGTTGCATACTGTCGTGTATCTACTGACCATGAAGATCAAAAAAATTCTTTGGAAAATCAAAGGTTGTATTTTGAAGAATATGTAAGCCAACATAAGGACTGGAAACTAATTGAAATATATGCAGATGAAGGAATTAGTGGAACATCATTAAAAAAGAGAAATGACTTTAATAGAATGTATCGAGATAGGCTAAAAAACAAATATGATATTATACTGACAAAAGAAGTATGTAGGTTTGCAAGGAATACAGTAGATACACTAGAAAAGACAAGAGAATTTAAAAAAATAGGAATTGAAGTAAGATTCATAATAGACAATATTAGTACATTTGATACAGATGGAGAATTAAGACTAACAATAATGGCAGGATTAGCTCAAGATGAAAGTAGGAGAATTTCTGAAAGGGTACAATTTGGAGTAATACAAAGTATGAAAAAAGGAGTTGCTTTTGGAAATATAGTATATGGCTACGATTTTGTCAGAGATCCTATAACTGGTAAAAAGACCAAATTAGTAATTAACGAAAAAGAAGCAGCAATAGTAAGAGAAATATTTAATATGTATCTTCATGAAGGTAAAGGTGCTTATACTATTGCAAAAGAACTAAAAGAAAGAGGAGTTGAAATCAAGAGAACTAGAAGTAAAGAGAAGTCAACAGACTGGAGAGAATCAACGATTTTAGATATTTTACAAAATGTGAAGTACATAGGAGATTTAAAACAAAGGATTACATACACTACTGACTTTTTAGAGCATACTAAAAAATATAATCAAGGCGAAGTAGAATTTATTTATAAAGAAAATCATCATGAGGCTATAATTGACAGGGAAACATTTATGGCAACACAAAAAGAATTAAAAAGAAGAAGTGAAATGTATAAACATGAAAAAAGTAAATACACAAATAAGCATACTTTCTCTGGCAAATTAGTTTGTGCTTGCTGTGGTGCATCTTATGTTGGTGGCGAAAATAGAAAAAGAAAAGATGGAACAATAAGAAAAACATGGAGATGTTATACTGCTACTAAATATGGAAAGAAACATATAGAAAATGACCAAGAAATAGGATGCAATAATGATAGAGTAAATAATGAACTTCTAAAAGAATGCTTCACAAAGGCTTTAAAAGAAATATTAACTAATAAAAATGAAATCAAAAGAGATGTAGAAGAATATGTTAAAAAAGCAATAAATAAATGTGAAAAAGAAACTGAATTAAGTGATATAATTTTAAAGGAAAAAGAACAACTTTGTAAAGAAAAAAACAAACTACTAGATTTGTGTATAAAAGAAATAATTGATGAAGAAACTTATAGACTAAAGAACAAAGAGATAGAAAACAAAATGATAAAATTAGAAAAAGAACTAAAAGCACAAGAGCAGAAAATCAAAATTAGAGATAATATTGAAGAAATATTAAGTAGTGTTAGAAAAACGGTAGATAACATATTGAATTTGAAAAAGTTTAGTAAAAACATTTGTAAGGAATTAGTTGATAAAGTTGTTATATACAATGATACAAAATTTGATTTTTATTTAAAGGGTTACGAAAACCCATATATTTTTGATGAAAAAAGTAACATTTTATCCTTACAGCACTCGTAATAACGATAATTATTCTACTAATTTTGGCAGCAATCACGATAAACCTAACGGTAGGACAAAGAGGAATATTAAGAAGAGCCGAAGAAGCAGGAAGAAATTACCAAGAAGCAGCCAAAAGAGAAGATGAGGAACTATCAAATTTATGGGCAGAAGCAGAAAATATAATAGGAGGAACAACACCCAATCCACCAGAAGGAGGAGATAATACAGACCCAATAAATCCAACAGAACCATCAGAAGAAGTAAAAGCATTAAAAGCAGGGGATTATATCAAATACGATACAGGAGTAACAACAGTAGGAGAAAATGGAATAATAACTTGTAGAGTACTATACCCAGTAGATTCAGAATATGGATTACAGATTGTATCAGATAAAAATGTAGGAGAGGCTTTTGCATTAATTGAAAAAGCTCTATGGGAAGAAGGAAAGACAGCATATAATGTAGCAATAGAGACATTAAACAACAAAGCGAAAAATTATGTAAATATGAAATATGCATATGATGGAAGATGCATAGGAAGTATACCGACTGTACAAAATGGAATATTTATAGATAAAAATAAGGTGAGAGATCGTGAAGGAAATATATTGGACGCATTGGATACTGTTTCTATTCCAAAATCATGGACAATGCCATCTGGATGGACAAGTAGAGATACAGGATTTTATGACGAAGATAAAAATTATATTACGGATGTAACAAAATTACGAGAAATTGATATACTTTCTTCAGACGAGGGGTTCTGGCTTGCATCTCGTTCATGGTCTTATTCGGATGAAGTAAGGTTTAATATTTGGTATGTGCAGAGGGGAACGGTCTCTGGTGGTAGGATAGCTTATATTTCGCCAGATGGTCGACTTTATGGTTTTAAGAGTTCATATGGTATACGTCCTTGTTTTTCTTTGAAGGCTGGAAGTATAAAAATAACAGGAGGAGATGGAACAAGTGAGGCAACAGCGTATACATTGGGAATTTAATAAAAAATAAAGATAGGTAATTTAAACTGCCTATCTTTATTAATATCCCCTATAAAGAAATTAGTTCTAAGTCTTTAATACTTGGGTCATAAAGGGATTTTCCCATATAGCTAAAACGAGAACCATGACAAGGGCAATCCCAAGTTTTATCTAAATTATTCCAAGAAAGTTCACAGCCTAAATGGCTACAAATTGGACGTACAGCAAAATACGTGCCATCTTTATCACGGTAAATGCCAAGTTTTGTATTTCCAAATTCAATGATTTTTCCTTCCTCTTTTCCAATCGAAGCTAAGGTTTCTTCTGGAATTTTAAATTTATCTAAAACAAGAGAATTGGTTGTTTGTTTTAACATATTTACAAATTCGGTTCCATTTTGAAGAGGGTGAAATCTTGTGGATTCAAAAGTGGTAGCATAAGGATTTTCTTTTTCCATAATCATATCACAAATAATATTAGCAGCTACATTAGAAGTCGTCATACCCCATTTTTTAAAACCAGTGGCAACATACATATGTGGCATTAAGTTAGAAAATTCACCAATATAAGGAATTTTATCAAGAGGAATACAATCTTCGGTGTTCCAATGGTAAAGAATATTGGCATCTGGATATAACTCTTTTGCTCGATTTTCTAAATCACGATAACAATTCGATAAATCCTCTTTACTTCCCGTCTTATGAGAAGAGCCACCCATTAATACGAGTCTAGTATCTTGATAAGGAACGGTTCGCAAAGAACAAATAGGAGATTTTGTATTAATATACATGCCAGAAAAAAGGTCAGAATTAGTTGTAAAACCAATGACATACGAAGTTTCCTGGTACATTTTTAAGAAGTAAAATCCAGGTGCATTGATAATTGGATAATGGCAAGCAAGTACCACATATTTTGATTTAACATGATGATGAGTAGTTTCTACTTCATAACCATTCTCTTTTTTATGAACATCATAAACTTTTGTATGTTCATAAATTTGTCCGCCATGATTGGTAATGGAGTTTACCAAGCCTTGCACATATTTTAAAGGATGAAACTGTGCTTGGTTTGGAAATTTAATACCTGCTAAAATAGGAAAAGGAAGAGAAGCATTTGTTACAAATTCAGCAGGAAAACCAAGTGAATTCACGCTGGAAACTTCATTTTTTATTTTAATAACTTCTTCTTCTAAATCGGTATACACAAAATTATCTTGCCACTCAAAATCGCAAGAAATATGTTCTTTTTGAATAATATCATAGATATGATGAATTGCCTGTTCATTTGCTGTTAAATAATTTTTAGCAAATTCCATACCAAAGGTATGAATTAAGTAATCATAAAACAAATCATGCCCAGAAGTAATTTTTGCGGTAGTATTTCCGAGTTGTATGAGAAGAAAGTTTTTCTTTTTCTAACACACAAACATCATAACCATTTTGGGTTAAATAATAAGCAGTAGAAAGACCAGTAATTCCACCACCTATAATACAAACATCCACTTTCAAATTTTTTTCTAACCTTGGAAATTCAGGTAAACAAACCGAATCCAACCAATACGAATTTTTCATAACAAAAACCTCCTTTATATTAGTATTACCAAATAAAAGAAGGTTTATACAGACTTTTGTAGGGGTCGATGCCCACATCGACCCGCAAACGTAATGCAAAAATCAAAAGGGGTCGATGAAGGCATCGACCCCTACTACCAATGATAGGTTTCGCCCTTTGAAATCTTAAAGGCGCGAAATAATTGTTCTAATAAAAATACACGAATTAATTGGTGGGGAAATGTCATTTTTGAAAAACAAATGGTTTCATTTGCGTGTGATAACATCGTATCATGTAGTCCCAAAGTACCACCAATTACAAAAGTAATCGAACTGTTCGTACGTAAAGCAATATCCTCTATTTTTTTCGAAAAATCTTCACTCGAATATTCGTTACCGTTTTAAATCCAAACAAATTACATAAGAATCTTTCTTAATCTGTTCAAGCATACGAATGGACTCTTTTTGTTTCACTTCTAAAATAGTAGAAGCATTTAACTTTGTAGGCAATTTTTCATCTAATAATTCGATTATTTGAATATGGCAGTATTTGGATAAACGTTTCTGATATTCATATACAGCTTCTTTTAAATAAGTTTCTTTTAATTTTCCAATACAAACAACATTAATTGAAAGCATAATAACTCCTTTTCATCATTTTCTTAATGAGCCATATCAAAGGAAGAAAATACTTTTGCCATAGTTGTTGGAGAAGTTCTACTAGCAACATAAATAGGAAGAGCGGTATCATCAATTCCTACAAAATGCAATTCTTCCCATACCGATTTTAAAGCCAATTCTGGGAAATTATTTTCTTTACTCAAATGTCCAAGCATAACTTCTTGTAGACCAGAACCAACTAATTTGGCAATAGTTTTTCCTGCTAATTGATTGGATAAATGACCATTTGGTCCAGCAATTCGAGTTTTTAATAAATAAGGATAACGAGAACATTTTAGCACCTCAGGTTCATAATTGGATTCTAACAACAAAAATTGGCTTCCTTCTAAACAATTCATAATTTCCTTGGTCATATGTCCAATGTCAGTAGCAATACCAATTTTCTCATCCTTACAAGAAAAAGTAAAACCACAAGGTTCTGCTGCATCATGAGGAATGGCAAAAGGTTTTACCAGTAAATCACCAATCTCAAAATGGTCTGAAGTAACAAAACATCTTTGGTTTTTTTCTTCAATTTTATCTTTCTTATCTGGCATAGCTTCCCAAGTATTTTGGTTTGCATACACAGGAATATCAAACTTTTTGGAAATGGTTGCTAAACTTTGTACATGGTCAGAATGCTCATGAGTAACTAAAATAGCATCAATATCGCTAGCACAAACACCAACTTGGTCTAACCCTTCTACAATTTTTTTGGCACTTACACCACTATCAATTAAAACATTATGATGTTCACTTTGAACAAGTAAACTATTTCCTGTACTACCACTATATAAACTCGAAAATTTTAACATTTTATTTCTTATCCTTTGCTTCATTTATTTTTCTCCAAAGACGTACCGAAGAAAAGGCCCCTTTTCTTAAGGTGTCTATCGTTCGAAGACGACAGGAGGTTCTATTCTTCTATACGTTCAATTTTTGCACCAATGCTTCGGAATTTTTCTTCAATATCTTCATAACCACGGTCAATGTGTTCTAAATTATACACTTCTGTCACACCATTTGCGCAAATACCGGCAATAATAAGAGCCGCACCAGCACGTAAATCGGTTGAATAAACAGGAGCGCCATATAAAGAATCTACCCCCTCAAAAATGGCAGTTTTTCCTTGTGCAGTAATTTTGGCTCCCATTTTATTTAATTCGTCTGTATATTGGAAACGAGATTCCCAAATGCTTTCATTAATAATACTATTTCCGTAAAGCAGTGGCAAGAACGACACCCATTTGAGGTTGCAAATCGGTTGGAAAACCAGGATATGGTAATGTTTTGATATTGGCTTTACTTGGTCTTTGGTTACACCATACATGAAGAGTGTCTCCATCAATTTCTTCTACATGTGCACCAATTTCAATTAGTTTGGCACTAATACATTCTAAATGCTTTGTCGTACAATTTCGAATGACCAAATCGCCACGAGACGCTACTGCTGCTAACATAAAGGTACCTGCCTCAATTTGATCTGGTACAACGGAATAAGTAATATTTCCCTCTAATTTTTCCACACCATTAATTTTAATCACATCGGTTCCAGCACCACGAACATCTGCCCCCATTGCATTTAGGAAGTTTGCAACATCAACAATATGAGGTTCTTTTGCAGGGTTATCAATAATCGTAGTACCATGAGCAAGTACAGCGGAAAGCATAACATTAATAGTAGCACCCACCGACACAATATCCATATAAATATTGGTTCCAATCAATTCATCACAAGTAGCGGTAATATTTCCTTGTCCAACTTCTACTTTAGCACCAAGGGCCTCAAAACCTTTAATATGCTGATCAATTGGTCTTGCACCAAGTTTACAACCGCCAGGCATTCCGACTTGCACATCTCCACAGCGTCCGAAGAAGAGCCCCAATTAAATAATAAGAAGCACGAAACTTGCGAGTAAGTTCAATAGGAGCACGAGTACAAGAAATGTTCCTAGCATCAATTGTAATCGTGTTTTTCCCAGTCCAAGTAATTTTAGCACCAAGTTCTTCTATAATTTCACATAGCAATTTTACATCACTAATATGAGGTAAATTTTCAATTGTAGTGACTCCATTAATCAATAGTGCTGCAGGTAAAATTGCAACTGCCGCATTTTTGGCACCATTTATTGTAACTTCTCCCTTTAAAGGAGTACCACCAGTAATTACTAACTTTTCCAAAGCCATTCCTCCAATATGTATCTCTTATATTAACTTTTAAAATAATACCATAAACCAAAAGGATTTACAACTGTTTTTTAAGATTTTAATTGCAAAATGAGCCTTTACAAATCATATAAAATGTGTTATAACAGAAATAATTTGTTTAGCATATTTTTGTGCTTGATTCTAACTTTATAGCCATTATTTGTAATCGCCAAAGGCGATAACTTAGGTCATTTATTCAAAACAAATTAAATCAAATGTTTTAAAATCAGAAATCAAATCGTAAAAAATCCAAAAAGAAAATAAAGAAATTATAGGAGGAACGAACAATGTGGAAAGAAAATCAGGAAGAAACTATTGACAAAGAGACAGATATTTATTATTATATATGTAAGAGCGATGATATGATGAGGCTAACATATGGGGAGTATTTTGCATGTGTAAAACAAAGAGAAAATGACTGGACATTGGAGGAAGAATCAGAAGATTATCAAATAATAAATCATATATCCTATGATAATGAACATGATAAATTATATAAAACCGTGTTAACGAATTCTAAAATGGCTTGTTATGTCATTAACGAGGCTTTAAGCTTAAAAGGAGAAGATGAAATTACTAGAAAGGAAATAGAACCATATAATAGTAGCTTTATTACAAATCACTTAGAAAACCGAGAAGCAGATATGGTATATAAGTTAAAAGGTAGAAATATATTTTTCTTAATTGAACATCAAAGTAGTGTCGATTATGCCATGCCATATCGAATTGAAGAATACAAAATGGAAATCAAGAAAAGTGCAATTAACCGAAAAAAGGCAAGAAATAAAAATTATGAAATACCAGAAGTAATTGCAATTGTTATCTATACAGGAAAACAAAGATGGACAGTAAGGGAATATTTAAACAGGATAGAAGATAAAAGATTTCGAAAAGTGAATTTAGCAAAATATAATATGATTGACATTAATCAATACGAAAAACAAAAATTATTAGAAAGTACACATTTTCTAGATAAAGTATTTTTACTAGAAAAAATAGAAGATACCGAAGAAGCAGTTTGGGTTATGAAAAAGATGATAAAACAACTAAAAACAAAGGAAGAAAAACGATTATTAATGACAGTTATGAGAATATTACTAAGAGAAAAAATGCCAGAAGAAAAAATTGAAGAATTAATAAAAAAGGTGAAAGGAGAGAAAGAAGATATGTTAACAATGGTAAAAACAATAAGAGCAGAAAACAGAAGAATACGAAAAGAAGGAATGCAAGAGGGGATACAAGTAGGAAGAAGAGAAGGGATTAGAGAAATGGCTAAAGAGATGAAACAAAAAGGGATAGCGTTGGAAATGATTAAGGAAATAACAGGATTTAGCGAAGAGGAAATTCGTAAAATAAAATAACAAAAGAAAAATTCCAAATTTAGGAAAATTCTTTATGAAAATAAGTACATCTACATTTTATGCTTATACAGGAATCGATTATATAAAAAATATGGAAATGTACAAGTTAAGTGGCCTTTAAGAGGAAATGCTGAGGGATTTCGTGAATATGCGGTAGGTTCTGCAATTCGTCCAGTAGTTTATTTGAAGCTTGGTATCCAAACAAGTGGTAAAATAGTGAAAGAATTTGGATGATAAACGAATAGAAAATAAATTAACCTGATTTATGAATGGGAGGTCATGAATCAGGTTCTTATGATACAATTTGTAATAAATTGCTTTTTTAAAAGCGGTTGACAAAAGTGCCCAAAAGTCGTACAATAGTGGTACGAAATAAAGGAGGATGTATGCAAAATTCAAATAAAAGGGCTTTTGAAATTATTAATTCAAGAACCAAAATATACTTAATTATCATTGCCATATTACTTGTTATTATATGCTTCTATCAGATTGAACTTATTATACCAGCAGTGTTGGTTTATGCACTAATTTGTTTTTACGCATTTTGGACAAGCAATAAAAGAAAAGCAGAAATTTCAGAACATATACAAGAATTAACCATTGAGGTAGATTCCGCTGCAAAAAACACCTTAATTAATTCACCATTTCCACTAATTATTGTCGAAACCGATGGAAATATTATCTATAAAAGTTCTAAATTTGTAAGCGAATTTGAAAATGTAAATATAGAAGACACCCTAAATTACTTAATGCAGGAAATGAAGGTTGAAATTGAAGAAAAAATAAGAGACAAAGATAGCAATCGTACCAAGGATAGAACCATACAAAAAGAACAACAAATAGGAGAGCAAAATTACAAAATTATTGGAGAATATGTAAAATCCAAAAACAATGAAAGAAAAAATCAAACAGAATATATGGTACTACTATACTTTATTGACCATACCGAATATGTAAAAGCAGTGAAAAAATATCATGATGCCCAAATTTGTATGGGAATTATTCGAATTGATAATTACGAGGAAATGATGCAAAGAATCGCAACAGAAGATAAGCCACAAGTTGCTGCTAAAATTGAAAAAGCAATGTACGATTGGGCAATTGAAACCAAAGGTGTGATTATCAAATCAGACCGTGATACCTTTGTGTATATTTTTGAACAACGATACCTAGAAAAAATAAAAGAAAATAAATTTCAAATCTTAGATACCATTAAAGAAATCAAACTAGAAGGGGGCTTACAAATTACACTAAGTATTTCGATTTCGAATGATGGAGCAACGGAATACGAAAAATACAAATCTGCTTTATCTGGAATGGATATTGTGTTAGGACGAGGAGGAGACCAAGCCGTTATTCGTGAAAACGAAAAATACTTATTCTTTGGGGGAAGAGTACAAGAGTTAGAAAAAAGAACCAAAGTAAAGGCAAGAACCGTTGCCCATGCCTTAGAAGAATTAATGCTAGAAGCAAACCATATTATGATTATGGGACATACCAATGGGGACATCGATTCCATGGGGTCTAGTTTAGGCGTATATCGAATTGCCAGAAGCCTTGGGAAAGAAGCAAATATTGTAAGTGATCATATTGGTTTTGGTTTAACTGCATTTATTGATTCGGTAAGAAAAGAAGAAGAGGAAAATATTTTTATCGATAAACAAGAAGCACTAGCTAAAATAACCACTGAAACTTTATTAATTGTTGTCGATACCCATAAAAGAAGCTATGTGGAAGTACCAGAATTATTAGAAAGAACCAATCGAATTGTGGTCATCGACCACCATAGAAGAAGTACCGATTATATTGATAATGCTACTTTAATGTTCCACGAAGTATATGCATCATCAGCCGCAGAACTTGTAACCGAATTACTACAATATGTAGAAGTACCCGTAACCTTAAAAACAGTGGAAACCGAAGGGCTATATGCAGGAATTATGGTAGATACCAAAAACTTTACCTTTAAAACAGGTGTTAGAACATTTGAAGCAGCTGCATACTTACGAAAATGTGGAGTGGATATTATAAGAGTAAAAAAATGGTTCCAAAGCGATTTAGCAAGTTATAAAACCATTTCGAATATTGTAAAAGAAGCTGAAATTATACATGACACCATTGCCATATCTACCTACGAAGAAGAAACCAAAGATGCGAGTCTCATTTGTGCAAAAGCAGCCGATGAACTACTAACCATCAGTGATGTAACTGCCTCTTTTGTAATTGGTACCATTGGAAACAAAGTATGCATTAGTGGACGTTCCATAGGGGATATCAATGTACAAGTCATCTTAGAAAAATTGGGAGGGGGAGGACACATCACTCTTGCCGGAGCACAACTAGAAGGAAAAACCAAACAAGAAGCAAAACAAGAACTAATGGCGAAAATTGATGAGTATTTTGAGGAATTAGGAAATTAGGAGGAAAGCGTATGAAAGTCATTTTAAAGGAAGATATTAAAGGGGTTGGAAAAAAAGACCAAATTATTAATGCAAACGATGGGTATGCGAGAAACTATTTGTTTCCAAAGAATTTGGCGGTTCCGGCAGATAAGGGGAACTTAACGAATTTGCAATCGAAAAAATCCTCCGAAGAGCACAGGAAAGAATTAGAAAAAGAAGCAGCAAAACAAACGGCAAAAAAAATAGAAGAAATTACACTAAAACTTCCAGTAAAAGCAGGAGAAAATGGAAAAGTATTTGGAAGTATTACCTCAAAAGAAATTGCGGAAAATTTAGAAAAGCAATATGGAATTAAAGTGGATAAGAAAAAAATTCTATTAAACGAGCCAATCAAAGTAATTGGTACATTTCATATTGAAATTAAATTATACGATACTGTAATGGCAAAATTAAAAATAAATGTCGTAACCATGTAAAAATAAAGAATTCAATTAAAACAAATAAAATGTAGTTTTAACTACATTTTATTTGTTTATCAAATTTTAATTTATCTAAGCCAAGTCCAGCCAAAAGAATCATAGCAATTTGTGGGTTATAATAATACCTTGCATTTACTTCAATTAATAAATATACTCCAAAATAAACAAGCAAATTAATCATAAAGAACAAACCAATATTATGTTGTATGTTGCCTGTAGAATGATTTGTAGTTAGTGATTTTTCTAAATTTTTTTGCCTTACTTGTACTAGCAATCCGATAAAAGCCAAACCAATTACCAATAGATTAATCACTTTAATATAATTCATAGCAATTCCCATCACCTTATTCGAAATTTTAGAGACATGATTTGCATTAAAACTAAATTCCAAATCACTATATAGCCATTGAATTCGAATTTTATTATAGAATAATCCAGGAATTCGTTTAACATCCGTAATCCTTTCAAACAAAACTTCCTTTTCCTTTTCGAGAGAATCCCCATATTGATCATCTACTGGATTATTTTTTCCATTATACTCGTAATTAAAGCCAAGCAAAAATTTCCAGTACGAATTTGTATTCTTTAATCCAATCTCACTAACTCCTGATTTTATTAATACAAAAGAAGCTAGATTGGTAATCAGTAGTGAACAAATTACAACAATAGCAGTATTTTTTAAAATCAATTTAACATCTTTTAGGGTAAACACATAATAAATAAAAATCGTAAGCAAATACACAATTCCTTCAGGACGTTCAATATTTCCAAGACCAATGAAAAGTCCAACAATTAGTAAATGTATCCAATCGTTTTTCTTATGGAACAAGAAATATATTCCAATTAAAGTAAGCATAAGCGATAATTGTTGGTTACTAAGTGTCATATTTAAATAAATCGGATACAATGAAATACTATAAATTAAACTCATCATACGAGAAGAATTTTCGCTTACCATCTTTTTTAATAAAAGATAGACAAAAAGAACGATCACAGAAGAATATACACAATTTAAAATCTTCAAAAACAGCACACTATTAAAAATCTTTAGCATAAGAGCTTGGTAAAACACATGACCTAACTGATAGCCCCAATTTGAAAAATAAAACGATGTTCCAAACGAAAAATCCCCATGAATAACACTAATTGCAGCATCATACATGATATAATAATCCGATTGAATTGGAATTTCTACCAATAGAATGGCAACAATTCGAGTGATTAACGAAAACAAAAATAAGAAAAGTGGAAAATTCTTTAATTTCACTTTTTTTGTAAAGAGAAATACCAATAAAAACGATAAGACGGATAGTAGTAATCCATTTTCCAAGGTAACAATACTAATCATCACGCCAACTATAAACAAGCAAATAAACCAAAAAAACTTTGAAAGTCTTTCCATACAAACTTCATTCCCTTTCACATTTCATTCAAAAGTATATATTATTTTCTTACTGTATCACAGAATGTTTTCATAGTCAAGAAAAGAATATATGCTAGTGAAAATTTTCCAGAAAAATGGAATTTATACAAATAATGGGTGAATAAGACCACTAGAAAATCTACCGAAAAAATGTTGCGATTTTGTCGAAATTAGGGTATGATAGTAAGGAACTTAAAAAAGAGGTGTTAGACGTGCATTTAAAAAGAATTGAATTACAAGGATTTAAGTCCTTTG
The DNA here is from genome assembly GCA_947648215.1 of uncultured Clostridium sp. Taxonomy (GTDB): domain Bacteria; phylum Bacillota; class Clostridia; order TANB77; family CAG-508; genus RGIG8482. Next base: position 42,931 of record CANSMW010000011.1, on the reverse strand, counting down.
CGGATAAAACCATATTAGAATTTATGCCGGGAATTACGTCGGTGATTGGACCAAATGGGTCTGGGAAAAGTAATATTTCCGATGCGATTCGTTGGGTATTAGGAGAGCAAAGCATGAAATCCCTAAGAGGAGCTAAAACAGAGGATGTTATTTTTGCAGGAACACAAAGTAGAAAATCTTTAGGGTTTGCGGAAGCTTCTTTAATTTTTGATAATACCGATGGCAAACTTCCCATTGAATTTGGAGAAGTAACGGTTACAAGAAAGATATATCGAAGTGGGGAATCTGGCTATTTTATTAATAAAACACCTTGTAGATTAAAAGATATTTTAGAACTTTTCATGGATACGGGAATTGGAAAAGATGGATATAGTATTATTGGACAAGGAAAGATTGATGAGATTTTAAGCAACAAATCAGAAGATAGAAGACGTATTTTTGAAGAAGCAGCAGGAATTGTGAAATACCGTGTACGAAAACTAGAATCCGAAAAAAAGCTAGAAAGTACGAAATTAAATTTACTTAGAATTAACGATATTTTATCGGAAATCGAAGGAAATTTAGAACCATTAAAACTACAATCCGAAAAAGCAAAGAAATTCTTAGATTTACGTGAAGAATTAAAAGAAATTGAAATCGGATTATTTCGTTATCATATGGACACCTATAAAGAAAAACTAGAACAAATAAAAATTGATGAAGGCATTTTAAAAGACCACAATCTTCAAGAAGAACAAAAAATGGAAACCATAAATACGCTAAAAGAAGAACTAAAACAACAAATAAATGGGATTACGGACGAAATTGAAGCTATGCAAAACATAGGCTTTGAAAGTAGTAAACAAATTGAAAAAATGAATTCAGACATTAATGTTGCCAAAGAAAGAATGGCAAACAATAAAGAAAATTATACCCGTTTTGAAAAAGAAATGGGAGAAAGTATAAACCGTAAAACCGAATTAGAAGAAGAGAAAAAGCAAAAATTAGAAAAAAAGAGTAACTTATTTGATAATAAAGAAAAATTTCAAAAAGACTTAGAGACAAAAGAACAGGAACTAAATGAACTTACCCAAAAATTATCCACAAAAGAGTTAGAAATTGAGCAAAAGAAGCAAAAACAAGAACAAAATGTGGATAAACGTTATGAAAAAAATGCTGAGATTAGTACACTAGAAGCAAATTTTGAAAACCATACCAAACGTGAACAAGCTCTAAAAGGAGAAATTCAAACGACGATTTCGGAATTAGATTCTACTCGTATGAACAAAGAAGAAATGGCAAAAAACTTTCAAACCATTGAAGCACAAAGAAACAGCATAACAAAAGCACTAGCACAAATAAATGATAAAAAAGAAGAGGCAAACCGCAAAATAAAGCAATATGAACAAAACCTTCAAACTTATGAAAGAGAAGAACGTATGAAATCTTCCAGACTTGCCTTTTTACAAGAAACCGAAAGAGAAAAAGAAGGTTATACAAGAAGTGTCAAAGCATTACTAGTAGAGGCAGATAAAAATGCGGATTTACGAAAAGGAATGTGTGGAGTGTTAAGTAATTTAATTCGTACTCCGAAAGAATATGAAACTGCAATTGAAATGGCATTAGGAGCAAGTTTGCAAAACATTGTAACCGAAAAAGAAGAAGATGCCAAAAAATTAGTAGAACATTTAAGAAAGCATAATTTAGGAAGAGCTACGTTTTTACCAATTGCTTCGGTTTCACGGAAAAAAACTAGACAAATTAAATCAAAAGGGAATTGACGGAGTTATTGGAATTGCAGCAGATTTAGTAAAATTCGATAAAAAATATGAAAATATCGTATTAAGTGTACTTGGGAGAACGGTTATTGTAGATGATATGGAAAATGCCATTAAACTATCTAAGCAAAACCATTATAGTTTCCGAATTGTTACCCTAAAAGGAGATATTATTAACCCATCAGGAGGAATTACAGGAGGTTCGGTGCAAACCAAAAGTGTTAATATCTTGGGAAGAGCAAGAGAAATAAAAGAACTAGAAAACAATCTAAAAGAAATTACTGAAAAAATCAAAAAAGAAAACCAAGAAAAACAAGAATACGAAAAAAGCATGGAACAAGTCTTAGAAGAAGTAGAAAGTTTAGAAAACAAATTAAAAGAAATTGATATTATTTATGCGACTGATAAACAAAAATTAGTAGCAGTAGAAGAAAATATTACAAAATTAGAAACAAGATTAGAAAAATTAAGAACCGAGCAAAAAGAGATTACCGAACAAAAAGAACAAATCACCATAAACAAACAGGAGCTTGAAAAAGAAATTACCACCATTACAGAAGAGATTGAAACCATAACACGAGAAATTGAACAATACGCTACATTAAACAAAGACAATCAAAAATACATTGATGATTTAAATTTCGATATTACCAATCTTCGTATTAGTGTATCTTCTTTTGATGAAAGTGAAGCATCACTTGATGAAATGGTAGAAAGAATTAAGGTAGACATTGAAAATTGTGACATCAGTATAGAAAACAAAAAAACACAAATGGAAAGTATCACCAAAGAGAATGAAAACTTAGAAAATCAGATTGTAGCATATGAGGTGCAAATTGAGGAAATAAAAACAAAAGTAAATCACAGTGGGGAAACCGTAGAAAATTTAAAACAGGGAAGAACCAAAAAGAATACCAAATTATCGGAAGTAGAAGAACAGATTACCTCACAATTTAATGTAATCGAAGACTTAAAAGCACAAATTGTAAAAACAGAAGTAAAAAAGACAAAAATAGAACAAGATATAGAAGACATCATTAATAAAATGTGGGAAGAATATGAAGTAACCCCTAATATAGCAAATGAATACGAAAAGCCAGACAATGTAGCCAAAACAACCAAACAAGTAAACGATATGCGAACAGAAATTAGGAACTTAGGTAGTATTAATATCGATTCGATTGAAGAATACAAACAAACAAAAGGGCGTTACGATTTTATGTGTGAACAACGTTTGGATTTAGAAGATTCAATGGGAAAATTAAAAAAAGTAATTTCTGATATGACACAAGCAATGAAAGAGCAATTTACCAAACAATTCAATCAAATCAACCATAATTTTAATGAGGTGTTCCAAGAACTGTTTGGTGGAGGAAAAGCAGAATTAATTTTAGAAGATAAAAATAATATTTTAGAATGTGGAATTGAAATACAAGTACAACCACCAGGAAAAAAATTACAAAGTATGACACTTTTGTCTGGAGGAGAAAAAGCATTTACCGCAATTGCTCTGTTATTTGCCATTCTAAAAATCAATCCAGCACCATTTTGTGTGTTAGACGAAATTGAAGCAGCATTAGATGATGTCAATGTATATCGTTTTGCAGATTACTTAAAAAAATTTGCCAAACAAACGCAGTTTTTAGTGATTACCCATAGAAAAGGAACCATGGAAGTAGCTGATACAGTTTATGGAATTACCATGCAAGAAAATGGTATTTCAAAATTATTATCCATGAAACTTCGGAAAATAGAATAAAAAGGTGGAGTTCTATTACGAAAGTAAGAACCCCCAGTCACCTTTGGTGACAGCCCCCTTAAGTAAAGGGGCTTTTTTTTGCCAGCTATTTACAAATTCAAAATTCATGATATAATAGGGCTATCTTGTTAAATTTGAACATAATCGTCTATATCATTAAATTATCAATATCAAATTGATTCCAAAAATATCAAAAGCTTTTGTTCGAAAAGCAAAATATTTTCCAAAACAAAAAATAAAAATAGAAATACGAAAACGAAGGGAGGAGAACATATACCAGTTTTTTGTTATGTTTGAATTTAGCTAGAAATAGAAAAATATTGTCATTTTTGTTGAGTTTTTTTTCTTAACATGATACAATAAGAAAGGAAAATACCTATGAAACTAAATTTAAAAAATGATATCGTATTTAAAGCATTTTTTACGAAAAAAGGAAATGAGAAATACTTAAAAAGCTTTTTAGAATCACTATTAGAAGAAAGCATTGATGAAATTGAAGTAGTCGGAGAAGCAAGCCTAAAGCAGTTGGCCATTACCGATAAAATGGGAAGATTGGACATTAAAGCAACCATAAACAAAACCAAAATTGTAAACATTGAAATTCAATTATGTGATAACAAGGATACAAAACAAAGAACGGAATTATATGGTTCAAGACTATTAAGTGAGCAAGTAGGACGAGGAGATGAATACAAAGAACTAAAACCAGTCATACTAATCAATATCTTAAACTACAACGTACTAAAAGTACCAGATTATGCAACCAAGAGCATTATGGTTGCAGATAAACATAGAGACTATATTATTAGTGAAGATATAACCTACTGGTTTATAGAGTTACCAAAATCCAGGCAAAGTAAACCAAGACTAGCAAATGCATTAGAAGGGTGGCTAGCCCTAATAGATGATAAAGATGGGAGGTTAAGTAAAATGGCAGAAGAAAAACATGAAATTATAAAAGAAGCAAAAGAAGAAGTAGAAGAAATCTTATCTGAAGCAGTCATAAGAGAAATAAATGAATATAAACAAACTGCCATATGGGAAAGAAACTCGATGAAACGTTGTGCAAGAGAAGAAGGATTAAAAGAGGGATTAAAAGAGGGATTAAAAGAAGGATTAAAAAAAGGACAAAAAAAGGGCATGGAAGAAGGACGAAAGAAAGGAATAGAAGAGGGATTAAAGCAAGGAATTGAAAAAGGAATTGAAAAAGGAATTGAACAAGGTAAAACAGAGGGGAGAGAACAAGGGGTAAAGGAAGAAAGTAATCGAATTATTATAAATATGCTACAAAAAGGAATGAAGGTAGATCAAATAGAAGAGCTAATAGGAGTGCCAAAAGAAGAAATCGAACGAATAAAAGAGAGGTTAAATTAAATAAAGAAATTCCACTTTTAACCAAGTGATTGTGAAAATAGGGAAGAATAGAATATAATAAAAGCAATATTAGAGAGATTTTGAAGAAAATTAAAAAAATATTGCTTTTTTTGTAGTTTATACTTATAATGGCAATTACCAAATAAAAGGGAGGAAAATCTTGGAGCAGGATAACGAAAAGGTTTATGAGAAATACTATAAAGAAGTATTTCAATATCTATTCTGCTTATGTCACGATAAAGCATTGGCCGAAGACTTAACACAAGAGACATTTATTTGTGCAACTTTCGGAATTAACAAATTTAGAAATGACTGTAAGATGGAGGTATGGTTGTGTCAAATTGCGAAAAACTTATGGAATAAAGAATTAAAAAGACAAAAGAAATATGTAACTGTTTCCATGGATTCAGAAATTGGAGAAATCGGAGTTTCCAATAGTATGGAAGATGAGTTTATAGAACGTGAAAAGAGAATAGAATTATATAAACAAATTGATAAGTTAGATAGTCCTACCAAGGAACTTATGTATTTAAAGTTAACCACTGGATTTAACTTTATCGAAATTGGTCAAGTACTCGGAAAGTCCGAACCATGGACGCGAGTCACGTATTACAGAACAAAACAGAAATTAATAGAAAATATTCGAAAGGAGGAAGAAGAAAATGAAACTAAATAACAGAGATTGCAAAATTGTACAAGATTTATTGCCAAATTACTTAGAGAATTTGACAGATACGGTTACAAATGAATACATAGAAGAACATATAGCAACTTGTGCAGAATGTGCACAAGTGCTAAAAGACATGAACGGAGACTTAAAACTAGAACAAATCAATCAGGAACATGAGATTAAGTATTTAAAGGGGATTCGTAAGAGAGTAAGGAGAACCATATTAGCAGTAACAATAGCTGTAATCCTGATTGCTGGTTGTGTAATAGGGTATGTATATAAGAAGTCGCAGATACAAGTGAATAACTACACCTTCTTGAGAGCGGAATATGTAGTAGAAAACCAAGAGGGAACAGAAGATGGGAAAGTATATGGTACAATAATAGCAGTAATTGACGAAAAAGGAATTTGCAAAAGTGTAAGAGTAGTGGAAAAAGGATATACTAGGATAAAATTAGAAGAACAAAATATAATAAAGGGAAAACATAAAGTTTTCCATACGAATGTAATGATTATAAACGATGAATTACATTATAATACGAATAGTTGGAATGGATTGACAGCTGAGGAACTGGAGGATAAATGGTTTCGCAAATATGGGATTGAAAAAATTGAAGAAATATAAGAAAACGAGAGATTTAATGTAAAACATTAAATCTCTCGTTCCATTACATAACAAGATTATCTTAAATAATGATTATGTAAGAAATTAAATCTTGTAGAAAAGTTAGTTTACTATGAAACACAATTAATTCAAAAAAATTATGAAGAAACCCAAGCACTGATCCAACCGCGATGAATTCCTTCTACACTATAATAGATTGTATAAGTTCCAGGAATAGCATTTTTAAAGCTTATACTTTTTGTACGATTGGCAGGTACAGAAAGTTCAGTTGCATAACTGCCATCAGGACGATAAAGTGTAATAATAACATCAGAATCACCTGTAAAATCATGTGTCTGTATTTGTAACGTACCATTAGAATTGGAACTTCCAGAGGTACTAACAGTAAAAGAACCAGAGGCAGAGTTAGTATACTTGGCTGCGTAGCCATAGATACTTCTCGGTGTAACCGTAGTGCCTTGGATAGGTACTTCTACCTGTGTGTCTAATGTTGTAGATTTTACCAGCCGGGCTTTGGGTACTTTAACCGATGATGTTTCCGGTGTGGCTGCCAGTACAGACATGTTGGATGCCAACATAAGGATGGCCATTAATAGAGCTACAAAACTTCTTTTCTTCATGTTTTTTCTTTCCTTTCTTTTGTTGTGAAGAATTTCTGTTTACGGGTTACGTTTGGTTTCGTGCTTCATATTTATTCAAAAAAAGAGGGCACCGATTAAATGGCACCCTCTTTTTTCGAACTTTGTTACGCATTCCACGAGGAATACATTTATAGTTTACTGTTAGAAAAACGAATTTGCAACAGAAACGGAATGGAGTGGAATAAAACGGCAAAATATGTCGAATTTTGTCGAATTTTGTCAAAAATTGATTACGTTAAACGTAAAATTTGCAAAAAAATAAAAAAATTTTGAATTTTTGTGAATAATTTGTAAAAAAATGACTCTTATATAGTGAAAAGAAAAAATAGGAGGTAGAAAATTATGAACCGTTTTGCAATTTTAGAAAATGACTTAGAATTTTCAAGAAATTTATTGAATGACATCATGAGCAATAACAATAAGGTACGTTTAGTACGACTTGCTGTGAAGACAGAAGAACTTGAAGACAAACTAGAAAAATTAGAGAAAGGAGATATTTTAATATTTAATTTAGATATTCCAGATGAAAATCGCTTAGAACTATTGGACAAGCTAAAACAAACCCACAGACCTTTACCATATATTATTGCCTATAGTAAAGAAATCGAACATTACCAAGCAATGTCACAATACAAAGACTATTTTTATAAAGGAATTCAAAAACCATTTGATGGAAAAAGAATAGTAGAAATGGTAAATCAAATTACCTACGAAACCTCCATTCATTACTATGAAAAACAAGTAAAACAAGAACTACATAAATTTGAAATGAATATTATAACAAAAGGTTATGCGTATATTGTAGAAGCAATTACGTTTTCTTTAGAAAACGAAAATTTACTAACAGACATGACACATGGATTATACAAAATGATTGCAGCAAGACATGGTGTTACCGTAGATAATGTAAAATGGTCTATTGAAAAAGCAATGAAATCTGTCATACGATATACCAATTCCAAAATTATGAACTCATATTTCTATGTTGTATCAGGAGAAAAAATAACGCCAAAAATGTTTATTAGTACAATTGTTGAAAATCTAAAGGAAAAAATAGAGGAAGAACAATACGCTTAAATGGTACTTTTGAAAAAAGATAAAATATAGTAAAGGTCGATTAAGTTTATCGACCCAAATTATAGCATAAAACGACTAATACCAATACAAATTAGTAAAACTCCAGATAAAGTGCTCCAAATATTTTCAGGAAGGCGAGAAACGCATCGTAATTTCTCCCCAAGTATTCTACCAAGAGACAAAAAGAGAAGTTGAAAAGTAGCCACCAAAATAGGAAATAAATACGAAGGACAACCAATCATACTACTACAAATACCAATACAAATCGAATCAATCGATAAACAAAAACCTAAATAAATGGCTTCTTTCCAATCAATCTTTTTAGAATGGTCTAAATCCGAAAACATAGGATTACGAATAATTTGAATCGTAATTCCTAAAAAGCGAATCATAAATTCATATACTGTAGGAGAAGGAACTTGTAATATTTCTTCTTCTTTTTTGGGACTAATAGCCTGGTAAATAATCCATAAGCCCATTAACACCAAAAAACAAGCTCCAATCCATTTTGTAAAATTTTCTGAAAAAATCTCATTTAATATTCCACCAATGTGAACCGACAAAGTCGTAATCAAAATAGAAATCATAAATAAAATGATTTTAGCGGTACGATAAATTTTGGTATTTCGTATTCCATATGTAATACCAATACCAAAGGAATCGATACTAACCGAAAGTGCTAAAATAAGTAAACTAAGAAGCATGATATTTTCACCTCATTTACATAATATGAGAAAAAACATCTTTTGTGAATATATTCATTTATTGCCAGGAATGACTTAGGTGTTTCTCTATATAAGATTAGTTTTAAGAACCCCCAGTCGCTCCGCGCCAGCCCCCTTGTTAAAGGGGCTTTCCTGTAAGGCTTTGAAGTTTGTATGCAATAGGCAAGTACAAAATGATAAAAATAATATTAAAGAATATAATAATTTACCAATAGCTCAAATTTACTTAACCTTACGAAGCACCTACAAGAAAGCCCCTTTAACAAGGGGGCTGGCACGCGGGAGCGTGACTGGGGGTTCTTAAAACTGATTATTTATCTCTAAAATGAAGAAAATAATAATTAAATAGATAAAAGCAAGAAATTAGAGGGAACTTTAATTTCTTGTTTTTGTCTATCATAAAATCCTAGTACAAGCATATAGTTATAAAAACAAACAAAGGAGAGGATTTTATGTGGCATTGTTTACGTGCAGATGAAGTGGAAAGAAACTTAAAGACGAATGTGTACAAAGGATTAAGTGGAGAGGAGGCAAGTAGGAGGCTTGAGAAAGATGGGCTAAATCGATTAGAGGATAAGAAAAAAGAAAATATTGTGGTTCAATTGTTAAAGCAGTTTAATGATTTTATGATTTTAATTTTAATTGCAGCTTCTGTTATTTCGGCAGGAATGGCATATGTAGAAGGAAGCCATGATTACATGGATTCTATTATCATTATTGCCATTGTTATATTTAATGCTATTATGGGAATTGTGCAAGAAGCGAAAGCGGAAAAATCCTTAGAAGCTTTAAAGAAAATGGCAGCACCTCTTGCAAAGGTGAAACGAAATGGTAAAATAGAAACCATTGAAAGCGAAAAATTGGTAAGAGGAGATATTGTAATTTTGGAAGCTGGTAATTTTGTTCCAGCAGATTGTAGGTTAATAAAAAGTGCAAATCTAAAAGTAGAAGAATCGGCTCTAACGGGAGAAACGTTACCAGTAGAAAAACAGGCCAATGCGTTACTTAGGGAACATGTACCACTAGGAGATATGACGAACATGGTATTTGCTACTACGATTGTAGTAAATGGACATGCAGAAGCAATTGTCGTAGAAACTGGTATGCACACTAATGTAGGAAAAATTGCAAAAATGATTTTGCAAGATGAAGCACCACAAACACCAATCCAAAAAAAGCTAGCACAGGTCGGAAAAATATTAGGAACCGCTTGTTTACTAATCTGTTTTGCTATTTTTATCATTGGTATTTTTAAGAAAATCCCAATCATGGAAATGTTTATGACTTCCATTGGACTAGCCGTTGCAGCGATTCCAGAAGGACTCCCAGCCATTGTTACTATTATGCTATCCATTGGAGTAACAAAAATGGCAAAAAACAATGCCATTATTCGAAAATTACCAGCCGTGGAAACCCTAGGCAGTAGTAGTGTAATTTGTTCAGATAAAACAGGAACCTTAACGCAAAATAAAATGAAAGTAGTAGAAGTACAAGATATGAATGGAAAAGTCATTCTTGAAAAAGAATACCAATATTTATTAGCAACCGCTAGTATGTGTACCGACTGCCAAATTGCAAACGTAGAAGGGAAGGAAACCGCCATAGGAGAAGCAACCGAAATTGCCATTGTCAATGAAGCCTTACGAGTAGGAGAAAATAAGGAACAATGGGAGGAACATTACCCAAGGCAAAACGAAATCCCTTTTGATTCCAATCGAAAATTAATGACCACCATTCATCGTTATGGAGACAAATACCGTGTTATCACCAAAGGTGCACCAGATGTGTTAATCGAACGTTGTAAAAACTATTATTATCATGGAAAAGAAGAAAGTTTTACAAGTAGAAAAAAAGAAGAGATGAATGCAAAAAATCAGGAAATGGGAGAAAAAGCCTTAAGAGTATTAGCAGTAGCTTACCGTGATTTTTCGGTACTACCAGAAAAAATAGATACCAATATTATCGAAAAAGACCTTACATTTATGGGATTAATTGGAATGATTGATCCACCAAGAGAAGGGGTAAAAGACGCTGTAACAACCTGTAAAAAAGCTGGCATTAAAACGGTTATGATTACAGGAGACCACATTGTAACCGCAAAAGCCATTGCCAAAGAATTAGGCATTTTAAAATTACACGATTTTGCCATAACGGGAGCCGAACTTGACCAATTATCCGAAGAAGAGCTTAGGAAAAATATTATGCGTTATTCAGTATTTGCTCGAGTTAGCCCAGAGCATAAAGTAAGAATTGTAAAAGCCTATCGAAGTACAGGAGCAGTTGTTGCCATGACAGGAGACGGTGTAAATGACGCTCCAGCTTTGAAAAATGCTGACATTGGAATTGCCATGGGAAAAAATGGAACAGATGTGGCAAAAAATGCTTCAGACATGATTTTAACAGACGATAATTTTGTTACGATTGTAAAAGCGGTCAAACAAGGAAGAAATATATTTGATAATATTAAAAAAGCAGTACACTTTTTAATTTCTACGAATATTGGAGAAATTGTAACCATTTTTATGGGGTTATTATTAGGACTAGAATCTCCCTTACTTGCCATTCAGTTATTATGGATTAACCTAGTAACCGATTCTATTCCAGCCATTGCACTAGGACTAGAAAAACCAGACAAAGATATTATGAATAAAAAGCCACAAAATAGTAAAAAGGGGATTTTTTCGGATGGCTTATGGGGAAAAATCTTTGTAGAAGGTACCATGCTTGGTATGCTTACCCTACTTGCTTTTAGCCTAGGTAATCACTTATATGGACTAGAAACCGGAAGAACCATGGCATTTTTAAGCTTAGGTTTACTAGAACTAGTTCATAGCTTTAATATTAAAAGCGAAGAATCTATTTTCAAAGTAGGATTGTTTGAAAACCGTTATTTAGTAGGAGCTTTTCTACTAGGCAGTATCTTACAAATTGGTGTCGTATGTTTGCCAGTACTTGCTAATATCTTCGGACTAGTACCACTAAGTTTTAAAGCATGGGGCTACGTAATCGCCATTTCCATATCCCCACTTTTCATTATTGAAATACAAAAGAAATTCAATGAACTAAAATTCGGAAAGCGTGTGTATGGGTATAAGGATAAAATGGATTATTAGTTTTATGAAAGAAAATTAAAAACTTTGTTTTGTTCGCTTGTACTTTAGAGATAAATGTTATATAGTAGTTTATGAAAATGAGAATAAGCAGAGTGTGTTGCCACCTTTTTCTTCTTAGTTCTTGACAAAAAACTCCACGATGTTATGTTGTGAGATTGAAAAATGGGGGTGGTAATTATGGTAGAATCAGCGTTAAAAATGACTACATATCTATTATTCTATGGATTAATAGGAGTTACTATCATAGATGTTGTTTTAGTAATTGTCATCTTGGGACTACTTATAGATAATAAAAAATAACCATTCTGCTTTGACGAGGGAATGGTTATTACTCTTCTTCGGCAACACATTTGCGTGTTTCTCATTTTCTATTTATATTATACACAGATATTTAGGAAAAGTCAAATGTTTTTTCTAAAAGGAGAGAGTATGGATGAAAAAAATAGCTAGAAAAATGATGATAGCAGTAATTGCATTTTTTGGCATTTTATTTATTTCTAATTTGTCAAATGCAAGTGGGCTAATTTTACGAAATTTGGATTATCAGGTAAATTTAAAACAAGATGGAACAGCGGAGGTTGTGGAAACTTGGAAAATTCGTATTGAGGATACGAATACTTTATTTAAGACTTTTGAAATTGATAAAGACAAGTATAAGGAAATTCGAGATGTTCGTGTAGAAGAAGTTAAGAGTTCAGGAAAGGTTAATTTTACAAAAATTAACCAAGAAAAGTATCATGTGGATAAGAATTGTTTTTATGCCTTAATCAATAAGAAAGGAAAATTTGAAATTGCATGGGGAGTTCATGCCGAAGATACCACAAGAACTTACCAAATTTCTTATACGATTGTGGATGCCGTAAAAAATTATACAGATTGTTCGGAATTTTATTGGCAATTTATTTCAGGGGAGTCCGAGATTCCAGCCAATCGTGTAACAGGAAGCATTGTATTACCACGGCCCAGTTTCTAGTAAAGAGGAATTAAAAACATGGGCACATGGACCATTAAATGGAAATATTAGCATTGTATCGAATGATACCGTTTTCTTTGAAGTAGAAGACTTAGAAGAAAATACAATGCTAGAAGCAAGAGTGGTAACACCAAATCAAATATTTGCCAATAATCAAAATAAGAGTAATCAAAATAAATTACAAAGCATTTTATCACAAGAACAAGAATGGACCAATGAAGCAAACAGGAAAAGAGAACAGTTACAAAAAAGGCAAGAAACGATAAAAAAAGCCATTCTAGTAGGAGCCATTCTAAGTAATGCAATAGGATTACTCTTCGCAGTGATTCTCATAAAGAAAATGATAAAATACCATAAAGAATTAAAAGAAAATCCTATTTTAAAACCACAAACCGAAATGGAATATTTTAGAGACATACCAGATGAAAACGAAACACCAGCTGGTGCAGGATTTTTATATTACTTTAAAAATACGGGACTTAGTTACCATATGAGTAAAATTCTATCGGCTACCATGTTAGATTTATGCCTAAAAGGGTATTTAAGTTTCGAACCAGTAGAAGGAAAAAAGGATCAAATTAAAGTAATACTAAACCAAAAAAATCCAAGCGAACTTCCTGAAGACGAAAACACCATTTATGAGTTATTAAAACAAGTAGCAAACAAAGAAACAAACTCCTTTACCATGAAGGAATTCCAAAAATATGCGAGCAATCACTCAAGCAATGTATTAAATAAAATAAACAAAATCGAAAAACAGGTAAAAGCATTGCAAGAAGAAAAAGAAAATTATAGTAAAAAACAAATAGAAACGTATCAAAATTGGACGGCAAAAGGAATTGGCTATTTATTCCTAAGTATTTTTAGTTTGTTTTTCATGCAAATACTAGTTCTTCCAAGCATTGTAGCAATGGTGTATTGCTTCAAAATTGGAGGAAGATACAATCAATTAACAAAAAAGCGGAGTAGAAGAAAAAGCCAAATGGGTGGGCTTAAAAAAATACATGTCCGATTTTTCCCTAATGAAACAAAAAGAAGTGCCAGAATTAGTATTATGGGAAAAATACCTAGTATATGCTACGGTTTTTGGTATTAGTGAAAAAGTATTAAAACAACTAAAACTAGTATATCCACAGCTAAGTGATGAAGAGTATTTACACTCACACGGATACACGTATATGTACTTAATGTATTCAGGAAGCTTTCATAACTCCTTCCTATCAAGCCTAAACACCTCAGTAGGAACCTCTTATACCAATCTTACCAATTATTCCTCTGGCTCTGGTGGAGGCGGTGGTTTCTCAGGTGGCGGTGGTTTCGGAGGAGGCGGAGGCCGGAATGGGTGGAAGATAAGTTAGCTCTTTACTTTTTTTCCTAAAAATGATATAGTAGGATATGTAAAAATAGACTTTGGAGGGAATTTATGAGTAGACGGGAGACGATATGATACCGAATCCAAATTAAACTTAAAAAAAGTATTTGCGGTAATCATGGCAATTGCGGTTATCGTTATGTTTGTAATTGGTATTAAAACTTTACTTTCAACTGATACACAAGATAAAACAACAGCAAGTAATCGCTATTACCCTTGCTTTACAGGAGAAAAATGGGGAGTTATTAACGGAAAAGGTGAATTTGTAATTGAACCTACCTTTGAGGAAATGATTACGGTGCCAGATAGTAAAAACGATGTTTTTATTTGTATGCAAGAAGTCAATTATGAAACAGGAAGCTATAAGGTAAAAGTATTAAATTCCAAAAACAAGGAAATATTAACGAATTACGACCTTGTAGAAGCCATTGAAAATACAGACGAAAATTATAATATGTGGTATGAAGAAGGCGTGTTAAAAGTAAAAAAAGGCGAGAATTACGGAATGGTAAGCTTACTTGGTAAAGAGCTTTTAAAACCAGAATACCAAAGTATTACCGTATTACCAGGAACGAAAAATAGCTTTATTTTACAAAAAGAAGACAAGGTGGGACTATGTGATAAGCAAGGAAAAATAATCGTTCCTGTAGAATACACCGAAATTAAGTCAATTGAAAATGACTACCAAAAAGGCTATATTGTAAAAAGCAAAGAAGGTAACTATGGCATAATCGACTTTAACTCCAAAGTAATACTAGAACCTAAATACGAAGACATTCAAGAAGTAAGTGGAAACAAAACTTATGTTGTAAAACAAGAAGGAAAATGGAAATTGATAAATGATAAACAAGAAGTATTAATAGAAGACAAATTTGAACAAGTAGCCAAAGTAGAAGAAGATAAGTTAATTATAGTAAAAGATAATCAATACGGGGCACTAAGCATTTCTGGAGAAGAAATACTAACACCACAATATGAAGAATTAAAAATAGCATTTGGAGACTACTATATTGCTAAAAAAGGCGGAAAGTACGGTGTAATTAGTAATACATCAGAGGAAAAAATACCATTTACCTATGAAAATATTTCTTACCAAACCGAAACCGACTTTTTTATAGCAGATAAAGAAAACGGAACCGAACAAGACTTATTTAACACCAAATTTGAAAAAAAATTAACAGGAATCGTTTCTAACCTAGAACTAGAAAAAGGATATTTCAGGCTATACCATAATCAAAACTACACATATTATAACTTCAAATTTGAACAAAAAGAAGCAAAAGAAGTATTAACCGCAAATGAAATCTTTTTACACAAAAAAGACGGAAAATATGGTTATGTAGGAAAAGACGGAAACGTAGTAGTAGATTATATTTACGAAGACGGAACCGAATTAAATAACTATGGTTATGCATCCGTCAAACAAAATGGAAAATGGGGAGCAATCGATAAAACAGGGAAGGTGGTAGCAGAGCCAACATACGAATTACCAAATAATATGGTAATCGATTTTATTGGAAAGTGGCATTTAGCTGGCGACCTAAATTCTTACTACTACACAGACCACTAAAAAGTTAAGAACCTGTAACTTAAATGAGCAATAAAAATTCAACCATTTATTCTAATTTACATTCTTTTAGAAGGAAAGGAAAGTAAAACATGGAACTAAAGACAAAATACCAATATACTTACTTTATTTATCCATACATTGTAAGAGAAAATAAATATCCCCAATATTTATTGAAATTACTAAACCATAAAAATTGCAAAGTAAAATTTTTTGAAAAAGAAAAAGACATGGATTTATACCACTATTTTCTACCAAGAATACAAGAATTCATGTTTCAAAACTTTGCCTACAACAAAGAAAAAATACGAAAATTTGAAGAATTCCATAACGATACCAAGGTGGCCCTTCTTTCGAAATATCCAGTCACCATGTTCGAATACGACCTAAAAAGTGACATGCAAGGAAAAGCAGGAGAGGAAGAAGGAATTTTCTTTCATATGCAAAAAATGCAATTAATCTGTTTTCATACAGGCATCTGCTTTTTGGTCATGAAAACCAATATTGAAGAAAGCAAAGACTTCCGAGATGTACTAGATTTTAACTACAAATTTCGTGACATTCATTCAGAATTAAAAGGACTAAAACAATACGAAAATATTCGTATGCAAACCACAACCTTTGGAGAAGTACAAAAATTAACCGACCTTATAAAAGAACTTACCGGAAAGGTAGAAGATGCCAAAGCTTTAGATATCGATACAAACCGTTTTCTTACCTATGCCTATACCTGTATGGAGCAAGAACATTGGAAAGACGATAAGCAATTTGAAGACATCGAATTTGAATTTTTCAAATATGCCAATATCTACCCAAGTTCCTATAAATCCAATTTTGACAAAAGGCATATGGAAATTTTATCAAAATGGAATTTTATACGAACCGGTTTTACCAAAGAAGGAATGGGCTTATTAACCTCTGGCATTGACCACCATAATTATACCAAATTACCATATTTATACGAAAACCAATATTTATATACCTACATCCTTGCACAATACCAAAAAATTTATCTAAAAAAATTAGAAAAAGAAGCCAAAAACAAACAAACCCTAGAAAAAGCAAGACAACATTTTATAAGCTTCTCAAAAGATTTATGGATTGGCGAAGTAACCCATGATGATGTAGGAACAAATATCTACCAAAAGACAAGACAAGTAAATGAAGTACAAAAATTATACGATACCATAAAAGCAAAATTTGACTTAGCCTACAAAGAACGAAACCTAGAAAAAGAAAACAAAATCAACAAAGTTGTTCTTGTTATCCTAGGCATATCCTTATTATTAAATGTAATCAACTTCATTACTCTAATTCATTTAAAACAATAAAACCACGAAGCCCTACAAGAAAGCCCATTTAACAAGGGGGCTGTCGGCAAAGCCGACTGGGGGTTCTAAAGGAGAATACCCATGCAAATAAAATGTGGAACCGATATCATTGAAATAGCAAGAATTAAGGAAACCATCGAAGACACTGATGGGGCCTTTTTAAAAAGAGTATATACCCAATCAGAAATTGCCTATTGTGAAGCCAAAAAAAAGATGAAATACCAGCACTATGCAGCAAGATTTGCAGCAAAAGAGGCTACCTTTAAAGCAATTTCTGAATTTTTCGCACCCTACGAAATCACATGGAAAGA
Source organism: uncultured Clostridium sp. (assembly GCA_947648215.1). GTDB lineage: Bacteria > Bacillota > Clostridia > TANB77 > CAG-508 > RGIG8482. The sequence goes on along the minus strand of CANSMW010000011.1, from coordinate 25,636 downwards.
CATTGAAGTAACAAACGACGAAAATGGAAGACCGATCATACAGCTAATACGGAAAACAAATTCCAAACCTAGCAAACATCGACATAAGCCTATCCCATTGCAAAGAATATGCCATCGCCAATGTCGTAATTTTATGTATGTAGGGGCGATTATGCCCTACAACATCAAAACAAAATAGAGGAGAATTTACATGAATTTATTTGATTCTCATTGTCATCTAGATGACGAAAAATTTAATTTAGACCGAGAACAAACCATACAGCACATATTCCAGTCTGGTGTAAGCAAATTAATTAGTGCAGGATACAGCCTAGAAGGTTCGAAACAAGGACTAGAACTTGCCAAAACTTATCCACAAATCTACACGATTTCGGGAATATCTCCTAACGATATTTCAGAAACTGTGGAAAACATAGAAGAACAAATAAAACAAATTGAAAGATTGGCAGGACACCAAAAAGTAGTTGGAATCGGAGAAATGGGACTAGACTATTACTGGAATAGAGAAAACAAAGAATTACAACAATTTGCCTTTATCACCCAAATCGAATTAGCTAATAAGTTAAACTTACCAATTGTCATTCACACAAGAGAAGCGATAGCCGATACCCTAGAAATCCTAAAATCACATCCAGTTACCAAAAAAGGTGTATTCCACTGTTGCCCACTAAATAGAGAATTAGTAAAAGAAGCCCTAGCTTTAGGCTTCTACATCTCCTTTGCAGGACCAGTTACCTTCAAAAACGCCAAAAATGCAGACGAAATCATCCGCTTAGTGCCAGACGATAAAATGCTAATCGAAACCGATAGCCCATACCTATCCCCAGAACCAAACCGAGGAAAACGAAATGACTCATCCAATGTCATCTATATTGCCCAGAAAATTGCTAAGGTAAAAGGCTACGAAGTAGAGCAAGTAGCAAATATGACCTATCAAAACGCGTGTCGAATTTTTGAAATCGCTATATAAATTAGTTTAAAGACCTTTTAAGGGCTCGTCAAAAGATATTGAAGGAAATTTAGCAAAACACAAGGGTCGATTTTCCATCGACCCAAAACATTTTTAACAAAAATACCTTAACCCATCACTAATTGCATTTTCTTTAAAAATTACCTTACCATATTCGGATAATTTATGTTCAAATAAATCCCAATCATTTACAAAATGAGCAAATTCCGTAATCGATGAGGCAAACGATTTTAACAAATTCGTATTCATACGAAGATTTTCTAATACAAGATAATAACGCTCCCCATATTCATATAATTTTGATTGGTCTAAAAAGTTCTCAATATGTACAAAAACATCATTTTTCAAAAATTCACAATACCCAATAAATTCATCAAACGAATCAAAGCAATAAATTGCTTTTTTCGAATCGATATGAGAGATTTTTCGTTTGATATTTAACTTCTTGGTTCGCCCCATATTTTTCCTATTTTCGTCTCCAATACGAGTAACCGTCAAAATAAAATTCCCATTGGAAGTGGCTAAGGCTTCAATCATAACACGGTAATCCTCTGTTACAAAACCAACCTCTTTTTCCGCCTTTTCTAACATATCCAAAAACAAATCTTGGGATTCAATTGGATTTGACATAAACGAATGAAGGTCAATATCCTTTTCTTTTAAATCCTCTAAATTAAGTGTAATTCGAATTTTATCATCATTTAACTTTTCAATTTTCATGAATTTCATTCCCTCCTGAAAATTTCCTCTAATCCTATTATACTACAAATAAAACGTCTTGAAAAGAAACAATTTTTGGTAATCCATTTCGATGTATTCTAAAATGATATTCGTATACCATATTAAAAATTAATAGGAAACTATAACTATTATATGAATATAAAATCAAAATGGTACTAATACTATAGCATAAGAAAAACAAAAAGAAAAGAAAAATACACGAAAAAAATAAAAAAATTGTGACGATGTCCTTGAAAAAAATCCCATATGCATATATAATACTTAGGAAGTAAAAACCAAAAGAAAAAATGGAGTTTGAAAAGGAGAAAAAATGGCTACAAGAGAAAAAAACATATGGATTTTAATTATATTTATTTTATCAGGATTAGTAATTGGAGGGCTTTTAGGACAACTTGCTTCCCGGAGTCGATTTCCTTTGGTGGTTATCGTATGGGCAAGAATTTGGACTTTCTAGTCCGCTCGTACTAGACTTAAGTATTATTAAATTAACCTTTGGGCTACAACTAAAAATCAATATTGCAAGCATTATTGGTGTTGCTATTGCGATTTTTATTTACCGAAAAGTATAACAAAACTGAATGCAAAGAATAAGGAGAGGGAGAAAGGAAGAAAATATGAGTTTAAAAATGAAAGAACTCCCACTCTCAGAAAGACCTTACGAAAAAGCACAAATGTATGGAATCGGTAAGCTATCTGATTCAGAATTGTTAGCGGTAATTATTAAATGCGGAACAAGAGAAGACACATCGATCGGTTTAGCACACAAAATTTTAAATTTAAACACCATGGAAGAACAAGGCGATTTATCATTTTTACAAAATGTATCCATTGAAGAACTAACCCAAATTAAAGGAATCGGAACAGTAAAAGCAATTCAAATTTTGGCTGCTTGTGAACTTGCCAAACGAATGTCAAAACCAATTCACTCTACAAAAATTGTGATTAAAGAAACAAAAGATGTATCAAACTTATTAATGAACGAACTTCGTTATGAAAAACGAGAGATTGTAAAACTATTAGTCTTAAATGCCAAAAACATATTAGTAAAAAATATTAATATTACGCATGGTGGAGCAAGTTTTGCAAGTATAGAACCTCATGTAATATTAGCAGAACCAGTAAAAATGAATGCACCCAAAATTGTACTAGTACACAACCACCCAAGTGGAGATTCTAAGCCATCGAGTGCAGATTTTAGAGTAACACAGCGTATTCGAGAATCTGCCGATGTTATGGGAATAGAACTAAAGGACCACATTATAATAGCAAATAGAGGTTGTACTAGTATTTTAGGAATTATGAGAGCACAACTAAGGAAGAAACTAGAAAAAGAAAGAAGAAAAGAGGAAAAAAGAAAAGAAAGAAAAGAAAAAGAGGAACAAGAAGAGAAGGAAAGATTAAAAGAAAGGTAACTATTTATTTATCTCAGAATAGTTACAAAGATAGAACAAAAGAAGAAAATAGGATGAGATTGAAGACTAGGGGAAGTCTAAAATGTTTATACAGGTAGAGAAAGGAAGCGTTAATTTCATGAAATTATTTGGAATTGGTCATAAAGATATCGGAATTGATTTAGGAACTGCCAATATGTTAGTTACCCTAAAAGGAAAAGGAATTATTTTAAAGGAACCATCTGTGGTAGCCATCGATAAACGAACTGGCGAGATTGTTGCCACTGGTGTAGAAGCAAAAGAAATGTTAGGAAGAACACCAGAACAAATAAAAGCAGTACGTCCTCTAAAAGATGGCGTAATTGCGGACTTTACAGCCACACAACTAATGTTACGAAACATTTTAGAAAAAGTTTGTAAACAATATAGTGTAGGAAAACCAAGAGTCGTTGTTGGCGTTCCTTCTGGGATTACCGAAGTAGAAGAAAGAGCTGTAAAAGAATCGGTTTTACAAGCAGGAGCAAAAGAAGTCTATTTAATCGAAGAACCAATGGCAGCAGCCATTGGAGCAGGTTTGGATGTTTCCGAACCAAGTGGAAGCATTGTTGTGGATATTGGAGGAGGAACCACAGAAGTTGCCGTAATCTCTCTAGGAGGAATTGTAGTTAGCTATTCTTTAAGAGTAGCAGGAGACGAGCTAGATTCCGATATTGTAAACTATGTAAAAAAAGAATTAAATGTTGCTATTGGAGAAACCACGGCAGAAGAAATCAAAAAAGAAATTGGATGTGCCTTGCCACTTATGACAGAAACAAAAAAAGAAATACGAGGAAGAGACCTAAGTACTGGACTACCAAAAAATATCGATATCACTTCATCACAAATGCAAGAAGCAATGGAAGAATCCATTAGTGAAATTGTTGATATTATCAAAACAACCTTAGAAAAAACACCACCAGAATTGGCCTCCGACATTATGGAAAAAGGAATTGTATTAGCAGGTGGAGGAGCCCTAATTCAAAACTTAGACAAGCTATTAAGTCAAAAAACAGGAATGCCAGTCTATGTAGCAACTGACCCATTAGACTGTGTGGTAAAAGGAACAGGAAAAACCTTAGAAGATTTAGATAGGCTAAAAAACGTGCTTATGAACGCACGAGGAAATTAAAAGTAGGAGGAAAACATGTACCCAAAAAAGACTGGAATTGTAGGAGTTATTATTACAGTGGTTATTTTAATTATTCTAGTGTTTGTTTCAAACTTAAACCTAGAAAACTTATCCTATCTTGAAAATATTGTTTCTACGGTTGTTATGCCAGTCCAAAATGGGTTAACCTACTTAAAAAACAAAATAACAGGAAACCAAACCTTTTTTGCGGATATTAATAATTTACAAAAAGAAAATGAAGAACTAAAAAACAAAAATGCGGAATTAGAAAAAACTTTAAGAGAATTCGAAATGGTAAAAAGCGAAAATACTACGCTAAAAGAATATTTAAACTTAACCGAAAGTTATAGCCAATACCAAACAAAACCCGCCTATATTATTGATAAAGATTTTAGTAATTACAACAATGTGTTTGTCATTAACATTGGTGAAAAAGACGGAATAAAACCAAACATGACCGTCATTTCCGAAAAAGGACTAGTGGGATATGTCATTTCCACTACACATAGCACTTCAAAAGTACAAACCATTATCGATACCGCAAGCACCGTAAGTACGACCCTATCTTCCTCAAAAGATAACCTAATTTGCAAAGGAACCCTAGAAGAAAGAGGAGTGCTAAAAGCCACCTATATTCCAACCACAGCAACCCTAGTTCCAGGAGACAAAATTGAAACTTCCGGAATGGGAGGAATATACGAAAAAGGAATTTATATTGGAACCGTAAAAAAAGTAATTGCCACCAAAAACATAGCCGACCGATATGCCATCATCGAACCAGCCGTTGATTTTAACAAAGTAGACACCGTATTGGTTATCACAAAATAACCGTAGGGGTCGGACTTGTGTCGACCCCTATCCAAACCAGATACCAAAAAAGGAGGAAAATAACATGAAAAAAACCATTATCATCACAATCCTAATCATCGTATTTTTAATGTTATATTTCCTACAAACCAATTTCTTCAATTGGTTCACCATAAACAGAGTATCTCCCAACTTATTTATCCTATTTGTCCTATTTATTGGACTATTTGCTGGAAAACGACTAGGAATTCCTATGGGAATCGCACTAGGACTAGCACTCGATTTTTTCATTAGCAAAAAAATCGGAATTTCCGGAATCATGTTAGGACTAACCGGAGCTGCACGGAGGAATTTTAAGTAAAAACTTCTCCAAAGACAGCCGTATCACCATTATTCTAATGACCGCGGCTATTACTCTTGCCTATGAAACAGGAACCTATCTATTAAACTACATCATTGTAGAAAGCACCATAGAAATTCTACCCTTCATCAAAATAACACTATTAGAAATACTATACAACATTATTTTGGTAATTATCCTATACCCAATCCTACAAAAAACAGGACATTACCTAGAAGAAACCTTCCACGAAAAACAAATACTAACGAGGTATTTCTAAGAAAAATATATTGCAAAAGCAAGGCCCCTTTACTGAAGGGGGCTGTCAGCGAAGCTGACTGGGGGTTCTTGTAGCACCAGCCCTAACCCAAACCACAAAACAGGAGGTAACATGAAATTTTTTAAACCCAAAAAACCAAATTACAAATTTCGTTACAACATAACCATTACAGCCATATACGTAATTGGTGTGATTCTACTTGCACAATTATTTAACCTCCAAATCATACACGGAGCAGAATACCGCGAAACTTCCAACACAAGATTAACCAGAGAAAGTACATTAATTGCAGCAAGAGGCTCCATTACCGATAGAAACGGAACTGAAATTGTAGGAACCACCACAAGTTTTAGTTTAGAAATCTACAAAACCAAAATTGATAACAACATACTAAACGAAACCTTACTAAAAATAGCCAACGTATTAGAACAAAACAACAGTACATATATTGACGATTTCCCAATTGCCATTAACCCATTTCGTTTTACTTACGAAGACGAAACAAAACAAAAAAAGTGGAAAACAGCAAACAAACTAGATGAAAACTTATCTGCCGAGGAAGCCTTTTACAAATTTAAAGAAAAATACAAAATCCAAAACGATAACATAGAAGAAACCAGAAAAATCTTAGCAATTCGTTATCACATTGCAAGCGAAGGCTATAGTGCCACAAAATCTGTTACCATTGCCAATAATATTAGCCTAGAAAGTTTCAATATCTTCAATGAACAAAAAGACAGTTTCCCAGGAATTAATACGATAACCCAACCAATTCGTTCCTACCCAAAAGGAACACTTGCTTCTCATATCGTAGGATATACCCAAAGAATTGGGGATAAACAATACGAAGAAGAAAAAAATAACGGTTATACCATGAACGACTTTTATGGTCAATCAGGAATAGAAGCAGTTGCAGAAAAATACCTAAAAGGAACCGATGGGATAAAACAAATTGATATGGCAGTCGATGGTACCGTAACGGCAGAATATACCCAAGAAGAAGCAACCCAGGGAGCAGACATCATACTTACCATTGATGCCAATCTACAAGCCGTAACCGAACAAGCCTTAAAAAACAATGTAGAAAAAATACGAAATGGTGGCTTTAAGGACCAGTCGGATGCCACTGGTGGTGCCATGGTAGTAATGGATGTAAAAACAGGAGAAGTATTAGCTATGGCAAGTTATCCAGATTATGATCCTTCCAAATTTACCTTTGGGATTGACCCAGAAACATGGCAAATATACAATAACGAAAAACATATGAGAAACAAGGCAGTACAAGATATCTATCCACCGGGTTCCATTTTTAAAATGGTAACCGCTATTGCTGGTTTAGAAACAGGAGTGATTGATAGTACCACCAAAATTAACGATACTGGTCGATACACCTATTATAAAGATTACCAACCATCTTGTTGGAGTACAAGAGGGCATGGATGGTTAAATGTAACCTCAGCCATTCAACATTCTTGTAACTATTTCTTTTATGAAACCGGAAGAAGAATGGGAATTGATAATCTAGCAAAATATACCAAGCATTTTGGACTAGGACGAAAAACAGGAATTGAAATTCCAGCAGAAGCCACTGGAAAATTAAACGAAAGAACAGAAGGAAAAGTATGGAACCCAGGAGATACCATATCCTCTGCCATTGGACAATTAAACAATCAATTCACCCCAATCCAAATGGCCAAATATACAAGCATGCTTGCCAATGGAGGAAATGTAGTAGAACCAACCATCATTAAATCCATAAGGAAAGTAGATGGAACCGAAATTGCAAAAGAAGAATACGAAAATTATTTTAATGCAAGACTAGGAATTACCAAAGAAGAGGATGATGGTATCACCATAAACCCACAAAACCTAAAAACCGTTTTAGAGGGAATGAGGTCTGTTACAGGTGAACGAGGGGGAACTGCTTACTCCTATTTCAAAGACTTCAATATCGAAGTAGGAGGAAAAACCGGTTCTGCCCAAGCAGGAGACACCGGAAACGTAAGCTCCAAAGTACATGCATGGTTTATAGGATTTGCCCCATTTGACAACCCAGAAATTGCAGTCGTTATCCTAGTAGAAAATGGAGGACACGGAGCCTACACCGCAGAAGCCGCAAGAGATGTTATGGCACAATATTTTGGCATGAACGTAAATGAGGTAAACGAAGACGTAACCGCTGTGCCTTACACCCAAATGCAAAATTAAAAGGAGGAAATAACCATGAACAATTGTGTTAGTATTGTATTAGGAAAAGAAGAAATCACCCTAAAAATCAACGAAAAAGCAAAAGAAGAGGAAATTGAAAAATGCCTAGAAGAAAAAATACCAGAACTAAAAAAACTATACCAAGATGAAAAAACGCCCATTTTTGTAACAGGAAAGGTACTAAAAACCAAAGAAATGGAAATGGTACAGTCTATCATACAAAAAGAAATTGAAGTAAGCATTGAATTTGATAGCCCCAAAGTATTAGGTTTACATGGCATCAAAAAAGCCTTTGTAGAAGAAATCGAATCTTCTGAAACCAAATTCCATAGAGGTTCCCTTCGTTCAGGAAAGAAAATCGAATTTGAAGGAAGCCTTGTCATCATGGGAGACGTAAACCGTGGAGCAGAAATCATTGCAGGAGAAAACATTGTAGTACTAGGAACCCTAAGAGGAATGGCACATGCTGGAGCAAAAGGAAACAAAAAAGCCTTTGTAGCAGCAAACGAAATTGATGTAGCACAAATCCGAATTGCCAATGTCATAAAAGAAATGGAACGAAGCGAAGAAGAAGAACCACAAACCACAAAAACCTATGCCTACGTAAAGGAAAATGAGATTGTATTAGAATAAAATGATGAAGAAATCTAAATCCAAAAACGAGATTAATGTAGGGGGCGATGTCTACATTGACCCGAAATTGAGAATAAGACATGAAAAAGGGTCGATGAAGGCATCGACCTCTACGATAGTAATAACAAAATAAGAGCCATAAATAATCCCTCGTCTTTTACACCTTCTTGGTATAAAAACCAAATAAGGCATACAAGCAAAATGTCGTCAAAATATAAATTCAAACCAAAAATCTGAAATAAAGGAGAATCCTCGCCCCCAGAGGTTTCTTTTTTTTGCGTATTGCCCTGTTTTGGACGAGCAATGCTCGCCCCTACGTTTTTTGTGTGGGGTTCTACTGAGGGCCTTTTTGCCATAGGGGTAGAAGGGTGGGGGTAATAATACCCATACCTAGAGGGGCGGTGGTAATAGGGAAAATTAAAATAGGGATATGGAAAAATCATTTTGTTTTTTCACCACCAGTTTCATGGAAAGCTTCCATTATTTTTGTCATGTTTAATAATTGAACATACTGCTCTACTCGAGACTTTCTACTTTCTTTTAAGTAGGGCTTTAAGGAAAGAAGCAAATTCGAGCGAGGGTCATTTTTCGTATTACCGCATTTTTCCATAATGGATTTCATTTTTAGTAAAGTATTAAAATCAATCGAAGGTCCGAGCTGATGAAGAATCCTCTGAGTTTACGTTATTAGAGGAGCTATTATTAGAAGAATTCATAAACATTTTTGCAAAGTTTTGTAGCATTTCCGGAGTAATGGTGTTCGCTGAATTCGAATTTGCCGTGTTGGCACTTGTATTTGTGTCTTTACCGGTATTCGTGTTGGAATTTGTATCAGTATTCGTATTTTGTCCGTGTATTTTGTTTTAGGAACCCATTCATTTTTTCTTTCATTTCCTCAGGAATATTGCCATTTTTTAACATGTTAGCCAAATTGTTCATAAAATCCGAATCCATTTACAGATACCTCCTACCCAAATACATTAAAATCTTATTACTAGTATATGCGAGGAAAACAAAAATGTGCCTATCCCCAAGAAAAATCAATATTCATTGCCCTTTTGTAACATAAATTTAATATATTCTTCACAAATACAGATAAGAAAATGAGAATATAGATTTCCCTAAAGGAATATAGATAACATAAATGAAATAAACAAGACAAGCCCCTTGAAAAATGTACAAAATCTTGTAAAATAATAGATAAAGATATATAAAAATACAAAAACGGAAAAAGTTTTACATAAAAACTTATTTTTTTAAGGGAAAACCCTTGAAAAAAGCCGAAAAAAGGCGTATAATAGTACTGTATGTGCAAAATAAAAATTTAGAGGAGGAATCATTACTATGAATCAAAAACTATGGACAAAGTTACTAGCAACCATGCTTGTTATGACATTGACCTTAACAAATTTTATGTTATTAGGCGTGTATGCAGGTAAAGCGTATGGGGCATCCGATAACCTAGAAAAACAACAAACGGTTACAAACAATGAAAATGTAACATTTGATGCCTATTTTAAAGATAACAAAGGAAATGCTATACATAGCATAAAAGAAAACCAAAACAGGGAAGATTTAAAGCTATTTGTAGCAGTTGAGGTAAAGAAGGGCTATTTAAAAAATGCTAGTCTTCAAGTGTTGGGAGAAAATAAAACGAACAGCAACTTAAAACTAAAAAATAGTAATGAAGATTTAGAATATATCGAAACAATAGAGGAACAAACCAATACCATTCACTTAAAACAAATCAATTCTGGAACCCAAGTTGTTTTAGAAATACCAGTACAATCAGATAAAAGTGACCAATATGATATTACCAACTTCAGCAAATTAAATGATATTGTTTTAACGGGAACTTATATGGGAGATGCAGGAACAGAAAGTAAAATTCAAAAAACCATTCAAACTAGAAATGAATGGCTTGGAGAAGCAAGTGTTACCTTAGAACAACAACTACTTCGTTTTATTCCATATGAGGTAAATCGTAAAAAAGGAACCATTTTACAAACACTTGTTAAAAATGGAATTCAAAATAATACCTTACCAGTAGAAGAAAATAATCTTGTGATTGAAACACCAGTGGTAAATGGAAAAAGACCAACCGATGTAACAGTAGTTGCAAATGGAATTCTTGCTACCAATGGAAAAGAAAGTCTTAATAAAGAAAACTGGAGTTACAATAAAGAAACTGGAATAGTAACAATTACAGTTAAAAATGAAGTAGTCGATGGCAAAATATCTTGGCTAAAACAAAGACAAGATGAATTTGTAATTACTTATTTATATGAAGATAAAGTAGACACCTTAGAAACTTTAGTAAAAGCATCTGCGAATGTAAAAGCATATAATACCATAGAAACCAATATACAAAAAAGCCATGAATTAACCATTTCACAAAATGAAGTATTAGGACAAATTGTGGCAAGCAATGTAGAAGTTACAGAAAATATAAGCAAAGGATATCTATACACGAATACACCAAGAGAAACCAGTTATTTCGAAAATGTGACAGTAGATGTTTCTTATCCAGAATTAGTAGATAATTTTACAATTAACCAACCAATGGATTATTTTGTAAATGAAGTAGGAGAAGTAAGTCCTACTACAATCGGAAACACAAATTATGCTTATTATAAAACAACCAAAATAAGCAAAGAGAACTTTGTAAAAATATTAGGAGAAGAAGGAACACTTCAAATTGTAACTTTAGAAGGAGAAGAACTTATTACATTAAATAAAGACACACAAGTAGATGAAAACGGAGATTATGTATTTGCGTATGAAAAACAAACCAATCAAATTAGAATCATTGGTTCAAAGCCAGTACAATCAGGAAAATTAGTAATAAGACATGAAAAAGCATTAAAAGGAAACACAGATTATAGCAAAGCGCAAGTAGAAAGTTTTAAAACATTAAATGCAAAAGTGCAAGTAGAAGCAAAGGTAGAGGCACAAAACAAACAAGAAGCAACTCCCAATACACCAAACACCATAGCAGAAAATGAACAAACAGCACAAGAACTTGTTGTTTCAAATGTAGAAACAACAAAAGATATTACATTAATTGCACCTACCACAAAAATAGAAGCTAGTGTTAGTAATGCTAATCTATCAACAGTGGTAACAAACGAAAATGTAGAATTAAGAGTGGTTTTAAAAACAAGCGATATTACATGTGATTTATACAAAAATCCAGTGATTGAAATGGTACTACCATCTTATATTGAAAAGGTGGAAGTAAAAGATGTTAATTTATTATTTGATAATGAATTAACAGTAAAAGATTACAATACTTTTGTAAATGAAAATGGAAATACGGTCATTCGAGTAAATATCGAAGGAGAACAAACTACTTATAGTGGAGATGAGATTACAAAAGGGGCAAACCTTATCATTAATACCAATATAATCTTAAAACAATTAACACCGACTACTGATGATGTTATGAAAGTATATGTAACAAATGAATTAGCAACAGCATATGAACAAACAGAAGCACAAAGAGCAAGAAAAGTGATGCAAAAAAGTGAAAATACATCAGGACAAAAAGGTTATCAACAAGTTGCACTAAAAGCAGTAGCACCAGTAGGAATGGTAACAACCAATACCATTTCTGGTTTTAATGCTAAAAACGAAACCATAACATCCATGAGTTCAAAGGAGCAAATTGGAAAACTAGATGTAAAGCAAGAAGCAAAAACAGCAACGCTACGAATGAATGTGATTAATAATTATCAAAACACGGTAAACCAAGTTAGTATTTTGGGAAGAATACCAACAAAAGGAAGTAAAAATGCTGATACATTAGAAGACTTTGGATCAAACCTTGCTATTACAATGGCAAATGTAATAAATGTTTCAGGAGTAGATGCATCTTTAATTGAAATCTATTACACACCAAAAGAAGATGCTACAAAAGATTTAACTCTTGCAAGTAATGGATGGACCAAAACACCAGACAATATTGCAAATGTAAAATCCTATTTAATTGTAGTAAAAGGGGATGTGGTAACTGGAACAAACCTAGACATATCATACCAAATTACAATACCTGAAAACTTAAAATACAATGTACAAGCATATAGCAATTATGTAGTTTACTTTAATAATGTTACAAAAGAAAGAACCATATCCGAAAAAGCAGTTGCAACGAGAGTTGGACTTGAAACAGGAGATGGACCAGAACTTGAAGTTACCATTCATTCCGATCAAGAAGGACAAGAGGTAAAAGAAGGGCAAATTATTACATATACCATTCAAGTAAAAAACGTTGGTAAATCCGAAGTGAAAAATGTAACCGTTTCAGGAAATATTCCAAAGAAGACGGTATACACCTATGTAATGGGCGAAGGAGACGAAGGAACTGAGCGAATTTATGATAATCAAGTAGAAAGTTATTCACAAGTAATAGAAAGTCTTCCATCAGGTGAAACCAAAACATTTATTTATGAAGTGAAAACGACCGATTTACATGTAGGATATGACGAAGATGGTAGTATGATAGTGGAAGATTGTACAATGCAAAATACTGCAAAAGCGACTGTACAAGGGAATGATATAGAATTTACATCAAACACATTAGAAAACAAATTAATACAAGGATATGTCAATATTGATATGAAAGTAGAAGTAATTCCAGAATATTACACAAGAGCAGAAGGAGACGAGATTACCTATGCAATTTATGTAGAAAATGTAAACTTATTGGTAAAAAAGAATTTAAAAGTAAAAACAACACTACCAGAGGGAGTTTCTTATATAGGAGCCCTACCAAAAGCACAATATGATGAAAAATCAAGAGAAATTACATGGGATATTGACACCTTAAAAGAAAATGAAATAAAAAGAATCCAATTTGGAGTAACCGTAGATTCATTAAATGCAAATATATATGAAAAAACAATTAAAACAAAAGCTACTATAATAGGAGAACAACAAATAGAATCAAACGAAACATCTATTATGGTACAAAAAGCAAGCTTAACCATTAAACAAACAACAGACACAAAGGTTACTGTTTCAGAAAGTGATACCATTACCTATAATTTTGAAATCCAAAATACAGGAATGGGAGATGCAGCAGATATAGAAGTAGTAGATGAACTTCCAGAAGAACTAAAATATGATTCTGTACAATATTCTTATAATGGAAAGACATATGAAGCAAAACTTGGTTCAGCCAATACGGCAAAAATCCGAATTGCAGGGCTAAAAGCAGGACAAACACTAAGTATAGCAATTAAAGCAGTTGTACAAAGCTTAGATAAAGGAGTAAAACAAAAAGAAATTACCAATACAGCAAGTGTAAAAGCAGATGGGATTAATACATTAATTTCAAACGAAATTAAACATACCATTGTAGCAAAACAAGGTAGTGATATAAATGACCCAAGTACAGATGATAATGTAGAAGGAACTTATCGTATTTCTGGTATTGCTTGGTTAGACCAAAACAAAGATGGTAAACGTGATGAAGGAGAGCAAAAATTAGCAGGTATTCCAGTTATACTACTTCATGCCGAAAATGGAAATATTGTAAAAGATATCGTAACAGGAAAGGACAAAAAACAAGAAACAAACGAATACGGAGAATATGCTTTTTCAAACCTAAACCCAGGTAACTATATGGTAATCTTTTTATATGATTCTGGAAAATATGCAACTACCAATTATAAACAAGCCGGGGTAAATGATAATCAGAATTCAGATGCTGTACAAGTAAAGGTGGTATATGAAGGAGTTACAAGAGTCGCAGGAGCAAGTGATACATTAAGTGTTACTAGTGAAAATAGGACCAATATTGATATAGGACTTGTATTATCACCAAAATTTGATTTGAAACTAGATAAGGTAATTAGTAGAATCACTGTAAGTGATGCCAAAGGAACCGATGTGTATGACTATAAGGATGAAAAAGTTGCTAAATTAGATTTAAATAAAAAGATGGCAGTAGGAAGTAGCATTATGATAGAATATAAGATAAAAGTAACCAACGAAGGAGCAGTTCCAGGATATGCAAAAAAAATTGTTGATTATATGCCAAGTGATATGAAATTTAGTTCAGAACTAAATAAAGATTGGTATGTAGCAAATAATGGAACTAATTTATATAATGCAAGTTTAGCAAATACGTTAATTAATCCAGGAGAAACCAAAGAAGTAACATTGTTATTAACGAAAAAAATTACGGAGTCTAATATGGGAATTGTAAACAATACTGCTGAAATTGTAGAATGCTCAAATGACTTAGGAATTGCCGATAACGATTCGACACCAGGCAATAAAGTACAAAATGAAGACGACATGAGCTCGGCAGATGTCATTATAGGAACGAAAACAGGTGAAGTTTATATGTATATGGTATTAGCCTTAATCGTAGTAGGAATGTTAGGAACAGGAATTTTCCTAATTAAGAAAAAAGTAATAGGTAGTAAATAGGAAGGAGGGCAAAAGATGAAAAATATAAGGAAAATAGCAGGTATGTTGATGACTATCCTTGTTATGCTAATGATAACAATAATATCATTTGCAGAAGGAGAAGGAGTGCTAGTTACCAAAGATAATGCAGTTGGTACTGTACAAGGACATCATTTCCTCCCAAATACAATAATAGATAGTGGTCACACTTGGTTTTGTATTCAACCAGGAGGAACATTTGGAATTTTGAACCTTTTAACACTAGAGGAGTATAATAAATATCCAGCAGGTTCATATATACCTACAGATGGAACATACAGTTGTGTGGACTGTTCACCAATAACACTACCTTGGACGGGTTTAAAGAAATATTATAAATATACAAAAGGAGAAACTTTCTCATTTACGCAGTACCCAGATGCAGCATATGTATTAGCAGAAATGACCGAAAAAGGTCAATTAATGAGTTGGGACTCAGCATTTGGTATATGGAATTCTAGAGTAAGTAATCCTAAAAGAATTGGAAGTCATGAAATTATAGAAGAATCCAAGGCATATGATACGTTTTACGTAGATGTACATGGCGGATATACAGCAAATGATTTGTTTGATGCTAGAATTGCAAATAATTCAGGAAATATAGAGATTGGAGTAAATCAAGAAGAGGATTATTATATGGTAGGACCATTTAGAATCGATTATCCAAATGGCGAATATAATGGACAAAACAAATTTAGTTGGATAGAATCTATGCAGATGTATACAAATGCAGGAACCCTACCAGTACAAATATTCTTAAAAAATGGACAGCAAATTAATATAGGAGACTTAGGCGAAAATGGAAGTCAATCAATAAATGGAAAAGAGTTTTACGTTAAATTTTATACAACAGAAGCTACACAAGGTACATTAAAAGTACAGTTTGGATATTTGGAAAAGTGTGAAGCAGAAATGACAGAGTATAAAGGTCAAGCTTATTGGCGTACATTTGAAAAAGAGACAGGAACAGAAAAATGTGACAAACATGGATATTATGATCATCCAGGTTATCATGATAATGAAGGACATTGGCATGATCCACAAGGATTCCATGCTAACTTGAAAGACAAAATTAGATATAAAGTAACAGATAAAGAAGGTGGAGCAACTCAAACTTTAATGGCACTTTCGGGAACAGCGCGAAAGGTTCGTAAATCAGTTGTGAAATATTTTGATTGGGAATCACCTAAAACATATGATGTTAGTATCGATGAAAAGAATCCTTCTTATGAACAACCAAAAGTACCAGGGGATTTAACCATGATACTTGCTGGAAATGTGTTTTTAGACCAAGATACAGGAAAAGTAAATGAAGGAAATAATAAGTTTGATAGCAATGAAGGATTAGCTGGAATAGAAGTAACTTTATGTGATGCCAATGGAAATCCAGTGGATGTAAATTATAAAATAAGACACGAACATACAGGAGATCCTACACTAGGAACAGGTTGTTATAGTGTACCAGTATATCATAAACATTTAGGAAACGAAGATACTTATGGAGATTGTTATACAGCTTCGACTCATACTCATACAGGTTCACAGACCTATGGAACAGGTTGTTATTCTATCGTATATCATAAGCACAATGATGAATGCTATGATAAGGAAACTCTTCATAGACATCAACATTTTACATGGTGTTATCAGAATATTAAATATCGTTATACTGTACAAGAATATATACCAAAAGATGATGGTACATATGAAGAGATAAGACGTGATGAACAAGGAACATTAAGATGGAATGAACGAGATGAGAATTATCTTGCAGAAGATGGAAGATACATCTCAGTAGAGGAAATAAAAGAAGGAACTTTCCAAGCACATCATACAACATGTTATGTAGAACAAGGAGAAGGAGCCACAATTTGTGGAAAACAAGAAGGAGAAATAGACCAAGACTATACAGAAGGTACAGTTGTTTGTGGGAAGACGGAAGAAATGGTAGAGGGTTATACTACTTCTTGTGGGCAAGAGGTAAAATATACCAAAACTTGTGAAAAAGATGAAAACACAATTGACCGTTATGATTTAGGATGTGGAAAGACAGAGGAGACAGTAGAAAGGGAAATTGTACAAGGAAGTACAATGTTAACCGATAGCCAAGGACATTATACTTTTAAATACTTGAATGCACAGAAAAAATATTATATTCGATTTGTATACAATGGAGTATTATATACCAATGTGCCACGATTAGTAGGAAATGCAGTTAATATTTCAAAATCAACAGAAGAGGGACAAAACCATCCTACGAATCGTCAAGCATTTAATAACCAATTTAAAGAAATTGGTTCTAACCCATCAAACTATATGAGTCAATCTCGTGGAGCATATAACCAAGTATTCTTACAAGAAACAATAGCAGATACGTTTAAAACAATTGCTAACAACCATGGGGCACATGGAAATACAGACGAAGAAGTATTTGCATATGATTGTAGAATACAAGCCTTTAGTACAGAACAATACCCATTAATACAAATATTTACAATCGATTCTTTCAATAATGTGATAGCAGGAAAAAATTATGATGCAATATATCAAAGAGGAGGAGATTTTGACCAATTACATATTAACTTAGGTATTAAAGCAAGACCAACCTTCGATTTAGCCCTATATAAAGATGTTATGAAAGCAACCCTAAATATTAATGGACAAACAGAAGTATATACCTATGATGCTAGAAAAGATTGGGAAAACAAAGGATTTAGCTATGGTGTAAGGGAAGATTATTATCTAAACGAATTAAGAAACAAATATATGCAAAATAAAGATACCAATATTAAAACAACAGAAACCATTGATGAGGGACAATATTCACATGAATATAGAACCGAAGAGATTATTAATGGAAATAACGTACACGAACCTTACCAAAATGGTTTCTTAGGAAAAGATGAATATAAGGTAACCATGTATGGTGAAGAAAGCAACAAAAATTATGCTTGGCGAGATGTTAATAGTCAGTTAAAGGATACCGAAAAATTGCAAATTCATGTTACCTATAAAATAGCCATTCGAAATCAATCCGATGTAGTAGGCTCAGTAACGGAAATTGTAGATTACTTTGATGAAAACTATAATTTTGAAAGTGCCTATATGGGAGATAAAGATGGTAATGAAATTGCGGGAACAAAAGTAGAGCATAGTGAAACTTCCATGTATGGAGAACAAACCAGAATGGGTGCAAATGGACAGTGGACCGTAGGAGAAGGAAAGCGAGGCTATAAAACCATTTACTTAAGACCAACCGAAAAAGTATTATATGGAGATGACAAAGAACAATATATTTATGTTACCTTTGGATTAAATAATCCAGAAGAAACCTTAATTCGAGCAGGATTACCAGAAGGAAAAACTTTCTATACCTATAATTTAGCAGAAATTAACGGTTATAAAACTTATATAACAAATTCTGAATACAAAGAAAACTTGGCATACTATCAAGCCAATAAACAAGAATTAGAGAGTAAGACATTAGGGTTAATTGACCGCGACTCAAATCCAGGTAACTTTAACCCAGCAACCTATACAATGGGGGTAACTTCATTAGAAGATGATACCAGTAAAGCGCCAGCATATGCTTATAACATTCGTACCTCAAGAACCATAGAAGGAACCGTATTTGAAGATGCAAATACTGGTAGTGGAGCCAAAGAAGCACATGTGGTAGATGTAGCAAAAACAAGATTTGGGAATGGTACCATTGATGACAAGGATAAAGGTATTGCTGGAGTAAAAGTAGAACTAGTTGAAATTAAAAATGGAAAATTAGACGTTCGTTCTACCACCTACACAGACAAAAATGGTTGGTATGGATTTGGAGCATTCGTTCCAGGAGATTATACAATTCGATTTACTTATGGAGCAGATGACCAAACAGCATTAACCAAAAACTCGCAATATATCGATGAATACCAAACAGAATATAATGAAAACTTTGCAAGAGATAATGGTAAAACCTATGAACAAAGATATGGTCTGGCGTATGGTATTATCAATGATACTTCTTACAATGGTCAAGATTATCAATCCACCGAATTCAAAACAACAAATGGTCAAATCGCATTACCACATAATTATAAAGTAGATGCAACTTTAAACAATATGTATACAGCAAATAATAATTTGAAAAATGCAGAAGAACAATCATTAACCGTTTCAGACCAAATGATTACGAAATATGAAGCAGAAGATTACTACTGGTTTGCTGATGGAACCATGGCGGGAAGATCGGATGCAACCGATGATTCGGCAAGAAGATTACAAGTAACAGAATATGCAAAAGGGGAATATCAAGGAAGAGAAATTATCAACCATAAAGCAGAAGTGTTTAATGCCTATATTAACCAAAAGACTTTAAGAGACGAAGAATCAGAAGCAAGAAACTTTAATGAATATACACAAGCACAACCAATGGTTGAAGCAGTTGATGTAAAAAACAAAAATAGAAATCTTGTGGATGAATTAGAAAGAAGAAACTACATGTATGCTTATACACCAGAAATTAATGTGGAAATTGAAAATACCAAAAAGCAAATTACAGGAAATCAAAATGCTACAAAAGCAGCAAATGATACAAAAGACTATTACGAATATAAGATTAGAGGAGTCGACTTTGGAGTAGTAGAAAGACCAAGATCTGCATTAAGTATTGACCAAGACATTGCTCATGTAAAAGTAATTGCAAGTGATGGAAGAACCTTACTTGAATTAAACAATAACGACGGCAAAATTGAAATAATTGTTGATAATGGAAATAATTATCAATGGATCAAGCAAGGAAGAACAAAGCAATATGATAAAGATGAATTAATTAATGTTATCCTAGACGATGAACTATTAAGTGGTTCAAAATTAGAAGTAACATACAATATTACAGTAACCAACAATAGTGAACAAGACCAAAATGCCGAAACAAAAGCAAAAACCATAATCAATTATGTTGCCAATAACTTAAACTTCGATTTAGCAGATAATAATGGATTATGGGAAGCAGTAAAGAAAGAGGATATTCAAACAACATCACATGCAAGCTTCATCAATAATGGAGAAGGAAAATATAATACAAAACTAGTTGATTTAAGCACACAAACCACAGTATTAAAAGCCACCACTTCAAATCCTCTTACCAAGAGTCTAAAACCAGGAGAAAGTAACACAGCAACATTAACCCTAAAGAAAACACTTTCAGCAGAAAGTTCAGCAGATGATTTAAGTTATAGTAACCTAAGTGAAATTGTAGAAATTGATAATACCGTTGGTCGTTATGACCATGGAGCAATTCCAGGAAACCAAAGCCTAGAAGAACAACCACGTGAACACGATACCTCAGGTGCAAGCAGATATGATGATATAACGGCACAGGGAAGAAGAGTACCATATGAACCAGATGGAAAGATTATTATCACACCACCAACAGGAGAGAACAAAGTTTACTATGTACTAGGAACCATTGTAGGTGTTATCCTACTAGCAGGAATTATACTAATCAAGAAATTCGTAATGAGTAAGAAAAATCATTTGCAAGACTAAAATATAAGAAATATCCTAAAATAGGAACAAAAAAGTCCAACTTAATAAAAGTTGGACTTTTATATATACAAAATAAAAAAATATATTGACAATAATAGGTAAATTATATAAAATAAAAAAGAAACAAAAGAAATCATGACTAAACATAATAATTAATAACCTTGTTGTATCATAAAAAATAGAGAGGAGAAACATATGAAAAATTTAAAAAGAGTAGGATTAACAATGATAATAACAGGAATCCTATTTTTACTAGGAACCAATAATGTACAAGCAGCCCTACAATCAAATCCGAGTACACAATATACTATAAATAAAGAGCCAGAAAACTGGATAAAAGCATTTAGAAATATGGAAAAGACCAATAATGGAATGGGTTTGTCAGAAAACATAAATGCAGATTTAACTTTTTCGGGAGAAAGTAATAATATTGATGTACACATGATGAAAAGCACAGAATATGGAGCAATAGCAATCTTATCGGCTTCAGGCTATGGAAACCCAAGTAATGATAAAGTTATCACTTCAACAACAGGGAATAAAACAGGAATAATGATGAAAGGAAATACTGGAAATCAAGAGGAATATGTTGCAGCAGGGCTAAAAGATAGGGTGTTTTCAGGTATAGACGGAAGATATTATGATTCTTATGAGAGAAATGTAGAAAAAGCTGGAGATGCATTAGGAACAGCAACAAGTAAATATCCAGGGTGTAAAGGTTGGCATTCAGCAGGTAGTTCAGATCTTTCATTTCCAGATGGTGGTGCTCCGAAGTATCTTGTACGAGGGGGATATTATGGCTATTTTTATTTTACACAAGGAGGTAATTATAGTGGAAAACCACTTCCTTATTATAGCCGAGGAGTAGCAGTGTGTGGAGAGGGATTATAAAAAATGATATAAGAGGAGAAATAAATGAGAAAGAACAAAGAAAAGGGAATCACTTTAATTGCTCTTATTGTAATCATAATAATCCTAATCATTTTAGCAGGAATAGTAATTAATATGGCGATCAATAATAATGGAATCATTGGAAGAACACAAGAGGCTAAGTTTAAAACAATGATGGGACAATATAGAGATGAAGTAGATTTATATGTATCGTGGCAAATAACCGAAACAATGAATTCAGATACAACACATATAAATTCAGGAGAACCATTAAAAACTGCAATTGAACAAGAAGTGACATCTGATATAGAAGTGTCTGACATAACAATATTGATAGAAGAAATAATTAATCAGATAAAAGAGCAAGCAAAGGAATATGTAGTTGTATATAAAGGTGAAATATACTATGTATCAGATAATAGGATAAAGAACAATGAGATACAAGAGAAGTGGTGTAAAGAAATCGGGATAAAAATACTAAAAATAGAAACTCCAGAAGGAATTGAAGTTAAAAATGGCGATTATGAATTGGTAAAAGGAGTATACTTGTGTACACCAAAATTAGATAAAGGCTTTATATCTGACCGAACAAGATATTTAGACGTAACGGAAAGTGGAAATTTAACACCAGGAAATTGGATTGATAAAAAACCAAGTGAAAATTGGTATGATTACAAAAATAGAAATTGGGCAAATATTATCGTAGAAGACGGAGGAACCGAAAACTATTATGTATGGATACCACGATATTGTTTTAAACTGTTACCAGGAGAAAGAACAGACGTAAAATTTATCGATTGTAATAACAACTATAAAGATGAAAATGGGGTAGAAACCTTATGGCTAGGAGAAAATGGCTTAGAAGCTATGGGGTATCAAGTACCAGAAGCATTTACCTTTAATGGAAAAGAAATACCAGGATATTGGGCCATGAAATATACTGCTAGCGATATTACAACACCAACCACCATTAATTATGATATGAGTGTAAATAAAGGAGTAATTACCCTAAAAAACATAACACAAAATACAACCATAACAAACAATAACAAAATTGTAAAATATACGGTGGCGTTAAATGGAAATGTAGTAGAACAAATAACAGAAGTAGATAATATAGCAAGCAAACAAATCAATTTAACAGGAATAAAAAAAGGAAATAATGCCATTAATATAACAGGTTTAAACGAAGCAGGAGAAGTAGTAGGAAGCATGACAAAAACATATGCGCCGGCAATCGTGAATAAGCCAGATACAAGCGGATTTAATCAAGACACCACCTTTTACGTTACATATGATGATGATGGAAAAGAACATAGTACTATCCCATTAAGTAGTGGGAGCGTACCAGAATACTGGTATGACTATGGAGAAAGCAGATGGGCCAATATTGTAACAAGAAATGACGGGCAAGAGACCTATTACACATGGATACCAAGATATAGTTATACATTGGACCAAAAAAATGAGAGAAGTACAGTAAGTTTTATAAGCGGAACATCAAAAGAAGTAGCAAATGGCTATACAATACCAGAAGCCTTTACCTTTAATGGAAAAGAACTTACAGGCTTCTGGGCAATGAAATATACTGCAGGAGATGAATATGCACCAAAATTTGATACAGAAGTGGTAGCAACTAATAATAGCATATCGACAAAAGGCATAACAGGAACCATGGTACAAACAGGGCAAAAATATAAATATTATATAAATGGAGAATATAAAGTAGAAAAACAAACAGCAGAAGAAAACTTTGAATATGACAAATTAAGCAGTAACCAAAAATATACAATATTAGTAGAAATAAGAGATACTTCTGATGAACTAGTAGGAACCATTGTAAAACAGATAAGTACAATTGATGCAAACAAACCAGAGCTAATAGGATTTAACAAAGAAA
Organism: uncultured Clostridium sp.; assembly: GCA_947648215.1. Classification (GTDB taxonomy): domain Bacteria; phylum Bacillota; class Clostridia; order TANB77; family CAG-508; genus RGIG8482. The sequence goes on along the minus strand of CANSMW010000011.1, from coordinate 2,310 downwards.
ACACATATTATGTGTTATATGATGATGACGGAAATGAAACAATAGGAGATAAAATAGAAAATGATGCAAGTAATATGCCAAGTGGTTGGTATGATTACAGTAAAAGTAAATGGGCTAATATAGTAGTAAAAGCAGATGGGAAAACTACTTATTATACATGGATACCAAGATACGAATTTAAAATAACCAATAGTCAACACAAACAACCAGTTAGTGGAAGAACAGAAGTAAGATTTATAGAAAAAACATCAACCAATGTAGATATTGGATATGAAATACCAGAAGCTTTTACCTTTAATGGAAAAGAATTAACAGGATTTTGGGCGATGAAATATACTGCAGGAGATTAAAAGAATACGAGATGTCCCTTTACGTTTCAAGATGGAACGTAAAGGGACTATTTCTATTGGTATAAACATACGGAAACAAGGGAAAGGAAGAGTATTGAAAAAGAAAAAGAAAGAAAAAACAGGAAAAATTGCAAAAATGATAACAAAATGTAAAAGAAATGTAATAAAACGGAAGATATGAGTTTCCGTAATATTAAAAAGCAAGTTTGTAGATAATAGGAAAAAAGCACCATTTACAAGGAAAAATAGGATATATATAATAAGTATAAAATAACAATAAGATAAAGAAGGGAATCTTTATGGGAAGAAAAATAATAAACAGTATATTAATTATCATAATACTTTTTAATGTATTATCCGTCTTACCATACGATGTTAATTTACTAGGTTTACAATCTACTAGTGAAGCTGCGGTATGTACAAGTTATTGTGGTGGTAGCGTTGTATATGCCGGTTCAGGAGTCTGTGGTTCTACAGATTACGTTATTACAGGTAGTTGGGATCCTGTTGAAGTAGCGGGTCCAAGACATAATGGGCATAGATTTGAGACGCATTTAGATGGCAATGAATATGCACCACTTTGGACTAGATATAATGAATATGGAGAAGTATTTACAGGAAATAATGGAACATGGGTATATTCTGATTCAATTTGTTTAGGTTGTGGTAGAATTATTAGATATAGAACATATCAATATAAATGTAATGAGTGTGGAAAAGAGGCAACGGAAACATCAGATGATACATTGGCACCAGGAAAAATGCCACTAGAATGTCCAGCAGGAGGAGGGAAACATTTATTTAATACATATAATGACGTTGGTGCAACTTGTTATAAGTGTGAGCAAACAATAGCACAATCGTTTGGTCCTTGTAATGGTAGAACGACAGATTATTATGATTGTACCATATGTGGACATAGATATTATGGAACAAACCCAGGAACTTGTACACAACCACATAATTATGACTCCCATGCATTTGGAAATTATGTTGTTACAAGCCAAGCAACATGTACACAAAATGGGTCTCAAGTACGAACATGTTCAAGATGTGGAATAACGGACACAGCAGTAATTCCAGCACTTGGCCATATTATACCTGGTGCATATGATTATACGAGTGTACCAGGATATCACATTAAAAACTGTCAAAGATGTGGAACAAGATTAGAAACATATGCAAACCCCTATACAGTTGTATACAATGGTAATGGAGCGACATTTGGAAGCACAGGTAATAGTACGCATACATATGGTATTAATCAGGCGTTAAATAATAATCGGTTTTGCAAGGACGGGTTATGCTTTTAGAAACTGGAACACCAATCCTAATGGAACAGGTGCAGCATATAGTAATCAACAAGGCGTTATAAATTTAACAACAACCTATAATGGAGTAGTCAATTTATATGCCCAATGGAACCTAATAACCCATAATATAAATGGAAGTGTAACATGGAATGATGAAAATAACCGTTATGGAGCAAGACCAGAAAATGTAACGGTAACCTTAGCAAGAACACCAACAACAGGAGTAGTAACAGCAGTGCCAGCACCAAAACAAGTAGTAGGAAATGCCAACTATACATTTAATGATGTACAAACCTATGATACAACAACAGGAGGGGCATATCAATATAGTGTAAGTCAAAACAACGTAACAGGATATAAAACAAGTATAAATGGCTTTAACATTGTAAATGACCTAATTGCTCCAACCTACACATCAAGCTTAAGGTATGAAGCAATCGACACATACAATAACCAATACCTAAAAAACGGGAAAATAAAAGTAAAAGGAGAGGTAAGAAACACCAACAACACAAACTATCCAGAATTAGGGCTAAATAATGGAGTAGTCACACTAAGTGTAGATAATGCCATTACGTTAGACAGAAGCACTTTAAAAATATACTACACCAATACAGCAGGACAAAGAAAAGCCGTAAGTGCATATA
>CANSMW010000010.1 GCA_947648215.1 uncultured Clostridium sp. | reverse complement strand
AGTTTTGTTATCATTTGGAAGGAAATCCGATTTACACAACTTTTACGATAGGCTCTACTGAACTTGAAAAATTAACACAAATTCATAATTGGATTATTCAAAATGCGATTTATAATACCCTTTGTTTACCAAATACAACAACAGCATATGGTACCATTATGAATGGTTATTCTGTATGTTTTGGTTTTGCTTATTCTTTTAAGTATCTCTGTGACCTTGCTAACTTAGATGTCCTTTATGTGGTAGGAGATTTATATGATAGAAAAACAGATTCCTATTATTTGCACGCTTGGAATGTAGCTTATCTGGAAGGAAACTATTTTTCAGTTGATGTTACACTAGATGTTTCTAATAAAAATTTTTCAACTTTTCTTTTATCTTCTCCTGATGATGGAATGCATTATGCAAATACAAACTATTTCGGCTATCCATTTTTAACTTCATAAATGAAAACAATCCTTAGTAAGACTCTTCCTTTACTTTATATTTTCCTATATTATTTCTATGAATATTTAAGAATTCGTTCCATTGCTTCTATCGTATTTTCTCTTGAACCGAATGCGGTTAATCGAAAATAGCCTTCTCCGCTTGGTCCAAAACCGGAACCTGGGGTTCCTACTACATTTGCCTTTTCTAATAGGTAATCGAAGAATTCCCATGAGGTGTAGCTTTCTGGTACACGAAGCCAGATGTATGGGGCATTTTTCCCTCCAAATACGGTGTAGCCTGCTTTTTGTAGCCCTTCTACAATCAGTTTTGCGTTTTCTTGGTAATAAGCAATGTTTTGTTTGATTTGTTTTTGTCCTTCCTCGGAATAGATAGCTTCAGCTGCTCTTTGCATGATGTATGGCACTCCATTAAATTTAGTGCATTGTCTACGGTTCCAAAGTTGATTTAAGCTAATTTCTTTTCCTTCTTTGGTATAGGCTTTTAGTTCTTTTGGAACCACCGTATAGGCACATCTTACTCCCGTAAATCCTGCGGTTTTCGAAAAACTTCGAAATTCGATTGCCACTTCTTTTGCTCCTTCTATTTCGTAGATACTATGAGGAATTCCTTCTTCGGTAATAAAGGCTTCATAAGCTCCATCGAATAGAATAATGGCTTTGTTTTCTTTGGCATATGTTACCCATCTTGCAAGTTCCTCTTTGGTAAGGACAGTTCCTGTTGGGTTATTGGGAAAACATAGGTAAATCATGTCTACTTTTTTCGTTGGTAACTCTGGAATAAAGTTGTTTTTTGCAGTTGTTGGTAAATAGGCTACATTTTCAAATTTAGCCGTTTTTTCATTATATTCTCCGGTTCTTCCTGCCATGATGTTCGTATCTAAGTAGACTGGATATACTGGATCGGTTATGGCAATTACATTATCCTGCCCAAAAATTTCTCCTATATTTCCGGTATCACATTTTGCTCCATCCGATACAAAAATTTCATCTGTTTCTATGGTAACTCCTAAAGCTTCATAATCGTATTTTGCAATTTTTTCTCGTAAAAAATCATACCCTTGCTCTGGACCATAACCACGAAAGGTTTCCTTTTTAAGCATTTCTTCGGTTGCTTTTTTTATCGCTTCTCCTACAACTGGTGCAATTGGCAAAGTTACATCTCCAATTCCTAGTTTGATGATTTTTTTATCTGGATGTTCTTTGGTAAATTTCTCTATCCTTTTGGCAATGGTAGAAAAAAGGTAACTATCTTGTAATTTTAAATAATTTTCATTAATGGTTATCATATATCAATTCCCCCTCAAATACGGTAACTGCTGGGCCTGTCATATAGATATGATTATTCTGTTTATTCCATTTTATGTGTAAATCTCCTCCTAATAGCTTGACGGTTACTTCTTCGTTTGTAAAGCCATTTAAATAGCAAGCAACTGCTGTGGCACATGCTCCTGTTCCACAAGCGAAAGTTTCTCCAGAACCTCGTTCCCAAACTCGCATTTCAATGGTGTTTTTGTCAATTATTTTTGCAAATTCAATGTTTGCTTTTTCTGGAAAATGGGAATCGATTTCTAATTTACTTCCATACTTTTTAACATCAAAATCTTTTACATTTTCTACTATGGTAACCGCATGCGGATTTCCCATTGATACACAGGTAAGCTTAAATTCTCTTTTCTCTACTTGTAAAGCTAAATTCGTAACAGGACTTCCCTGCGCTAGCACTGGAATACGGCTTGGTTCTAAAATTGGCTCTCCCATATCCACCTCTATGGAAGTTACCTTTCCCTCTTTTGTTTGCAATTTTAGCTTTTTTACCCCAGCCAAGGTTTCGATACTAAGGTCTGTTTTGTCTGTTAGTCCTTTGTCATAAACAAACTTTCCAACACACCTTATGCCATTTCCACACATCTCGGCCTCCGACCCATCCGCATTAAACATTCTCATTTTGAAGTCGCAAGTTTTACTTGCACAAACTAAAATAAGACCATCCGAACCGACTCCAAAATGTCGGTTACTAACAAATTGAGCTAAGGATACGACATCGTCTGGTACTCCACTTTTGGTACAGTCCATATAGACATAGTCATTCCCTAGCCCTTGCATTTTTGTAAATTTTAACATTTTCATCACCTTCTAATAGGTAAAAATAACGAAAAGAATATATTTATATTCTTTTCGTCTACTATTGTACCATATGTGATTTTTTCTGTAAAGTACCATTTTTTATTTAAATCCCAATTTCTATTAACCTTTTACAAGAAAATAATAAATGTTTCCTATTTACATTAATTTCATTTTCCAATTACATATGCAGTATTTTCGCTTAATCCATCTCCGCCTGTTATCCTAATGATATCAGATTTTAGAGAAATACAAGGACGAAGACCATATTTTGTCACATTTCCGACTGCTGCTCCTCCAGCATGTACACGGCACATAGCATCATTAGCCAAGTTGCCACTTGCAACCACAATGCGTATAAGAAAATATACATCAGGTGAAACTGAATATATATCACGAGATGCTAACCAATAATCTTCTCCTGTTTTCAATATTTTTGTTTCTTCTAATACTGTTTTATCTATTACATAATTCATATCAGCATTATAACATCCTGTATTTCGACTTAACCATCCAGTTGGCATTATATATGCTTCTGGTATCGATACAGTATCTAATGTGTCTAGTATATTTCCTTCACTATCCCTTACTTTATTTTTATTCACAAACATTCCATTTTTTACTGTTGGTATGCTTCCTACACATCTCCCATCATAAGCATATTCTGTGTTTACATATTTCTCTGCTTCGTTATTTAGAGTTTCAATTGCTTCATTATATGCTGTTTTTCCTTCTTCCCATATATCTCCTCCTAATGTAATATCAGATCCTACATTTTTATCCGATATAATTTGCAATCCGTATTCCGAATTGGCTACATATAGCACCCTACATACAATTACTCCATTTTCTCCTACTGTGCTTACTCCTGTATCATATTTTATATAATCTCCCACTTTCAATTTTTTCACTATTTCTTTACTTACTTCCATATTTATTGTTTCATATTGGTCATCTATTAATTCTATATCCTTTTCGTAAATCTCTTTAATTCTCTTTGTTTCACTAATTCCAGTTTGCTCTTTTGAACTGTTCATCATGTATAAACCTGATAAAAATAGTACAAAAAACAACATTGCCACTAATACAAACAGGGTAACTGAACCTTTTTGTCCTTTTATCTTTTTCATTGGCTTTCCTCCTAATTTGAGTTATTTCTATTATAACTTACCCTATCATTTTATTCAAGACATTTATCTATTTTTCTACATTTCTTGTTTCATCCAACTAACTCGCTCATTATGTAATTTTTCTTTAAATTTTTCCCCGATTAATTCTGGATTTTTTTCTTTTATTGTCTTCCCATTAACTGCATTTAAACATTCTTTCCCTAAATCCACAAAGGAAATATCCTCTAATTTCGTATCACGTGTACTACATTTGTCTGCCATTACCACAATTTGCAAACCGTCTAACCCTAATTTTGTTTTTGCGACTCTTTCAATAAATTGCACTTTTTTAGCAGGCGACATCTCCCAAAAAATTCCGCCTTTCATATGTTCCCTTGCCGCCACTTTTCCATATGCCTTCCACAAATTTGGTACTCTAACTCGATTACCAAGGCTTCCTACTAATTCGACCCCTTTTACATCATGCCCATAATGATGTGGGTACATTTCTTTTGGTGTCACCCCTTTCCCAAGGTCGTGTACTAAGCAACTAAAGCGAATCCTTAAATCCGAAGTGAATTCTACGGACTTATCGACTACCTTCATAGTATGTTCAAAAGCATCTCCTTCTGGGTGATACTCTTTTGGTTGTAAGGCTCCAATCAACTCCTGTATTTCTTTAAAATGAACCTCTAACACATTTGCCTTTCTTAAGACCTCAAAAAAGATAGAAGGTTTGTTGCTTTCCAATGCTTTTCGAAATTCCACAAAGACTCTTTCTTTGGATAAAGATAAAAGCTCTGGTTTTAGTGTTTCCATTTCCTTTATGGTTTCCTCATCTACCATAAATTCAAGCTGAGCCGCAATTCTTGCCACTCGGTACACACGAAGTGGGTCTTCTTTAAAATGAGAAGTTGTCTTTCTTATGATTTTATTTTCAATATCGTTTCTTCCTCCAAATGGGTCTATCACTTCCCCTGTTAGCACATCTTTCGCAATCGCATTAATCGTAATATCTCTTCTTGCCAAATCCTCCTCTATCGTAATTTCTTTTCCTGTCTCAATTTCAAACTCTTTATGACCGAATCCCACTTTTTTGCTCACGCCTAGCTAGAGCAAATTGATTATGCTCTATTTCAAACACTTCAAAGCTTTTCCCTAATACTTTTGCTTTTGGAAATAAGCTTATAAACATTTCCTTTGTTATTCCAGTTACACAATAATCCCTATCATAAACCGTTTTTCCAATGATTTCATCACGAATGGCACCTCCTACTAAATATAAGGTACCACCATTTTCTCTAATTATTTTCGCAATTTTCTCTATCTCCATTCATGCTCTCCTTTGGAATTATTGTATCTTATTTTCTTATTTTTCGCAATGGGCGGGTTTTATTTTGTAGTTTTGATTTTATTTTATCATTTGATAATTACGGGTTGCATGATATGCAACCCGTAATTATGCATCCCATAATTATTCTCCTATTATTTAAAATATATTTTATATGTTCCCTATCCTATATTTTTGACCCTTAGTATAAAATTTTAGTAGGCAAATTTTTTGACCACATCGTACACATTTTTTCTTGACATCCATTGTTTTTAAGCATATACTTGTTTTAGAAAATATATACATAGAAATGAGACGGTAAGATTTAAAAAAGGAGGTTTTTAGTAAATGAAGGACTTAATTGAAATCAGATGGCATGGTAGAGGTGGACAGGGTGCAAAAACCGCTTCTTTATTATTAGCAGATGCAGCCTTTAATACTGGGAAATATATTCAAGGTTTTCCAGAATATGGTCCAGAAAGAATGGGTGCTCCGATTACTGCCTATAACCGTATTAGTAACCAGCCAATTACCATTCATAGTAACATTTATGAGCCAGATTATGTGGTCGTTGTTGATGACACTTTATTAGAATCGGTAGATGTAACGGCAGGTCTAAAAGAAACTGGTGCTGTCATTATTAACACAACCAAAGACGAAGCATATTTAAAAAAAGTATTAAAAGGATATGCTGGTAATATTTACACCATTGATGCCAGAAAAGTATCTATGGAAACACTTGGTAAGTATTTCCCAAATACACCAATGCTTGCAGCTATTGTAAAGGTAAGTGGTGTGATGACCGACCAAGAATTATTAGATGATATGAAAGGTTCTTTTAAACATAAATTTGCCAAAAAACCAGAAGTAATTGAACCAAATATGAAAGCATTAGAAATTGCTTTACAAGAAGTTCGTAAAATTTAAAAAACGCATGTAAGAATTTCAAATTAGTGAAAATCACAAAGAAATTCTAAAAATTTCGTATTAAGAAAGAAAGGAGAAAATTATGTCTGAATGTAAAATAAACAAAAATACCCCTTGGCAAGACTTAACCATTGGCGGAAATATTTATGAAGCGGGAAATGCAAGAGAATTTAAAACCGGTGATTGGAGAAGTATCCGTCCTGTTTTTTTAAGTGAAAAATGCAAGCAATGCGGACTATGCTTCCCAGTTTGCCCAGATAATGCCATCCCCGTTAATTCCGACCAAAAAAGAGAAAATTTTAATTACGATTACTGCAAAGGATGTGGCGTTTGTGCCAAAGTATGTCCTTTTGGTGCGATCGAAATGAAAGAGGAGGGGGATGTAAAATGAGTATTCGTGAACGTTTAAGTGGTAATGAAGCAGCAGCCATTGCCATGAAACAAATTAACCCAGATGTCGTAGCCGCTTTTCCAATTACCCCCTCTACTGAAATTCCTCAATACTTTTCTACCTTTGTAAATAACGGTGCTGTAGATACCGAATTTGTTGCCGTAGAAAGTGAACATAGTGCCATGAGTGCCTGTGTTGGTGCTGAAGCAGCAGGTGGAAGAGCTATGACCGCTACTTCTGCAAATGGGTTATCTTATATGTGGGAAATGATTTATATTGCTTCTAGTATGAGACTTCCTATTGTTATGAGCTTAGTAAACCGTGCCGTATCTGGTCCATTAAATATTCATAATGACCATTCCGACGCCATGGGGGTTCGTGATGCTGGTTGGATTATGCTATTTTCTGAAAATAACCAAGAAGCCTATGATAATTTAATTATGGCTCATCAAATTGCAGAACATAAAGATGTATTGCTTCCTTTAATGGTATGTCAAGATGGATTTATTACTTCTCATTCAATTGAAAATATTGAATTAATTGAAGATGATAAAGTAAAAGAATTTGTTGGTAAATACACTCCTGAACATTATCTATTAAATGAAAAAGAGCCAATTGCCATGGGACCACTTGATTTACAAGCTTACCTTTTCGAGCATAAAGCTCAACAAGCAGAAGCGATGCGTCATGCCAAACAAGTCATATTAGATGTATCTTCTAAATTTGAGGAAATGACCGGAAGACACTACTCTTTCTTTGAAGAATACAAATTAGACGATGCTGAAATTGCAATTGTTTGTATGAACTCCACCGCAGGAACCACAAAATTTGTAGTAGATGCCCTACGTAAAAAAGGAATAAAAGCAGGTCTTTTAAAAGTACGTGTGTTTCGTCCTTTCCCAGCAGAAGATATAGCAAACGCTTTGGCTCACCTAAAAGCAATTGCTGTTTTGGATAAAGCAGATTCGCTAAATGCCATTGGTGGTGCCCTATATACAGATGTTACCTCTGGTATGTATGTAAATAACAAACAAGTACCATGTGTAAACTACATTTATGGTATTGGTGGAAGAGATACCAAAGCCGATGAAATTGAAGCAGTATTCCACGATTTAGAGGAAATTGCAAACACTGGTAAAATAGAAAATCCATATCGCTATATGGGATTAAGAGGTTAGAAAGGAGTGAAAATTTATGGCATATAATGTAAAAGAAATTGTAGCAAATAAAGCATCCAGATTTACTTCACGGGCATAGAATGTGTGCAGGTTGTGGTGCCCCACCAGTTGCTAGAATGATACTACGTGCCCTAAAAGAAGAAGATCATGCTGTTATTGCTGGTGCCACAGGATGTATGGAGGTTTCTACCTTTATTTACCCATACACCGCTTGGACTGATTCTTTTGTTCATACTGCATTTGAAAATGCAGCAGCAACCCTATCTGGTGTAGAAGCTGCCTATAATTCCATGAAAAAACAAGGAAAATTACCCGAAGATGTTCATACCAAATTTATTGCTTTTGGTGGAGATGGTGGAACTTATGATATTGGTCTACAATCTCTTTCAGGAGCAATGGAAAGAGGGCATGACATGGTATATGTATGTTATGATAATGGTGCTTATATGAATACAGGAATTCAACGTTCTAGTGCAACGCCAAAATTTGCTGATACCACAACAACCCCTGCTGGAAGTGTCATTCCTGGAAAAATGCAATCCAGAAAAGATTTAGCAAAAATTATGGTAGGACATCATTTACCATATGTTGCCCAAACCATTGCCCTAAATAATTTTAAAGATTTATATGAAAAATCCGAAAAAGCAATCTACACTGAGGGACCATGTTTCCTAAATATTCTCGCACCATGCCCAAGAGGTTGGGGATACCCTACCGAAGATTTAATGAAAATAAACAAACTAGCCGTTGAAACCTGCTACTGGCCTTTATATGAAGTAGTAGACGGTGTGTACAAAGTAAACTACAAACCAGCCAAAAAACTACCAATTGAAGAATTTTTAAAAACACAAAAACGTTTTAAACACATGTTTAAACCAGGAAATGAATGGATGATAGAAGAATTCCAAAAAGAAGTAGACCAAAGATGGCAAGAGCTTTTGGATTTAGAAGAGATTACGAATAAATAGCCTAAGTAAGTGGATTTGCCACTTACTTGTATTAGAATTTTGATTTTTTTGTTTGACAATTTCAGTTTTAAGTAGTACAATATAAGTAGCTTAAATTTGACTAAAGTTCTGCAAAAGTCATATAGTTAGAAGAGATGCAATGGAAGAAGGCATCTCTTTTGTTTTTTCACAAAAATAAAGGAATAGCAAATGGAAGTTACTATCCCTTTATTGATTAGCTATGTACTAATCTTTGCTTTGGCTATTTTGTACATTAGCTTGTGCTTCTTGTTTCTTTTCAGATTCAATAAGCATTTCAACTAACTTCAAAATTAGTTCTGCATTAGTCATATTGCTTCACCCCTTTCAAAAAGATTTCCTTTTAAGAAAAGGATGTTCTTATTATACTTTATTTTTTAATATCTTACAACTCTGCTACCGTATTTTTATGAATTCTTTTTGTTTTTTCCGTGAGATGCAATGACAAGGATTAAAACAAGAACTAGGATAACCGCTCCAGCTATAATTGCAATATTGATTAGGTTGGTTTGTTCTGCTACAAAATTAATCTCATTTACTTGTCCTGCTTTTAGTGTCCATTCTAGTGTTTTTCCATCTTCCGATACATTACTTGCATTATTTTCGCCTGCAGCAAATGGTAATACTAATTTATAACTAATTTTCATTTGCCCCATTACGGCTGAAGTTAAGGCATCTTGTGCTTGTCCTTCCCCTGATAAATCTGCTAAATCTAAGCTTGCCTTTTGTGAGAAGCTTGTTTTAAAAAAGCTTTTTTCAAAACGAATGGCATCTTCTTCGGTACTATCTTCCATTACTTTAAATTCGTTTTGAATATTTTCTACATGCTTGTAGGCTTTAAAGCCATAAGTCGTATTGTCCTCATATTCTTCAATCGTATAACCCTCTTTACTTGCTTCTTCTTTCATGTCATCAAACGAATTACTTCCTTTTAAATCTTCTAATGAAACTTGCATACTATTTAGAAAATTTTTATCATACCCCATAATATAGGATATTTCCCCACTTCCGTCTTTTTCTAATTTGATTTCATAATTGATATTGGCACATCCTGTTAATCCTAATAGCAAAAAAACAGAAACTACAACTAATATGATTGATTTTAATATTCTTTTCATCTATTTTTCCTCCCCTTTCCTTTTTCTTGTTACACTATATCATGAAATACTATTTTTGGCTACGATTTCTTCTAAAATTCTCCAATTTATCTGTTTTTTCACTTTTACTTGTATGTAAAACCCGCTATTCTCTAGCAAAAATCGACTTTTTCTTTTCCGTTTTATTCACCCTTTTTATGCTTCAAATTATTTGTATGATATTCTATTTAAGTTACAAATGATAAAGGAGGTGTTTTCCAATGAAGCCATTGGGTAAAATCATCATTAATGTACTAAAAGATAAAGCCAATCATTATTCTTTTGATGTTCAAGAAGAAAATGATGACCTAACTTGTATTAAATATGTGATTGAAGATACCTTAAAAATGTATTAGGACTAAGTTTTTACACTTAGTCCCCTTTTTTATATTAGCTTATTTCAACACACCAATTTTACTCCTCTTCGCTTACTGGTGCGTCTACTGGGCATGTATCTTTACATGTTCCGCATCCAATGCATGCATCTTGGTCTATTTCGTATCTTTCTTCTCCTTGTTTTATGCATTCTACTGGGCAGTTTGCTGCACATGCTCCACAACTGATGCAAGCCTCTGTTATTTTATATGCCATATCGATTCCCTCCTTTTTTACTATATATATTACTATGTTACAATATTTAAAACAACTTTACATATCTTGTGCCTGATTTTTCTTGTCTTCTTCTTCTAATTTTTCTAATTTTCGAAGTTCTTTTAGTTCTTCTTTGTCTACTCCTTCTATATCGTCTTTGTCTTCTACATCTTTTATAATTTTTAAGTCTTTTACTTCTAATTTTTTGTAATAAAAGCCCTCTTTATCTTTAAATTTTACTCTTATTTTTTCTTTTAATACCTCTACCGAATCAACAATTCCTTCTCCATCTTCTTTGGATTTTACGATGGCGCCTACTTTTGGTAAGTGTTTTAATTTATCTAAATATGCCTCTTCTTCGTATTTTAGGCAGCACATTAATCTTCCACAATTACCCGATATTTTGGATGGATTTAGCGAAATGTTTTGTTCTTTTGCCATTTTAATCGATACGGTTTCAAAGTTTGGTAAAAAAGTCGTACAACATAATTGTCTTCCACACATACCGTTTCCGCCAATTCGTTTTACTTCATCTCTTACTCCAATTTGGCGAAGTTCAATTCTGGTTTTAAAAATAGCAGCTAAGTCTTTTACAAGTTCGCGAAAATCGATTCTACCATCTGCAGTAAAATAAAATAAGACTTTGCTATTATCAAATTTATATTCCACATCGGTTAAATTCATTGCGAGTTTGTGCTTTTTTATTTGCTCTTCACAAATACGAAATGCCTCTTTTTCTTGCTTTTTATTTTCCTCATGATGTTTATAATCTTTGTAGCCTGCTACTCTTATAATTGGCTTTAAATCGTTTTCTATTTTTTCTTCTGGAAGTAATTTATTTTCTATTATTACTTCTGCAAACTCTTGCCCCATTGCTGTTTCTACAATAACATGTTGTCCCTTTTTTAGTTTATAATGTTTTGGGTCAAAAAAATAAATTTTTCCAGGCCTTTTAAAACGAACTCCTATAATTTCTTTCAAACTGATTCCTCCCATATGCTAAATAGCATTTTATCGATACACATATCGTAATTGCCATTCAATTTTAGATTTTTCTTTACTTCTTCTATGGTTTCTATATAGGTAATATATTTGGCATTTGTTTTTGCTTTTTGCATGAATAAAATGGTAATATAATCAAGTAGGTCTTCTATGATTTCTTTGTTTTGGTACAAAACTTCTAATTGGTGAATAATGTCTAGTAATTGGTAATTCTCTATGTTTCCAAAAATGTTTTGTATTTCCTCATAGATTTCTTTTTTTTGTTCTATCTTTTGTGCCCTTTCAATGCTCCCGTTAAAGGCTTGCAAACGCTCCTTTGTTAGGTCTTGTAGCATATGATTTCTTTGTAGAAACTCTTGTAAGGTCATATCTTCTATTTTTCGAAATACCACTTTCATTAAACGAGAACGAATGGTATTTAGTAATGCACTTTCATTACTCGCAATCAGAATAATGGTAACATACTCTGGTGGCTCTTCTAGTGTTTTTAATAAACAATTTCCTGCTTCTTTTGTCATCGTGTCTGCATCTTTTAGGATATATACTTTTTTAGTAGAAATAATTGGCTTTTCTAGAATTTTTGCTTGCATTCCGTCTTATTTGTTCAATTTTAATTTTTCCTTCTTCTGGTTTTATCAAAACAAAATCTGGCTGATTGTCCTCTTCTAATTGCAAACAAGATTTGCATTTACCACATGCGTTTTGTTTCTCGCATAAAATCATTTTTGCAAACTCTTTTGCAAATAAGGTTTTCCCTATTCCACTTGGTCCTACAAACAAATAGCCATGTGTTATTTTCCTTTGCTCCACCATAGAAACAAGTAATTTTTTTACCTCTTCATTTCCTACCAAATTTTCAAAAGCCATGTTTCTTATTTCCTTTATTCTTAATCTTCTATTGCATTATACCGCATTTTTATTTATTTTTCAATATATTTTTTATTCTACACCACCAAACAAATCAAATGGCCAGAAACGAATCCATACTTTGCTTTCGATTTTTTCTAGGGGGATACAGCCAAATCTTCTGGAGTCTGTGCTCTGTGGGCGGTTATCTCCCATGACGAATACGGTATTTTGTGGAACAATGATGTCGGTAAATACGCCTTCTAGGGATTCGGTTTTTACGCTGTCTCCTAGATAGGGTTCGTCTAGTTCTTCTCCGTTTATATAGACTTTTCCGTTTTCAATTTTGATATGTTCGCCGGGAAGCCCTATAACACGTTTAATGTAGCTAGTTTTTCCAATTTCTAGTACATAGTAACGAAGTTTGCTAAATACCCCTTTTATTTTATAATCATAGGTAGCAATTGGATTTTTTAGGTTTGCTTCGACTGGTGATACATAGCCTTTGCTTGGTGCCTCGAAAGTAACAATATCGCCACGGCTTGGCATTTTCTTTATGGTTCTTACGGTTCGGTTTAGGATAAGACGCTCACCTGGTTTTAGGGTTGGGTACATAGAGGGTTGTTGTACAATGGTTGGAGTACCAACGAAATAGCGTACTAGCAAGGCTAATACAACAGCAATCACAATGCAATACACCCATTCTAATATTTCTTTTTTACTCCATTTTCCCTCTTCGTTCATTTTATATCCTCCTAATTTTGGCGTTATTTGCGGGTCGATGTGGGCATCGACCCCTACATGCAATTCGGTTATTTTTGTCTGTGCGAAAATGAATTTCGCCCCTATTTATCATTTTGTTGGTATTCGGATTACAACCTCAGTGCCTTGTCCTTGTTCGCTTTTTATATCGATACTGCCACCATTTCTGTCTAATATTTCTTTGGCAATCGATAAACCTAATCCAGTTCCTCCCATTTCTCTTGTACGGGCTTTATCGACACGGTAAAACCTTTCAAAAATTCTAGATAGGTCTTCTTCTGGAATGCCTAGCCCATTATCAATCACTTTAATGTAGGCATCGTTGTATACAAAACCTACGTATATTTTAATATGCCCTTCTTCCCCTGTGTATTTGATACTATTGGTTAACACATTTAGAATGACTCTCGAAATTCCGTCTTTATCAGCATATACTGGTGGTACATTGGCGGTTACAAAACATTCTACTTGGTGGCGTTTTTGTTTAATTTGTGGTTGTACTCTTTCTTGGCATTTTTTTACGAGTTCTCCTAAATCAAATTCCTCTTTTTCTTGTTTAATTTGGTTATTATCGAACCTAGATAGTGCCAAAAGGTCGGTTACTAATTTCGCCATTCTTCTTGCCTCTGATGCAATTACGCTTAAGAATTTGTCTTGTGTTTGTTTGTCGTATTCTCCTTCTAGTAAAGTATCGGCATACCCCATAATAGAGGTAATTGGTGTTTTTAGTTCATGCGATACATCGGCTACAAATTCTTTTCTCATGTTGTCTAGTTTTACATGCTCGGTAATGTCTTGTATTACTACCATAACTCCTGCTGGGGTTTCGTTTTCATTTTTAAGTGGTGCAAAAAATAGATTGATGTTGGTATCTCCTAGGGTTACCCTTTCTTCGGAGGAAGTCCAGTTGTCTAAGTAAATAATCTTTTCCATATTGATTTCGATGTTTAGCTTTTCGAAGATTTTTTCAAAGGTTTCTTCTTCTGGCATAATTCGTAATAACCTTGTTGCTGCTGGGTTTACTAAGATGATTTTTCCTTCCATATTAAAAGCAATAATCCCATCAGTCATATGTAGTAAAATAGTTTCAATTTGATTTTTTTGTCTGGATACTTCGTTTAAGTTTTCTTTTAGTTCACTGGTCATTAATCCAAATGCGTCTACTAATTCATTTACTTGTTTATCTTCTTTTTGTCCTACCTTTTTAATTTCTACTTCTTCTCCTGCTGCAATGCGTTTGGCACTACTGATTAATTTGTTAATGGGTTTTGTTACTTTTGCGGTAATAAAGCCAAAAACAACCGTAGCAATTAAGCAAAAACCAACAATCGCATAAATCATAAACCAAGTACCTTGTTTTACAATATCACTCGTTTCACTTGCTAATTGTTCTTTATTTGCTTCTTGCACGATTTGTGAGTTAATGTCTTGTAACTGGTGTAGAAAATAGGTGCTAATTCCTGTAATTAAAAGAATGGTTAATACTGTAAAAATTAATATAATTTTTAATTGTACATTTTTTACCATGTTAATCCCCTTTTTGTGTAATATCAAAATTTTATCCCTTAGGGGCCTGCATGGTATGCAACCCCTACCGGCACATTTTTGAATTTTTGCAATATGGAGGGCGATTTCAATCGCCCCTTCAACCTGTGTTACGAAAAAGACAGAAATCAGAATGGTTACCTGATTTCTGACTTTTATTTGTTTTTATTTTTTTATCTTGCGGAAATGTAATAGCCAACTCCTCTTTTGGTGATTAGTATTTTTGGAGCTGAGGTGTCTTTTTCGATTTTTTCACGAATTCTTCTTACGGTTACATCCACGGTTCGAATATCTCCATAATATTCATAGCCCCATACTTTTTCTAGTAATACTTCTCTTGTAATGACTTGCCCTGGTTGACTTGCTAAATATTTTAATACTTCAAATTCGCGTAAGGTTAAGTCTACTACCTCTCCTTTTACTTGTACTTCAAATTTATCTAAATCTAGGGTTAAATCTCCTACTACAATCTTATTTGCCATTTCTGTTTTTTCTTCTACTTCTTCTAGTGATACTTCTGCTTTTCTTAAATTGGCTTTAATTCTTGCCATTAATTCTCTTACACTAAATGGTTTTGTTACATAATCGTCTGCTCCTAATTCTAACCCTAGAATTTTATCAATTTCCTCATCTTTTGCGGTTAACATTAAAATTGGCACATTTAGGGTGTGACGAATTCGTTTACAAACCGCTAGTCCATCCATTTTTGGAAGCATAATGTCTAGCAAAATTAAATCCGGCTTTTTGCTAAGAGCAATATCCACTGCTGTTAATCCGTCATTTGCTTGTAAGGTATTATATCCTTCTTTTTGTAGATTATAAACTAAGATGTCTACAATGTGTTGTTCATCATCTACAATTAAAATGGTTTTTTTATCTTTATCCATTGCTTCATTTTCCATAAAAATCCCATCCCTTTCTTGCTTCGCTTTTAAGGCATACTAGACTTTTTTCTATCTTATACCTCTGGATTTTTCAAATATCTATATAAAAATATATCATAGATATTATTTTTGTACAAGTAGTTTTTATACATTTTCTCCTAAAATTGTAACTAAAATCCCCCATTCAGCTTCGCTGACAGCCCCCTTAAGTAAAGGGGCCTTTTAATCGTTATTTCTTCGAAGTATCATCCAAAACCATATAAATTAGTGCCATTCTTATAAATACGCCATTTTGTACTTGCTTAAAAATGCGAGATTTTTCACATTCTACTACATCATCTGCAATTTCTACATTTCGATTAAATGGTGCTGGGTGCATGATAATGGCGCTATCTTTCATGGCTTGTACTCTTTTTTTATTTAAGCCATATTTTTCATGATATTCTTCTACCGTTTCGTGCATTTTTTCTTCATGTCTTTCATGTTGTACACGAAGTAACATCACAACATCTACTTTACTAATAATATCGTCAAATTCCACATAATTATACCCTTCTTCTTTGTATTCTAGTGGTCCGGGAAGTATATACTTCCATACCAAGCCTTTGCATCACTTTAAAGTTGGTATGAGCCACTCTAGAATGACGAATATCGCCTACAATAACCACTTTTAGTCCTTCAAATTCCCCAAATTCTTGTCTTATGGTTAGTAAGTCTAGTAAGGATTGGGAAGGATGATTTCCTGTTCCATCTCCCGCATTTAAAATAGGAATTCCAATTTTTTCTAGTTGTTTATAATACTCATTTTCCACATGACGAATCACAAGTGCATCGGCTCCAAACATTTCAAATGTTTTTACGGTATCGTATAAACTTTCTCCTTTTTTTAAGCTAGAATTTCCAGCATCAAAGTTTTGTGTTTTACACCCCAAACGTAAAGCTGCCATATCAAAACTATAATGTGTTCTTGTAGAAGGCTCAAAAAACAAATTCGCGATTACCTTTTTTCCTTCATAATCCACTTGTTTCCCGTTCTTAAATTCCCCTGCTAAATCTAAAATTTTGCAAATCTCTTCTGTCGTAAAATCATCCAAATTTAATACATTCATCTTTCTCTTCCTTTCGACATTTTTTCTATTTTAGCACTCCTTAAGGGATTGTACAAGTATTTTTAAATAAATTCTTGTATATTCCTTTAAATTATGCTATGATGATACTATCAAATTTAGAGGAGGAAAAATTATGGGATGGATTATATTAGGTGTTGTTGTTTTACTTATTTTGGTTTTAATTGGGATGTATAATGGTTTAGTAAGAGCAAGACAAAAAGTAAAAAATGCTTGGAGTCAAATTGATGTTCAATTACAAAGAAGATTTGATTTAATTCCAAATTTAGTAGAAACAGTAAAAGGTTATATGGGGCATGAGGAAGGTACCCTAACCAAGATTGCAGAGCTTAGAACTTCTTGGGCAAATGCTTCTGGTGTTTCTGAAAAAGCAGAATTAAATAATCAATTATCTGGTACTTTAAAAACCATTATGGCAGTTTCTGAAAATTATCCAGAATTGAAAGCAAACCAAAACTTTTTGGCATTACAAGAAGAACTTCAAAACACAGAAAACAAACTTACTTTTGCAAGACAATTCTATAATGATAGTGCTACCATGTACAATACAAAATTAGAAGTAGTTCCTACTAATATTATTGCTTCTATGTTTAATTTTAAACCAGAAGAATTGTTTAAAGTCGATTCCGAAGAAGCAAGAAAAAATGTAAAAGTCGATTTTGGAAAATAATGCTACCAAAAAAATCAACCCTAGGGGTTGATTTTTTTGGTGGGATTTACTCCCATAAGAAAACGTTTTACCTTGGCAATTCGTCTTGCCCATGCTTCCTTTTTGTACTTTCTTACCTGCTCCTTGTAGAGTTGTGCCACGCTTTTGACTCTAGTACAAGAAGGAGGAACATTGCCACCGGACATGGCTCCTGCTGCAATTTGCGGACTGATAGCTTTCTCGCCATCTCCTGTTGTTGCACCTATCACACAGGTATCTACCATAAAAGGCCAAAGCCAACTTCTACGCCGTTCTTCTTGTCTTTTCCTCTCTTCTTCCGTCATTACTTGTGTTGCCATATCGTTTTCTCCTTTTCTGCCCAACTTAGATTTCATACTTCATCTTATTGGGACTTGTTTGCTTTGTTTTTTTGCTGTACTTCTATTATATCACTTTATGTTACTTTTCGCAAACTTGGAGTTTCATTTCCTTTTCGATTTCTTCTAGCATTTCGCTAAAGTTTTGGAAGGAATAATCGGCAAGTTTATTTATTTGTTCTCGGTCACCATTTGCATATTGGTCGTACATAACTGCTACTTGAATTCCTACATTTTTTGCTGCTTCTACGCCAATTAAAGAATCTTCTATAATAAGGCATTGTTCTTTTGTTACTTTTAGTTGTTCCATTATTTTTTCGTGGACTTCTGGGGATGGTTTTTTGGTGGTTACATCGTCTTTGGTTAAGATAAGAGAAAAGATATCGTTTAAATTTGCTTTGTTTATAATGTTTTTATTTTGTGTTTGATAAATGTTAATACAGTGCCTTAATGTGGTGCTTGCAATTGCTAGGGTATAGCCTTTTTGTTTTAAGATTTTTAATACTTTTTCGGCATTTGGTTTGTAGTCTATTTGTTTTTTTAGGTAATCGTCTGCAATTTGATAACGTAATGCTTTTATTGCTTCTTTTGTGAAAGTCGATTGGTATTTTTCTTTTAGAAAATTGCAATAGGCTAAATAGGTATCTGGTTCGTTTTGGAATTTCTTTAAGATGTCATCTCTTTGTTTTGCTATGTTTTCGTTTCCTAGGGTAAGGGTTCCAATTTGTTTAATCAGTTCTTCATCAATCGCATTCCATATGCCAACAGAGTCAATTAGTGTTCCATCTAAATCGAATATAATTACTTTTTTATTTTTTAACATAATTTTTCTTCCTCCCTGTCATATTTCACACTACTAACTTTAAAGATCCCACAGTTATATTCAATGTACCTAACTCTTATAGGCAAATAAGTCTTTTCTCGTTATTTCGTAAAAAGAGAGCCGACTTTAACATCTGCCCCCTAATTTCTTATATTTTATCTATATAGATAATTTTGTGGGTTTTGTGCTACTCCATTTACACGAATTTCTAGGTGTAGGTGATTTCCATAAGAACGTCCTGTATTTCCTACTGCTGCAATTACTTCTCCTTGTGCTACTTTTTGTCCTTTTTTTACATATAGCTCACTACAATGTCCATATGCAGTTTCTACTCCGTTTCCGTGGGAGATAACGACACAGTTTCCGTATCCTCCATTATAGCCTGTACTAGAAGAAACTACGGTTCCTGCTGCTGCTGCTTTAATTTTTGTTCCTTTTGGTGCTCCTATATCGATTCCTTTATGAGTAGAACCCCATCTTCCACCAAAACGAGAGGTAACCGTTCCTGAGATTGGTTTTATTAGGTTTACTCCTATCGCAATTTTTTTGCTACTTTGGTTAGTTCCTGAAGCATATTTTACAGTTCCAGATGAAGTATTCACTTTTGGTTTTACTTCTTCTGCTTTTACATATAGTTTTGAAATAACTTCTTCTGAGGTTACCATGTCTTTTGGCTCTTTTTCAAATTTTTCTTTTATGGTAATGGTATCTTTATTTTTACTGTTTTTGTCTTTTAAGCCTTGTACAGCTTGTTCTGCTTCTTCAAAGGTTGCTACATATAATTTTTCTTCTTCTGAATCAACAATGGCATAGTAACGATAAATATTGGTTCCTGCACTTTTTACCATCTCGAATATTTCGTCATCATTGGTCTTGATGTCTTTTTTTAATAGGCATAAACTATATTCTGGCGTTTCTTCGATTTGAACAAATGCAATATTTTCTCCATCTCCGTTATCGATGTAATCATTGATTCTACTTTGTAGTTTGCTTTTATCTTTGGTATATCCAATGAATTCACCTTGATAGGTTACGCTATAGGTTGGTTGATATATCATGGCAATTCCTGCTATAATTAAAACAACGGCAATTGCGATTAGGGAAATTACTTTTATCGAGGTTCGTATATGTATCATTAATTTTTTCATTTTTCTTTTCTTCTCTCCTTATTTTTTCATTCGGATTCGTAAAAAAAGCTTGGTGTTTTTATGTCTTACTTATTTTCCTTGTCTTTGTTTGTTATTGGTATTTTATCGTAACTATCTTTTTTAAACAAGGGGGGGCTATTTTTGTGTGTTTTGATTATTTGCATTTTTAATGCCATATCTCTTTTTTTCTCACTCCATCTCCCTATTTCTATATTTTGTAATATAATTGTAATATTTTGTCGAAATTCTACGGTTTGCGTCGGTTAAAAATTTTTATTCTTGATATTGTTTTGCAATTATCTTTCTATGGAATTAAGAAAAAGACGTGCATAAAAGGGTAGCATGATATGCCACCCTTCGGTTTATCTTTGTTTATTTAATTGATTATATTCTTTTTTCCTATGCTTTACGCTTGTAATGCATTTTTTACGGTATCAATTTCGGTTACAGTTGCTTTTGCTGCTGGTTTATAGTATCCTTTTGTTTCCGCAATTTTGAATAATTCGTACTGAAAGCTTTCATCATTGTTTCGGATTTGTTGTAAGGTCTGTCTTAAGGTCATGTTTTCACATTCTGAAATTGCGTTTTGATAAGTGGTTAGGTCTGATTTTACACCACCTAAAATATCGTTTACCATTGTTTTTTCATCCATAATCATTTCTTCCTTTCTTTTTGATTCTCATTGTCACTTTAACATTTTCTTATTTTACCTCTGTTTTTTTAGTTGTTTAAAAATGACATTAGTTTTTGTTTTGTGTTTAGCGCATCTTGTGCGGATTTTGTAAAGATTTGCTTAATTTGTGGGTCTACTGCTTGTGATGAATACGTATTTAGTTTTTGATAAATGGTTTCGTGTGCTCCAATTAAATGTCTTAAATTTTGTAGTTCAACTTGATTTAAATCTGCCATGAAAATCCTTCCTTTCTAATTTGATTCTGCTATTAGTTTGTACGGATTTTCAAAAAATTATTCAAGAATTTAAATCGGACGACCAATGGTCGCCCCTACATTTTTTGTTTCATTTTGATGGGTCGGTGTGGACATCGCCCCTACGGTTACATTAATCCTGGAATGTTGTATTTTCCCATGGAGGCTGCTTGGGCAGCGTCTACTTTTCTTAGTGCTTCGTTGACACAGGTTAGGATTAGGTCTTGTAGCATTTCGACATCATCTGGGTCGACTACGTCTTTTTGGATGTTGATTTCTTTTAGTTGTTTGTCTCCACTTACTTTTACTTGAATTGCTCCTCCACCTGCTGTTGCATCAAATTCCTTGGCACTTAGTTCTTCTTGTGATTTTTCTAAATCTGCTTGCATTTTTTTGGCTTCTTTCATAAGGTTGTTTAGGTTCATTCCTCCAAATCCGCCTCCCATTCCTGGGAATCCTCCTCTTTTTGACATGTTATTTTCCTCCTTTTTTATTTGGTTATTTTCGTTAGCAGGGGTAATGTGGTTAAGAACCCCCAGTCGTCTATCGGCGACAGCCCCCTTAAGTAAAGGGGCCTTTTTCTTTTGTTTTTTGTAATAGTTTCATTCATTTATTGCATGCTAAATGTATCAGTTACTTTACTCACTCTTCGATGATGTTAACAGGGATGTCTAGGGATTTTATTTTTTCTTCTAGGCTATCTTCTTTTTTGGGTACATATTCCCCTGCATCAATATATTTTATTCGCATTTCTTTTCCACATTCCATGGAAACGAGTCTTACGACTTCTTGCATGTTTTCTGGTCTTTGTAGTAGGTCTTTTCCAAATTTGGTTATTCCATTTGGGAAAATGACTTCCAAGGTTAGGTCGTCTTTTTGTTTTGCTTTGGTGTTTACTAGGTTTGAATATAGTATCATTTTTCCGGAATTTTTTAGGGTATCTATTACTTTTGGCCAGTATTCTTCTGAGGTTAGATTTGCCATATTAGCTTTTGGTACTGGCTTTTTTATTTGTTCTTTTGGTTGTGCCTGTTGTGCTAGGGAGTTCGTTTGTGAATTTGAGCTTACGGTAATGTTTCCACTTTTTATGGTGTTTTCTAGTTCTTGTACTCTGTTTTTTAGTTCTTCTATTCCGTCATAATTCACATTTGTGGATAATTTGATAATCCCTGTTTGTAGCATGATTTCCTTTTGAGTTGACCATTTTATATTGTTTTCAATTTCCGATAGTCCATAAATAAGTTCTACTAATTTTTCTTTTGAAACGGCTTGGGATTGTCTTTTTATTTGTTCGATTTCTTCATTGTTATATAATTTTAAGTTTTGGCTGGTTTTATAGACTAATAGGTCTTTTACATATTTCATCATTTCCCATAATAGATTGGTTAAATCTTTTCCTTCCGATAATACTTGTTCTAGTGTGTTTAGTGCCTCTTCCGGATTTTGTTTGATGATGGCTTCTACTATTTTTGCTACCAATTCGGTTTGTGGAATTCCTACTAGATTTTTTACTAACGTGGCATCAATGGTTCCTTCTTGTTCTTGGCTACAACGTTCTAGAATACTTAGTGCATCTCTTGCAGCTCCTTCGGCTAGTATGGAAATAACTTGTAAGGCTTCTTTGGTAATATCAATTCCACTTTGCTTACAAACAATTTCTAGTCTTTTTTGAATGTTTTCTTCCGAAATACGTTTAAAATCGAAACGTTGACATCTTGAAAGAATAGTGGCTGGTAGTTTTTGTGGTTCTGTGGTTGCTAAGATGAATTTGACATGGGCTGGTGGTTCTTCTAGTGTTTTTAGTAAGGCATTAAAGGCTCCTGTGGATAGCATGTGAACCTCATCGATAATATAAATACGGTTTTTGGCAAGGGTTGGTAAGAAGTTTACTTCATCACGAATGGCACGAATGTCTTCTACACTATTGTTGGAGGCTGCATCCATTTCTACCACATCGGTTAGGCTTCCTTCTAACATGGCTTTGCAAATTTCACATTCATTGCAAGGCTCTCCCTCTTTTGGATTTAAACAGTTGATGGCTCTTGCAAAGATTTTAGCTGCCGAAGTTTTTCCGGTTCCTCTTCCCCCATTAAATAAATAAGCATGACCAATTCGTCCTGATATGATTTGGTTTTTTAGGGTTTTGGTGATGTGGTCTTGTCCTACCATTTCGGAAAAGACAGTGGGTCTATATTTTCGGTATAGTGCCGTATATTCCATTTTGTTTCACCTCTTTTAAAAAATTCTTATACCTCTATGGAAAACAACTTCCACATAATCCACTACTGATTGCTGCTTCGTTTCCGACCTGACAAGGTTCATAGCTTTTTATCAGAGTTGTTCTCCATACAAGTATAAGAGTTTTGTACTTTTGCTATTATATAATGAAACTTTCTTTTTCGCAATAGGATTTTGTGATTTTTTTGTTATCTAAAATTTGACTTTGTTTCCATAATATGTTATAATAATCATCGGTGATGAGAAAAGTGGAAGGCTTTAATAGTAATCGATTTTTAAAAGTTTTATGGAACAGTAAGTTTTTTGTCCTACTGCTTCTATTTCTTTTTGTCTTGATTGGTTATTTTTATAGTTACTATTATGTAACTCCAATGTATCGTTCTTCGGCAACGGTGGTTTTAGTACAAAATGAAAGTGCCAAAGAGGAAATCACCTCCGATTTAGCCATTACACGGAAATGATATTTCGTTAAATAAAAATTTGCTTTCTACTTACACCAAAATCGCAAAAAGTAACACGGTTTTAGAGCAGGTCATTACTTTATTACATTTAGATATGAGTGCTCAAGAGTTAGCACCTTTGGTGCAAGTAGAAGCCGTTAATAATACACAGGTTTTTAAGATTAGTGTTTCGAATGCCAATCCAGAACTTGCCTCTCGTATTACTAACCAATTATTAGAGGTTTTTTCAAAAGAGGTTGGTTCATTGTATCATGTAAATAATATTTATATTATGGATGAAGCAGAACCTTCTAATACGCCTTATAATATTCACCATGGCAAGGATTTGATGATGTTTTTTATGTTTGGTCTTGTGGCTTCTTTTGGTTTGGTGGTTATTTTGTATTTGCTAGATAACACGATTAAATCGGAAAAAGATATTGAGGATTACACTGGTTTAAGTGTGCTTGCGAGCATTCCTTTTTGTAAAACAAATGCGGAACTCATTGTAAAGGAGTCTCCCAATTCTCCTATTTCGGAATGTTTTAAAACGTTTCGAACAAATGTGATGTTTTCGATTCAAAATAAGGCATTTCATACCATTTTGGTAACTAGTGGGGATATGTCGGAAGGGAAGAGTTTTGTTTCTTCTAATCTGGCGGTGGCTTTTGCCAATTCTGGAAAAAAGGTAATCTTGATTGATACTGATATGCGAAAAGGTAGAGTGCATAAGATTTTTGGGTTACAAAATGAGGCTGGCTTGTCTACGTGTCTTTCGGAAATTGCAACAAAGGGAGCAAAGGTAAATATAAAGGATTTTATTCGTAAAACGAGTCTTTCGAATTTGCATGTGATGACTTCTGGGATTGTTCCCCCAAATCCTTCGGAACTTTTATCTTCTTCTCATATGGCACGATTATTGCAAGCACTAAATACACAATATGATGTGGTAATTTGTGATGGTACTCCTTGTATGTTAGTATCGGATAGCATTATTCTTTCTAAGATGGTGGATTGTACGCTTTTGGTTACCGCAAATAAAACAACGAAATTGGATACCTTGCTAAAAATGAAAAAGTCGATTGAATTGGTGGGCGGAAACATTGGTGGCGCTGTTTTTAATATGGCTAGTTTAAGTGGAAAGTCGTATCAAAATGGCTACTATTATGGAACCCACGAGGTTTCTTCTACTATTGTGAACAATGATATAGAAGATATTTCTTTGGATATGCCTATTTTTGTAGAGAATACAGAGAATATTTCTTTCACCGATATGGTACCTTCTTTTATAGAGAATTCGAAGAACAAAGAGACTTCTCAAGATGTCCTTATGGATACTTCTAAGAAACAGGAGCTACCTTCCCATCATTCTCTTTTGGTGTTTACTGATATATTAGATAAAAATGCACAAGAACTTGCCAAACTAAAGGTATTGTACCAAACTATTTTGCAGCATATTTTGGAAATGCCAAAACCAGATACTTCTTCAAATGTTGTGTTAGAGGAGCTACAAATATTAAAACAAATTTATCAAATGGGAAATTCAAGGCATACTAAACAGTTTGGTGAATTGGAAAACCGAATGGCACATTTGGAAAGCTTTTTTACGCAAATTTTAGAAGAAGTAAAAAACAAACCGACATCTAGTTTGGATATTGATACCCTAAACCATAAGGTTGTTCAAATACAGGATTATTTGGAACGTTCTACTCCAGTAGCACAAGAACCATTTTCTCCCAAAACTGGCAAAAAAGATAAAAATGTATTAAGTGGGCAAATGAATTTTATGGACGATTTGTTAGAACCTACGGAAGAGCCAGTAAAAGAAGAAAAGCCAAATGTAAAAGAGCCAAGTTTTGTAGTAGATTATGAGGCTGTAAAGAAAAAACAAGAACGTAAAGGAGTTGGCTTGTTTAAAACAAGACCTAAAAAAATGGAAATAGAGGAGGAAGAAAATGTTGCGATTGTTTCCCAAATACTCCTAAACCATACCGAATCGGTGGGTTAAATTTACTTTATGATAGATTCGCTTTCTTGTTTCTGTAAGGACGTGCATAGCACGTCCGCAATCTCTATTTTTCTATTTCTTCTAAGGCATTTTTTATGGCAATGTTTACTAATTTGTAAATAGACAAATTGTATTCTTCTCTCATTTTCTCTAATCCTTCAAATAGTTCTTCTCGAATGAGCAGTGAGCGTTGCTCTGATATTTCGCCTTTGGGTTTTACATAAACATTTATTTTTTTGGTCTTAAGTAATTCTTCAATACAAGCATTAATTAATTGATTGGTTGAAGTTTGATACTTTGTTTTTGCTAATTCATTTAGTTTTTCATAGAAGGTATTATCGATTACAATTGTCTTTTTTAATAAATTTCCTTTTTCCCAAAAACG
This sequence comes from uncultured Clostridium sp., assembly GCA_947648215.1. Taxonomy (GTDB): domain Bacteria; phylum Bacillota; class Clostridia; order TANB77; family CAG-508; genus RGIG8482. The sequence goes on along the minus strand of CANSMW010000010.1, from coordinate 49,218 downwards.
GTCGAATGCTCCCATATATTTCTCCTTTTCTATTAGAAAAATTATATGGTTATCATATGCATTTTTTAACGATATATGTATATCGTTTTTTTACTCTTTGTGTTTCACCTTATTTTTATTACTTTCATATCATAATTTAGGTGATTTTATGAGTATCGTTTCTACAAACATTCCTTATTCCTCTACGGTTTTACAAAATAATTTGCAAGAATTATTAAAAACCTACCCTTTTTTAAAGGTGCAAACCATTGGTTATAGTGTGCTTAGGAAACCCTTATGGGTGGTTACTCTTGGAAATGGTCCAAAGGAAGTCTTTTATAATGCGAGTTTTCATGCCAAGGGCTGAATATATCAGTATGACTTGTCCTATATATAAGGGAAATATTGCTATTTCCCCTAAACTTACTTATATCAATTTATCAAGGTTCACTTTAAGCTTAAATTCTAAATTCTTTCCTTCATATATAATAATTTTATCTAATACTTGGGCTAAAACTTCTTTTGCTGGTTCTTCTGCTTTTATTATCTCATCAAAATATTCTAGTGCTTGTTTCACTTTTTTAACTTTATCTTTCTGTGTTTGATTTTCTAAATGTCTTAAAGTTTCGGTTATTTCAGTTATTTCCTTTAACTTATCTTCTATCATTTGTGAGTATGTTTCTTCCACTATTTCTTCTTCCTCTGCTGTTTTAACTTTGGTCATTTCCTTTACTTTCTGCATTTGCATTTGTCTGTATTCTTGCTTTATTCTCTCTAGTTTAATCTTTAACTTTTCTTGATTACTCTGTGATTTCTTCTTTACTTTGTCTAAATTCATACCTTTTAAAAAGTCTTTATATTCTGCTCTTACTGCTTTTAAAAATATTTTAAAATTCTCTAGTATGTATTGTTCTTCTACTGTATGATAGGTACACCTTAATTTCCTATATTTACTATAATTCAAACATTCATAATATTTTTTACCATATCTCATATAACCAGTCGCTGACGCTCCACAATCCCCACACCTCACAAATCCACCAAATATATAATAGTGTTTTCCTTTCTTATAAAGACTTGTACTTTCTGCTCTTTGTTTCAATATTTCTTGTACCTTATTAAACTGCTCCTCTGTTATTATTGCTTCGTGGTGGTCTTCAAATTTATGACGTTCTTCTTCTGGTATTATTTTTACTTTTTTTCCATGTATTCCTATAACCTCTTTTTTATGTGTTACTAATGTTCCTATATATGTTTTATCTCTTAAAATCTTACTAATCATATCTGTTTCCCAATATTCTCTTACTTTTCTTTCTATGTTTCTTCCTCTTGCTTTCTTAAATCTTTCTGCTTCTATAATAGACGGGTTTTTAAAATCATATTCTGTATTAAGTTTTTTGGCTATTGATGTCATTCCATAACCTTGTTCATATAAATCAAATATTGTTTGTACCGCTTCTCTGACTTCTTCATTTACTGTAAGTGTTCCACCTTTTCCTTTTATATAACCATATCTTGGTCCTTGTATTACTGTTCCCGCTTTCATTTTATTACCTAATGAATCTCTTACTTTTCTTGATGTTTCTTTTACATACCTTTCATTGTACCAAGTTTCAATACCTACTATATCGTCATCGTCTGTTAATAAATTAAATGTACATCCTCTTTGTTTAATTAGTATCAATTCTACTTCTTCCGTTTTCCATTTATTTATAATCATTTGTGCAATTCCATTATTCCTTGAAAGTCTTGATAAATCTTTCATTAGTACAATTGGTTTTTCTTTACTTTCATTTACTAAATTATATAATTCATTAAATGCTGGTCTATCTTCTATTGGAATATAACCCGATACATTATCGTCTTCAAATGTTCTTTCAATTTCCCACCCTTGCTCTTCTGCATACTCTTTGGCAATATCATTTTGTGTTTTAATGCTTCCATAATTCTTTTTATCTTCATCTTTACTTATTCTTGAATAAGTATATACTTTCTTCATATAATCCTACCTCTCTTATTTAGTTTGCTAGTGCATATATTGCTATATGCACTAACTTGTTACTAACTATTAACTGCTACTAACTGTAACATTGCTTTTAGTGATGTCATTATTTCATTTTGTCCTCCAACAAAAACCACCACTCTATTTTTTCCATTTCTTAACCCTTTTATTTCTTCTTTTATATCTTTTGCTTCTGCTTCTTCTGCTCCAAGAAATACTTGGGTTACTCTATCTTTACCTATTACAACATTATTAACTTTCACTTGCTAACACCTCATTAAATCTTATGTTGTAAGTCTCTCAATATGCTTCAATGCACAAAAAAAGACTTCTGCCAAAGTGGGAAAATCCCACTTGACAATAAAGTCCAAAACAATTATAATTATATTGGTCGTATAATTAAGTGTTTAGACTTGATTATATTAAATTTTGATATGAAAATCGGTTGCTCCAACAACTGATTTTCATTTTTTTACTTTCATAGGGCATTACCTCCTCTCACCATTTCTTCAATGCTATTTTGTACTTGATTTAATTGTTTAACTGCATTGGTATATCTATTGATAATTTCTTCTTGCTCTTCTAAACTTATTATTGGAATAGATAATTGTTCTAACATTGCTACTGTAATTCTTGCTTGCCTTGTATTTTTTGTGCATAGTTTTAAAATCCTATTCCTAATGCTACTTGAATTTAATATTGTGTATAAGTATTTTGGTATAACTTTATCGCTTGTTACTCTTATTATTAAATTGCTATCATTGTATACACAATCTTCCGCTTGTATATCTTCCATAAAAATTATGTCCAACTGGTCTTTACCTGGGAATACTGGTATCACTATGTCACCATTTTGTATGCTATAATCCTTATATTTCTTGCTTAAATCTTGTTTAATGCACATTATATGTTCTAGCTTCTTTATATCTTTTTCTACTGCTAATGCTTTAATTATTTTATGTCCTAGAAATCCTACTTTCCCTTTACTTTCAATTATATCTGCTTTTTCTTGTGCTTTAAATATTGAAAAATTCACTTTTTTATCAACTTGCAATCCTTTCATTGTTACACCTAATTCATTTATTTTACTATAATCCATAATCTATTCCTCCAAGTTAAGTGTATTTTTAACTTAAATGTATTATACACTTAACTTGTTTGGTTTGTCAATAACCTCCTTAAAATTTTTTAAATATTTTTACTAAATATAAAAAGGTGGAAAATTCCACCTTTGATTATATACCAATATTTACTTATACTGTTGTTTCAACTTGTTTTACTAACTTATAAAATGTATTTCTTTTCATATTTGCATTTGCCATTGCTTGGGTGGCTGTTTGCTTACCATTTTTCCATTTGCTATATTCTGTCATAAATGCTTCTGTTATTTCTGCCTTTGGTCTACCTAAATGCTTATTTTGTGCTTTCGCTATGGCTATTCCCTCGGCTTGCCTTTTCTTTATATTATTTCTTTCATTTTCTGCATTATAAGATAAAATCTGCAATACTAAATCTGCTACAAATGTTCCTAATAAATCTTTGTGTAATCTAGTATCAAGTAATTCCATATCTAACACTTTAATATCTGCCTTGCATTCTGTTGTTAATTCTTGCCATTCTTTTTTTATTTCTATATAATTTCTGCCTAATCTATCAATTGAATGTATAACCAATAGACTATTTGGGCTATCTTTTAACATTCTTTTTAGTGTTTGATATTCTACTCTATTAAAATCTTTTCCGCTCTGCTTATCTAAAAATATTCTTTCTTTTGGAATTCCAAAATCTAACATCGATTGTAATTGTCTGCTTTCGTTTTGGTCTTTACTACTCACACGAATGTAACCATATACTTTTTGTTTATTTTCCATAATACCCACCTCTTGGTCAGCTATTATAAATGCTTTGTTTGTAAATGTCAAGGTTATTTTACAAATATTTGTAAAATATTTTATCAACCTTTATAAACACGCTATTCACTATATTTTTGATGTTTATAAAGGTATACCTTTACAAATACTAATTTTAGATTAATATTTAATACAAAGAAACCCCACTCTTAAAATAGAATGGGGAAAAGAATAATTTGCTTTTTGGAAACGAGAATTAGTTGCGGGTAATCTCGACATCTTCAGGTTTTATAATGTCATTATTGCCATGCAAGTTAATGGTAAGATTTATAGCTTCTTTGTCTTCTTCAAGTAGTCTACTGCCTTGATAACTGGCTATTTGGAATGCAACAATGTAATAAATACACATAATTGTGTTTTTCCAATTCCAACTATTAAATACACCTGAAACTCCCTCAGAAGAAAATCCTGCCAATAGAACCATAAATGCTATACCTAAAACTCCAAGATAGGTTAATAACTGATGCCGTCTTGTATTAATCCAAATATAACCCAGATACACAAGTGCAGTAAACAAACCATCTGCCATTACTTCAAATGTGAAAAAACCGGATTGCTTAGATATAACACTATAAATCCCGCTGATGATAACACCAACAACAAACATAATTGCAAATGTCAAAGTGATTTTTAATTCCATTCGTTTCATAATTAATACCTCCATATTTTTGATGTGTTTTGGTTTCTATATGTAAAACTAAAAAGATAGAGGAAATCCCTCTCACTAATTAGTGAAAACTGGGTAACTAACATAGGTTAATACCTATATCACTTTACATTATACAACATTTTACATAAAATTGCAAATTTTATATTTTCAAAAATATGGGCTATGGCAATTATATGCTTATATGGTTAAAAGTGTCTTAAAATTGAATGTCGTTATAATCTCATACTAATAAAACAATAATTAAAGTAGGAACGCTGGGGTTGCTCCTACTAATTTTCTATATTTTTAATTTTTATATCTGTGTCAAGTATTCTTGAAATTAAATAACCATAATAAAACATTTTTTCACATTCTAATGCACTCATCTGCATTTCGATTTCCCAATACTTTTCAAATAATGTTTGTTGTGCTTCTGTAAATGACTTTTCTAATATATCAGAAACTTCTATGTTTTTTGTTCTTATGGTTTCATATTCTTTGTTTGTTCTACAAAAATCTTCTTCAAACATTTCATATATATTTTGTAACATTGTTATTTTATTAAAATATAGGTCAATATCTTTTATAGTATTGGTTTCAAATATATTATCGAAATGTTGTAATAAACTTTGTATCTTTTCTTTTCGTTCTTCAATGCTTTTATTTTCCATTTATAACTAACACCCCCCTTGCTTTAAAAAATGGCTTGCAAGTCCTGATAATGCTAGTATATAGGCTATTTCACTTGATTGCAACTCCCAAATTTAAAATTTTATGCTGATATTTTCAATCATAAAATTCTTATAAGTTTAAAAATATGACAAGAGTTTTTATATTGATTTTATATTTTTGCTATTACTCTTTTATTGCTTATAATATAAAAATGTCTTAAATTAAATCCTCGTTGCAACCTCTTATTGCTAATTTGTTATTTGTATTAGATATTTTCAAAATACATTAAATTTTGCCGGTTAGTGTGAAATTTCTTCTCTTATCTCTTAACAATTGGCAATTCTCAACTTTATTGTTTTTACTACCTCTAACACTTATGTAATACTTAAATGGTCTAAAAGTATATTTGCATAAAGTATCACAATTAACTATTTCTATTTCTGTATTTATGAATGGCTCGGTTAGTTTTCCATTTCCGTCAAATGCTTGTACTACATAATTTGTATTTCTTTTTGGTGTATATATTTTGCCTAATATTTTCTTGGGCTTTAATAAAGTATAATACATAACTTGTGCTTTAACTTGTAATAATCTTGCTATCTTTAGTGCTACTCGTTGGTTGCCAATAACTGCAATCTTATTTGTACCTTTAACTATGAAAAATACAAGTTTCAACTCATCTGCTAACACAATAAATTTATTGAAAAGTCCGTAATTTATGTCATCAAGTATCGTTATAACTGGCGATGTTTCTAACTTGGAAAAAGATACAATTTCTTCAATTGGTATTTCTTGTAACTTAATTATTTCTAACACTTTCACTTAATACACCTCCATTTCTAAAAAATCTGTGCAAATGTTATTTAATGTCATATCACTTATATTAACTAAATTATAAATATAATTTGCTGTTGCTGTGTCAATTGGTACTTCTTGTATACGTGCTAAAATGTCGTCAATTCTTTCTTTCTCTACTTGTAATAAGTCTGTTATGTCTAGTCTATCGGTATTTTGTAACCCCTCTGTCAAAACTTTTCTACTTGCTGATGTTTTACTAATTTGTTTTCTGCTTACCATTTTTCTGCACCTCCTCATTGTTTAATTTGAATATTGTATATGCTTTGTTTAGTAATGTACGGCTTTTAAATAATAGGTTTGATATATAGTCAAAATCTGTCTTGCTTAAATCGTCTGTGATTTCTGTCAAGGTTTCTAATTTCCTAATGATTTTGCTAATCTCGTATATGTCAATTTCTAAAGATGTATCATTCAAATTTTGTCTTATCTCTAATAAGTGCATAACTATATATCGCCCCTTTTGTAATTTATAATGGAAAAAAGATAATTTGTGCATTGTACTTTTTAGTACCCCTTCATTAATATATTTTACTTAACTTTAATTTAAAATGTATAATTCATTCTTCTTATTGTGCTACCACTTGGTGGTGGTGCTATTGGTACTGGTGTTGGTGTTGCTGGTGGTGGTGTTGCTGGTTCTAGTGTTGCTGGTGTTGGTGTTGCTGGTTCTGGTGTTGCTGGTTCTGGTGTTGCTGGTACTGGTGTTGCTGGTGGTGGTGTTGGTATCTCTAAATTATCAATGTCAAAATACTTTTCTTTTGCCGTATCTTGGGCTAATGTATATAAACTTTCTAAACTATCAAATTCACAACTATTGTCCAATGTAACTGGGTTTATTCCTAACTCGCTTAACATTTTTATATAGTTATCTACTGTTGCACTGCTCCAAGTTTTATGATTACAATGCTTTGTATTATTTACAATTTCTTTATTATCTTTTGCAATTACATTTGCTACACCATACTTTTTTACTGCTTTCAAAAATAGTATTAGTTTGGTTTTCCAATTCTCTGTATGTGCTGATTTTTTCAGTATTTTTAATTCTTCTTTTAAGTTATATTTTGAGTTTCCTGATACTTTTAATAAATTTATTCCTAATGCTTCTAATTCTTTAATATATGCTTCAACCGTTGCTCCACACCACATTTGATGTTCATTCTCTTTCTTGCTAGTGGTTACACCACTTATGCCATATCTATTAACAAATCTTATAAATTCTTTTAAATGTTTCTTTTCACAATTTGTATTTTCTTCCGCTTCTTCAATCATTTTCTCTGCAATCCTTAATTTATAATATTTACCCTCATATAGAAAATCCTTTAAGAATTCAAAATAGTGTTTATTCATACTCTCTCGATTCCAATATGCACATAAATCCCTATTTAATAATAATTTATCATTTAAATCCATTTCTACTAATTTACCTATTTTCTGCTCCTCTTGTTCTAATAAACCCTCAATCATTAAGTCTATTGTTATTTCTTGTTCTGCCATTTCTTCATTCATTAGTTTTATTAGTGTTGCTTGCTCTCTTTCATACTCCCCTATATCCTCAATTATTAGTTCTATTGTCATTTCTTGACGCTCTAAATCTTCTATATTTATATTTAATAAATCCCTTGAGTACTTATTATTTAAGTTTTCGTAAATTGACATATGTGATCTTCTTTCTAATTCTCTATTTAACTTGCATTTTCTTGCTTTTAATTTGTGTACTTTATTTAATTCTTTTAATAATTTATCTACCTCTTTCTGTGTTTGGCTTCTATTATCATATTTATTGATAATTTTAATACTTTCACTTTGTATCAACTTTTTAGTATTTTGCACCTCAATCCTAAAAACATTTTTGTAAAATTCATAATAGGGTGGGTGCTTCTCTTGGTATTCTGCTAAACTTATTTCATTCTTTTGATGTTCCTCTTTGTATCTTTCAAAATATTTAATTTTTTCACATTGATATTTGTCATATATATTTATTTTCTTCTGTCCGTTTTTAGATGTTAAATAAATCGATGTTTCGTATTCATTTATTCTACTTATGTATTGATAACTACTTCTATGCTTATCTAATTGATGTAAATATTCATACATAACTTTGTAATCCATTTTTAAATCTACACAATAATCAATACGATGTAATTTTAATCTAAAATAATCTATATTCAATGCTTCTGCTACTGCTTGTTTTACTTTTTCAATATAAGTATCTCTATCACTTAGTAAGATGTCTGTTTTTTGTAAAACTCTATGTGCATTTGCAATTAAAACTATGCAATGGAAATCCTTATAATACTGAAAAAGAATATTGTTATATTCAAATTCTATTCCTTGGCTTATTAAATTTGGGTCATTTACATTTGTTGCTTTTCCATATTTCCTATAATAGTTACCATAGGCATTTTTTCTATATTGAAACATTTTATATACAATTCCTAAATCTACCACTCTTGATAAATCCAATTTACCTATTCCATACACTATAAAATTTATACTATCTATCATTTTAAATCCCCCTAAAATTTTTTAAACCTAAAATCCATAAAAGTATTGATATATTGGTATTTACAAGTTATATCTATATATAATTTTTTAAATAAATATATATATATAATTTATCTGCTCCATATTCTTTTGTTACTTCTATAAAAATAAATCCTATTGACTTATGGCTTCTGCTAGTGTTAAAATTACAAAAAAATAAAACTTGCTTCTATTTTAACAAGTTCTACTTAATTTATTTCTTTCTTACTCTCCCTTGTGTTTTAAGTATAGTGTAACTGATGTATACATACAAATGAGTGGATTACCACTCCGGTTTTAATGAAGTTTATTGAAAATATGGCAGAATCCTATGTTTTCGATTCCAATCTACTTGGCATTTCGGTTCGAAATTTATTACATGAGGTTACGATTCACTTATGCCCTATGGTAAATCCAGATGGCGTGGATTTGGTAACTGGTAATTTGCCTAAGGATTCCTCTGCCTTTTTAAGAGCTAAAAAAATTGCGGATTCGTTTGCAACCATTCCATTTCCAGATGGTTGGAAAGCGAATTTAAATGCTGTGGATTTAAACTTACAATTTCCTGCACGGGTGGGAAAAGGCAAAAGAAATTAAATATGCACAAGGGTTTACTTCTCCTGCTCCTCGTGATTTTGTTGGGTTTGGTCCTTTAACAGAACCCGAGGCACTAGCTGTTTATGATTATACGCTTTCTCATTCGTTTCGTTTGGTGCTTGCTTATCATACACAAGGCAAAGAAATTTATTGGAAATTTCAAGATTATTTGCCAGAACAATCTTATTATATTGGTGAGCGTTTTTCGGAAGTTAGTGGCTATGTTCTTGCGGATACTCCTTATAATTCTAGCTTTGCTGGATATAAGGATTGGTTTATTCAAAATTACAATTTACCTCGGTTATACCATTGAGGCAGGTTTTGGAGAAAACCCTCTTCCAATTTCGCAGTTTAATGAGATTTATCGTGATAATTTAGGTATTTTATTACTGGGGGCTGTTTTAGGGTAATATGAAATCATATTACCCTAAAACAACGATTATTTCATTATTTCCCACATTTCTTGTTTGAATCCTATTAAAATTCCTTTATCTGACAGGAGAATGGGCCTTTTTATTAGCATACCATCACTTGCTAGTAATTCTATTTTTTCTTTTTGTGTCATGGTGGTTAGTTTTTCTTTTAGATTTAATTCTTTGTATTTTAGCCCACTGGTATTAAACCATTTTTTTATATCATATTTGCTTTCCTTAATCCATTTGGTTAGTTCTTCTACGGTTGGTGTTTGTGTTACGATATTTCGCTCTACAAAGTCAATTCCATTTTCTTCTAACCATTTTTTAGCTTTTTTACAGGTAGAACATTTTGGGTATTCTATAAATATATTTTGCATATTACTTTCCTCCTATTATGCTAATTTTTCAGTATTTTGGTTAATCTCTTCAAGGTCTTTTTTTATTTTTTGGAAATCAGCTATGTTATTTCCAAATAAGTCATATACTTGTCCTAATGTTTTAAATGGTTGCTTTGTTAATTTTTCCATTTCGATGGTTCCATTTTGTATAACATATTCCATTATCAATTTTACAAATTCAATTTGTTTTGTGTTAAATCGATTTTCATTGATATATTTATAGAAAATTTCCTTTGCAACAGATGGATCTAACCCCACAATATTTCTTACTGTTTTTATAACACTTGTATTTCCGTAAGCACTTACATACTCTTGATTACTTCCTAATTCTTCAAATAGTATTTTTTCCAAATTTTGTTTTTCCATTTGTGTTAGTACAATATTATGCTTTATTTTCCAAATAATACTATTGTCTAAATTTCCGTTTACGTATTTTTCTAGTTTCTTTTTGTAATTAGTAAAATTATTGCCAGAAGAAAGGGTTATTTCTTCTTCATCAATCTCGGTTAAGGTATCTGCAAAATCGGTATCAGTTGGTAAATGCCATATATCTTGGTCTAATAATTGTATGAAATCTCGTAGTTGTACTCGAATTTCTTCTATTTCCCAAAAATTTGCTTGTCTTATATAATCAGTTTCAGCTATTTTTACAATTAATTCTTGTTTTTTAACAACTTGTGGTATGGTTCCTAATCCCTCTAGTTTTTGTGCAATTTCGATGATGCTGTTTTCGTATTTTGTCTTGCTTTCCTTTTTTATTTTTTTAATTTGTAGAGCATATAGTAAGTTGTCAAATCTTTTGGCTTCTTCTTGTTCATTTTCTCCTATTAATAATGGAAGGATGTTATCTTTGATGTCCATAAAATCGGTAGCATATATATGGTTCCAGTTTTCTCTTTGGGAAAAGTGTTCGATGTAATGGGCTACTGCTCTTACGGTAAAACTTTCTTTGTTTAGGTTCTTTATTTGTGTGATTAATTCTTGTATTAATTCTTCTCGGTAATTTTTGTAGTTTTCATCTACTTGATATTTCATATTTTGCAATTCCACAATTAATTCTAGTTTGCGACTATATATTTTTTCAGTAAGACTAATTTGTGAGGTAGATTCGATACCTTTTGGATTTTCTGAGAAGAATTCAAAGTTCTTACAATAGTCAAATACGTAAAATTCTTTTTTATGTTGTCCTATTCCAAATAAGTTTTTACAAGGTCTTGTACCTCTTCCGATCATTTGCCAAAATTTCACTTTTGATTTTACTGGTTTGAAAAATACTAAGTTTAAAATTTCTGGTATGTCTACACCAGTATCTAACATATCCACCGATACGGCAATTTGTGGTAAATCTTGCTTGATGGAAAAGTGTTCAATTAACTCTTCTCTATATTCTACATGGTTGTCAATTACTTGTGCAAATTCGCCTTTGTATTGTGGATATAATTCATTAAAAATTTCTACAATTTTTTCAGCATGATCATGCTTTTTGGCAAATATAATGGTTTTTCCGAAGCTTGTCCCCACCTTCTACTTTTAATCCTTTTTTCATTAATAGTTCTAATAATTGTTTAATGGTATCTCGGTTAAAGAGCCATGAGTTAATAGCAGAGGCTTCTATTTCTTCTGGCATATTATCGTTTTCATCGGTGAAGGTATTTTCGTATTCTTCTTTTTCTTCTTCTGTTAGTTCTTCATATTTAATTCCTCTATCCATAAAATTAGTAGTGGTTTTAATGGAATGGTATTCTACTAAATGTTCTTCCTTTACTGCTTGTTCATATTCATAGGCAAAGGTTGGTACATCATTTTCAATTTCAAAAAAGCGATAGGTATTTTTGTCCACATCATTCCTTGGAGTTGCAGTTAATCCTACAATTAATCCATCAAAGTAGTCGAAGATTGCTTGGTATTTTTTATAAATACTTCTATGTGCCTCATCGACAATAATTAAGTCAAAATGTCCTGGTGTAAATAGTTTGTTTCCTTTCTTATTTTTGGTATTATCAATAGCATTCATCATGGTTGGATAAGTGGAAAAGACAATCCTTGCTTCTTCTGGATTTTCTTTTGTAGTTGTTAAGTTACAAGAAGACATGTCTGGCAATAGTTTTGTAAAATTGTTTTTGGCTTGTTTTACTAAAACCTTTCTGTCTGCTAAAAATAGCACATTTTTTACCCATTCGTTCCCGAGTTAGTACATCTACAATGGATATGGCAGTTCTGGTTTTTCCGGTACCAGTTGCCATTACTAGTAATGCCTTTCTATGACCTTCCTCAAAGGCATCACAAACACGTTTAATAGCTTCTAATTGATATTCACGGTCTGTTATTTTATCATCTACAAAGATATGTTCTAAATTTTTCTTGTTTTTTCTTCGATTGATTAATCGTTGTAATTCGTCTTGTGTATAAAAACCTGATACTTTTCTTGGTGGGTAATCTACATCGTCCCACATGTAAATTTCAAAACCATTTGTATAATAAATGACTGGTCGTTGATGGTATTGTTGTTCTAAACAATCAGCGTATAATTTGGCTTGAGTTCGCCCCACACGTGGGTCAATGCTGGTTCTTTTTGCTTCAATTACGGCAAGTGGTAAGGCATTTTTTCCAAATAGCACATAATCTGCTTTTCCTGTTTTGGTATTGTTTGGCATTCCAGATAATGTTAGTTCTTCTCTAATATCTTCTTTAAATTCCCAGCCTGCTAGTTTTAATTCTACATCAATATATCGTTTTCTTGTTTCTTCTTCTGAAATACCTTTTGCTTCAAAATGATAGATTTCCTTTTTGTGTTCACGTTTTTTGGTTAATTCATCTCTTTGTGTTTTATTTTTTCTTCTTACTTCTTCTATTTTTTCATCGTTTTTGCCTAACTGTTCAAAGGAGGTTACTGGTTGTGGTAGGCTATGATATAAAATACAATGATGTGGTAAAATCTCTTCATCAAATTCCTTTTCTTCAAAATAGTCTGAATAACAATAGGCAATCCAACTCATGAAATTATACAAGTATCGTAAAGCCAAAACTGCCTCTTCTCTAGCTATTTTCTTATTATTATGTACCGCATAATTGCCTAGTTTTATAATATATTCAATTTGTTTTAACAATTTTTCATCTACAATATTTTTAAACGTAATATCATGCACCAATGCGGACAAGTTACTCTGATAAGGTACTTTTAAGTCATTATCATTCGCATACAGCCACTTTACCCCTAACTCCAACGCTCTTCTACATAATATACTACAAGTAACTGTATCTAGCCCAATTCCTCTCTCCGCCTCACAAGCTGCCTCCGAAAAACTATGAAATATTCTATTCTCTTTCAAAAACTCAAAATTTGACATATACTACTCCCTATTTTACTATATCTATTCCCCAAAATACTTATCCATTAAACTCTCTTGTAATATCTCCATTTCTTCTAGGCTCTTTTGTAACTTAAATTTCTGTTTATCGATTTGTTGAAATTTTTGTTCAAATTGTTCTTGTAATTCTATTGGTGGTATTTCAATTTGCATTTTTCTTATATCTGATAATGCTATAAATTTTTGTGTTCCACCTCTTTTATTCTGCAAAATCGCATTTTCAAAATAGTCCGAATCAAATAAATTCTTTATATAAATATTAGTAACTTGCGAATTATCTAAAAATTTAATTAAAGCTACATTTTTTATTGCAAAATCAATTTCATCATCAGGAATATTTATAATTATTGGCTTTCCTATTGTTCCAATCATTGGCATCAATATATCTCCATAATTAACCTTAGATCTAGTATTAAATCTATCATAATCTTGTTTAGAAATGTATTTTACCTCTGAAAAATCAATTTCACTATTTATGATATTTTTTGATGTAATAAATTTATACCCCGATTCTTCCAAATATTTAGGTGAATCGTGTGTTCCATCCCTTACATCACATAACTTTCCTAATTCTTCTTTTGGATAACTTCCACTCTGAAACATCTCGACAAACTGAGATTTGATTAGTTTATCTAATTCTTCAATTTGCATTTTTCTTGTATCTATTATTTCTTGAATTTTGTCTAGTTTATTTGCAATACTAATTTGCTTTTGAATATCCTTTTCAAGACTAATTTCAATCCCTTTTAATCTATTAATTGGTAACTGTTGTAATGTTGTTCCTGTCTTATTTCTTATTATTTGATTTTGTACATTAGGAGACTTTAATTCCCACATTAAATATCTATTATATATTTTTTCACTATTTACTCTTAAAAGGACAATTTGCGCATTTATATTAGCATTTTCATATTCTTTCGGTACTATTGCTACTTCTCCCAAACTTCCTCTCGTTGTGATTAAAATATCTCCTTCTTTTACATGACCCTTTAATAATGTCGCATGTTTTTCCTTTGAAATATAATACATTTCTTTTTTTATAATAGTATTATTTTTAAAATTATTACATCTAATGAATGGTACTCCTTCATCTAAAAATTCATCATTGCGAGGATATTTAGATGAATAATTCCCATCGGATATAAAACATTCTAGGTTTTCTAATCTCATTTTCTCCATTACAACATTTCCTCTAACTTTTTCAATTTTTGCCCAATTTCATTTTCCATTTCAATTACTCTTTTCAAAATAACTTCTGGCTTTTCGTATTCTTTTTTTTCTATTACAATTTCCTTATACTTATTAATCGATAAATCATAATCATTTTCTACAATCTCTTCTTTTGGCACAAAGAAAGATTTTTCGGTTCTACTTCTATTTTGTTCTTCTTCCGATTCCCTATTATGAAATCTCTCAATAATATCTGGTATATCGTTTTGATTTACTGGTTGCCTTTGGTCATCTAAGCTAAACCCATCTGCACTCATATCATAAAACCATACCTTATCGGTTCCTCCTGTTGTTGTTTTTGTAAATATCATAATTGCTGTAGAAACTCCCGCATATGGCTTAAACACTCCGCTTGGCATTGATATAATAGCCTCTAACTTATGGTGCTCGATGATTTCTTTTCGTATTTGCTTATGTGCATTTGAACTGCCAAATAGCACTCCATCTGGTATAATTGACGCACATCTTCCCCCAATCTTTAAACTTCTTAAAAATAGTGCTAAAAATAACAATTCCGTTTTCTTGGTTTTGGTAACCGCCAATAAATCTTTTGCCGTTCTTTCACTATCAATTGCCCCTTTAAATGGTGGATTTGCTAGCACTAACGTATATTTTTTACTTTCTTCGTTATCTTCTGATAACGAATCTTTATACATGATATTGGGATTTTCAATTCCATGTTGCATTAAATTCATTGCTCCAATACGAAGCATGGTTCGATCCATATCGAACCCATAAAACATCGTATTATTAAAATGTTCCATTTGTTCTTCCGATAAAAACAACTCCTTATTGTGGGCTCTCAAATATTCTCCTGCTTCTACTAAAAATCCTGCTGTTCCACATGCTGGGTCAAGAACCACATCTTTTGGCATTGGTTTCATGAGTGTTACCATCATTTTTATAATGTGCCTTGGTGTTCGGAATTGCCCATTTACTCCTGCTTGGTTTAGTTTGGCTAATAGATATTCATATATATCTCCTTTGGTATCTCTATCTTTCATTTCTAATTTATCCATTGCCGTTACTACTCTTTCTAACATAATAGGAGTTGGTATAATGAATATTGCGTCTTGCATATATTTGGCATAATTAGATTCTTGGTTGTTTCCTAAACTCTTTATAAATGGAAATACTTTTTCTTGCATGAGGTTAAACATTCTTTGTGCTGGATAGTCTTTAAATATACTCCACCTACAATCTTGATGTTTTTCATCAAAAATCCTTTTTTTCATAGTTCCTAAAAAAAGCTCATTCTTTTCATAAGAAATTTCTATTTCATCTAATCCTTTTATAAATAGTAAATAGGTAATTTGTTCTATTACAGTCAGTGGATTTGTTACCCCACCTTCCCAAAAGTTTGTCCAAATTCGATCAATCACACTTTTCATTTCATTATTCATTTTCTTTTCCTCTTTTTTTATTCTTCTCTCTCTTTTTTATACCATAATTCTTGTCATTTTTCAACGAAATTTGTCGTTTTTTCCATTTTTCCGCTAGACTACATTTTATTACTTCAAAAAAAATCGTAATTACCTGTCCGATCATTACGATTTTTTATTATCTAACTAATTTCATTCTATTTCGTTACACTTTGTTTATTGTATACTTATCATTCCTCTTTGTTTTTTATCTCATATCTGCCGTTTATATATTTCAACATCATGCCTTGTGTAGCGTCTTGTATTATCTCTTCTGGGATATCAACCTCTTCAAATTCTGTTTTGGAATTTTGTGTGATGTCTCTTAAAAATCGGTTATTTCCTACTTCTTCTGTTACTAAATATTCATGCCCTTCTTTTCGGTGGTTTTCTAAATTGTTTTCTTGTTTTTCTAATATGTCATTTGCCATATTGTTTATGGCTGTTTGTAATTCTTTTGTTGCAAGAGTATCTACTACATATTCTCCATTTTCCAAAAAACACACATCGTTTACTTGTATGTTTTTTGGCATATCTTGCTTATTGATTTCCATTTCTTCTATTTTACCGTCTTGTACTTTAAATATCGTGTATGCTTCTAAATTATAATGCCTTTCATTATTTTTCCAATACACTTTTTTATTGTCTTTTACAAAATATAGTTCCTTCTTTTCATTTTCTTTTGCATATGCCAGTATGGTATCTCTTTCACCAAATCGAATCGCATTTTCATTTCCTGTTGCTACTTGTTTCCCTTTTAATATACTTTCTATAATGGGAAGGTTCTGTGTTCGTGAATTTTCAAGATTATTTTTTATATTACTTTCTAAATATTCGGATAGTTCCTTCATAAAACCTTGTACTTTTTTGTTATCTTTTATACTTTGAAATACATCTTTTATCACTTCTAAATTCAATATTTTTTCCTCCTTTTGTTTGATTTTTTATGGTGGAAATCTACTATTGATTCATAGTAGCAAGAATTAACTAGAAGTCATTATATCCTATTTTTTCTTAATTTACAACCGTTTTTTCGGTTTATTCTTCAAAACTTTCTCCTGTTTTATAATCAATGATAATTCCTGGTTGTACATTATAACAATACACATGAAAACAAATTCCTTCTCCTTTATCTTCTACCGATTTTGCCTCTATTTCTACTCCGCTTGCTAGTTTGTTATCTCCTTCAAATATTGGTGTTACGCGGTATAGTACATGATAATTGGGGTTGTCTTTTATGTACTGGGCTACCATATTTTCAAATGGTAACATGCCTTGGGTATTTAGGTATCTTGTTCCTGTAATTAGATTTTGTTTGTTGGCATTTTCTCCGGCTTAATTGCCAACCAATTAAATGACAACGATTGTATAAATATTTGTCTTTGATTTTGTCATCATATCGTTTTTGTACCCAACCAGAAAGGTCGTTTACGCTTCCAATTTCACCACGTTCTTCTCCTTTTTTGGGCATGGTTTCTTTACCAATATTGGCAAACGCTACTCCACTTCTTCCAAGGTTGTCCCAATTACTATAGTTTTCAAAAGGTTTTGTTGTGTTGTCGTCTTCTTCAAAGTATGGTATGTTTCCGTTTACTTCTATATACGGATTTCCTGCATATTCTGGTATTTGTGATAAGTCTTGGACATTAACAAAAGAAGATATTTTATTTTCTACATTACGGCTCTTATCTGGTATTTCTAGGTTTTGTGTTATATACCCAAACCCTATCATACAAAGAATGGTAATAAGGGACACCATTATTTGCCACATATTTCGTTTTTGATTTCGCTCTTTTTTACTCCTACCCATAGGTTCACCTCTTTTTATTCACTTTTCTTTTTTGGTTATCCTATATTCTCTATGTTACTACAATTTATTATATTTGGTATGAACTCCTTTCGCTTTTTCGACTGGATACTTTTTCTTTGTCTTTTCTAACTTAGTCAAAATAATTTCTTCTGGGTCTACTTCTAATTTCATTGCCATTTGTATGCAATAAGTAAATACATCTGCTAATTCTTCGTAAACTTCTTCTTTGTTATAGTGATTATCCCATTGAAAACACTCTAACAATTCTCCTGCTTCTATGCAAATTGATTTTGCAAGATTTTCTGGCGAATGGAACTTATCCCAATCTCGTTCCTCATTAAATTTCTCAATTTCTTCTATTATTTTTTTCATTTTTTTGCACTCCTATCTATTTGGTTATATCATAAAAATCTTATTACCACAATAACAATTCCTTCTTTTGTAAGTAATTTTAACTTTTGTTTCATCCAAAAAGAGAGGTTGCCATACCAAAACCTCTCTTTTTCATGCTTACTTCTTAACAATAAAATTTGCTCCTTACCTTGAAAAATCATCAATTAATCTACATTGTTCTTTATACCAAGCAGGATTACAAATCATGATAATTTGACAATCTCCTTCCCAGAAATATATTTCTTCTTTATCAATTAAAATGACATCTCCTTTGTCAAACTGTATTTCCTCGTTTCCTTTATGGATTACTCCTTTTCCTTCTAATATGTAGCATATTTCTTTGCATTTTAAATTGGTACAATATCCTTTTTGTGGATATCTTCCTTGTATTGTATTAATACAGAAATCTAAATCTTTATCTTGTAATTTTAAAGAATATTCTAATAACTGACTGGTATCACTATTAATTACTTTTTTTACTTCTTCTTTCTTTACAATTTTCATAAAAATTTCCTCTTTTCTATTTTAACTTTAACATATACAATCTTCTTAAAAATCCATTCGATAATCTTGTTTCTTTTACAAAATTTAATCCTACTTTCTCTAATGTTTTACAACTACTAATATTATCTGGATGTGCCATTGAAATGATATAATCAAATTCTAATTTCTTGGCTAATTCCAATTCCATTGTTTGTAGTTTTGTTGTTATTCCATTTCCTCTATATTCTGGTAAAACTAAGTTTCCACCTAACTCACATACTTTGGCATTTTCAATTTCAAATTCTTTTTTGAAATCTGCAAGCATATCTTGCGAAACGTATAATTGAGCCATTCCGTACAAGTTTTTCTCCATCATATGCACCGTATAATGGTGCATACTCTTTTTCATCAAACATACTATCTAATTCCCATTGTTCATATGGAATAAAATATTCTCTGTTTTCTAAACCTTGTATTACGGTATCAATTAATTTAAATAATTGTTATTTATCCTTTTGCTCAATTTTCTGATAAGTCAAGTTCATTCCATTATCCTCCTAGTCTTTATAAACTCATTGCATCTTGTTCTCTTTCATATTGTTCTACGATTTGCTTACATGCTTCTTTGGTATTTTTTCATTTAACTTTTGGTAAATGGTTTTCATTTTATCTTCTTTTGTTATTTCTATTACCGAATTAATATCAACCCATTTTACTCCACTATTCTCATCTTCTTTTATTCGTACTGCTTCTCCTTCATCTGCTTCTAACAAAAAGCAACAATCTAAATGTAAATGGGAAGGTACATATTTTCCTCTTTTCATATGGCTATCCACGGTTACTATTTCAAGACTGTAAATACCATCACTTAATACGTTCAAATTCGTTAAACCAGTTTCTTCCCTAGCTTCTTTTAGGGCTACTTGCAATAAGTTGCTGTCTCCATCTGCATGTCCTCCTGTCCATGCCCATGACTGATATATGTTATGATAAATCATTAATACTTTGGTTCTTTGTTTATTGACAATCCAATTTGAAGCTGTAAAATGACACATTTTATTTTCTCTTGTTAGTACATCTTCAAATGTATCAATATACTGTAACATCATTTCTTTGTCGTTTTCCTCTTGTTCATTATATGGTATGTAATTTTCAATTTGTTCTTTTAATCCCATTACTCTTACTCCTCAATTTTCTTTTTTATTGTTTCAATAATTTCTTGATAATTATCATAATTTTTGGTCACATCATCCTCATCACCACTTGAAAAGTTTTTCAAAAATACTGCTTGGAATTTCATAAATTCGCCAACACTTTCAAAATATTCTTTTATATTGCCAGCAATTTCTTCGTTTTCCTTTTCCTCCATTTGCCCTACTGTAATAATATATACCGTCTTTCCTTCTAGTAATTCTGAATGAGACATATATGGGTTCAAACGGTCAATGACATTTTTTAAAATACCAGTGATATGGTTCATATAAATTGGTGTAAGGATAATAATTTTGTCTGCTTTTGCTATGTCATTATAGATTTCTCTCATACCATCTTGTAACACACAATATTGTTCTAATCCTTCACTACACTTACAACACCCCAAACAATACTTAATGTCCTTTCCTGCAAGTGATATTGCTTTATCTTCTCTTCCTTTTAAATCTTGCATGATTTGGTAACAATTTCCTTTTCGATTACTTCCACTAATATATAAGTTCATATGGGTTCCTCCTTTTATTCCTCATGTCTACTATCTTATTTTTTCTATGTATATTTATCATAATTTACAATATGAGTAAAGTCAATAACTTTATTTCAAAAAAACATAGGTGTTTTCCTATGTTTTTCGTATTTTTTATAATTGCACTCCTTGTTTTTGTTCTATAGTTGCTTGTTTTTGCATGGTACTAATTTCTTTAAAATTTTCATGTTCAGATGCTTCATCATCTAAATTAGGGATATCTTTATATTTCCTTGTTAAACTCTTATATTGTTCTTCATTTATGATGTTGGTATCTTGTAATAATTGCATAAATTCTGTGTCATTTAGTGTGGATAGGTATTTTGCCCCCATCATGATTGCCATTCTTTCTTCCTTATTTAAATAATGGGGATTGTGTTTTCCATTTTTAATACTAGTTACAATTGCTTGTGTATCTTCTTGCAAATCTTGTTGTGTGTATCCTACTAAATTTCCCTTTTGTAGTTGACTTTCATAATATTGTATATATTGTTTAATCCTAGAATTTTTAGCAGTATAGTCTAAGCCTAATTCTTTTTTGTCTTGATATACTTCTCGTTTTTCTACGCATGTCCTTGCTATTGTTAATTCATCTTGGATGGATTGCCTTGTTGCCTCTTCTACAATTTTATCGCAGAATGCATACTCTTCTGGATTAGTATTACAAATATAATTGATAAATCCTTCATATGGAGTATGTTGATATCGTTCTAATTCTTGGTTAATTTTTGGATCTGTTTTTGCATTTGGTAATCTTGATAAAAGTTGATTTTCTAGTAGAATATCTTTACATTCGTTCATTAGTTGCCTAATTGCTGGCGGATAGGTTTGTTTGTCTTCTGTTAATACTACTTTTCTAACAGCTTTTATGTTATTACAATCAATTAATTCTCCCATTAATACCATCATTTCATCTGACATTTTAATTTTTCTTTTTGTACTATTTTTAATGACATCATTAATAAAAATTTCTCTAATTCTTTCCATGATATGGGTATAGTCCTTTTTGCTATTTGCCATATCAAATTCTTCGTTCGTAATTCCTATTTGGGTTAAAATTGTTCTATAATCTTCATCTAAATAATCAATTATTTTACCATTTTCATCTCGTATCATTCCCTCTTGTAATCCATCTATCATATCAAGTGGCGCATAGGATATTTTATCTCCTAATCGCATTAAATTTCCTTCTGGTGTTGCTGGCTTTACTTTCCTATCGTATTTAGGTGTCGTATAACATTTCAACATCTCTGTTTCAAAATCTTGTTTCGTTTTAGTGGATTTCGGTATAAATATTTTATCTGGCATTTCTCCATTATGCCCATTTATGGCATCCATAATTAACCATAGACTTTCTTTTATCCTTGCTAATTCTTTTGGTTTTATTTGTGGATTATGTACTTTTATCTTTTCTACTATTTCATCATATATTTGGTGAGTATAAATAAGTTCACTTGCTCCTAGTGTATTGTGACAAAAACACCCCAAACCATAATCTTCAAGCACATTTGAAATCCACCATTCTCCACTATGCCCTAAAAAGGTATGCCCTATATCATGATGTTTTCCCATAATTTTAACAATTTCTACATTTAATCCTAACCCTTTTGCAATTTGAGCCACTGTCTTTTCTAAATCTTCCGTATGTATTTTTCGATTAGTTGTTTGTGCATTCGATTTTCTTGGTCCCTTTACCATCATGGTTTCATCGCAACTTTTTTTGTTATATTTCGTCAATACCATATCAATTTCATTGGCATACTTCGCTAATCTTTTGATTTGTATCATTTTTGATAAATAGCCTTTTGTATCAACAAACTTTTCTTTTGCTTGGTTTATGTTTCTTCGTAAATTAGTTTTCATTTTTTACTCCTTTTTTCGCAAGATGACATTATTATATCACTTTTATGTTAATTTGTAAACTAGTTTTACTTGCCTTTGTCATTGGTTTATATTATAATATTATTATTGATATAAGGAGGA
Organism: uncultured Clostridium sp.; assembly: GCA_947648215.1. GTDB lineage: Bacteria > Bacillota > Clostridia > TANB77 > CAG-508 > RGIG8482. Next base: position 26,788 of record CANSMW010000010.1, on the reverse strand, counting down.
ATTCGTATGCCTAATAAAGTATTTGTTTCACATGGAGAAATCATTTTAGATCATATTTATGATGGCGATTTACATTTAATGAAACAAGATGGTGGTGGAAGTAATTGGAACACTTTATACAATCTTGCTTACATGGGGGAAAGTTGCTATGCAATTGGAAGTGTACGGAGATGACAAAGAAGGTCGTATTGCTACCTCCTCTTTAAAACGAGTTGACGTTAATACTGATGGTATTCGTATCGACCCTCATCCTACCAATATTATGAATATTATTATTCCTAATTCCACTTTAGGTGATGATACGATTATTCATAGTTGGTATTCTCCTATTACAAATACTCGTACTCTTGAGTTTAGAAATGACTTACCAATTTCTCTACCTTCTGAAATTTTAGGAAAAGAAATTTTTGTATTACTTGATAAATTTGAACCTATTAATCTCGCTTTTTTGACTGGTATTCAACACAAAAAAGTATGCCTTGATATTGGACATTATCGTTTTATTGAACACTTTACAAAACAATACCTAACTACTTTTTTTAAGCATGCCAATTTAATTCAATTAAATTATCATGTTTGTGATTTATTATTTGAACGTTTACAACTTCAAAATGAATTTGAATTTTTTGATTTGCTTGGCTTAGATTTATTGGTGATTACAAAAGGAAAAAAAGGAGCAACTTTTATTTTTAAAGAAAATGATACTTTTCAGTCGATTGACCAATCCCCAGAAATGGTGGCAAAAGTACGTGACTCCTCTGGTGCTGGCGATGCTTTTTTTGCCACTGTTATTAAAGAATATGCATATTGTTCTAAAATAGATATAAGTTTTGTTACAAATACTTTTAAGATAGCAAATAAAGCTTCAAGAGATGTTATTTCGGCTTTGGGTAGTAGAAGAATTTAAGATAATTACTGACAAATTTCTACATAAGTGATATAATGTAGATAATTTATAAAGAGGAGGAAATGTATGAGTAAGTTTGATGTTTCGATTATTATGGGTAGTGATTCGGATTTGGAAGTTATGCAAGATTGTGCGAAGTTTTTGGATATGATGGGAATTTCGTATGAAATGAAGATTTTGTCGGTTCATAGGACACCGGAAAAAGCAATGGAGTATGCAAATGAATTGAAGGAAAATGGTGTGAAGGTGATTGTTGCTGGTGCTGGTGGGGCAGCTCATTTGCCAGGGGTATTTGCCGCATTGGTTCCAACGGTTCCGGTAATTGGTATTCCAATTCATACCAAAACATTATCTGGTGTGGATTCTTTGTATTCGATTGTGCAAATGCCATCACGGAATTCCTGTTGCAACGGTTGCGATTAATGGGGCAAAAAATGCTGGTATATTGGCAGCTTCTATGATTGCGATTGGTGATAATACCGTAAAAGAAAAATTGGCTGAATTTAAGAATTCGTTAAAAGATGCGGTTTGCAAAAAAGATGAGAAATTGCAAAATTTAGGTTATGCAGATTATTTAAAACAAATGTAAGAACCCCCAGTCGCCTATGGTGACTGCCCCCTTAGGTAAAGGGGCCTTTATGTGGCGGTTTCAATGTAGAATAAAGAAAAGAGGTTTTAAAATGAAAAAGATTAGTAGTGGTAAGGTTCGTGAAATTTATGAGGTAGATGATGATAAGTTATTGTTAGTCGTGTCTGACCGTATTTCTGCTTTTGATTATATTTTGCCTGCCGTTATTCCAAACAAAGGAAAAGTGTTAAACCAAATTTCTGCTTTTTGGTTTGATTTTGTAAAGGATATTATTCCAAATCATGTGATTTCAACCGACATTAAGGATTTCCCTAAAGAATTTCAAACACCAGAATTTGAAGGAAGAAGTATGCTTGTGAAAAAATTAAAAATGCTTCCTGTGGAATGTATTGTAAGAGGTTATATTACTGGTTCTGGTTGGAAGAGTTATAAAGAAAATGGTACAGTTTGTGGAATACAACTTCCTGAAAATTTGCAAGAATCTGAAAAATTGCCAAAACCAATTTTTACTCCTTCTACCAAAGCAGAAATTGGTGACCATGATGAAAATATTTCGTTTGAGCAAGTATGTGAGAAACTTGGAGAAGAACTTGCTACCAAATTACGTGATAAGACCCTTGAAGTTTATACCAAATGTGCCGAATATGCGGTTTCTCGTGGGGTTATCATTGCAGATACAAAATTTGAATTTGGGTTAGATGAACATGGTGAATTGGTATTAGGAGATGAAGTATTAACACCAGATTCTAGCCGTTTTTGGCCAGCAAACGATTATGTGGTAGGAAAATCTCAAAAAAGTTTTGATAAACAATATATGCGTGATTGGATTAAATCTTCTGGTTATGACCCTGAAACAAAAGCCCCAATCCCAGAGGAGGTTATTAAAACTACAGAAAACAAATATATCGAAGCATATGAATTAATTACAGGAAAAAAATTTGAAGGGTAACCCGTAGGGGTCGATGCCCACATCGACCCCTACATAAAATTTATAATAAATTGGAGGAAAATAAATGAGAGCATTAATTAGTGTTTCGGATAAAACTGGAATTGTAGAATTTGCAAAATCATTACAAAACCTTGGGGTAGAGATTATTTCTACTGGAGGTACTTATCAGATTTTAAAAGAAAATCATATATCGGTTATGGAAATTTCGGAATTAACTGGATTTCCAGAATGTTTGGATGGTAGAGTAAAAACACTTCATCCTAGTGTACATGCTGGTATTTTAGCAATGCGTTCAAAACCAAGCCATATGGAACAGTTAAAAGATTTAGGAATTGATACCATTGATATTGTTGTGGTAAATTTATATCCTTTTAAACAAACCATTTTAAAAGACGGGGTTACTCGCGAAGAGGCAGTTGAAAATATTGATATTGGTGGTCCTACTATGCTTCGTAGTGCTGCTAAAAATTACCAAGATGTTAGTGTTGTTACAGATCCTGCTGATTATGAAAAAGTGTTAGAAGAATTAAAGGCAAACGGAAAAGTTTCGGTGGATACGAATTTTTATTTTATGCAAAAAGTATTTGAGCATACAGCCAATTATGATACCATGATTTTTCATTATTTACGTAGCCAAAGACAAGATACTTCTTACCCTAGCTGTCTTTCTCTTACTTTTGAAAAAGTACAAGAAATGCGTTATGGTGAGAACCCTCATCAAACAGGTGCCCTATATAAGGAAATTGGAAAATGTGAAGGTTCCTTAACTACGGCAAAACAGTTAAATGGAAAGGAATTGTCGTTTAATAATATCAATGATACCAATGGGGCATTGGAGTTATTAAAAGAATTTGACGAACCAACGGTGGTTGCTTGCAAACATGGAAACCCTTGTGGGGTTGGTAGTGATGAAGATATTTTTAAGGCTTGGGAAAAGGCATATTCGGCTGATAAAACTTCTATTTTTGGTGGTATTGTTGTACTAAACCGTAAACTTACCAAAGAAATTGCAGACCAGATGGCTAAGATTTTCTTAGAGGTAATTGTTGCTCCTAGTTATGAACCAGAAGCTCTAAACATTCTTTGCCAAAAGAAAAATATACGTGTTTTAGAATTACCAAGTATTTCGGTAAAACAACCAGCAAGTGCTTATGATATTAAAAAAATTAATGGTGGTATTATTATTCAATCCATTGATAAGGATTTATTCAATGATGATAATGCTTACCAAGTAATTACCAAAAGAGAACCTACCAAAGAAGAACTTGACGATTTATTGTTTACTTGGAAGATTGTAAAACATACCAAATCCAATGCGATTGTAATCGGAAAAAACAAGCAATCCGTAGGAATTGGACCAGGACAAGTAAACCGTATTTGGTCAACCAAGCAATGTTTTGAACATGCCATAGAATTAATTGGAGAAACTGTTACAAATGGTGCTGTTCTTGCCTCTGATGCGTTTTTCCCTTTTGATGACTGTGTAGAAGCAGCACATCAAGCTGGTATTACAGCAATTATTCAACCAGGTGGTTCGATTAATGATCAAATGTCAATTGATAAATGTAATGAATATGATATGGCAATGCTATTTACTGGCATGAGGCATTTTAAACATTAAAAATAATGGTTTTAACTTTTTTAGCAAAGAGTTGCACAGCGTGCAACTCTTACATTTTCTTTTACAGTATTTCTTTTATGAAACGTATTATTTGACACCAATTCTCTCCTTAATTGCCTCAAATTTCGCTTCTCCAATTCCTGGTACATTTTTTAAGTCTTCTATGGCTTCAAATTTTCCGGTTTTCTTCTCGGTATTGAATAATTTTTTCGGCTGTTGCTTCTCCAATTCCTTGTAAGGTTTGTAGTTCTTCTTTTGTGGCTTTGTTTAGATTTATGGTTTGTGTTTGACTTCGTGCCTGATTGTTTTTCGTTGTTACGTCTTCTTTTATTCCACTTTCTTCGGTTATGTATTCTCCTTTGTTTTCTCCTTTTTTGGGTATGATAATTTTTTGTCCATCTTCTACTGGATAGGCAAGGTTAATATCGGTTAAGTCTGCTTCTTCTTTTAATCCTCCTGCTTTTTCGATAATGTCTGCAATTCTTGCTCCTTCTATTGTTTTTATAATTCCCGGTGTTTTTATTTCTCCTGCAATATGTACAATAATTTGCTCTTCTGGAGTTTGGATTTCTTTTGTGGTTTCTTGTACTATATTTTCTTCTTTGCTGATTATGATTTCCTCTTCTTTATGATATACATTTTTATAAAAGTAATATCCAATAATCGATACAACGGCTATGATAATAGCGATTCCAATCATGATTTGTTTTTGTTCAAAATATTTCATGTTTTTCTCCTTTCATTTTTCTTTTTTTATTTTGGGAATAGAGTTGAAATTTAGACCAATTTAAGGTAAGATAATATAGACTTTTTTTAAGGATGGTGTATGATGAACCGAAAAAATCTAATTACTTTGATTACTTTGATTTTAATAATAATTCCTATCTTCTTGCCTGTTTTTTTTAGTTTTGCTTCCACAGAAGATGTTTATGTAGATGCCCCTGTTGCTCTTCTTATGGATTCGGCTTCTGGTAAAATTTTGTATGAAAGAAATGCTAGGGAAAAAAGGTTCCCTGCAAGTACCACAAAAATAATGACTGCTATTTTGGCTTTGGAAAATCGTAAACTTACCGATACCGCTACGGTTAGTGAAAATGCTGTTTCTACAGTTCCTTATAGCTATACCATCGCAAATTTACAAATTGGAGAAGTTCTTAATTATGAGCAATTATTACTTGCGTTAATGCTCCCTTCAGCAAACGATGCAGCTACTGTAATCGCAGAGGATATTGGTGGTTCGGTTGAGGGATTTGCCAATATGATGAATACAAAGGCTCGTGAAATTGGTTGTGAAAATACCAATTTTGTAAATGCCAATGGAATACATCACGAAAATCATTATACAACTGCATATGATTTGGCTTTGATTGGTCAGTATGCTATGAAAAATGAACAATTCCGTAAGATTGTTTCTAGTGTCAAATATACTTTACCTACTACTGAAAAATATGATAAAGAGGATCGTATTTTTACCAATAATAACCGTTTAATAAACTCAAATAGTAGTAATTATTATCAATATGCTACTGGTATTAAGACGGGGTATACAGACCCTGCACGGAAATTGTATTGTGGCTAGTGCTAAAAAGAATGATATGGAGTTAATTTGTGTTATTTTGGGGGCTGGTAGTGATGTAACAACGACTACAAATAAGTTTGATGATTGTATTTCTTTGTTTGATTATGGATTTAAAGAATACCAATATGAAACATTATGTCATGCCAATGATGTGTTTAAAGTGATATCGCCAAAATATGCTTCAAAGGATACTTTAGAATTACCAGTTTTGTATGAAAATGATATTCGTGCTTTTGTAAAAACAGAGGATTTAGAAACTGGCTTTTCTCCTAATGTGGAGTTAGATGAGAATATTAAAGCTCCTATTCGCAAGGGAAGCGTTGTTGGTAAAATTTCTTACACAATTGATAATACTAACTATACTACAAATTTAATTGCGAGTCAAGATATTTCGTCAAACTCTTTGCTTCCAATTGCATTTAAAATTGTATTAGTAATTGCTGCTCTTTTGGTGTTAAAGTGTTTGGTAAATCTTTTGGGTGGTCGAAAAAAGAAGGGAAAACGTGCTAAAGGGAAATCTAAGAAATCGAATAAGAAAAAGAAAAGAAATTCGAACCGCAATTCTCATTTCTCTTTGTATCATTTTGATTATTAGAACCCATAATGGTCTTTTTCTATATTGTTATACGATTTCTAATCCGGCAAATTTTGCCATGAGACGTTTGTGTCCTGCTTTGTCGAAGGTGATGTCTACTTTTAGGTCGTCTCCTTCCTTCTCGACATAATTGATAGTGCCTTCTCCAAATTTTTTGTGGTATACTCGGACTCCTGCTTTGTATTTTGATAAGTCTAGTGTTTCTTCTTTTGGTTTTGTTAGTGAATTTAGGAAGCTTTCGGCACTTCTAAAATTGTAGGTATTGGTTTTTGTTTTACTTATTTCACTGTTTATTTTTCCTGCTTTTTCAGAGTTCATTTGGTAGGAGGTAACATTTTTATTGGTTTTTCCATACCCCCATGAATATGAGGAATCTTCGAAACTGTCTTCCTTTTTTGTAGTTATTTCTTGTAGTCCTTCTACTTGGTTTTCTGGAATTTCTTCTAAAAACCTTGAAATGGAATTGTAACTGGTGGAACCAAATATGGTTCTATGTTTAGCACAAGTGAAAAATAGGTTTTCTTTGGCTCTTGTAATTCCTACATAACAAAGTCGTCTTTCTTCTTCTAATTCTTTTGGTTCTCCTATGGCTTGTCTTCCTGGGAAAATTCCTTCTTCCATTCCTACTAAAAATACTGCTGGAAATTCTAGTCCCTTAGCACTATGTAAGGTCATTAAAGTAACACTATCTTGCTCTTCTTCTAGGTTGTCAATATCACTTGATAGAGTAATGCTTTCTAGGAATTCTGCTAGCGTATTTTCGGCTGCTTGTTCTTCAAATTCGATAGCAACGGTTAGAAATTCTTCTAGGTTGGCAATACGGTTTTCGGCTTCGATGGTGTTTTCTAATTCTAAGGCTTTGGTATAGCCTGTTTTGTTTAAGGTTTCTTTTATGAAATCCGAAATGGATCGTTCTTCCCTTATTTGCCTTAATTCTTCGATCATGGCAATAAAATCTCGTGAGTTTGCATATACTCGGTTTAGCCCATAAGTATCTGCTTGTTTGATAATTTCATACATCGATACTCCTTGGGTTTCGGCTAATTTTTGTACTTGCTCTAAACTGGTTTTTCCAATACCTCGTTTTGGTTCATTAATAATACGAGTTAGGCTTAAGTTATCATTGGTGTTATGTAAAAATCTTAAATAGGCAATGGTATCCTTAATTTCCTTTCGTTCATAGAACTTTAGTCCACCAATGATTTTATAAGGAATGTCTTCTCTTACTAAAATTTCCTCAATGGCACGGGATTGTGTGTTCATTCGGTAAAGAACGGCAATATCGGAATAGTGGTAATATTCTTCCCTTTTTAAATGATTTATTTGTTCTACAAGATAGCGTGCTTCGTCGTATTCGTCTTCTGCTTGGTAGGCTTTTGGAAGATTCCCTTCTTCATTTTCGGTCCATAGTTTTTTGTCGTATTTTACTTCATTGTTTTTGATGACAGAGTTGGCTGCATTTAGGATGTTTTTGGTACAACGGTAGTTTTGTTCTAGTTTGATGATTTTCGTACCCGGAAAATCTCTTTCAAAGTTTAATATGTTTGATATATCCGCTCCGGCGGAAACTGTAAATTCCCTGGTCATTATCACCGAACTACGGTGATGTTTCCATATCTTGAGGCAAATAAGGATACTAGCATAAATTGGGCTTTATTGGTATCTTGGTATTCGTCTACTAAGACGAATTTGAATTTTTCGGAATAGTATTCTAAAACATCTGGATTTTCGGTTAGGATTTTTATGGTAAAATTGATGATGTCATCAAAATCGATGGCATTATTTTCTTTTAATCTTTTTTGGTATAAGGTATATACTGCCCCTATTTTTTCTCTTCGGAAGTCTCCGTTAGCCCTTGCTAAATAAGTATCTGGTTCTAACATTTCGTTTTTGGCATTACTAATTTCATAGGCAATGATACGGTCGGTAAACATTTTATCATCGATTGCTAGTTCTTTTAGGCAGTTTTTTATCATTGTTTTTTGGTCACTGGTATCGAAAATAGCAAAAGAGGAATCAAATCCAATGCGGTCAATGTATCTTCTTAAGATTCGTACACAAATAGAATGGAAGGTGCCCATCCATATGTCTTTTGCCTCTTCTCCTACTAGTTTTTCTACTCTTTCTTTCATTTCGTTTGCTGCTTTATTGGTAAAGGTAATGGCTAAAATATTCCATGGTTTTACCTTTTTTTCTTGTACCAAATATGCAATTTTGTGAGTTAATACTTTTGTTTTTCCACTTCCTGCTCCTGCAATTACTAAGCTTGGTCCTTCAAAATTAGTAACGGCTTCATATTGCTTGTCATTTAATCCTTCTAATATTTCCATGTTTTTCTCCTTTTGTTTTCCAAATTTTTGTTTGTGTTTATTGTATGATATTTTCGCTGGTTCGTCAAGCTATTTTTTCATTAAATACAAAATACTGCATACAATGGAACGGATTTTATCTTATTTTCAAAACCAAAATTTTTTTCTGAAATGCGAATGGCATATGGTGGCTTGTTTTTTTCCATGTATAAGTTTAAACTTCTCGATTTTGTATGGAGGCTTGCTTTTACTTCGATTGGAATGATATCGTTTTGTTTTTGTATGACAAAATCAATTTCTGCAATGCCGTCGGATTCCCAATAATATAGGTCATATCCATTTACTTTTAATTCATCTGCTACGTAATTTTCGGTAAGTGGTCCCATGGAAATCATGGTTGGTTGTTTTTTTACATCAAGTTGGTATAAAGGATAATTTGCTTTGTTTACAAATAATCCTACATCACTCATATAGAGTTTGAATGAGGATAAATCTTTATACATTTCTAATGGCATTTGTGGTGTTACTTTGAAGACTTGACTTACCATTCCACTGTTTTTTAACCATAATATAGCTTGCCCAAATAAGCTAGAGGTGGCTCCTTTTGCAATTACTTTGTATTGGAATTTCTGGTTGTCTTTTGCTAATTGTACTGGTATTGAGTCAAACGCTCCAATAATTCGATTTGATTCCGAATTTTCGGCGTATTTGGTCATATCTCGTACATACGAATCTAGTATCATACTTTGAATGTCAATTGCGGAAATAATTTTTTTGTCTTCTAAATAGTTTTGTACCACTTCTGGCATTCCTCCAATGACTAAATAGGTTCGATATAGCTCTAAACATAACTCATGAATGGTTTCATCCATGGGTTGGTTATTTTCAAAATGTTCTTGTATAACAGTAATTAAGTTTTCTCTTCCAATGGCTTGTAAAAATTCTCTAAAAGATAATGGATACATGGTCATCATTTGTACTTTTCCTACTGGGAATGAATATTCTTCACGGTTAATGGCAATTCCTAAAAGAGAACCAGCTGCAATGATATGATAATCAGGTGCTTCTTCATAGAAGTATTTTAGGGAAGTTAAAGCTCTTGGATTGGTTTGTATTTCATCGAAAAATAGTAGGGTTTTTTGGGGTAAAATTTTTTCTCCATAAAATAATTCTAATTTTTGAATCATATAATTTACATCAATGGTATCACTAATTTGACTGCTTAATTCTTTATTAGTTTCAAAATTAACGTATATCATATTTTCATAATACTGTTTTCCAAATTCTTTTATAATATAGGTTTTTCCTACCTGTCTTGCTCCATGTATGATTAATGGTTTTCGTTTTTTTTGCTTTTTCCATGCTAATAGTCGGTCTGTTATATCTCTTTTCATTTTCTCACCTTCTTATGATAATTATAACCAATAAGTTAGAAAAAATCAATATTTTTTTGATTTTTTCTAACTTATTGGTTGACATTCGAAAATAAATATTTAGTTTTAAGAACCCTCCGTCAGTCCTTCGGACTGCCATTTCATATAAGATATCTGTAACACTCACTAACGTTCGTTAACAGCTATCTTAACCTCCCTTAAATAAAGGAGGCTTATATAGGGTTTGCCTTCGAAGAAATAGCAGTATACAAAGGTCCCTTTACTTAAGGGGGCTGGCGCGGAGCGACTGGGGGGTTCTTATTCATAAAAATAGGATATAATGCCTGTGTAGATACCCCAGGCTAGTTTGTCTTGATATTCTTCGTTCATTAGTTGTTTTTCTTCTTCTTCGTTAGATAAAAACCCGCACTCTACGATACTGGTTGGTATTTCTACGTTTTTTATAATATAGACATTGTCTATTTTTAAAGGGACTCGTTTATTTTCTTTTTCGATGGCTTGGTTTAAGGAATTTTGGATACTAGCAGCAAGTTTTTTGCCTTGTTCGTTTCCATTTTTATAAAAGGTTTGCCACCCGTAATACTGGTTTTGTGGTATCTTATTTAAATGAATGCTAACAAAAATATCGGCACTTGATTCGTTTCCAATTTTGACTCGGTTTTTGATGTCCGAGGATTTTTTTTGCCTTAGAGTTTTGGCATTTACATCATATATTGCTTTGTCGTCTGAACGAGTAAGAATAACATTACATCCGCTTTGTTCTAGTAATTTTTGCACTTTTAAAGTAATGGCTAAGTTGGTTTTTGCTTCGGTAGTACCATTTTTCGACTCTGCTCCTTGGTCTTCTCCACCATGCCCTGCATCTAGTATAATTGTCTTACCACTTACTGGCAGACTTACTGTTTCTACCGTTTTGTACATGTAATTTGAACCAAATAAAAAACTAAAAATGGAAAGGAATACCGCTCCTAAGATAAGTAACATACGTTTTCTTTGTAATAAAATCATGTGTTTCTCCTATTTTCTTTTTTTCTATTGTATGCGGTATTTTTATTTGATAGAACCATTTTTAACCGTAGGGGTCGATGCCCACATCGACCCGTTTTTGTTTTTTGTCTGCGGGTCGATGAGGGCATCGACCCCTTACATTTATTTCCTAATTTCATTTCTTCGATCAATTACATAACTACTGCCTACTGTGATTTTGGCTAGGTGTTTTACTTGTGCTCCTACTTCTCCGATTTCTAATGTAGTGTGGAAGCGGTTTTCTTCTACTTCTACTACACCAATAGAAATGGAAGTTAGGGGGAATTGTTCGATAATTCCTCTTCGGTTTGCTACTTCTACATAGCCTTTTTCGGCATCTTCTTTTGAAAAATAGGTTAGTACATTTTCATCAAATTCATGGATGATGTTTTTACAAATTTTTTCATAATCGGTATCGGAAACAAGGGCAATAAAGTCATCTCCACCAATGTGTCCTACAAAACTATTTTCACAGTCGCTATTGTGAATGTTTCTACTAATGGTTCTTGCTGTAAATTTGATGATTTCGTCTCCTTTGCTAAAACCGTATAAATCATTATAGGATTTAAAGTTGTCTAAGTCTACATAGATAACTGCAAATTTTTCTTTTTTTAATAAACGTTTTTTGATTTCGGTTTGAATTTGTACATTTCCTGGGAGTCCTGTTAAAGGGCTTACACGCCTGTTCATATACATTAATCTTACTAAATTTTTAATGGTATAATAGATATAATCTTGATCAATTGGTTTTACGATATAATAGGCTACATTTAATTTTAAAATCGAAATACGATGTTCTTTTTCCCAAGTATTTCCTAATACAATAATGGGGGTAATGCTGTTGTCTTCATCTTCTCTAATTTGAGTACATAATTCAAAGATATCTTTCTTAATTCCTTCTTCATGAATCATAATAAGAGAAGGGATACTTTTAAGAGCAATATCAATATCTTGTGTTTTTACATTTTTAAATTTATATTCTTTTTCTTTTTCAAAGATTTGTTTCATGTTTTTGGTTAATTCTTCATTATCATCAATAATATAAATTTCTTGTACCATAAGTTTCTCCTTTAATCTTTTCCTTTTCTAATACTTTCTTTTTTCTCTTTTAAAAATTCGTTTATCTTTTCAATGGCCTCGGATTTCATTGTTGGAAATGCTTTTTTTAAATGATTGGTTTGACGTATTAGTTTTCGTTTCAATATGGTTTGTTTGTATTTTAATTCTTCAATCACTGCTTGTAGACTTTCTTTATTGACTTGTTTCTTTTCTAGTTCTTCAAGTTTTTCTTTTATGGTTTCGGTAAGTTCTTTTAATTTTTCTAGACTGCCTTTGATATTGCTTACTTTAACGACACTAACAATGGTATCTATCAAAATAGCAAGGCTCACCATGATAACATTAAACATTAAAATATGGCTCGGAATTCGGTCAATTTGACTTGCTAGAAATGGATGAAGGTAACAAATAAAGATCACTCCTAAAAATCCCCAAAATAAAGAATTTAGTAGGCAAACTCTTCCTTTTATATTAAATTTGTTCTCCGTATAATCCCAGTATTTTGTGTGAAATATTTTTTCGAGTAACCAACCTACTATATACTCCCATAAAGACATGGTAAAAAATGCAATGATGAATAATAAAATGGGATTTTTTTTGTAGCCTTGTAAAAATAATAGCATAAAAGTAGCACCAAATCCGTAGATTGGGCAAAAGGGTCCATATAAAAACCCGCTATTGACTGGCTTTTTTTGTAAGTATGTTTTTAATACAGATTCCATTACCCATCCAAAGAACGAATAGATGATGAAATAGGCAATCATTTTTATAATTAGGATATTGTCCATATTTTTTCATTCCTTTTTTAAAGCATAATAGAGAAGGCTTTTGTGATTACCTTCTCTTTTTTGATTTTATTCTTCTACAATGCATTTACCGTTTACTTCTGTAATGCCACCTTCCATATTTTCTGCTACAAGTTCAATTCGGTTTTCTCCTGGAATTAAATCGATAGCATGGTCAATTACTTTTACGACTCCCATATTCATTTGGTATTTTTGACCATTTAATACGAAGTTGACTACTTTTATTTGTTGCTCATCTTCTACATGGATGATTAATCTTTTTCCATCTTGTCTTAACGAAACGGTTGGTCTTTTTACTCCTTTTACTTCAATTTCCTTTGTGGTAATCATATTATCAATGTTAACAGCTTCTACTCGTAAGGTGTTTTGACCTAATGGAATTTCTGCTAGTTCATCAATTAGTTTTAAGTCTTCTATATTGGCTTCTATTGTTACATAATTTCCACTATTCCATGTATAACGAATATATTTAAGTCCTTTTGCATCTTGTGCTTTAATTCGTATTTTGTTTTCCTCGGTTAATAGTAATTCAATAACTGGTCTACCATCACCATCGGAAACATATTCTTTTTCGTAAGTGGTTTCTTTTCCTTCTTGGTCGGTAACGGTTATATATAGTTTATTATTGCCAAATGGGAGACTAATTACATCTGAAACCGTTAAACTATTACGTGTTTCTATTGTTTGGACTGCTTCTTCATTCCAATGATAGGTAACACTAGTAATTGGTTTTGTATGGTTTATTTTAATGGCAAGATTTTCTTGTTCTTTTGTTATGGTTACATCTGGAACGGATGCTTGTACTCCTTTTTTGGTTTCTTCTTTTGTTCCGGTAAACATAGCATATGAACCTCCTACAATTAGGATAGCACCAAATAAAATCATAACAACTGCAAAAAATTTCACAATCTTCTTTATCTCAATTGAACCTTTTGGCTTATTTTCAGTTTGTAATATTTGATTCATATGGTTTTACACCTCTTTCTAGGAAGATTATACCATAAGGTTTTTTGCTTGTAAACATTTTTTCCATAGATTTCTATAGAATACATTTTTAGTTTTGTTTTAAAACTTTCTTTACTTTTCTTTGTCTTTCATGGTATGATGTTTTATAGAAACGGGGAATTTGAAAATGAAGGAAGAAAAGTTTGATTTTTATAGTAAAACTAGTTTGAAATCGTATAATTTAGATGCGGTTATGCGTTATCAATTAAGTATGTTAGATAGTTTGGATGTGTTTACAAGAAGGCACTGTGAGAATGTAGCAAATTTAACTTGTCGCATTTGTGAGTATATGCATGCTTCTAATAAGTTTACTGTCTATTGTACAATTTGTGCTTATTTGCATGATATTGGTAAATTATTTATTCCTGCTAAAATTTTGCAAAAAGAGCGGAGCTTTGAGTGAAGAAGAGTTTCAAGTGATGAAAACCCATACCACCATTCGGATATAATATGTGTATGAAGGATTTACAGCTTCGTCCTTATGTAGCTGGTACGCTTTATCATCATGAGGGATTGGATGGTTCTGGTTATCCAAATGGGCTTACCAAAAAGGACATTCCCATAGAAGGACAAATTATTCGTGTTGCGGATGAATATGATGCAATTGTAAGTAAAAGACAATATAAATCTCATATCGATATTTCCGATACCCTTGAATTATTAATAGAAGATGCTACTCCTTCACCTGGTAAAAAGGTTGGAAAAATTAATCCAAAAGTATTAAAGGCTCTTATTAAAGTCGTTATTGATGATATTGAATACGAAAAGTATTGTGTACAAGAATATGTGGAACATTTAGAAGAAAACATTGCTAGATTAAACGAAATTGATACATACGCCAAAAAAGCAAAAGAGGCAAAAAAAGAAAAAGACCGCATCTTTTATGAAAATGGTATGAAGGTATTATTCGAAAAAGGAGAAACGTTTGGTAATTATGTTGAAATTTTAGAAGAATACAAAGATGCTTATCAAACCAGAAGTGATATTTTAAAAAAATTAGATGCCGAAATCAAAAAAATTAAGAAAATGAAACTATAAAAGAAAGTCAAATCGCTTATGCGATTTGACTTTCTTTTTTATTTTTATATTCAATATAATCTTCTATCATCATTTTAAACACAGCAAATACTGGAACCGCAAGAAACATTCCTAAAATACCAAAATAAGCTCCTCCTACTGTAACCGCAAATATCACCAATAATGGACTAATTTTTAAAGAATTTCCTACAATCTTTGGATTAATAACATTGGCATCAATTTGTTGTAAAATAATAACCACAATCGCCATCCAAATCGCCTTTCCAATTCCTCCTGTAAATAGCGTAATCAAAATAGAAACTCCTACTCCCACAATTGCTCCAAAATATGGTATCAAATTGGAGGCTCCAATTAGGAAACCTAATAATATGGCATATTTTACACCTAATATTGACATAGCCACTGAGGTTAGCACTCCCACTACAAAAGCATCTAATAGCTGACTTGATAAATATTTAAAGAAAATGGCATTGGTATTATGAAAATATTTTCCAATGGTCTTATACGTTTTTTGTTTGAAAATAACTCCTGCCAATTTTCGTAAGAAGCATAAAATTTCCGTTCTTTCTAATAACAAATATACCGATACAATAAGAGCCACAAAGAAATCAAAAATTCCTCCTGCTACTCCAATAATTCCTTTGGCATATTCTAAAATGGTATTTAAGTTTATATACTCTGATAAATTAATTTGTTTTAAACTATCCGCAATCTTTTGTACATCAATCTGTCTTAAAATAGAATCTTCTGGTATGTTTTGCAAACTATTAATGGTATTTTGATAATATGGTACGATGTTGTTAGCTAAATCGGCAATGCTTTTTCCTAAATTAGGAATGATAAACTGAAAGGCTAATATTAAAATAATAAATACTACTATATATACTGTAAAAATACTAAGCCCTCTTGCTCTTTTCTTGATCCATTTGTTTTTTATTTTATGATATTGTCCTTCAATTTTTTTACAAGGAATATAAAATAAGTACGCCAATAACACTCCAAGTAAAAATGGCATAATCACATCAAAAACGTTTTTTAGCCAATTGGTAATATCATTAAAATTATCTAATGTTTTATATACAACAATTACTGCTACTGCAAAAATAAACCAATATAACCATTTCCCCCATATGTTTGTTTTCTTTTCCATAAAATTTCATTCCTTCCCTAATTTGTTTCATTTTAATCCTTCGTCCTTCTTATTTTACCTACAAAGATTTTTCTGTTCCTATTTGTATTTCTAATCCTACTGGGCAATGGTCACTTCCATACACGTCTTTATAAATATACGCATCTTTTATGTTTTCTTTTGCATCATTGGATACAATAAAATAATCAATTCTCCAGCCTACATCTTTTTGTCTTGCATGTCCCATATAAGACCACCAAGTATAGGCAATTTTCTCAGGATATACAAAACGAAATGTATCGGTAAAACCTCCTTGCAAAAGCTCGGTCATTTTTCCTCGCTCTTCATCCGTAAAACCTGCATTTCTTCGGTTTGTTTTTGGGTTTTTTAAATCAATTTCTTCATGTGCTACATTTAAGTCTCCACACATAATCACTGGCTTATTTTGGTTTAGACCAGTAAGATAATTTCTTAATTCATCTTCCCATATCATTCGGTAATCTAATCGTTCTAGTTCTCGTTTGGAGTTTGGTGTATATACATTTACTAAATAAAAAGTATCAAATTCTAAGGTAATGACTCTTCCTTCCTTGTCATGTTCTTCTATCCCAATTCCATAGGTGACGTTTTTAGGTTGTTGTTTTGTAAAAATAGCTGTTCCTGAATAGCCTTTTTTTATTGCACTATTCCAATATTGTGTATACCCTTGTAGCTCAAAATTTTCAATTTGCCCTTCTTGCATTTTCGTTTCTTGAATACAAAAAATATCGGCATTTACTTCTTTAAAAAAATCCTCAAATCCCTTTTTTAGAACTGCTCTTAATCCATTCACATTCCAAGAAATTAGTTTCATGGTATACCCTCCTTTATACAGTATGTGTGTATTATACCACGATTTTGAAAAAAAGCAAGGGATTGCATATGTTGCAATCCCTATATTTGTATGTTACATTTCATAAACATAACATTCTAAATTCTTTCTACCATATTGTAATGCCTGTGTGTGAGTTCCCATATAAATATCTAGTTTGTTACTCGATATTGACCCACCTCTATCTTGAACCACAAACCAACCGCCATTTGGTTTATCTTTTAAGGCTGGTATATAAATAATGGTTCCTAATGGATAATTCTTTCCTGCTGCAATAGTATGCCATGTAGATGGTGCTACACCAGAAGACGTCGTATTACTTGTTTTGCCACAACATTTTGTACAAGAACAATATGCTGAGGTATTAAAAGTTTTTACCATTGGTGTTTTTCCTTCTACCTTCTTTGCTAGCGTACTATTAGTTGTTTTTGGTAATTCTACTGATTTTGTTCTTTCTACGTTTGATCTTGAAGTAACTGCTTCCTTTTTTATTTGAACCACTTGATTTACTGGTTCTTTTATGATATTTTCCGATAAAATAGTTCTTTCTATTTCTACTTCATTTTTAAATTTTGCACGGTACGTAATTTCTTTTAATCCGTTTTTTCCCTTTGTGATAATCTTACTGGTTCCCTCTTCCCCAGATGCATCTTTTGTAATAGTTTCAAATGGAATTTCCACTTGCTCGGTTATGATTTTTTCAATAACAGGTGCATAGTCTCCTAATAATTGCTCAATGGAAACTTCACTATTTTCCTCGGCTAATTTAATAACATCTTGCCCTTCTTCCGAAATTTTTGTAATGGTAATGGTTTTGTTTTCCCAAAGTTCTGCATCCATATTGGGTACTACATTTTCCTCTGGCAATACTACAATATGATTTTCTTCTAGTATATCCGAAATTTTGGTCTTTGTTGTTAGCACATTAATTTCATATTGATTGGATAACACAATTCTTACATTACTTAGTTTTGTGTTTGTTGCCATGGTACCGACACCACATAAAAATACGAGTAGTATCATGGTAAAGGCTATTTTTTTAATGGATAGTGAGGCTTTTTGGTTTTTAATCATTTGAACTTTAACCCCTCCTTTATTGATATGGACATTATATCGAACTGTTTTATATTTGTCAAATTTTTTGTCCTGTTCGAAAATACCAGTATCTATCTATATTGTATTCGGCTTGTACATAAAACATGACAAGTTTTTGCCGAAAACTTAGGGTTTTATTTATTTTAACTTTTCGTAACTTTCCTACATCTCTACTTCAATCTCATTTACCTTCCCATTATCCATTAGTTTTACCCTTTTTTCTTCTATTTCTTCTCCGTTTAGGAAAAATTTTTCGACTCCGGTGGATTTTCCGTTTGGATTTTTTACTTTGATGTTGTATACACTGCTTCCGAATTCGTAGCGAACTGCGTATTCTTTCCAAGCAGGGTCTATGGCGGGTTTTATCGATAGAATTCCTCCTTCCGTTTTTAGTCCTAATATATATTCAATTCCTGCTTTGTAGGCCCAGCTAGAAGAGCCTGTGTACCAAGTCCAACCACCTCTTCCGGCTTAAAGTTCCCACTCCATAGATATCGGCTGCTATGACATAGGGTTCTACTTTATAACGGCTTGCCATTTCTTTGGTTCTGGCATGTTCTACTGGGTTAATCATTCGGAAATATCCAGTAGCTTTGTCGCCAAACCCTAACATTGCTTCTGCAATTATGGTCCATACAGCGGCATGAGTGTATTGTCCACCGTTTTCTCTTACTCCTGGTAAATAGGCTTTTATATATCCTGGCTCTAATGCACTTTTGTCAAAGGCTGGGTCTAGTAGTTTGATGATACCATTTTCTTTATCCACTAGATATTTTTCTAAGCTTTCCATTGAAATATATTTTTTATCATTATCCCCTGCCCCAGAAATAACAGACCAACATTGTGCAATATTATCAATTTTACATTCTTCGTTTTGAATGGTTCCTAGGATATTGCCATCGTCCATATAGGCTCTTTTATACCATCTTCCATCCCAAGCTTGATTATTTAGGTTTCGTTTTAGTTCTTCTTGTACTTTTTCGTATTTCTTAGCCCTTTCGTTATCCCCTTGTAATTCACAAATTGGGATAAAGCGATTTAGTACTTCATATAGGAAAAACCCAAGCCATACACTTTCTCCTTTTCCTTTGTTTCCCACTGTACTAAACCCGTCGTTCCAGTCTCCAGAGCCAATTTTCGGAAGACCGTGTTCTCCAAAGCAAAGGGATTTTTCGATGGCTCTTATACAATGATGATAAATGTCTTCTTTTTTGTTTGCTTCCTTATGAAGGTCATAGTGTTCGTCTTCGTTTTCTTGTAATACTGGTCCCTCTCGGTATGGTACTTCTTTTGTGAGAAGTTCGGTGTCTCCAGTAAAACGAATATATTCTGCCGTTACATAGGCAAGCCATAATAGGTCATCGGAAAATTTGGTACGAATTCCTCTACTGGTTTCCTCATGCCACCAATGCTCTACATCTCCTTCGATAAATTGATGAGAGGCATGTTTTAATACCTGATTTTTCATAAACTCTGGTGCTAGGTATTTTAGCCCCATGGTATCTTGCAATTGGTCACGAAAACCATACGCACCGCCAGATTGATAAAATCCAGATTTTGCCCACAAACGGCTTGCAATGGTTTGGTAGGCAAGCCAACCATTTAATAAGAAATTCATGGATTCGACTGGTGTTTTTACTTGCACGGTTCTTAGCAGTTTTGCCCAGTATTCTTTGGTATCTTTTAGTGCTTGTTTCGCATTTTCTAATATGGTGTATTGGTATGCCGTTTCTTGCATTTTTGCTACTGTTTCTTCGCTTCCTAGTACTAGTACCATTTCCTTATCTTCAAAGGCTTTTAATTCTAATTCCATTTCTACCGCAATACATGGTGTATTGCCAAGGGCATTTTCATTATTTAATGTTTGGAAATTCATCATTTCTGGCTTACGAAGGTTGCCGTCTCCGATAAATCTTCGTTTGTTTCCAGTATAGGATTTTATATTTAAACTAGAGGAAACATAGAGCTTAGAAGTCTCTAAATCTTGCATATATTGATTGTTCGCATATACCATGTTTTTGTCTTGGTCAAAGTGTAAATGGATATAGCCATCGCTTTTTTTACTATCTTCTCCTAACACTGGTTTTAAATAATATACCATTTTTAAAGTTCGTTTTTCTGGTAAAATATTTTTTATGCGAAGAATAGAAACTTTTACATTATTCTTTACTGGCACAAAGGTTTCTTGCTCTTGTAATAACCCATATCGTATATTTTGGAATTTGCTATACCCAAACCCATAAGTAATATAATAGTCTTCCTCATCTTGGTTTAAGTTTGGGCATAGGGTCCATAGGTTATTATATTTTTCGTCTTTTAGATAGATAATTTCAGAGGGAATATCTCCTACTGCGTCATTGGACCAATCGGTTAGACGATTTAACCTACTGTTTTTGTGCCAAGTGTAGCCAGAGTTATTGGTGGTTACCACACTTCCAAAGTTCGGGTTTGCTAATACATGGCTCCAAGCAACAGGAGGTTTTGTGTGTTTTGTCATTTTAATTACATACTCTTTTCCATTTTCTGCAAATCCACCATACTCATTGTAATACGAAAGTTCTTCCATATTGATAGCATGATTGTTTTTTTCTTCGCTTACCAATACCATTTCTTCTTTTTTGGGTGGTGCTTGTTTTTTTATGGTATCTAAATAATCCTCTTCCAAATCTCGTAAAATCGTTTTTAAATTGCCCAAATGTGCATCCAAAATGAAATTAGCACGAAACTCTAAAATCTCCTTATTTTCCATTTCATTGGCATTTAGTAAATAGATACCCGCCTTTTGGTTTAATAAATACATGAAATGACGGTTTAAAATTTGGGTTTCAATCATTTCTTTTACATATCGTTCATATACATTTTCTTCTTCATTCAAAATGACTAAATCCAATTCTACATTTTTGGCTTTGAAATATTCAAAGGCTTTTAGTACTTCTTCTATCACATATGCATCGTTTACATCTTTAATTTTTACCAGTAAAATTGGTAAATCGCCTGAAATACCATATTGCCATAAGTCCCTTACATAGTAGGTGTGTTCTTTTGTCTTTACTTGCAGTTTTTTTAGTGGATTTTGTACTAGTAAATAGGACAATAGTTTTTGGTACACTTCGATGTCTTTTCCTTTTACGCCTAAATACCTTGCCTCTTCTTCTACTCGTACTTTGGATAATTCAAATGCTCTTTTTACATTTTCGTTACTTGCATATTTGGTTAGGTTTTCTTCAATTTGTTCTCTGGCATCGGACATGGTGATAATTAAATTAAGAGTAATCGTTTCCCCCGGTTTTAGTAAAATGGTTCTTTTTAGGGCTACTACTGGGTCTACGGTTAGACCTAAGTTTTTGGAAAATGGAATGGAGTCTTCTATCATTTTTGGAATTCCAAAATGAATTCCTTGTTTTAATCGTTCGTAATCAATTTCATATTCCAGTTCTCCTATGGTTTCGTGGTTGGTATTTAAGGTAACTCCTAAGAAGATTTCTGGGGTTTGCCCTCTTCGGTTTCGTTTGATTAATAACGAATTGGTATCTTCTAAATATTCGTATTTTAAAAACAAATTGTTAAAGGCTCTATGGGAATCGTCTTGTTCTTTGGTGGATAAGACTGGTTCAAACACACTAGAAATTTCTAGGGTTTCTTCCATATTTCCAGTGTTTTCTAGCTTTAAGGTTCTAATTTCTACTGGGTCTTCTGGTGCAGTTATTACCTTACAGGTGGTAATGATGTTTTCGTCGTTCCTTACTAGTTTATCTTGGTCTGGTAAGAAATTTACTTCTAATTTATCTGGTGGTACGGTATCGTTTTTCATTAAGGTACTCCAAATTCGTTTGGTACGAATATTTTTTACATAAAAAGCAATTCCACTTGGTACGTCGTTTGTTGCCTTATAGCGGTTTACCAATTGATTTTTATATTTACTAAAACCTTCCCCTCTTTCATTCATACAAATGGAATAATTCTCGTTTGATATGGTATTAAAGTTATTCAAGCTTTCATTTAGTTTGGTATAAACTCGGGTGGTGTAGTTTTCGTAATCGATGGTTTTTAGTTTTTCGATTTTTTCTTTCTTTTCCTTTGTGATGATAACATCTTCTGGCATACGTTCTTGTAATAAAATATCGACTGCCTTTATTTCTGGGTTTTCCATAAAACGTTCTTGTAAGATATTGTTATTTAGTAAATTATTAATGGCAAGCAAAATCAGGGCCTGATGATGTGCCATATAGGTTTTTACAACCGCATATTTTTGGTTTTGGCGAAGTCTTGCTGGGGTATAATCGATGGCTTCATAGAAACCATATTTTCCTAGCATTTGGTTTTGTTCTAATTTCTTCATATTTTCCAATACTTCTTTTGGTTCATCTTGCAAGCTTAAAATACTTCCATAAGCACTTACTACCATTTCATCGGCAAGTCCTCGTTTTAAACCAAGCCAGGGAATACCAAAGGCTTTGTATTGGTAATTGGAATTTAAGTCTTTCAAATTAAACGCAGATTCGGAAATTCCCCAAGGAATGCCTAACCTTCCAGCGTATTCTTTTTGGCTCATCCTCATAAAATGGCAAGATTCGGAAAGCAAGCTTCCTTCATACATACGAATATTGATGTTTGGCATTAAATATTCAAATGCCGTTCCAGACCAAGATACCAAGCCTTTATAACCTCTATTGACAGTTAGAGTTCTACTTAAGTTTTGCCAATGTTTGGACGGAATATCGTGTTTGGCAATGGCAACAAAACTTGCTTGTCTTGCCTCACTTGCTAATAAATCGTAATACGAGTCGGTTAGTTTATTTTCTTCTACATTAAAACCAATGGAGAAAAGGCGTTTTTCTTCATCATACAAATAACGAAAATCGGTGTCATGAATTAGTTTGGTTACCATTTGAAGAAGAGCTTTTAGTTGTTGTATATCAATTTTGTCTTTCTGGTATTTTTCTACGTTTTCTAAAAAACTTTTGGTAAGGTATAAATATCCTACAAAATTTCCACTATCGACACTAGAAATGTATCTTGGTAAGAGTGGTTGTAAGGTAATAGTATTATACCAGTTATATAAATGCCCATTCCATTTGGCAAGTTTTTCGGTAGTTTGTAGAGTGTTTTGTAACTTTTCCATAGCAGTATTTAGGGGAATAAACCCTAAGTCATAGGCCGATAGAATGGTAATTAATCCTAAGCCAATATTGGTAGAGGAAGTTCTTGGTACAATCTTTTTTGCTCGGTCTTCTTGGTAATTATCGGGTGGTAAATAATTGTTTTTTTGGTTCATATACGTATCAAAATAATCCCAAGTTTTTTTGGCAATTTGATGTAGATATTCA
This sequence comes from uncultured Clostridium sp., assembly GCA_947648215.1. GTDB lineage: Bacteria > Bacillota > Clostridia > TANB77 > CAG-508 > RGIG8482. The sequence continues at coordinate 3,489 of CANSMW010000010.1, read as the reverse complement.
ATTTGGGAATTGGTTAATTGTTTTACTTTAGCTACGGGGATGTTTTCTTTACTAATATACCAACAAATGCCTGGGGCTATTAGCCATAATACCCCAAGAGCAATTCCTATTATCATCATAGAATAAGAGCCTACATATTGTGAAATAAGCACAGCTAATATAGCAAGGATGACTTGTACCCACATAAAGCGATAATAGGAAAAAAGGTCGGTTTTTCCGTTTTTTTCTGCCTCTTCTGCGGTGGTCCATTCTAAAAGATGTTGTTTAGAATAATATTTTCGGTAAAGGGTTTTTATAATGGCATTTAAGGATATATAGGCTTTGTGTGGTAAAAAGGTAAGCTCTAATATACCTCTTAATATACTTGCTTTCATACTAGATATGGTTTTATCAAAGCTTTTGTTTGGCTTACTTCCTACTTGTTTACTACATAGATAACCAAATAGGTCTAGTAGGGTTGGGAAAATGACACTTATCAAAAGAATTCCTAATCCTAAGGCGATGTTTTGCTTGGTTAATAGAGAATAGACGATTAACGTAACTACGCTAAACATTATCATAATGGGTACTAGGCTTTGCCTTAAATTATCTAAAATTTTAAATTTGGATAATCCGTTTAATGGGTTTTTCTTGGTAATTCCTTCTTTATTGGTAATAGTTCCTTTTATCCAAGAAAGAATTTGCCAGTCTCCTCGTATCCAACGGTGTAGTCTTAGCATATAGGCATTGTATTTGTAAGGGTAGCCATCTAAGAGTAAAATGTCGGAACAAAGCCCACATCTTAAATAACAGCCTTCTAGTAAATCGTGGCTAAGGACGGTGTTTTCTGGAATTTCGTTTTTAAATATGGTGTGGAATAATTGTAAATCGTAAATTCCTTTTCCGGTAAAAATGCCTTCATCAAAATTATCTTGGTACGTATCGGAAATGGCATTGGCGTAAGAGTCAACTCCACCAGCTCCTGCGTAAATTTTGGTAAATAGGCTTTTACTTGCAGATACTAAGTCAATTCCAATTCGTGGTTGAATTAAGGCATGCCCAGAAATAACGGCATCTCCTGTTTGGTTTAGCTGTGGTTTATTTAAAATATGGGAAGCGGCTCCTACTAATTCTAGAGCGGAATTTAGTACAAGGTTGGTGTCTGCGTCTAGAGTAATGATATAGCGAATTTCAGGAATATTTTGTTCTTGCTCCATGGTGTTTATTTGGAAAAGTCCTGTGGTTTTTTCGCATAGGAATTGGTTTAGCATACCTATCATTCCCCTTTTTCTTTCCCAACCTAGGAAGCATTTTTCTTTTTCATTCCACACTCTTTTTCGGTAAATAAATTGGAATTTTCCCATGGGTTTTGTTTGGTATTTTTGGTTTAGTCTTGCTACTTCTTCTTTTCCTGCTATTACGATTTCTTTATCATAGGTTTCTTGTTGTTTGTCTGAGGCACTCGCGTCGGCAAGTAAGGTAAAGTATAGGTTTTCGGAAGGGTTGGCAAGGGAGTATACTTCCAATTTTTTCATTAAATCTTTTACCTTTACGGCACTTGTTACAATGGTAGGAATAATGACCATGGTGGCTTGTTCTTTGGGAATTCCATAAGCGTAATCCATTTTGGGGATTAATTTTGGTTTTACGAGTTTGCTTAAAGCAAATTGTACGAGTTGTGTGGTAATGGCGGAAATGGGAAGGAATATCAAAATTCCAATTCCTACTCCCCACCATAGGTTGGTTTGTTTTGCATAGTACATAGCAAGTGCTAGGGTTGGCAATAAGGTTAGTATAACAAGAGCACCTATATAGGCGGATGTGCTTTTTTTTGTGCATGGTGGCTTTTTATTGGTTTGTAGTGCTTTGTATAAATCTTTTTCGCCTTCATCTATTAAATAATAACCAATATGGGATTGTTTGTTATTGGGACGTTGGATGCATGTTTTTTCGGTGTTTTGTGTGTTGTTTGTGGGTTGTTGGTTATTATTCGGACGTGCCATGCACGCCCCTACGGTGTTTTGTGGGTTATTTTTGCTGTTTGATTGGAATTTTTGGGCTAATTCTAGGGCTTTTTTGGTGATGTAGATTTCAGAGATTTTGGTTCGTTTGGAAATTTCTTTTATTTTATTTCGGTAATAAGCTTTTGTTTTGTAATCCATATTTTCATATACACCGCTTGGGTCTTGTTTTAGTACTTCTTCTACTCCATTAATGTTTTCAAAAATTTCTAGAAAGTTAATTCTTCCTATTTCCTTCATGCTTTTAATGCAATTTCCAATAATAACTTTTCTTACCGCAATATCAAAATGCTCTTTTTTGATTACTTCCGATACACTCGTTCCCATTTTCATTACTTCGGTTTCAAGGGCATCTAAATACGCATATGCCTGTTTCCCATATCGTTTTAAACGGTACGACATATGTTCAATAAAAGGATATTTCATTTCCTTATTTTCAATTACCTTATGAGGATTTTGCGTTTTTAATTGAAAGCGGATTTCTTCTTTTGGTTTGTTTTCTACTAATCGTTCTAATATATTTTCTACTTTATATTTTTGCATTTGCACTAAATAAATTTTATCACATACTCCACGAATGGTTTCAATCATCGCAATTTGAAGAAAGGTACCAATGTTCCAAATTTCTTCCATATTAAGTGTTTTTTTCCTTTGGTAGGCAGCTAATAATTTTTGTAGATTATGGCTATCAATTTTTCCTTCGGTATAGGCTACAATTTCGGAGGCTAATACATAAATTCTAGCAAACCCTTCATAAGTGCCATTTGCTAGTGCTACAAAATTTCTATATTTACTTAAACTTAAGTCTTTTGCAATCATTTTTACGGTTTCTTCGATTGTATAATAATTATCAAGTAACCATTCTCCTGCTGGATGAATGTGAAGTCCCATTTTTAAATGGGTGTTTAGTAATTCATAGGTTTTGGTAATTTCTTTAAAGTTGTCTTCTAGCCTAGGAATTGGGTAAGTTATTTTATCGGATTTATCTTTTAAGATATGGTCTGATGCTATCTTTTCTAAATAGTTTTCTAATTGATATTCATCTAACAGGGCACCTTTTAGGTTTAATACTTTTACTAATTTCAAAAAAATCCACTCCTTGGTATGTATTTTTTTAAAATTAGTGTTTCCGTTTTGTCAAAAACTATGCAAAAATTTACACAAAAATTTGTTTGACATTTCTTTTTACTTACTGTATATTAATAAGTGCCTTTCTGCAAGGTAGAAAGGAGGACCTAATGAATGAATTGATTAAACTGTTAAAACTTTATTTGATTTACTTGATTGTAAAGCATTTAGGGGATTAACGCACAAAAAAGACTAGGATTCGCACTCCTAGTCTTTTTTCGTTCTAATGAATGATTTGATTAAGACTTCGTCTTGATGTTATTATAACATCGATTTTATTATATGTCAAATTTTGATTCTTATTCCTTGTATTTAATATATGATAAAATCACCTTGAAAGTTTGTAAACGAATATTTCACC
>CANSMW010000009.1 GCA_947648215.1 uncultured Clostridium sp. | reverse complement strand
ATATTTTTTATTTTATCACGGAAGGATTTATTTACACAACTTTTTCGATACTCTCGCGTGAGGGCATCCTCACGCATTTTTTTAGTAATTGTTATTGAAGTTATTACGTTGTTGTTTTCTAGCTTTTCTACATTCTGGGCATCTTTGTGGTTCGTTTGTGAACCCTTTTTCAGCATAGAATTGTTGTTCACCAGCAGTGAATACAAATTCGGTACCACAATCTTTACATACTAAAGTTTTGTCTTGATATTCTTCCATGTTATAAAACCTCCTTCTTAGAAAATTGAATTAATTTTTTCTGGACATATGAACCATTCTAACAAGAAGGAAATTGTCTAAAATTAATTAAATTCTTAAATGTCCCATTTTTTAGGACATTAATAACTATAACATAGAAATGGCAAACTTACAAGCAAAAAAGAAAAAAACGTCAATTTTCTTTTGTCACCAATCCCCAAAAATCGACATACCATATAAGTGGGACATAATTTAAGTAAGGTGAGGAAAATGGGAAAGATAAAAAAAGGGGATATTGTAGGAAGAAAATCCTATGGAAAAGATATTTTGTTTAAAGTAGAAAAAATTTTAAAAAGAAAAAACGAAGAACCAATTGCTATTTTAAAAGGCTTAATTATTCGAATTGAAGCAGATGCTACATTAGATGATTTAGTCGTAATGAAAACAAAACAAATTCAAACTAATATGCGAAGCTTAGAAGACCGATTGGAAAATAAAATTAAGAATTGTGCAGTTTTATCAAAACAAACGGCAAGCTCATTTTTTAAAAGAGGATTTTTGAGACGTGAAACAAGAGGAGAAGAAAATGGTATCATTCTTCATTTAGATGGAGATAAAAGATACAGTGATAAATCGGTAAAATGTTATAAACAATTAAACTTAAATGCCATTGTACGAAATGTTCCAGAAAATAAACAAGAATATGTGGTATATGATTTATTAAATCGATATAAACCAGATGTACTAGTAATTACCGGTCATGACCGGTATGATAAAAAATGGAACGGGTTTTAATGACATCTATAATTACCGAAACTCCAAGTATTTCATAAACACCGTAAAAGAGGCAAAAAAATGGGTAGCAAAAACCGGAAAAGATTTAGTCATCTTTGCAGGAGCCTGCCAAAGCTATTATGAAGCACTAGTAGCAGCAGGAGCAAACTTTGCTTCATCTCCAGCAAGAGTGTTAATCGATTTTATGGATCCACTCATTGTAGCAGAAAAAGTAGCAACCACAGAAGACTACAAATACATTACCATAAATGACATTGCTGGAGAATTACGAGATGGCACAAAAGGAATTAGTGGCATTGGAGCAAGAGGAAAGAGATATACGAGAACTCGTGCAAAAGAGGAAAAATAAAATACAATAGGAAATAATATGAGAGTTAAGTTAAAATTGGAATATAGTTGAATTGTATTAAGAAGATAAAAATTGACATAAAACTAAAAAAGAGTTATAATAGGATTATGGAAAATTGTATAATAATCTACCACAGTAATTAAGGAGGAAGAAAGATGGGAAAATCAGAAAAATGGAAAAGAAGGCAGGAGAGTTATCGGAGCCATGTAGTAATGCACAAACAAAAAATAAGGGTACTACTTACTATAACGATAGTACTTATTGCCAGTTTTTGGTTTAGAGCAGTCCTACAGGATATATGTGTAGAGATAAAAGAAGAGGTAAACGAAATGAAAGGAGAAGTACCTCAGGAACATCCAGAAACTATTAGGAGGCCTACAGAGAAAGAGTCCTTTTATACTCTAAAACATGAACTTAAAGGAAATAGCCTGAAAGTTATCATAAGAAATGAAGCGAGTATGGTGATGGTAATGGCTTATTACCAGTATGATAAAGAAGGTTATAGGTTACTTTGTATTGTAAGCAATCAAAATCTTCTAATTATTCTGTCATGTGGCGCAGTTATCGTAGCTTATATACTTGGTGCGTATATATCCGCTAGTATTTTACTTCGGATAAGCATGGCAATAGTGTTTCTGTTTACCGAACTAAAAATATATTTTTCCAGAAAGAAGAGCACATAACTGTGTGTTCTTCTTTTTTTGGTAAATATGGATTTTAAGTAAATAAGTGATATACAAAACAAGGCAAAAACCTTTCTTTCAAAAAAGATGATTGATATAATTTAACAAAAAGAACGAAAGAGAGGAAATAGTATGAAGAAGAGAATTATTTTGGGAGTAGTAATTATTTTGGGAATGGCTTTGTTACCAATACCAACTAAAGCAGTGTTACAGGCAAATCCCCATACAAATGGGATAGGAGGAAGTACAGTAACAAATTGGATGACCAATATACGAAACATGGAAGCAAAAAACCAAGCAATGGGATTAGAGGAGGTGATTGATACAACGACTAAGAGAGCAACAAGTAACTCGAATGGAATAGATGTACATATGATAAAATCAACAGAATGGGGAACAGTAGCAATTCTTTCAACGTCTGGATATGGAAATAGTAAAAGAATACAAGATAGTACAATAAAAAGTACAACAGGAAATAGGAGTGGAGTCTATTTTTCATTGACAGATGAACATGTGGCAGGGGGATTAAAAGATAACATATTTACTGGTACAGATAAAAAATATTATGATGAATACACTAATATTAGCTCAGCTAAAATAGGAGATGCATTAGGAAATGCGAATACGAAAAATCCACGGATGTACAAAATGGCATGACAATAACAATCAGGCATATTCGAATTGGGTAAATATGGAATATTTCTATTTCCTTCGTGGTAGTGGGTATTTGGTTTTTTCATATAATATGTGTAAAGATAGTGGAGGATATGCAGGTCGAGCAGCAGTAGTGTGTGGAGAAGGATTTTAAGTAAATAAGTGATACACAAAATAGCACAAAAACCTTTCTTTCAAAAAAGACAATTGATATAATTTAGCCAAAAGGACGAAAGAGAGGAAAAGAAATGAAAAAGAAAAAAATAATTATAGGAGTAGTAATTATGATGGGAATGGCTTTAATGCCGATTCCAAGTAAAGCAGTTTTGCAAGCAAATCCTAATACGAATGGTACAAATGGAAAAAGTGATTCGGTAGAAAATTGGATGACAAACATACGAAAGATGGAGACAAAAAATCAGGCGATGGGATTGGAAGAAACAATAGATAATACTACAAAAAAATCAGCGAGTGGGTCAAATGGAATCGATGTACATATGATTAAATCAACAGAATGGGGAACAGTAGCAATTTTATCGGTGTCAGGATATGGCAATAGTAAAAAAATGAATGAAAGCCCTATAAAAAGTACAACAGGAAATAAAAGTGGAGTGTATTTTCCTTTAACATCATATGAGATTACGGCAGGAGGGATAAAACAAATAATATCTAGTGGAATAGATAAAAAATATTATGATGTGTATGAATCTAGTGATAATGTGAAAATAGGTGATGCATTAGGGACAGACAAAACTAAAAATCCAGGATGCCGATATTGGCATGGTGGAGGAATGCGATGGTGTAATCAAAACTATCCATGCATTCAAAGAGGAAATAGTACTTCTTTGTTTCATATAGAAGATGGCGGAAATGGTATTAGTCGAGCAGTGGTGGTATGTGGAGAAGGATTCTAGATAGTAGAATAAAAGGAGATTTATGGACTATATTTAAGTAAATAGATGATAAACAAAAACAACTAAAAACCTTTCTTTCAAAAAAGGCAATTGATATAATTTAGCAAAATAAACGAAAGAGAGGAAAAGAAATGAAAAAGAAAAAAATGATTATAGGAGTAGTAATTATTTTGGGAATGGCTTTATTGCCGGTTTCAAGTAAGGCAGTTTTGCAGGCAAATCCTAATACGAATGGTACAAATGGAAAAAGTGATTCGGCAGAAAATTGGATGACAAACATACGAAAGATGGAGACAAAAAATCAGGCGATGGGATTGGAAGAAACAATAGATAATACTACAAAAAAATCAGCGAGTGGGTCAAATGGAATCGATGTACATATGATTAAATCAACAGAATGGGGAACAGTAGCAATTCTTTCAACATCAGGATATGGAAATAATAAAAAGATGCAGGAAAGTACAATAAGAAGCACAACAGGAAATAAAAGTGGTGTGTATTTTCCTTTAACAAAATGGGAAGTAGTAGCAGCGGGAGTAAATTTACATGCAGTATTTCCTAATGTAGCTCCCCAATATTTTAACTTATATACAACAAAGAATACATCAGCAAAAGTAGGAGATGCTTTAGGAACAGAAACTACAAAAAATCCAGGATGTGATGGCTGGCATGGAGCTACTAAAGGATGGCCCAATAGTGATCCAGATTGGAAAATGCTTTTTAGAGGTCATTCTTACCTATTTAATGGAGCCATATCTCCTGGCTATTGGGGGAGTCTTGGGAGTCGAGCAGCGGTGGTGTGTGGAGAAGGATTTTAGATAGTAGAATAAAAGGAGATTTATGGACTATACTTAAGTAAATATATGATAAACAAAAATAAGTAAAAACCTTTCTTTCAAAAAAGGCAATTGATATAATTTAGCAAAATAAACGAAAGAGAGGAAAAGAAATGAAAAAGAAAAAGATGATTTTAGGAGTAGTAATAATAGTGGGAGTGGCTTTGTTGCCGTTGCCAAGTAAAGCAGTATTGCAGGCAAATCCTAATACAAATGGAACAAAGGTAGATACAACAGAGAATTGGCTATTAACGGTACGAAGTATGGAAAAGAAGAATCAAGCAATGGGATTGGAAGAAACAATAGATAGTTCAACCAAAAAAGCAACGAGTGCATCAAATGGAATTGATGTACACATGATAAAATCAACAGAATGGGGAACAGTAGCAATTCTTTCAGCATCAGGTTATGGTAATTCAAAATGGTTGCAAAATAGTGAAATAAAAAGTACAACAGGCAATAAGAGTGGAGTATATTTTCCATTAACTAAAGGAGGAGAATGGGTCGCAGGAGTAGGGACTAGTTTACCAGCTGATAAAAAATATTATGATGTCTACAATTTAGATGATGGAAAAGCATCAGCAAAATGTGGAGATGCAATAGGAACAAGTGGAACCAAAAATCCACGGATGTAATGCTTGGCATGGAGTTAAAGCATGGGGATGGATAACAGGTGCATCAGGTAACGTGTATTTAAGAAGAGGTATGGATTCTTTGTTCGATACTGGATGTGGAATTAGTACAAGTCAATTTTTAAGTCGAGCAGCAGTGGTGTGTGGAGACGGATTTTAAACGATAAAAATATAAAGAATTATGGGTTCTATTTAAGTAAATAAGTGATAAATTAAATAAGGTAAAAACCTTTCTTTCAAAAAAGGCAATTGATATAATTTAGCAAAATAAACGAAAGAGAGGAAAAGAAATGAAAAAGAAAAAAATGATTGTAGGAGTAGTAATTATGTTGGGAGTGGCTTTGTTGCCAATTCCAAGTAAGGCAGTATTGCAAGCAAACCCCAATACGCATGGAACAAATGGAAAACAGGATTTTGCAACAAATTGGATGACAAACATACGAAAGATGGAAACTAAAAATCAGGCAATGGGATTAGAAGAAACAATAGATAATACTACAAAAAAATCAGCGAGTGGGTCAAATGGAATCGATGTACATATGATAAAATCAACCGAATATGGTGCAACAGTAATATTATCGGCATCAGGATATGGGAATAACAAAAAAATAAAAGATAGTACGATTAAGAGTACAACAGGGAATAAGAGTGGAATATATTTTTCATTAGAAAATTATGAACGTATAGCAGGAGGTATTCGGAGAAAGAATATTTAGTGGAGTAGATTCAAAATATTATGATAGTTATACAACAGATATTTTTTCAGTAAAAGTAGGCGATGCATTAGGAAATGAAAAGACGAAGAATCCACGGATGTAAAGGATGGCATGAATCTTATGGAGATTTTAATCTAACTGCAGACTACCCATATTTGATTCGAACAGTTTTTAGCATTAGTTGTAGGGCAGATAATTCTGGCTGGTATGGACGTTCAACTGTTGTTTGTGGTGAAGGTTTTTAAAGTGAAGGAGTTAAAATGAAACAAGTGATTTGGAACAAAAGAAGTATGAATAATGGAATAACAGAAGATAGTAATGGAAAAAGAAGAAATACTAAAGAGGGTATTACTTTGATTGCATTAATTATTACGATTATTATATTACTCATACTAGCAGGAATTGTAATTAATTTTGTAATTGGTCAAAATGGAATTATTGGTCGTGCACAAGAAGCGAATTTCAAAACAAGAATGAGTAGTTTTGCAGAACGAACACAATTATTTTCAGGATGGCAAATAACCAAAACTCAAGATACAGATGTATCTTGGATTAATGCTGGAACGATGTTAAGTGCTATGGTACAAGAAGAAAGACTAGATATTACAGAAGAACAAATTAGTTTTGATATTGCCGAAATTGTAGAAGAGAGTACCGAAGAAGAAAGAGAATACATTGCTGTGTATAAAGGTGAAATGTATTATGTATCAAATAAAACAAGAAAAAATAATGCGACCTATGTAAAATGGTGTGAAGAAATAGGAATTCCAATTTTACCATATGATCCGCCAACTGGAATAGAAGTTGTAAATGGAAATTACGAAAAAGTAGACGGAATATATTTATGCACGCCAGATTTAAAGACTGGATTTAATAAAGAACTTACTCGATATTTAAACATTGATGAAAAAGGTAATTTAGTTCCAGGAAATTGGCTTATGAAAAAGCCAGAACAAAATTGGTATAGTTATCGTGTTGGAAATTGGGCCAATATTTATATAGAAAATAATGGAATTGAAACCTATTATACATGGATTCCAAGATATGCATTTAAACTTGATCAGACAGAACAAAGAAGTGATGTAAAATTTATTGATGTAAAAGATAATAGTTATATAGAGGTTTTATTAAATGAAGATGGAAGCGAACAAAAAGAAATATCTCATTCATGGAAAGAATTAGAAGATGCAGGTTATCAAATACCAGAAGCATTTAGTTGGGTAAATGATAAAGGGGAAACCGTGCAAATACCAGGTTATTGGGTAAGCAAATATACATTAGGAGATTTAACTTCTTATACAATTGACTATGAAATGATAGCCAATATTGGTTCTATTTATGTAAAAAATATTACAACAGGGTCAACAGAAATTACCAATAAAATTGTAGAATATACCTATGCAATTAATGGCAATATTAAAAAAAGAAGTACAACGCCAATTGAATGGGAATTTACAGAAATAAAACCAGGAGACAATACCATTAATATAACAGCATTAGATGCAAATGGAGAAGTGGTAGGAAGTATGACCAAATATTATTCCACCGCAATTGTGAATCCGCCAGACTTAACAGGATTTAATCCGGAAACTACTTTCTATGTAACATGGGACACAAATGGAGTAGAACATAGCGAGATACCAATTACCAAAGATCCACCAACAGCATGGTATGAATATGGTGCAAGTATATGGGCTAATATTGTTACAAGAAATAATGGGCAAGAAACATACTATACATGGATTCCGAGATATGAATTTAGTTTGGATCAAGTTAGTCAAAGAAGTTATGTAAAATTCATAAAAGGACTTTCAGTCGAACCAACAAATAGTAACTATCAAATACCAGAAGCATTTAGTTGGGTAAATGAAGCAGGAGAGACGGTTCCAATAGCAGGTTACTGGGTAAGTAAATATACGTTAGGTGATGAAACTGCTCCGAGATTTGATAGTGAAATAACAGCATCTAGTAATAGCATAAAAATGCAACCAATTACAGGAAGTGCAGTTAGTGATGGACAAAAATATATGTACTACATTGATGGAGAATATAGAGACACAAAACTAAGTTCAAGTGATACATATGAATATACAAACTTAACACCAGGAAAGAAATATACAGTAAATATTATTATTCGTAATAGTCAAACAGAAGAGTACATTGGTTCGATTACAAAACAAATTACAACAATAGCACCTAATAAACCTAATCTAACAGGATTTAATGAAGCGATAACATATTATATTACTTATGATGAAGCAGGAAACGAAGTGATTGGAGAAAACATCAAAAATGATGGAAGTAATGCTCCAGAAGACTGGTATGATTATAGTAGTAAAAAATGGGCGAATATTGTTGTTAAAACAAGTAATGCAACTACTTATTATACGTGGATACCAAGATATGAATTTAAAATTTTATCAGGACAATACAAAAATACAGCAAATCAGCGTACCGAAGTAAGATTCTTAAAAGACACCGATGGAGCAAGTGATACAAGTTATCAGGTGCCAGAAGCATTTAGTTGGGTAAATGAAGCAGGAGAAACGGTACCAATATCAGGTTATTGGGTAAGTAAATATACCTTAGGAGAACAAACTTATTAAACCATAAAAACGAAGGAGGGATTTATCTCAAACTTCGTTTTTTATGGTTTAGGAAAAATTGTAGGTTTTTCCATATGGGACAAGGCAAATTTACCTTAGAAAACACACACTTTTCTTATGATGAAAATAAAAAATTATAATTGACATTGTATGAGAATCCATATATAATGCCTATTAGATAATGAGAGAAAGAAAAATCATTAAAAAATAATTTTTTATAACTTAAGCAAAGAGGGAAAGGAATGGAGCATTATGGCAAAGGAAAAAACAGTATTTGTCTGTAGTGGATGTGGTTATGAATCGCCAAAATGGATGGGAAGATGTCCTGCTTGTAATGAATGGAATACCTTTTATGAAGAAAAATTAACCAAACAAGTAGGTTCCAAATACGAAAAGAAAAAAGAAGTTACACCAATGGTGCTTATGAATTTAGAAGGAAAAGAAATTTGTAGGAATTCTACTGGTTTTTCGGAATTAGATAGAGTATTAGGAGGAGGCTTAGTAAATGGTTCTTTAGTACTACTGGGAGGAGAACCGGGAATTGGAAAGTCGACTTTAATTTTGCAAATTTGTGATAAAATTAAGGGAGAAGGAAAAGTATTATATGTGTCTGGAGAAGAGTCGGCAGAGCAAATTAAACTACGAGCCGATCGACTAGGGATTCATAATGAAGATATTTTATTTTTAGGGGAAACCGATATTGGAATCATTGAAGAGGCAATTTTAAAAGAAAAGCCAAAACTGGTTATTATCGATTCCATTCAAACGATGTACTCTGACGAAATTACCTCAGCTCCGGGAAGTGTTAGCCAAGTAAGAGAAATTACCTCTAAAATAATGAGGATATGCAAAGAAAATGCCATTACTACCATTATTATTGGGCATGTTACCAAAGATGGAAACATTGCAGGACCACGTGTATTAGAACATATGGTAGATACCGTACTTTATTTAGAGGGAGAACGATATTTCTCTTACCGAATTTTACGAGGAGTAAAAAACCGTTTTGGTTCTACCAACGAAATTGGAATGTTTGAAATGCAAGACAAAGGAATGTGCGAAATTCTAAATCCCTCGCAAATTTTAATTTCGGAAAGGGAAGAAACACCACCAGGTTCTATTATTGTAGCAACCATGGAAGGAACAAGACCTCTTATGGTAGAAATTCAAAGCCTAACTTCCACAAGCGTATTTGGTTTGCCACGAAGAACCGCAAATGGAATGGATTATAATCGTTTAACATTACTCATTGCCGTATTAGAAAAAAAGGTAGGCTTAAACCTAGGAAATCAAGATGTATATGTAAATGTAGTAGGTGGTATTAAACTAAATGAACCAGCAGTAGATTTAGGAGTGGTACTAGCCGCAGCTTCTAGTTACAAAAATATTCCCATTCCAAAAGGAAGTGTTGCCATTGGAGAAGTAGGCTTAACAGGGGAAATAAGAAGTGTTAATTTCATCGAAAAAAGGTTAAAAGAAGTAGAAAAATTAGGATTTCAAACGTGTATCATTCCAGAAAATAATAAAAAACTATTGAAAGAATCTTATAAATTAGATATAATAGGCGTAAATGATATTGTGGATGTCATAAAGAAAATGGGATTACGATAGGAGATGGGAAATTTGAGAAAAAACCGTGACACTTCTGTAACAGACATTTTAAAATTAATTGCACCAGGAACGCCAATTCGAGATGGGCTAGAAAGTATTTTAAAAGCAAAAACTGGGGCATTAATTGTAATAGGAGATTCGAAAGAAATACTAGAAGTGGTTGATGGTGGATTTTCCATTAACGAAGAATATACTTCTTCTAGACTATATGAACTTGCCAAGATGGACGGAGCCATTGTACTTAGTAAAGATTTAAAACGAATTCTATTTGCCAATGCACAATTAATTCCAAGTGCTAATATTTTAACAAAAGAAACAGGCACCAGACATAGAACAGCAGAACGTACCGCCAAACAAACCAAAGAATTAGTCATTAGCATTTCACAAAGAAGAAATATTATTACCATTTTTAAAGGCGAATTTCGTTATGTGATAGAAGACACGGCAAGTATTCTAGCAAAAGCGAACCAAGCCTTACAAACCGTAGAAAAATACAAAAAAGTATTTGATGGAAAACTAAGTGTATTAAATGAATACGAATTTAACGATATTGTTACACTAGATAATGTCATTACTGCCATTCAAAGAGCAGAAATGGTAATGACCATGGCAGAAGAAGTACAAAGAAGTATCTACGAGTTAGGAATTGAAGGTCGTTTAGTACAAATGCAATTAGATGAATTAGTAGGGGACTTAGAAAGAGAAGAATTATTAATGATAAAAGATTATATGGTACTAGGAAAGAAAAGGAATCCAGAAAAAGTGCTAAACGAAATTATCAATTTAAACTATGAAGATTTAATGAATCCACAGACCATTGCGAAATTATTAGGATATGAAATATTTGATAATTATGATGAAGTTGGCGTTTATACCAAAGGATATCGAATTTTAAATAAAATTCCAAGAATGCCAAATAACATTGTAGAAAACTTAATCAAAAAATTTAAATCCTTACAATACATTATTGCAGCAGACATACAAAAACTAGACGAAGTAGATGGAATTGGTGAAGTAAGAGCAAGAACCATAAGGCAATCCTTAAAAAGAATGCAAGAACAGTTTGTTTTTGACAATGTTATGCTATAAAATAGTACATAAGAAAAAGAGGTGAAAAATGTGAAAGAAGATAAAACATCAGGAATAACATTAGTTAGCCTTGTAATTACTATTGTGGTAATAGTAATTATAACAGGAATTTCAATAACGACAGGATTGGAGTCAATCAAAAATACAAAAATGACAAGTTTTATGACAGAGCTTGAGATGATACAAGAAAAAGTAAATACAATCTATGAAAAAAGAAAGTTAAATAAAGAAGATATTACATATTATGATGGACTAGGACAAGATATTTCTGTAATAGGTTCTGAAAAATTAGCACAAATCTTAAATGGAAAAAATCAGGAAGAATATCGATATTTTTCAAAACAAGATTTAAAACAATTGGATTTAGACAATGTAACACAAGATGTAGTTATTAATTTTAATTCGAGAGACATTGCGAGTGTTAATGGTCTTTTGTTAGACGGAAAAGTTTGTTACCGTTTAATAGATATACCATCTTATCGAGGTCATAGTATTGAATATAATAATAAAAATATAAATGCACCGATATTTGATATCGAAGTAAGTAAATTAATAGAAACATGGCAAATTACCATAAAAAGCAATAATAGTATGAATAATTTATATGGAGGGACTTTAAGTTATAAAAGAAGTGAGGATGAAAATTGGATTCTATTAGGAGAAACGAGTTATTTTGAGGTAACAAAAACACGGAGTATATGATGTAAAGTTTACCGACCGAGCTGGTAATATAGGAATCAAACAAGTTGCTGTACCAGAAACCGCAATACTAAAAGCGGGAGACTATATTAAATATGATACAGGAGTAAGTACAGTAGGAGAAAATGGAGTAATTGTATGTAGGGTACTATATCCAGTGGGTTCGGAATATGGATTACAGATTATATCCCATAAAAATGTAGGAGAGGGTGTTACACTAGGAGGAGACACTTGGGAAGAAGCAAAGGGAAGTTATAATGGAGCAATAGAGAAATTAAATAATGAAGCAGAGAAATATATAAACACAGCATATGCATATGACGGAAGATGTGTAGGAAGTATACCAACAGTAGGGAATGGAATGTTTGTAGATAAAAATAAGGTAAGAGATAACGAAGGAAATATATTAGATAAGTTAAGTACAGTTACATTACCAATGAGTAATTGGAATACAACAGTTTATCAAAGACCAACAGATTGGACAAGTGACGATACAGGATGCTATAAGTCAGATATGAATTATATAATAGATGAAAAAAAGTTAAAAGAAGAAGGAGTAAATATATGGAATATAGAAGAGAATTATTGGTTAGCATCTCATAATGTAGATTCACGTACTGCTCTTGTTTATTTTAATGTTCGATATGTAAATGCAAATGGTATTAGGACTGGTAACTGTACATGTTATGTATATGATAATGGTAATATAGTTAATACTTCACATACATACGGGCTTCGCCCTTGTATCTCTTTGAAAGCAAATGAGATAAAGATAACAAGTGGGGACGGAAAAAGTGAGGCAACTGCATATACAATTGGAAAATAAAGAAGTATATGTGAGGAAGGGGTTGCAAAATTGATATAAAATATATGTTAGTCAAATATTAATATGAAAGGAAGATAAGGAATATGAAAACAAAGAATGTGTTTATGATTATTGCCATTGTTTTGGTAGTTGTGTTGATTGGGGTGTTATGTGTTGGGTATGGAAAAAAAGTATTTGGAAAAAAACGGAAATCCGATTGCTACTATGGAAATAGAAGGATATGGAACCATTAAGATAGAATTATATCCAGATATGGCACCAAATACAGTAGCAAACTTTATAAGGCTTGCCAATCGTGGATTTTATAATGGATTAACGTTCCATAGAACTATTCCAGGATTCATGATTCAAGGTGGAGATGTGAACGGAGATGGAACAGGAAGTCCTACATATAGCAATATACAAGATGATGGGGATAAAGAAAAAGCGTATACCATTAAAGGAGAATTTGTAGCAAATGGCTTTAAACAAAATACCTTACGTCATGAAGAAGGCGTTATCTCCATGGCAAGAGGAGATTATTCAAGCTATGGTATGACAGAAGAAGGGTATAACTCAGCAGGTTCTCAATTCTTTATTATGGCAGATAACAATTCCCAGTTAAATGGACTATATTCGGCTTTCGGTAAAGTAATTGAAGGAATGGATGTTGTACATGCCATTGAGAATGTTGAAGTAGTAACAAGAGATAGTGGAGATGGACAAGACAAACCAGTTACACCACCAGTAATTACGAGTATTACAGTAGAGACGAATGGAGTTGATTATGGTATGCCAGAAGTACAAGATGCTTTTGATGTACAGAACTGGTTTATGAATAATTACTTACAAGGATTACAACAACAATAAAAAAACAAGTCAAATGGCTTGTTTTTTTACTTTAAACAGTATATAATTAGGAACAATAAAGAATGGAGATGAAAGGTATGCAAGTAAGTAAAGAAGAAATTTTACATATTGCAAAATTAGCAAATTTAAACCTAAAAGAGGAAGAAGTTGAGACATATATGGGGCACCTAGAAGAGATTTTAAATTTTGCAAATGTGGTAAACCAAGCACCAATTGATGGATTAGAAGAAACCATTGGAGCAAATGATGCTTATAATGTATTTAGAAAAGATGAGATGATACAATCTTTTGATAGAGAAGAATTATTGCAAAATGCAAAAGAAACTCAAGAAGGAATGTTCAAAATTCCAAAGGTAATTAATTAGAGTACAAAAATGCACTTATAGGGGCAGGTCTTGTGTCTGCCTGAGGTTGAATACAAATTGTTTATAGTTAAAGGAGGAAATCATGGAAATTTATGAATTACCAGTACATGAATTATTAGAGAAATTAGATAAAAACGAAATTACCAAAGAGGGGATATTATCTTCTTATCAAAATAGAATTAATGAAAAAGAAAAAGATATACAAGCCTTTATTACGATTACCGATACCGAGGCAAAAGAACAATTTGAAAAGGCAAAAAATAGCCCATCTAAATTGGCAGGAATTCCAATTGGAATCAAAGATAATATTTGTACTAGAGGAGTAAAAACAACCTGTGCATCCAAAATGTTAGAAAATTTTGTATCACCTTATGATGCAACCGTTACCGAAAAATTAAACAAAGCAGGATTAATTTCCTTAGGAAAATTAAATATGGATGAATTTGCTATGGGAGGTTCCAATGAACATTCCTATTTCAAGAAAACCAAAAATCCATGGAATTTAAACAAAGTACCAGGAGGTTCTTCAGGAGGTTCCGCAGCAGCTGTTGCAGCAGAAATGGTACCATGGGCTTTGGGCTCTGATACTGGAGGAAGTATTCGTCAGCCAGCCTCTTTTTGTGGTATTGTAGGATTAAAACCAACCTATGGACTAGTATCACGCTATGGGCTTGTAGCATTCGCCTCATCCTTAGATCAAATTGGAACTTTAACCAAAGATGTAAAAGATTCTGCTTTATTATTAAATGTTATAGCAGGACATGATGAAAAAGACACGACCTCTGTCAACAAACCAAAAGAAGATTATCTACAAGCATTAACCAATAATGTAAAAGGATTAAAAATAGGAGTACCAATTGAATACTTTGGAGAAGGAATTAATAACGAAGTAAAAGACTCAATTAACCAAGTAATCGAAAAATATAGAGAACTAGGAGCAACTGTAGAAAACTGTTCCTTAAATGTTGCCGAATATGCCTTAGCAACCTATTACATTATTGCCTGTGCAGAAGCAAGTTCCAACCTAGGTAGATTTGATGGCATTCGTTATGGTTACCGTACCCAAAATTACCAAAACCTAAAAGACATCTATCGCAATTCTAGAAGCGAAGGCTTTGGTGCAGAAGTAAAAAGAAGAATTATCTTAGGTACCTATGTACTTTCTTCAGGCTACTACGATGCCTACTACAAAAAAGCACAACAAGTTCGTACCCTAGTAAAAAAAGAATTTGCCAAAAACTTTGCTAAATACGATGTCATCCTAACCCCAACATCCTCCAATGTAGCCTTCGACCTCGGTTCTAAAATTAATGCTCCATTAGAAATGTATTTAGCAGACCTTTGCACTGTACCAGTAAACATAGCAGGACTTCCAGGAATTAGTGTCCCATGTGGACTAAACAGTGAGGGCATGCCAATCGGTTTCCAATTAATCGGAAAACCATTCGATGAAGCCACAATCCTAAACGCAGCCTACACCTATGAACAAAACACAGATTTTAAAACGAACAAACCACAATTCAAGAATTAAAAAATAAAAAAGAAATATAAAATAATAAATAAAGAAAACAAATATATGTCTGACTGGAAACGGAAACCCAGACGAAAAACAAAAAAACAAGGAGGAAAATAAATGTCAAGAGAAAATTATGAAGTTGTAATTGGTCTAGAAGTTCATGCCGAACTATCTACCAAAACCAAAATATTCTGCTCCTGCCCAACTGAATTTGGGCGGAGCCCCAAACACCCATTGTTGCCCAATTTGTATGGCATTACCAGGAACCTTACCAGTCTTAAATGAAAAAGTAGTAGAATACGCCGTACGAGCAGGTCTTGCTACCAATTGTGAAATTGAGCAAAACAGTAAAAACGATCGTAAAAACTATTTCTACCCAGACTTACCAAAATCTTACCAAATATCCCAATTTGATAAACCTCTTTGCAAAAAAGGCTATATTGAGATAGAAGACCAAAAAGGAGAACCAAAAACCATAGGTCTTACCAGAATCCATATCGAAGAAGATGCAGGAAAATTAAACCATGATGAATTTGGAGGGGGAACCTTAGTCGATTTAAACCGTGCAGGAGTACCACTAATCGAAATTGTATCTGAACCAGACCTTCGTTCAAGTGAGGAAGTAGACCATTACCTAAAAAAACTAAAATCGATATTAGAATACATCGAAGTATCCGATTGTAAAATGCAAGAAGGTTCCTTCCGTGCAGATGTTAATGTTTCGGTTCGCAAAAAAGGAGAAACTAAACTAGGAACCCGTACCGAGATGAAAAACATGAACTCCTTCCGTTCCATTACAAGAGCCATCGAATACGAAATTGACCGTCAAATTGATGTATTAGAAGAGGGAGGAATCATCGAACAAGAAACACTACGCTGGGACGATGTATCGGGAAAAACCTTTTCGATGAGAGATAAAGAAGATGCTCAAGATTATCGCTATTTTCCAGACCCAGATTTAGTAGCCATTCGTTTATCTGATGAATACATAGAAGACATCAAAAAAACACTACCAGAATTACCAGAATCCAGAAAAGCACGATATCGACAAGAATTTGCGTTGTCAGAAAGGGATGCTAGCTTATTAACTGCCTCTAAATACCTATCCAATTTATTTGAAAAAACAACAGCCATCTGTAAAAATCCAAAAATGACAGCAAACTGGATATTATCGGACATCTCGAGAATTTTAAACGAAAAAGAATTAGAACCAAACCAAATTCCATTTACACAAGAGCACCTAGCCGAACTAATAAACCTAATCGAAAAGGGCACCATTAGTAGTGCAATTGCAAAAAAAGTAGTAGAAGAATTATTTGAAAATCCAGAAAGCCCAAGCAAAATCATAGAAGAAAAAGGCTGGATACAAATATCAGATGAAGGAGCCATCCGTGAAGTTGTACTACAAATCCTACAAGCAAATCCACAATCGGTAGCAGACTATAAAGCAGGAAAGGAAAGAGCAATTGGATTTCTAGTAGGTCAAGCCATGAAACAAACAAAAGGAAAAGCAAACCCACAAATGTTAAACAAAATGTTGATAGAGGAAATTGGAAAGCAATAAAAAGAAAGACGCCATCGGTATAATGCCGATGGTATCTTTTTTAGCAAATTTGTTTCTTTATTGTGTCAATAGCAATGGCACAGATGAAAAATTCTACTGCAAAAAATAGGCTTAAGCGAAAGACGGATAGACCAATATAATAAAGTTCTAGGTTAGCACTTAGTTCATAGGAAATAAGTAATCCTGTACTAATTAAACAGACAATAAAAGAAAAAATAAACCCACTATGTAATACTTTTTTTACCTTGTCCTCCATGGACTGTAATTTATCAACTAATGTTTTTAACATAACAAATCCTCCTAAAATTCATACACTATAATATAATAGTAACATGAAAGATAGAAGAAATCAAAGGTAATTCATGGAAAGAAAGGCAATAAAAAAATCTTCCTTTCGGAAGAATTTTTTATGCATTAACAGCATTTAATTTCTTTGCTAATCTCGATTTTTTTCTAGCTGCTGTATTTTTTACGATAACACCTTTTGAACAAGCCATATCGATTTTTTTGCTAGCTTCTACAAATAATGTTTTTGCATTTTCTACATCCTTTGCTTCTACAGCTTCTTCAAACTTTCTAACAGCAGTTCTATAACCAGATTTAATCATATTATTTCTTAACGTTTTCTTTTCAATTACACTTACTCTTTTAATTGCTGATTTAATGTTTGGCATGTGTTTGCACCTCCCTCAAATGATAAAATAAACTATAACGCATAATATTCTATCATAGAATGTGTAAATGTGCAAGAGATAGTGATAAAATATTTTTATTTCTCTAATTTTACTAATTAGCATGAAAGACATATAAAGAAAGTAGAAAAATTTAAAAATAAAATGAGGAAAAACTACAAAAAAGATTGAAAACGGTCAAAAATTTATGATATGATTTAGTAAATTTTAGGTATATTCTGAAAAACTCCTTCATATATATAATACAAGAGTATATTTGAAAGGGGAAATACAAATGATGGAATATGCAAAAGAGGAAGTACTTACTGTGGGTTATGGGGTGAGAAAGGACAAGCTAGAAGCGGGAACGAAAAAAGGTATCTACAACAAAATAAGGCAAAATAAGGTTTTTGTTTTATTCTTAGCAATGGGAATTACGTTTATGGTTTTGGATTTAACATTCATTTACTACTTTTTTTCTCTATTGACAAAACTATAAAATGGTAAATAAACTCCTTAAATAAGAAGAAAGGAAATGAAATATGGAAGTAGCAAGTAATTGGAAGGATTATGAAATATTAGATATGGCAAATGGCGAGAAATTGGAGAGATGGGGGAATATTGTTTTAATAAGACCAGACCCTCAAATTATATGGAAAGAAAAAACAAATCCACAAATGTGGAAAAAAGCACATGCTACTTATAATCGAAGTAAACAAGGTGGAGGAGCATGGAATTACCAAAAAGAACTCCCAAAGGCATGGAAATTAACGTATAAAAATCTAACCTTCAACATAAAACCAATGGGATTTAAGCATACGGGACTATTTCCAGAACAAGCAGTCAATTGGGACTGGATGATAGAAAAAATAAAAAAAGAAAAAAGAGAAATAAAAGTATTAAACTTATTTGCCTATACAGGCGGAGCAACGGTTGCTTGCTTATCGACAGGAGCTAGCGTATGCCATGTCGATAGCTCCAAAGGCATGGTGGCTTGGGCGAAAGAAAATGTCATTTCCTCTGGTTTGCAAGATAAAAAAGTTCGTTACATGGTAGATGATGTGGTAAAATTTGTAAACCGTGAAATTCGAAGAGGAAATACCTATGATGCCATTATTATGGATCCTCCTTCTTATGGAAGAGGAGCAAATGGTGAAGTATGGCAATTTGAGGAAAATATTTCCGACCTGGTTTCCTTATGTATGAAAGTATTAAGTGATCATCCCTTGTTCTTTTTAATCAATTCCTATACCACCGGAATTTCAGCAAAAGTATTAGAGAATTTATTACAAATCCATATGAAAAAACAAGTAAGAGGTAGATTTTCTTCCGGAGAAATTGGTTTACCACAGGCAAATTCTTCTCTTATTTTACCATGCGGAATTTATGGGCGTTGGGAAAAAGAATAAGGTTTATAGGGAACCAATCAAAAACCTAAATAAGGATATAAGAAATGGATTTTGAAATGGAAAAATTAAATGTAATTTATGAAGATAATCATATTATTGTTGTACAAAAAATCCCTAACATTCCATCACAGCAAGATAAGTCTGGTGATACGGATATGCTTACTTTGGTAAAAGAATACATTAAGGAAAAATACCATAAGCCAGGGGAGGTATATTTAGGGTTAGTACACCGCCTAGATAGACCAGTGGGAGGAGTTATGGTATTTGCAAGAACCTCAAAAGCAGCTGCGAGATTAAGCGAAGAAGTACGAAATAAAGTGTTTGAAAAATCGTATTTGACGATTGTAGATGGAAAGTTAGAACCCCAAAAAGGAACGTTAGAAGATTATCTTGTAAAAAATCAAAAAACAAATGTAAGCAAAGTTACCACAAAAGAGAAAAGCCAAGCAAAACTTGCAAAATTAGATTATGAAACCATAAAATATGACGAAGAACTAAATTTGTCCGTGTTAAAAATAAAGCTACATACAGGAAGGCATCATCAAATTCGTGTGCAATTATCCAGTAGAGGACATAGTATCTATCGGAGACCAAAAATATGGTTTAAGGGGAAGAGGAAAGCAGATTTGTTTGTGGGCATATTCTTTGGGGATTGTTCATCCAATCACCAAAGAAAAAATGGAATTTACCTGTTTACCACAAAAAATAGGCTCATGGAAAATCTTAGAAGATGTAGACGAGTATTCTTTGTAAAATGCTCGTCTTAAATTTTATGAAAGAGACCTTTATGGTACAGGTATTTCTTTTTGAGAAGGAACATCTTCGTACATTTCTAACTGTTGAGTAAAGAAATGCCCATCGTGTGAAGTATTCAAATTAACATTTGGGTACTTTTTTAAGATTTTATTGACTTCCCATAGTCCAAGACCAGTGTTATGTTTTTTGGAAGAAACTCCTTTTTCAAACATGTGCTCAAAATCAACTTTTTCATCTAAATAGGTATTTTCAATGACTAAAATTTGACGATTTTGAATAGAATCTTTTCTAATTTCAACACGAACCATTTTTTCTTCGCACTCACGAGCTGCCTCAATGGCATTATCCAAAAGAATACCTAAAATGCGAGAAAACTCATAAATCTTCATATTCAAAGTTTGAAAATCCAAAAAGAAGTCAAAGGTTATCGTAATACCGAGAGGAATGTGCCAAACGATATTTTGAAACCAAAAGGCTATAAATAGCTGGTACATTTACCACTTCTGGGCTTAAATAAGCAAAATTATTAGATGTTTGAAAATCACGAAATAATTCAGAATAATAAACACGAAGTCCCTCCATATCGTTTTTATCAATATAGCCACCAATGGCTTGTAGGATATTTCCAAAATCATGCCTAAAAGCTTGTAAGTCTTCCTGAGAACTTTGCAAAGTTTCGTTATATAGTGTGGTTTTTTCTAAATTTTGTGACATTTGCCTATAGCTTCGTAACCCATAAACCGCAAAGGAGAGAATGCCAAGTATAGCAAAAACAGAAATACTACCAATTAATAAAATCATTATAAAAACCTCATTTCATTATTTTATCTTTTGAAACTGAAATTAGAATTAGGAAATGAAATACATTTCTGTAAAAAAATCCCAGCACAAGTCAACACTATAATGCATATTTTGTAAAAAGTCAAGAGAAAATGACGAAAAATGAAAAAAGATACTGGAGTGTGCTTAACAACGTAAAAACGTTACGTTTTAAATAGGGCAAAATAACTATTTATGAACTAGATAGTTATTTTTTTTTGTTTGTTTTCATAGTATTTAAATAAAAAATACTAGGAGGATATAGAAAATGGAAAAACGAGTTAAAAAGAAAATGGGAAAAGCGTTAATTGGAATTGCGGTTATAATATTTGTAATAGGAATTGGTGCCATAGGAATCAAACAAGAAAATAAAATAATGGGAAATACGGTGGTTACTTCGGCTACAACGTTAAGCAATAAAAAAATCGGTTGGGGAATTAAAAGAGAAGACAATCATGCACAACCAGATTTAGGAAGTAAAAATAAAGAATTAATGGAGCAGTATAAAGGAATTGCAATGGGGAATCCAGAAAAAAAGTATGTATATTTGACTTTTGATGAAGGGTACGAAGCAGGCTATACGCCAAGAATTTTGCAAGTATTAAAAGAAAATAATGTGAAAGCTACCTTTTTCTTAACAGCACATTTTGTAAATACCGAGGAACAATTGGTAAAAGACATGATAGCAGGTGGACATATTATACGGCAATCACACCGTAAATCACAAGTCTATGCCAGATTTAGAGGATGAAAAAGTAAAAACAGAAGTAATGAATTTACATACTGCGGTATACCAAAAATTTGGTTATGAAATGAAATACATAAGACCACCCAAAGGAGAATTTAGTGAAAGAACGCTTAATCTTACCAATAACTTAGGATACACGAGTGTTATGTGGAGCCTAGCCTATGATGACTGGGACGAAAACAAACAAGGAAGAGAAGAATATGCAAAAAAGAAAATATTAGACAACATCCATCCGGGAGCCGTTATTTTACTACATGGAAATTCCAAAGATAATACCAATATATTAGATAGTGTAATTAAAGAAGTAAAAAATATGGGGTATGAGTTTAAATCGTTAGATGAATTTGTGAGGTAAAATGGAGATAGAAAGCTAGGAGGAGACAATGGAGAGAAGAAAACGAAAAGAAAGTAGGTTTCAGAAATTTTTAGAGCTTCCGAAAGAGGTGGTATCGGATATTCCCAAAATAACTGTGGTGGGCTTTGAAGAGGTTTTAATTGAAAATTATAAATCGATTTTAGAGTATGAAGATTATTATATTAAAATCAATACCCATATTGGTGCAGTCAATATAAATGGATTTAACTTAAGGTTAAAAGAAATGACAGGGGATGACATTATGGTATTTGGCAAGATGGATAGTATCGATTTTGAAAGTATTACAGACGAATAAAGAAAGGGGAAGGACCAATGTTTTTTAAAATCATGATGTATTATCTATTTGGGTATGCAACCATTAGTGTAGAAGGATATTTTATAGAAAGATTTATTAATATTTGCCGAGGAAAACAAATCTTTTTATGGAATATGAAACGAAAAAAATCGAGTTTTTTATTTACCAATATTGCCATAAAAGATTTTAAAAAAATAAGACAAGTGGCAAAAGTAACCAAGTGCCAAGTGAAAATCCAAAAGAAAAAGGGAATTCCTTTTTTACTACATCGTTATCAAAAAAGAAAACTATTTATAGGATTATTACTAACCCTTTTTTTGATTATTTTTGGAGTTTCTAACTTTGTGTGGAATATTGAAATTACTGGAAACAATACCATACCAACAGAAGAATTGCTAGGGCAACTAAATGAATATGGACTATCGATAGGAAAACTAAAAAATAGTATAAAAACCAAAGAAATCATTAGCAAAATGCGACTAGAAAGAGATGACATTGCATGGATTGGAATTAAATCGATTGGTACCAACATGATTGTAGAAGTAGTAGAAGCCGATAAAAAACCAGATATTATTGATGAAAACGAATATTGTAGTATTGTTTCAAAAAAAGAAGGAAGAATTACAAAAATTAATGTGCAAAACGGTACTGCCCTAGTAAAAGTGGGGGATATTGTAACAAAACGGTAATACCTTAGTAGGAGGCTGGATAGAGGGAAAATATACAGGTACAAGATACGTACACGCCAAAGCCGAGATTGAAGCAAGAGTTTGGTATTCAGCAAAAGAAAAAATGGGTCTAATGGGAACCAAACAGACTGAAACTGGAAAAGAAAAAATCAACTACGGAATTAAGATTCATAATTTTGAAATAAATTTTCCGAAAGGGGTTCCATATTTTCAAAATTATGATACAATAAATGAGAGCAAAAAATTAAAATTATTTTCAAACTTCTATTTCCCTATAGAATTTGTAAAAACAACCTATAAAGAATTAGAGAAAAAGCCTGTAACCTATACGGAAGATGCGGCAAAGCAAATATTAATTCAAAAACTAGAGGAGGAATTAAAAAAACAAATACCAGATGAAGAAAAAATTGTTGATACAAAAGTAAATGTAAAACGTGAAGGAAATGAACTAGAAGTTGAACTCATTTATGAAGTGATTGAAAATATAGGCACAAACGAAAAAATATTGTTGTGAAAGGATGATGAAACATGACAGAACGAGGATTACGAGTATTAGAACAAGATAAAACTTTCTTTGGAAAGATAACAGGAACTATTACAAAATTACTAATTCCAACCAAAGTAGGAATTAATGGATTATTAATATACGCAAAAAGAAACAATATGCTAAAAGCATTTGAGAATTATACCAATGAAAATAATCATGATGAAACCAATCAAAAAGAAGTAAACTTTAAAAAATATGAAGATATGTTTGCTCTTTACCTAGAATCGATTGATAAATATGTTATGGATTCAATTTACCACAAGGTGAAAAATGATACCGCAACGTTATTTGAAAGAAATGCACTATCAAAATATTATACAGTCGTTCATTTAAAAGAAACGCAATATATTGAATATAAATATCGCAAACAAAAATATTTGTTAGAATTAGATTATGAAACCATTGGGACACAAAATAGAGAAAAATTGCAAAAACGTTATGAAGCGTTTTATGTTAGCAAAATGGAGGCACTTTATAAAGGAATATTAAAAAATTATTCCATTCAGTTAGCCGATCATGTGGCAACAAAAGAAAGAAAAAATGAAATTCATGAGAAAATCTTCCAAACTTTAGAGGAATATATTGTAACCATATTGCCAATTAAAATGAAAATTGAACCACAAGATACTTACAAAAACATTTTAACAGAATATGATAAATTTAGTACCTTTTTAGCTGGTAAATTAGATGGAAGAGATGTTATCGAAAAGAAACTAATTTTATTAGGAATTAGTAGAACTTTATTTACACACAGTTTGCCATTAATTGTAGCAGAACAATGTTATATTAAATTATTAAAAGATACCAGAAACTTGATCGTAAATGCAACAATTGAAAAAAAGAAAAATCGTGCCTACGAAATGCTAATTACACTAATAGAAGATTATAATATCCGATTATTATCTACCAAAATTTATTGGGATAAACCAAAACATAGAGAAGAATACAAAAAATTCTGGGAAAGCTATAAAAAAGTAACCAAATTAAAAGAAACAAATCAAGTGGAATATGCAAAACAAAAAGAAATCTTATTTGTTCGAAATGACTTAAAAGCAGTAGAAACCAAACCAGAAAAATACGAAAAAGTGATTGAATTTTATAGACAAAAATTAGTAGAATTAGGTGTTATGAGGAATTTGAAAAATTCGTATACAACATTACAACATAAAACAGTTAAGAAAAAGACGGTTGTTGCCTAAAAAAGAGAATCTAACATACGTACAAATATGTGTTAAGAACCAAATTTGTTATGAAAGTAGAAAAAAGGCCCCTTTACTTAAGGGGGCTGTCGCCGATAGGCGACTGGGGGTTCTTAAGGAAAAAATAGAGGATTGAAAGAGTATGAATGAAATTGTACAAATCGAATATGAAGGAATAGAACCCAAAAAAGAATATGAAGAATTAATACAAATGGTAATTAACCGATGTTTTGCTGAGGAACAGTTATTACAGGCAAACCTATATATTGCTATTACCCTAACAACCCCCAAAAACATTCGAACCTTAAACCAACAATACCGAAACATTGATAAAGAAACCGATGTCTTATCCTTTCCGATGTTCGAAAAAAAAGAAGTACAAGAAATCCAAAAACAAACAAACCATACTGTCCATGAGGTATTAGGAGATATTGTTATTTCCATTCCAAGAGTAGAAGAACAGGCGAAGGAATATGAACACAGTTTTGAAAGAGAACTAGCTTACATGCTAGTTCATGGATTTTATCACCTAATGGGATATGACCACATTGAAGAAAAAGACAAATTACAAATGCGACCAAAAGAGGAAAAAATATTGCAAGATTTAAAAATAACAAGAAACTAAGATAGGTGGTAGTATGAAAAAAGAAGAAGAGCATAAAATGAAAAATGGTAATTTTTTAGATGCCTGTCAAAATGCATTAGATGGTATTATTTATGCCATTACCACACAAAGCAACATCAAAAAGCAATTACTAATTGCAGTAGCAGTCATGCTAATAAGTTTGTTTTTTGACTTATCAAGAGCAGAATTTTTATGTTTAATGTTTACGGTAGTATTAATTATTGTTGCAGAGATGTTTAATACTGCGGTTGAAACTGTAGTAGATTTATATACAGACCTTTATCATCCAAAAGCGAAAATTGCAAAAGATGTAGGAGCAGGAGCGGTTGTCATAGCAGCCATTAATGCCATTATTGTAGCATATTTTTTATTTTTTCAAAAAATTAGTACCATTGGATTAAGAATGGTAGACGAGGTTGTAAATTCACCAATCCACTTAGCATTTGTAGCAGTATTATTAACGGTTATTGTCATTGTTACGCTAAAAGCAGCAGCCACGAAAAAACATAAATTTGTCAAAGAAAATTTTATGCCAAGTGGTCAAACAGCAGTTGCGTTTGCAGCACTTACCATTGTATGGCTCACCACAAGAAATGTAGTTATTTTTACACTAGCATTGGTACTAGCACTTTTGGTTGCCATTAACCGTTATCAAACAAACAAACGAACCAAAGCAGAAATTATCATAGGGGCATGTGTAGGCGTTTTAGTAGTCATTTTATTATATGGATTAGCAATTTTATATTTACACATAAATTCACTAGCCTCCATTTCAGAAATTTTTCAAAATTTTCAAATCAGACAATAAATGACCTAAATTAGAATAGATTAAAATAAATAATATAGAGGAGAAAAGAAAATGGGAAAAAAAGGAATTATTGCATTAGTCGTAATACTAGTCATATTAGTAATCATAGCAGGTGTATTACTAGCAATGAAAGTAGTAGGAGATAACCAATCAAAAGAACCAACCAATGAAATCGGAATGGGAGAGGTACCACAAGAGCCAGTAAAAGAGGAAAAAACACCACAAATTTACCGTGGCAATAATCGTCCAGTAGCGGTTATGATAGATAACCACAAAGGAGCATGGCCACAAGCTGGTTTAAATGATGCCTATGTTGTGTATGAAATCATTGTAGAAGGCGGAGAAACTAGATTAATGGAAATTTTCAAAGGAGTGAGTTTAGATAAAATTGGACCAATCCGTAGTTCAAGACATTACTTCTTAGACTATGCCTTAGAAAATGATGCCATCTATGTTCATTATGGCTGGAGTCCACAAGCAGAAGCAGATATTAAAACCTTAAAAGTAAACAATATTAATGGACTAGTAGAAAGTTCAAAAGATTTCTGGAGAGTAAAAGATAAAAAAGCACCACATAATGCAGTTACTAGCATGCAAAATATTCTAAAAATAGCAGGAGAAAAAGGCTACCGAACACAATCAAATGCAAAAAGTGTACTAAACTACCAAGTAGATGAGGTAGAACTAGAAACAGGAGTAGAAGCAAGCCATATTGTGATTCCATATAGTAATCTTCAAGTCGTAAGCTATACCTATGATGTAGAAACGAAACGATATACTCGTTATGCAAGAAATGTAAAACAAACCGATTGGAATACCAAACAAGATATTACCACTAAAAATATTATCATAACCTTTGCAGAAAACTATAACTTGCCAGACAAAGAAAACAAGGGAAGACAAGGCTTAAAGAATATTGGAGATAAAAAAGGATATTACATTACAAACGGAAAAGCAATTGAAATTGTATGTAGTAAATCCGCAAGAACCGAAAAGACCATTTATAAAGATTTAGAAGGAAATGAGATTAAGGTAAATGATGGAAACACATTCATTCAAATATGTCCAATTGATGCTAATGTTGTGATTGAATAGGAATGGAAGAACCCCCAGTCGCTCCGCGCCAGCCCCCTTGTTAAAGGGGCTTTCTTGTAGGTCTTCGAAGTTTTTGTGCAATAAGCAAGTACAAAAATATGAAATAATAGTAAAAAGATTATAGTTTATTGATAGCAAGAAATTAGCTAACCTTACGAAGTGTTGCAAGAAAGCCCCTTTAACAAGGGGGCTGGCACGCGGGAGCGTGACTGGGGGTTCTTAACGAAAGAAAACAGATTTGTCAAGTAAAAAAGGAAGAAAAAAATATAAAAATTATCGACTAATCAAGACAAATTTAGCAAATTAAAATAGTTATAATAAAAAAGAGCATTGCTAAAAATAAACAACATTTATACAAAGTAAAGGAAGAAACAAATGGAAGAATTTAAATCTGGTTTTGTAGCCATTATAGGAAGGACTAATGTTGGAAAATCAACACTCATTAATTCGTTAGTGGGAGAAAAAGTAGCAATCATGACCAATAAACCACAAACCACAAGAACGGCAATTCGTGCCATTGTGAATAGGGAGCATTCGCAAATTATTTTTATAGACACCCCGGGAATTCATAAGCCAAAAACGAAATTAGGAAATACCATGATTGAAACCGCTTTTGGTAGTGTGGGAGATGTAGATGTGGTATTATTTCTAATAGAAGCTACCAGTGAAGATATTGGAAAAGGTGACAGAATTATTCTAGAAAAAATAAAAGAAGCGGGAAACAAAACCATTCTAATAATCAATAAAATAGATTTAGTAAAAAGAGAAACGCTATTAAATCTAATTGAAACCTACCGCAAGGAATATGATTTTCAAGCAGTTATACCAATTTCTGCTATAAAGAAAGATAAAACAGAAGATGTATTAATTGAAATAGAGAAATTATTAAAACCAGGACCTGCTTATTATGATATAGACGAATATACAGACCAAACTATGAGACAACTAGTAGAAGAAGTCATTCGTGAAAAAGCGTTAAAATTATTAGATGATGAAGTACCACATGGGCTATATGTTGAAGTGGAAAAAATGAATTTAAGAAGTACCAAAAACAAAGAAGAACTATATGATATAGAAGCAACGATTTACTGTTTACGAAATTCACATAAAGGGATTATTATTGGAAAAAACGGAAACATGTTAAAACGAATTGGAACCTATGCAAGACAAGATTTAGAAAAAATACTAGAAACAAAAGTCAACTTAAAAACATGGGTAAAAGTAAGTGAAGACTGGCAAAACAAAGAAAACATCGTGAAAAATTTTAAATTTAATTAAGAAAATGAAAAAAGCATAAGTATTCAAATGCAAATAGCACTTAAATGGGGTAATTCTTCGAAGAAATGACTATAAAAAGGCCCCTTTACTTAAGGAGGCTGTCAGCGAAGCTGACTGTGGGTTCTTAAAAAATTAACAATTCTTTAGAAATAAGTTAATGAATAAAATTTTCAAAAATACAAAAGATAAAAACAAAAAAAGGAGATGATAGGTGTGATCAAACAAATTGCATGGAACACATTTAAAAATACAGGTGACATCAATACATTCCTAGAATTAGTTGAAGTAGAAAACATGGAAAAAAACATAGATAATGTAAATGGTGAAGAAAAAAATGGGAACATTCAAAACAAATGGAATTGTAATACGAGAAAGTAATATGGGAGACTATGACAAGATGTTAACGATGTTAACACCGGGTCTTGGAAAAATAAGCTGTGCTGCCAAAGGAGCAAGAAGAGCAAAAAGTGCACTTCTTGCTGGTAGCCAGTTTTTATGCTTTGGAGAATATATGCTATATCAAGGAGCAAGCACTTATCACATAAATTCTTGTGAAACCATCGAAATGTTTTACCATTTAAGAACCGATTTTGATAAATTGAAATATGCAAGCCATATTACCAAAATCATTTGTGATGTAACCAATGAAAATGAAAATAGCTACAAAATTTTGCAATTATATTTAAACACACTCTATACCTTATCTGAAACCGATAAAAATATGGATTTTGTATTAGCAATTTTTAAAATAAGGCTTTTATGCATTTTAGGATTTACACCACATATTTCTTCTTGCAAAGAATGCCGGTAGTAAGGAAGATTTACTATACTTTAGCTTTCGAGATAGTGGATTAAAATGTGGCATCCACGCAAAATTCGATAAAAGTGTCATGCAAATATCACGGAGCCACCAAAGATGCTATTTCCTATATTGTACTAGCACCACCCAAAAAACTATTCTCTTTCCAAATCAGTGAAAATTGCATAAAAGAATTGGAACTGATAGCAAAAATCTATTTAAACGAAAAACTAGAAAAAGACTACAAATTAGAAGAATTCTTGTAGTGGCGAGCCTTGTGTTCGCCCTTTTTAAAATCAATTGAAAACCTGTTGCAAAAATTAAAAATGTAGTATATAATCAAACCATAAACAAAAGAACATACGAAATAAAGAAAGGAAGAGATTGTTATGAATATCAAAATAACAGGAAAAGATTTAACCGCAACAGAAGCCATAAAAGACTATGTGACAAAAAAAGTAGAAAGACTTGTAAAATATTTTGGAGAGGATATGGAAGTAACAGCAACCATCAAATGCGAAAAAAACGAACAAATTGCAGAACTATTACTATTAGCCAATGGAGATACCTATAAAGCGGTAACGTCGCATAAAGATCTATATGCAGCCATAGACAAAGATATCGACATTTTAGAAGGACAAATTAGAAAAACCAAAACCAAAAAAGATAAAATGAATAAAGAAGATTCCATCAAACAAAAAGAAATTCTATACATGAATGACAAACACGAAGTAGAAGAAGAAATTATAAAAACCATTTACTACGAAGCAAAACCAATGGCAGTAGAAGATGCTATTTTAAAACTACAAGAAAAACCACAAGACATTTTCTATACGTTCATTAATATTGATACAAATAAAGTAAATGTTGTATTTAAACTAAAAAATTCAAAAAATTATGGTATTGTAGAACCAGAATAGAATTCTAAAATAAACAAAATTGCAAAAAGATAATTTTGTACAGTATAATGCACAAAATTATTAAAAAGGCAGGAATACATTTCCTGCCTTTTTATGTATTACTACGTAAAAAAACAAAAAATACATTCCTACCTTCATTTATGATAATCTAGTTTAATAAAAACTATCTACCAATCATATTGTTTTCAGCTTGTTGAATCATTTTTCTTACCATGTTACCACCGATTTTTCCAGCGTCTTTAGCTGAAATGTTTCCGTTGTAACCATCTTTTAAAGTAACACCTACTTCGCTAGCTACTTCATATTTGAATTTTTCTAAAGCGTTCATAGCTTCTGGAACAGCTTTTATATTACTATTGTTTGATGCCATCGTTATTTCACCTCCTGCAAAATATTTTACATTTTTGAAAAAACATTCTTGCTTCTTCGATATATAGAATGTGCAATAAATACAAAAATAAACTGGAAATTATTTCATATGTAAAATGTGTGAAAATATTGTGTTTTTTCTTGTAAAGTTTGATTTTTTTTTGTATAATAAATTGAAAAACTACGAAAGAAGGGGAAAAGCATGTACAAATTAATTGCCATTGATTTAGATGGAACTTTGCTAAATTCTTATGGTGAAATAAGTCCTAAAAACAAAGAGGCAATAAAAAAAGCGATAAACCAAGGTATTTATGTTGTAATTGCTTCTCGGAAGAATGCCACAAGCGGTAAAAAGTATTGCGAATGAAATTTGTGCAAATCGTTATACAATTTGTGGCAATGGCACTTTAATTTATGATTTGCAAAACGAAGAAGTTTTATACGATGCGTTTATGGAAAAAGAAAAAGTATTAAATATTATGAAAATTTGTGAAGAAAATAGCATTTATTATAATTTGTACACCATGAACGAAGTATTAACAAAATCGTTAAATTATAATACTCTTTTTTACGATAAAGAAAATAGTAAAAAACCAATGGAAAAAAGAACAAACATTAATATAATACCACATCTTTACGAATATATTCAGGAAAAAGAAGATCTACCAATTTTAAAAATGACCATTTGTGATAATGATAAAATCATTTTTGATAGTATTATAAAAATATTAAAATTAATATCCAAAATTGATGTTTTGGAAGTAGAGCATATGTCAAGAAAAATCATAAAAGATGGTACCGAAGAAATTCCAGTAGAATATTACTATACGGAAATTGCAAAAAAGAACACCAATAAATGGTCTGCCATTGAATATTTAATTCAAAAGCTAAAGATAAAACCAGAAGAAGTGGTAGCAATTGGGGATAATGCAAATGATAAAGAAATGGTAGAAAAAGCAGGCTTAGGAATTGCTATGGGGAATTCCATGCTCTCTGCTAATCAAATAGGAAATGTTATTGTAAAAGATAATGACCACGATGGAGTAGCAGAAGCAATATGTAAATATATAACAGTACCATAAAGATGCTATAGAAAAAATTTAAAAAAGTAGTTACGGATGTGTGAAAAAGGAATATTACGAAAATATTACAAGGGGATTATTTTTACATGACAACTGGCTAAAGGTGTTGTACTTCCTTGTAAATTGTTATAAAATAAAAGAAATAGTGTTATTTTGTCATAACCATGTAAGGAGGAATTTAAAATGGCAACAAATCCAATGCAAAAAAAAGCAAGAAATTCAATGTTAGTAGGAATTATCGTAGGGCTACTAATAGGATGTGTAGGAATTGCATTTTTCTTTATGCAAGCAACTAATTATAAAAAGCAGATAGATACGGCACAGGCAAATACAAAAAAAGCGTATGTTTTAAAAAATGATATAAAATCAGGAGAAAAAATAACTTCGGAAGATCTTTTAGAAATAAGTGCGATAAAAGATGTTATTCCAACAGATTACGTTAAACGCGAGGATATTACTGAAAATACCATTGCAAAATTAGATTTAACAAAAGGACTTGTTTTATCAAAAGCGTTGATACAAGAATCCGATGCAAAAGTAACCGCAGATTTAAGAGAACAACAATATAATATGATTGTATTACCACAGTATTTAGAAGAAGGTAACTATATTGATATTCGCTTAACATTACCAAATGGACAAGACTATATTGTTGTATCTAAAAAACGTATCAAACAAATTACAGAAGATACTATTTGGATTGATATGTACGAGCAAGAAAGTTTAGTTATGAGCAATGCAATTGTAGAAGCCTATATGATGCCAGGTTCTAAATTATACGCAACCACTTATGTAGAACCAGGAATTCAAGCAAATGCAATACCAACTTTTGTTCCAAGAGCAGAAGTAATCAATTTAATGAATTCGGATCCAAACATTGTAGCAGAGGCAAGACAAGAATTAGCAGCAAGATATTCTAGCTTAATGGTAAGAAGAGAACAAGACATTAATTCACAAATAAATGCAGTAGGAGAAGAGGCAAGAACAAACTTAGAAAGCAATATGGAACAAGAAATTACAAGATCAAAAGAAGCAAGAAAAGAATATATGGATTCTCTTGATGCGGGAATATAACAAGAAAATTGTTAAAAAGATAAAGTTTACGATTTTATTTTGAAAAACAATAAGCACAGGGTTTATAGGTAGATCCCATAAAAAAACCTAAATATACTTTACAAGGAATGATAAGTAAGACATGGAAAAGATAGGTTTTATTGGAAGCTATGATAAAACAGATTTAATCATATATGTAGCGAAAGTACTTGTAACAGTAGGAAAAAAGGTTCTTGTTATTGATAATACTGTTACACAAAAAGCAAAATATATTGTACCAGTCATTAATCCAACAAAAGCATATGTAACAGAGTTTGAAGGAATTGATGTTTCGGTAGGCTTTTGTAATTTTGAGGAAATTAAAAAATATTTATGTGTTCCAGAAGACAAAGAATTAGAATATGATTATTGTTTCATCGATGTTGATAGTAACGAAAATTTTGAAAAATTTGATATGAAAAATGCTAAAAGAAATTATTTTGTTACATCATTCGATTTATATTCCTTAAAGAAAGGAATTGAGATTGTCAATGATTTTAAAGAACCAGTGGAATTAACTAAAATCTTATACTCAAAAGATATTTTAAAAGAAGAAGATGATTATCTGAATTATGTTTCACTAGGAACAAAGGCTATATGGAATGAAGAATTTCGAGTATATATTCCATTTGATAATGGAGACCAAAACATTATTTTTGAAAACCAAAGAGTAGAAAAAATTGGAATACGAAAATTAAGTAGTTTATATCGAGATGGATTATATTATATTGCAGCAGATATTTTAGAAAAAAACCAAGAACCAGAGCTAAAAAAAGCATTTAGAATTTTAGAAAAGGAAGTGTAATTATATGCCAATTGTAACATTTTGGAGTAGTACTAAAAAGCAAACAGGGCAAACAATGTCACTTGTAGCAATTGCAACTAGCATGGCAATTGAACATAATTATAAAATTTTAGTAATATCAACTAAATACAATGATAATACGTTAGAATTGTGCTTCGGGTCGGTACACAAAAACAAAGCATTGCTAAAAAAACTGGTAAAAAATCCAGGTATGGAAGTAGATAACGGAATAGAGGGTTTAGCCAAAATGGCATACAGCAATAGAATGACTCCAGAAACAATACAAAACTATACTCATGTTATCTTCAAAAATAGATTAGAAATTTTGTATGGATATCAAGAATTAAAAAATACTCCAAACAGAGAAGAATACTTAAAAATAAAAGAAAAGTATAAGGACATCATTAGTAATGCCAGTAAATTTTATGATTTAGTATTTGTGGATTTAGATAAAGAGAGAGAAGATGAAATGGTAAAAGAAATATTAAGAATATCGAATGTAACAGTAATTAATGTAGAACAAAGAATAGATATGATTAACAATTTTAATGATTTAATGGGACAAGAAATACCATTTAATAAAAAAGGAGTTATTTTAAACATTGGTCGTTTTGATAGTTTTTCAAAATATAGTGTGAAAAACATCTCAAGATATACTGGTATCAAAAAAAATATTTCGGTGATTCCATACAATACCTTATATTTTGAAGCAGCAAGTGAAGAAAATGTAGCAGACTTATTTTTGAAAATTCGAAGAGTAAATGAAATCGATCGAAATGCTACTTTTGTAAAAGAAGTAAAACAGGCAGCAGAAAAAATTGTATACAAATTGCAAGAGTTACAAATGAGAATATAACTTAAGAAAAAAAGGAGGAGGACCTTACATGCTAATAAATGTTATCTTAATTGTAATTGTACTATTAGGAGCAGGAATGCTTTTTATGAGGTCAGTTGCAAAAAAGAAAGAGCAAAAAGTAGAACAAGATATAGAACAAAATGATAAAACATATACCTTGGAAAGAATGACAGAATTCGTAAAAAGAAGATTGGATGAAATTACCAAGATAAACTTGTACGATATAGGTCTTTCGGAAGAAGAATTAAAAAGAAGAAAAAAGAAAAAGTATGAATTAAAAAAAGCATTAAAAGGATGTACTTATGGAGATGTTAATGATAAGAAATATGTAAAAGAATTAATTTATGACTTACTAATGAAAGAATATGGAGTTGATGAAACTAACATATCAAAAGCCATTCCATTTGATATTCCATCATTATTAACCGATCAAGATAAGTTTGATATTTTAATTCTAATGTACAAAAAGGAATTTGGTTATGAAGCATTAACACAAATAATAAAGAAATATAACTTAGCAACTCTAAAATACATATCAGGAGAAACCAAACCATGCTATGTTATTACAGGAGAAGAAATTAGTGATATTTTTGAAAAAGAACAATTGGTACTATCCTTTGCAGATAAATTAAATGTAGTGGTACAAAGAATTTACCAACATTATAAAGGATATAGTAGTATCGATGAAGTAAGAGATATGAACATAGACGGTGTATCTGGTGGTGTATCTGGTCTTCCAGAATCTTTCCTTTCACAAGTTGCACAAACCGATGGAGATTACTTAGACCAAGTATTAGAAAACAAAGTACCACGTGCTTGTGATAGTATTTGGATTTTCTTCCAAGGTAAATCTATTCGCTTAGCTTTCCTTTCTTTTGGAACCGAAAGCGAATTAAAAAGAGTATGTCAAAACATTTATAAATACAATAACCCAGGACAATTATCCGATAGTAATGGTTATAAAATTAATGAAATGAAAGACGGTTCTCGTGTCGTTGTAGTAAGACCATCTTTCTCAGAAACATGGGCGTTTTTCGTAAGAAAATTCGACGTAAAACGTGCCACTTTAGAACAACTAATTGTGTTCCCAGGAAAAGAACAAGCAATCGATTTATTGAAATTCCTTGTAAAGGGAGCAAGAATTATCTCTCTTACCGGAGAACAAGGTTGTGGTAAAACTACCATGCTTATGGGGATGATTGAAAATATTTACGAAACCATGAATATAAGGGTTCAAGAAACCGCTTTCGAGTTACACCTAAGAAAAATCTATCCAACCAGAAACATCTTAACCTTCCGTGAAACAGAAACCATTTCTGGACAAGAAGGTCTAGACGTACAAAAGAAGACTGACGGTTCAGTCAACATCATTGGTGAGGTCGCAACAGACCCTGTTGCATCTTGGATGATACAAGCAGCCCAAGTTGCATCAAAGTTTACCTTATTTACGCACCACGCAAAAACATTTCCAAACTTAGTAACAGCACTTCGTAACTCTATGTTAAGAACTGGCGTATTTAATGATGAAAGAACCGCAGAGGAGCAAGTTATTCAAGTATTAAATTTTGACATTCACTTAGTAAAAGACTTTAGAGGAAGAAGATACATTGAAAGAGTAACCGAATGTATTCCATTAGAAGATAAAAACGAATATAACTTTGACCACAGAAAAGAAAAGACTCTAGAAGGAAAAATGGATAAATTTTTTGACAATGCCACCCATTACTTCACAAAAGTAACCGATAGACAATTATATAAATATGTCAATATTATGGAATATATTGATGGAGAATATGTATTAACCAATAAAATTTCAGATCATAACATCAAAGAAATGCGAGAAAACATGGATGATACCGACCTAGAAGCCTTCGACAAATTTGTAGAAGAAAATTGGGGTACAAAAACAAAAAAAACAACGAAAAAAATCAAGGCATAAAACCGTAGGGGTCGATGCCCACATCGACCCGAAAGAATGAAAAAATAACAATACTGTAAGGAGGTGCAAACGTTAAAATGTCAAATGATATTATGCTTTATGGATTAATAGGAGTTGCAGGACTATT
This sequence comes from uncultured Clostridium sp., assembly GCA_947648215.1. Classification (GTDB taxonomy): domain Bacteria; phylum Bacillota; class Clostridia; order TANB77; family CAG-508; genus RGIG8482. Next base: position 52,851 of record CANSMW010000009.1, on the reverse strand, counting down.
TTTAATGGTAATTATTGCATATGTTATTATTATGAAACGAATGAACCATTCAGATGTAAAACAAGCAATGGCATTAAAAGCAGGAGTAGAAACAAAAAGCTTCTCGGCAGATATCCTATACCAAAAACTATATATGATCTATATTAAAATTCCAGGATTAAAGCGATATTTAATTAAACTAAGAAGAAGACTTGAAATTATTAATATTGAGGATGAATATATTACAAGAAGGCAAAGTGCTAAAATTTTAACAAACGCACTACTTATCATTATTCCATTAACCTTTGTTATTGTTATGTTTACTAAAAACAATATACTACTAATGTCCATTTTACTAATTTTTGAAATTTTCATGATTGAAACCATTATTGGTGGAATGGTAGATAAAATAGATAACAAATTACTAAAGCAACAAATTGATTTCTTTTCAGAAATTAGGCATGCATACCATGAATGTAATATGGTAGAAGAAGCCATTTACCAAGTATCACAAGATGATGAACTAGAAGTTTCAAGACAAGCCGATAAAATATATGAAGTGCTAATATCGGATGATCCAGAAGCAGAACTTGAAAAATATTATGATATTGCACCAAATAGTTATCTAAAAGAATTTGCAGGAATTTCGTACTTAACAAGAGAATTTGGTGATAGAAAAGACCAAAATGGAGCATCACTATATTTAAAGAATTTAAATAATATTACGCAAGAAATGCAAATTGAAATTTTAAAAAGAGATAAATTAGACTATGTATTCCAAAGTTTATCTGTGATTGCGGCAGTACCAATGTTATTTATTGAACCCGTTAAAAATTGGGCCGTATCACAATTTAGTTTTACGAGTCAATTTTACGATGGAAAGGGAGGACTAATTGTTCAGACACTATTGTTAATCTTAACATTTGTTTGTTACGTATTAATCCGAAAGGTAAAAGACAATTCTTCTACTAATGCTAATATGAAAAACACAGAAAACCCATGGCAAGCAAAATTGTATCGAAATAAATTAGTAAAAAAACTAGTTGACTTTATTATGCCAAAACGAGGTACCAAAGACCACAGAAAGATTACAAGATTACTAAAAGATGCAGCATCAAAAGCAAAAATTGAATGGTTATATGTAAATCGTATTGTACTTGCAGTAGTAACTTGCGTCATTTCCATCTTTGTATTTTACCAATTACATAGAATATCTATCAAGTACATTTATGAACAGCCAACAAGTGATTACAACTTGTTAGGACAGATGTCTGAATCCGATGAAAAAAAGGCGATGAGAACAACAGAAGTACATAACTATTTTCTAAATATGTTTAAAGGGAAAACAGATACAACCCAGAAACAAGTTGAAAATGCCATGAGACATTCACAATATTATGAAACGGCAACCGATGATGAAATTACAACTGATGCAGAAAAAATTATGACGAAACTAAAAGTAGTAAACGGAGAATATTTCCAATGGTTTGAAATGTTATTATCTCTTGTATTTGCGTTCCTAGGTTATATGGCACCAATTTGGGTATTAATGTTCCAAATTAAAATGAGACAACTAGATATGGAAGATGAAGTAATGCAATTCCAGACCATTATCTTAATGTTAATGAAAATAGAAAGAGTGAATGTTGAAATTATATTAGAATGGCTAGAAAGATATGCCAACATCTTTAAAGAGCCAATTACCAAATGCGTAAACAACTACGAAGCAGGAGCGTGGGAAGCGTTAGAAGAATTAAAAAATGATGTATCTTACACACAATTAATTCGAATTATCGAAAGCTTACAAGCAGCGGTTGAAAAAATACCAATTAAAGATGCTTTTGATGAACTAGATACCGAAAGAGCCTATTACCAAGAAAAAAGAAAAGAATCTAATGAAAGACTAATTGCAAGAAAAGGTAGAATTGGAAAACTAATTGGATTTGCGCCTATGGTATGTTTATTTGTAGGTTACCTAATTGTACCATTAGTTGTGATTGGTATGTTAAGTATGACAACTGCATTTGATACGATGTCAAAATCAATATAGCAGGGGGGAAGAAAAAATGGAAAATGCATCAAAAGCCTTGCTAATGGCAGGAGGAGTTTTAATAGCGATACTAATTATTGCTCTATTAGTGTATAGTTTTGGAACAATGGGAGGATACTTCGATACCGAAAATAAGGAGGAGTTAGCCAAGCAGTTAAAAGTATTTAATGACCAATATGAAGTGTATAACCGAAAATTATTGCGTGGAGTAGATGTTATTTCTGTTATTAATAAAGTATTAGATAATAATCAAAAATATGGTCCCGATGAATACGATGAGCCAAATTACCTAATGCAAGTAAAACTAGAAATAAAAGAAACCGTAGGAAATTTGCAAAAAGGAAATACATATTCAATTGAAGATTATATAAAAATGAGGGAAAACACAGAGAACTTTACCGAGTTTAAACGAAAAGTGTTTGATTGTAAAGAAATACGGATATCACCGTGAAACTGGTAGAGTAAACTATATTTGTTTTACCGAAAGGATTGTAACTGAGTAAACATGCGAAGGAGGTATTAAATGGAAAATGCATCAAAGGCGTTAATCATAGCAGCAGAGATACTAATTGGTGTTCTTCTACTAACTCTTATGGTATTTATGTTTCATGCGATGGGAACATTTTCCAAAACAGTAGATGATAATATTGAAACCAAAAATGTCTCCGAATTTAATATCAATTTTGAAAAATATAGAGGTAAGTCAGATATTACTGTACAAGACATTGTTTCCATGGGAAATTTAGCGAAACAATATAATGAGAAAATGGGAAACGAACAATTACAAATTATGGTAACAGGAGTTTCAGCAAAATACCGTTATGTACATAAATTAAATGATGAACAAACCTATGATTTTATTAAAGATTATTCTACCGTAACAAGGAATGAAGGAGGACAAAGAATAGATGAAGTTCTACATTTTGAATGTACAGAAATGACATATGATAATGAAACTGGAAAAATTAATCGAATTGTATTAAAAAACTTGGAATAAAAGCAGGTAAGATTTACCATCAAAAACAGCAGTTGAAACATGCTAAAAACTTAAAAATAAGAGTTGATAAATTTGAAAAAAGATAGTATAATGGGAAAGGAAGCCTTTTTGTGAAGAAAACCATTCTAATATTAAGTATTTTGTTATTAAGTATATTACTGATTATTTGTGTTGCACTAACCAAAAACCAAGCAAACTTAGCAAACATCCAAAAAGCAAACTTGGAATACGAAACATATAAAGAAAAAGAAGTGTTTGGAACAGAAGTAGCAAGCGTAATTCACAAAGCAACCGATCATAACTTGAAACATGAAATTAAGCAAGATGAAAAAGGTTTTTTCATACCAAATGAAACCAATTCCATAAAAGTAGAAATAAAATTACAAGACGAAAAAGAATTAAAAACCTATCAAATGGAAACCATACAAAAAGTAGGAACCGAAGGTTTCATCAAAAACTTCAATTTAATCCAATTCAAATGTACCAGCATAGAATATCACAACCAAACAAAACGAGTTGCAAAACTAGTATTTGAACAAATCGAAGAATAAAATGTAAATGGAAAGTATAGAAGAGAACAACAGGAGGGTTTTGCAAACGGATTACTATAAAAAATCATAATAAATATGTTATTAACTTTTAGATTAAAAAATTAATCTAATTTAATATAAAAAATGAACAAAATTCAAAGGAGGAAAAAATTATGGAGAACGCGTCAAAAGCTTTACTTATTGCAGGGTCAATTTTAATTTGTATTTTATTAATCGGTGTAGGAATGATGGTATTTAGTAGTGGAAATGATATTTTTGGTAGTGCATCATTAAAAATGAGTGAAAATGAAAAATTAATGTTTAACCAACCATTTACAAACTATGAAGGGGAAAGAGTTTCTGGTGCTAATGTAAGAGCATTAATTAGACAAGCTATTTCCAATAATAGTGCAAACAAAGATGTAGAAGGAAAATTAGTATCAATTTCCATTGATGGTACTGCAATTACTGCAACACCGGAAGCTTTAAATACAAATGAAATGTCAGCTGCAAGTGCAAAAGTGAACACAGGAGCAACCTATAAAGTAGTGTTAGAATACAATGAGTCAGGATTAGTAAACAATGTTATTGCTACGAAAAACGGTGCAAAAAAATAATAAATTAGGAGGAAAGTGTTATGGAAAATGCTGCTGATGCATTAAAACTTGGTTTTGCTTTATTAGTATTTGTAATTGCCATAACACTAACTTTCTCTGTTATAGGACAAGCAAGAGCCGTGTCAGATATTGTTTTTACAGCAACCGATAAAACAAACTTTTATGATTATGCAACAGAAGAAAGCTATAATACCAAAAAAGACCGAATTGTGAGTTTTGAAACCATGCTTCCAACCATTCACCGTTATGCCAAAGAACAATATGCTGTAACCATATTTGATAATACAGGAAAACCAATCGTGCGTTATGATTTATATACCGAAGGATTTATGGCAAACTGGAATGAAACCATTAAAAATTTAAATAGTGGTAACGCCAAAAATAAGGAAGATGCAATAAAAACTTATAAAGAAGTAACCGAAAGATTAGAGCAAGTACAATCTGTTGTAAACGGGGAATTAGGAACCAATGTTAATATAATGGACTACATAGGAAATGAGGCTAATATATTAACATCAAATAACAATTTACTGTACTATGGAAAAACCAATGATAGAGCAGACATTATTACAGTAGTAGCACCTTGGGTAGGAGAACCAGATACCGATACGGTAAAGCGAATTCAAGCAGATATGGTTCCAAATGGAGCCTATGTAAAAGATTATGGTTCTTACAAAGTAACATACTATGGAAAAAACTTATTGCAATATCAAAACAAACAATTCAAAGAAAAATTTATAGAAATTGCAACAAGTGGTGAGACACTAACCGATGGAGAAGACTCGATTGAAACAATACGAGGAAATAAAAAACTAGAAATTATTTATATTATGCAATAACAAAAAGCAAGGGGAGGAATAAAAAATGGGTGATTCATTAATTACCATTGTAGCAATTTTTTTAGCAGCAATCTTAATGTTCGTATTTCCACTTATGTCAATATCTGAGAGAAACGACGATATTGCTGAGATGGCAGCACAAACCGCAACAGTTGAATTTGTTGATAATGTTAGACAAACGGGAAGAATTACACAAGATGGTTACGCATCCTATGTGCAAACATTAGCTTCAACAGGAAATAGCTATGATGTTGAATTAGAATTAAAAGTTTTAGATGAAAATCCAGGTAAAAAGACAGCACAAACGAGTGGAGATAAAATCGGTGAAAATATTTACTATTCGGAATATACATCACAAATTTTAGACAAAATCAATGGAAGTAAAACAAAAGCAATCAAACTAAAAGAAGGTGATATTATTTCGGTTAATGTAAAAAACACGAATACAACCATAGGACAAATGTTAAAAAACTTTTTCTATAGTATTACCGGAAATGATACTTATGCCATCTCTGCTTCTCATTCAGGAGTCGTTATGGCAAACGGAAGTGAAAAATAGAGAAATATAGAGGTCGATGCCTTCATCGACCTAAAATTTAAGGATAAAACAAATACAAAGAAAAATAAGGTGGTGGTAAAATAATATGAAATTGCAAAATCTAACAGTCATATTTTCAATGATTATTATACCAATCACCTTAATTTTGTCTGCATACATTGGTGTTCAAATGGACACCATATTACTATCTCAAAAATATGATACAAGATTAATTGATGCAACACATGATGCCGTAGTGGCATTTGAGCTAAACACCATTCATAACCAATATTCTACCAATGCCGATTCCATTAGACGAGATATTAAAGCAGCAATTAACACATTTTCTACAACACTTTCTGTTAATTTCGGTATGTCAGGAGGAAATGCTACTACCGTTATGCCATATATTCCAGCCTTAGTATTTACCTTATATGACGGTTATTATATTTATTCACCACATGAATACAACTATGAATACGCAGGAGAAAAAAGAACTGGTTATGAGCATATTTTAAAACCATACATACATTATACAGGCAGGTACAAAAATTCAAGTAATGATATTGTAGTAAATTATTCCTTAGATAATTATATAACCATTTATGGCTATCTTGGAAACGAATACATATCACATTCAGGATATTTAATCGATACAAGTAAAATAGTAACCGATGCAAGCGGAAATGTAACAGGATATCGATTACCAAGTGGACTAACTTTGCAAACCAATCAGATGGAAAATCTACAGCAATATAATCAAAATAACCAACTTGTGCAAACACAGAGTAGTAGTATGCAAAAATATTATCAGGAAGCTTATGATTTTACCAAATGGGTAACCAGTAATGCTACATTACTAAGTACCGTAATACCACAAAATGCGGTAAAAAGTGATGGGAGTAAATATACCGAATTTCAAAACGATAATACAAAGTTTTTAAATATCTCTACCGATAATGACCCAGAGAAAAAAGATTCTAGTTTTACACAGCACAAAAAAGAAGTTATGAGAATCTCCATTCAAGAAAACTTAAACAATGCCATAAAAGTATACAATGATCATTCACCAAGTATGGGAACACATGCTAATTTTAAAATGCCAATATTAACAGAGGAAGACTGGGATAAGATATTAACCAATGTAAATATGATTAGTTTTATGCAAGGAATGCCAGTAGGTACCAAGATTTATAACAATTATTCGATTGTAACAAGTACGAACAATAAACAATATATTAATAAAAATTCAATTTATTTTGTAGATAATACCAATACTTACCATAGAATTAATTGTCCAGTATTACAGGAAAATGTACAAAACGGCAGTTTTGTGGTAGGCTATAAAAGTATCGACTTTAGAAATACCAAAAATTCACAGGATACGACAAAATATTACTACAAACATCCAGAATATGCATGTTATACTTGTATTGTCAATTCTTTAAATGAAGATGTAGAAGTTGAAAACTTATCACAAGATTTACAAAAAGCCTATTATAGAGCACTAGCAAGAGAACGTTATGACTTAGATAAAATCACGAAAATGTTAAATTATAGTAAAATAGCAAATTAATTTATGTTTGAAATTTAAAAAATATGGAAAGACTAATAATAAATATTAAAAATGCGAGGGTAAAAATGAAACATTTTAGAAAAATATTTATTGTTAGTTTTTTATTATTGTTATTCTTATATACATGTAATATTACATCCATTCCCAAAAATATTATGCTATTTCAAGGAGAAGAATATCATTTAAAAACATTACTTGGTATTAATATAACCAAAAGAGAAGAAAATTATGAGGTGGTTCAAGCTTCTAGTAACTTATCGGAAAATAACGAAAAAATAGGGAGAAAAGACTATACCTTAAACCTATTTGGAGCCATTCCCTTAAAAGAAATTAGTGTCAATGTGATTCCTAAAAGTTATGTGGTACCACTTGGAAATGTAGTTGGGTTAAAACTCTATACAAGTCGGTGTATTAGTAGTAGGCATGGGAGAAATAGAGGGAAATGACCATGTAACCTATAAGCCATATGAAAATAGCGGAATTCAAGAAGGGGACCGAATTATAGCAATCAATGAAAATACCGTTACTTGTACAGCAGACCTAATTAATGAAGTAAATGCATCGGGAGGAAAAGAAGTGATCGTACAATATATAAAAGGAGAAGACACTTTGCAAACTACGATGATACCAGCTAAAGGCACTGATAATCATTATAAATTAGGACTATGGGTACGAGATGCTGCAGCCGGAGTAGGAACGGTTAGCTTTTATGAGCCAGAAACCAAAACGTTTGCTGCTTTAGGTCATGGCATTCAAGATGTAGATACTGGTAGCCTAATTGAAATTGCAAAAGGAGATTTTGTAACCACAAAAATTATTTCCATTACCAAAGGAAAAAAAGGTAATCCAGGAAAAATACAAGGCTCTATTGAAAATAGTAGTGTCATTGGTAGGGTATCCAAAAACACAGAATTTGGTATTTTCGGAACTCTTAATAATACAGGAATTCTTAATATTAATGTAGAAGATGCCATGGAAGTAGCCTCAAGAGAGGAAATAAAAGAAGGAAAAGCAGCAATTTTATGTATGCTAGAAGATGGCAAAAAACAAGCCTATGAAATCGAAATTCAAAAAATCTATCGAAACAACAACGAAAACAACAAAAGCATGTTAATTAAAGTAACCGATAAGGAATTATTAGAAAAAACAGGAGGAATTATACAAGGAATGAGTGGAAGCCCTATCATCCAAAACGATAAAGTAATAGGAGCTCTAACCCACGTACTAGTAGGAGACCCACAAACCGGCTACGCCGTATTTGCCGATTTAATGATAAAACAGGCTAGGGAGGTACAATAGAACGGTTGACAAAGTAGTTGATAATAAGGTATAATGCATTATGTAACTTATTGTACTAACTGAAAGACTTATAGGAGGAAACCATATGGAAGTAGGATTTTTATATGGAATGATTGGTCAAGTGAAGAAAACTGGAAAAGTGGAAAAGTGCATTCCAGTTTTTCGGAATAACGCCAAACAGTGTTACACGGTAACACGAAATGAAACAGAAGATGCCATACAATGTACACCGATTGATATTAGCGTATATGGCGAGCCCCTTTTTTTGCCAGCTTCTAAGAAAAAAATTGATGATGGAAAGGAATACTTTTTCATTTTTCAGCAGAAAAAATCAAAGCAGATATTCAGTTTTAGAGTAGCTGCACATCCAGATATACGGGTGGGGATTTATAACAATGAGGAATTTTGCGTTCTTCGTTGTAGAAAATGGCAAGAACCGACAAATGAGGAGATGACAATAGCGTATCACCAACAAGAGGGGCATTGTTTCTGGTAAGTCAAAAGAAAAGCGAGACTCAGGCATTATGCCCAGCTCGCTTTTTACTATTCTAGTATCATTGGACCAATATCGGTTACGTTTCCTGCACCTAGGGTTAGAATAATATCATGTGGTTTGGCATGTGTTTTTACATAGGAAACAATATCCTTAAAATCCGAAATATATTCACAATGGTTTGAGCTTCTTACGGAGTTAATACGGTCTACGATGTCTTTTGAAGAAACACCATAAGTATCTGCTTCACGTGCTGCATAAATATCAGCAACAATAATATGGTCAAATTCACTAAGGGCACTTACAAAATCATCTAATAGGTTTTTCGTTCTACTATAGGTATGAGGTTGAAAGATAACCCATGATTCATGAAATTTCTTATTGTTTAAAGCATGACAAGTTGCTTTTATTTCGGTAGGATGATGAGCATAATCATCAAAAACCGAAATATCGTGGAAGCTACCTTTATATTCCAAACGTCTACCAGCTCCAGTAAATTCTTTTAGGGCCTCTTTCATTGTTCTACTAGAAATTCCATAATGGTCACATAAGCTAATACAAGCAAGAGCATTTAACACATTATGCATGCCAGCGACCGATAATTCAATATGTTCAAACAATTCGTTATTTTTGTATACATCAAATTTCGCAAACCCATTATCATCGAATTCAATTTGGCGAGCGGTAAAAATCGCATCTTTGTTTTCAATACCATATGTTGTATAAGAAGCCTTAGTGTACTTAGTTAAATCGAGACAATTTTTATCATCTGCATTTAACACCAAAAAACCGTCATCTGGCAATAATTTTACATATTTTACAAAAGCATTTTTAATGTTTTCAAAGGTTTTAAAATAATCCAAATGATCATTATCAATATTCAAAATAACTTCTGCCTTTGGTCGAAATTTTAGAAAACTTTCTACATATTCACAAGCTTCAATAATAAAATAATCGCTATTTCCTACACGGTAATTGCCATCAATTTGTTTTACAATACCACCAACTTGAATATTAGGGTCAAGCCCTGCCTTTAAAAAGCAAACGGAAACCATAGAAGTAGTAGTGGTTTTACCATGAGTACCAGAAACGCCAATTGTATTGGAAAACGATTTGGTCAATTCTCCTAAAAAATCACAACGCTCAATCATAGGAATACCTTGTTGTTTAGCAACAACCATTTCAGGGTCATCTTGTTTAATCGCAGCAGTATACACAACCGCATCCGCTTTTTTTAAATGATCAAAATCATGCCCAATGGTAACTGGGATGCCATTTTTTTGTAATTTGCGAATAATAGAAGAATCGTTTGCATCAGAACCAGTAACCGTAAAACCAAAACGATGTAAAATTTCCGCGATGCCACTCATGCTAACTCCACCAATACCAAGCATATGTACGTGTTTATATTTTTTTATATTATCAATATTTGCCAAGATTTTTCGCCCCTTTTATTTTACAAATCATAGTATATAATTTACAACAAAACAATTATATACTGTAACCGTTTTTTTTTCAATATTATTTTATGTATTATGTATAAAAAGTGTTAAAAATATGTATCCTATAAAAGAAAAGGAACAATTTCGTAAAAAAGTTTTTCTTTTTTGCAAAAACAAGAAGGAAAAAAGCTATTTTTGACGAATAATATATTTGTACATAGAAAGTACAACTTTATGTACAAATATAAAACATGAGAAAGAGGTGCGCAATATGCAAATTACAGATGTACGTTTAAGAAAAGTAAATTCAGAGAACAGAATGAAAGCTGTTGCTTCTGTAACATTCGATAATGAATTCGTAATACACGATATCAAAGTTATCGAAAGCCAAAATGGATTATTTATAGCTATGCCAAGCAGAAAAACTCCAAACGGAGATTTCAAAGATATAGCTCATCCAATCAATGCTGAAACAAGAGAGAAAATCCAAGCAGCTATCTTAGAAGCTTATGATGCTCCAGATGCTGAAGTAGCAGAAGATTCAGCAGAATAATATAGTAAACAAGAAAATGACCCTTGGGGTCATTTTTTGTTGCTAGAAATTAATATTTTTAAAAGAATTGCATAAAATATAATATATTTATTGTATAAAAGCACTTGACTTTTAAAGTAAAAGGAATGTATAATAAATATAGAAAGTAAATGTTCTCGCTTGTGATTGGTGCGAGTAATAAATCATATCATTTCGTCAAATGTTCTCGCTTGTGATTGGTGCGAGTAATAAATCATATCATTTTGTAAATTTAGTGGTCCTTTGTTCTATATCAAGAACAAAGGACTTGTTTTAGGGGTGTATAAATGGAAATAAAACAAGGCTATGTATATCATATTAAAGAAAGTTATTTTGAATTTGTAAACGATGAAAAATTAATGAAAAATCATGAAGGAAATTCGACAAGACCAAATTATTTTTGTTTACAAATGAATGATGATAAAGTAATGTGGTTTATTCCGATGAGTAGTAAAATAGAAAAATATAAAACTATTATTGAAAACAAAATAAGTAAATATAAGAAATGTGATACAATTGTAATTGGAAATTATAGAGGTCGAGAGCATGCATTTTTAATACAAAATATGTTCCCTATTACTTCAAAATACATTGACCATATTGATACAGTAAATGGACAAGCTCTACAAGTTCCTTCTGAAACAAGACGTATGATTACAGAAAAAGTAAAGAAAATCTTTAGATTAAAAGAAAATGGAATTAATTTGATTTTTCCTGATATTGACAGAATAAGAAAAATATTATTAGAAGATTTAGTAGATTAGTAAAAGGCAGAATGGAGAAAAACATTCTACCTTTTACAAAGCTCATAAATGGCATTTGCATAAATTTTAGTTGCTAGCATTAAGTTATCAACCGAGATAAACTCATCAATTTGATGACACATATCTTTATTTCCCGGCATATTTGCTCCAAAGGATACGAAATTTGGGAAGGCTCTTGCATAGGTTGCTCCTCCAATGGCAATAGGAGTGGCATCAAGCCCAGTCGTTTTATGGAAAACTTCACATAGAGTTTGAATTAGCCAATTGTTTTTTGGAAGATACAAGGCTTTCTTTTCGCCAGAAAAACTAACTGCCATAGAAGAGGGAAGAGAAGCCGTTATGTTTTCTTTTATCAAGTCAATGGTAGTATGAATGGGAATTCGTAAATTCATACCAAGAACCAAGTTAGATTCCTGTATATTTAATTGTGCTACATTTAAAGTAAGGAAACCTGACTCATCTTGTACATCAATTCCTAAGCTTTTTCCATTATATTCTAAGTTTAAATTTTTATAAAAGTAAGATAATAAATCATTTGTTATTCCATACATTTCAAAAAGTTCATAAAGTACCACAAGTGCTTGTGAAATGGCATTGATTCCTAAATCGGGGTGAGCCGCATGAGCACTTACGCCATGAGAAGTGATGGAAAGAAGATGATATGAAATAGCATCGATATTATGGAAATCCTGAGAAGATGCTTTTTCTTGAAGAGTGCTTTTTTTCATAGATTCTTTATCAATCGAAATAGAAAATTGATGTGAATCCACAATCGTTTCTAACTTGTGAATACAGTCGTCTAAAGAAATAGAGTTATCCACCGATAATGTAATTTTACAATATTTTGGAACAACATTAATGGCATTATGATTGCAATCCACATCCATAATTTGAATTTTATCTTCTAAATTAGGAGAAGATACATGCACACTTAGTAAGCCTTTTTCAGCATAAATGCAAGGAAAATCAGCATCTGGACTAAAACCAAATTTCGGTATTTCTTCGTGTTTTTTATAATATGCAATACATTTCCAATCATTTTCTTCGTTTAAACCCAAAATTAAACGAACACGTTTTGTTATATTACAAGTATCCATGACCACTTTCATAGCATATAAGCTAGCCATAACAGGTCCCTTATCATCAATCGCACCACGACCGTAAATGTTATTATCTGAAGTAGTTGCCGAAAAAGGAGGATACGTCCAGTTTTCACCTTCTGGAACAACATCTAAATGCCCAACAATTCCAACTAACTCATCACCCTCACCAAATTCAATATAACCACAATACCCATCAATATTCTTCGTACGAAACCCCAAACGATTTCCCAAATCCAACATATATTCTAATGCCTTATTGCAATTTTCCCCAAAAGGCATAGACGGGTTGGAAGAATCGGATAACACACTTGGAATTTTAATTAATTCACAAGTAGAAGTAATAATATTCTCTTTTAATAAATCAATTTCTTTCTCAAACATAAAAATCTCCTTTCACGATAGTAATATTATATGAAGAAAATAGAAAAATATCAATAGAAAGAAAAGCGTTTCCCTCAGAAAGAAGGAAACGTTAGTAGATGATTAATTTGACTCAAAGAAAATCTCATATATTTTTACAAATTCCTCATAACAGTTTGTAGTCAAAGTACAGTCAATTTCTCTATGCTTACAATCTTTAGTAAGTTCAAAAGAAGCTGTTGCATGTTTGGAGAGTGTTCCCTCTTTTTTAAAAGTATCCAATTGTTCTAAAATTTTTTTCACCTCATCATAGGATACAATTTGACTGCATGAACAAGAAAAATCTTTTTTCATTTGAATCTCCTTATACTATTATTTTTATGTAATCAATTATACTACATCTTTAGGGAAAAGGCAACAAAATAGAGTTATTTTCGTTACAAAAAGTGTATTTAAATTATGAATGAGGATAATTTTGGTACGTGATTGTTTAAATAAACAATTGTAAACACATTATAAAAATAAGCAATTGCTAAAAATAGAGAAATACTTTACACTGTCATACAAATGTAATATAAAATTCCTTGACAAGTAGATATATGTTAATATAAACTAGAGTCATAAACAAAAGAAATGTGAACATACTAAAAGAAAAAGTGAAGGGGGAAAATAAGGATGAAAAAACAAAGAAAAGGAATAACATTGGTTGCACTCGTGATAACTATTATAATTTTGTTAATTCTAGCAGGCATTACAATAAACCTAACAGTAGGACAAAGAGGAATTTTGAATATGGCGAAAGAGGCAGGAAGAAATTACCAAGAGGCGACAAGAAGAGAAGATGAAGAATTAAAAATACTACTAGATGAGTCAGAAAATATTTTAACAGGCACTATTCATAGTGGTGACGATGCACAAACTCCAATTACTCCAAGTGGAGACAAGTATACAATAGTAGATGGAGTACCAGTGCCAAAAGGATTTATACATGTGGAAGGGACAAAAAACGATGGATTTGTAATAAAAGATATTAGTGTAGATGGGGATGGTAATCCAACCAGTACAAATGGAAATGAATTTGTATGGGTACCATGCTCAGATGATGGCAGTGGTGGCAGTACAAAGTATGACCGATATATTCCTTCGAGAGCTTATTCTGATGGTGGGATTGATGCGGAGACAAATAGTGTGAAGATTGTCCATTTTTCAAGTGACTTATGTTACTATGTAGAAGCGATGCCATGTATACAAGGAACGAAAACGGAATTAGATAGTATCAAACAATATGGAGGATTTTATATAGGACGATATGAAGTAGGCGTTGTAGGCTATGATACAGAAGTAAAAACAAGTAATACAAGTAAAGAAGCAGAATGGACAGGATATAATAATGGAAAGGCAATAGTACAGAAAGATAAACAAGTATGGAATTATATTACAAGAGATAAAGCCAAAAAAGTGGCAGAAGAAATGTACAATAATGAAGTGATAATAAGTCGATTATGTAGTAGTTATGCATGGGATACAACATTACAATTTATAGAAATAAGAAATGAAGGATTTAGTGATAATCGGTGAGCCGTATCCGTCGCATGATTATTCTAACAACCTAAAACATACAGGTATGGGGAGTGTGCCACCTAGGAACAATATATTTGATTTGGCGGGGAATGTCTGGGAGTGGACGAGTGAAGTATGTGCTGTTGAAGGAAAACCGTGTACCCACCGTGCTTACGATAATGATGCGGTAGAAGCCCCGGCGATTAGGCTAGAAGAGGCGTTGGACTGTGCTGTTAGTGAAATAGGGTTTAGAGTTACCTTATACATTCAGTAGGAATTTGCAGGCGCTTTCAAGCGAGCGGATTTTCATGGAAAAGGAAAAGAAACTTACAATGAATATAGGGATTTCATTTTTTAAAGCGACTTTCAGTTAAAATGGTGCTTTGTGCTAACGGGTACAAGTAACCAATAAAATGTTATGTTACAAAAAAATGACAAAATCTTAAGATTTTGCCATTTTTTTCTTGACATACGGAAATAAGCGTTGTATAATTGATAAGCATGTAGATTTGCGGTGAAGTGGAATGTGGCTACATCCTTACGGGTGGAGGGAACTTCCATGGAGTATGTCTTGGCTTAGACCGGGCGGTAAGAAAGCACTTATCCCAAGAAACACATGCGGAAACTTGGGGTTTTTATATGGTGATATAGGAAACACCAGGGTGCGTTTAAAACTTGCCAAGGTACATTTTATTTTAAGGAGGGAAAATACTTATGGCAACAACAAAACAATTGGTAGGAAGCGAGAAAATTAGAATAAGATTAAAAGCTTATGATCATGTTGTTTTAGATCAGTCTGCTGAAAAGATAGTAGATACTGCTAAAAGAACAGGAGCAAAAGTTTCAGGTCCTATTCCACTACCTACACAAAAAGAAGTTGTAACAATTTTACGTTGTCCTCATAAATACAAAGATGCTAGAGAGCAATTTGAAATGAGAACACATAAAAGAGTAATCGACATTTTGTATCCAACACAAAAAACAGTTGACAATCTAATGAAATTAGAATTACCAGCTGGTGTTGAAATTGAAATCAAACTTTAATTATGAAAAAAATGCAGGTGTAGGGGCATCGTTTACGGGAATACTCGAAAGACAGACAACACTGTGCCCAATTTAGAATTTGAAAGGAAAAGCAAATTCAAACAACAAAAACCAAGCTGATAGATGTCAGCCAATAGTTAGGAGGAAAAATTAAAATGAAAGCAATCATTGGAACAAAAATTGGAATGACTCAAATTTTTGATGAAAAAGGTAATGTTATTCCAGTAACAGCAATTCAAGCTGGACCTTGTGTCGTAGCACAAGTAAAAGAAATCGAAACGGATGGATATAATGCCATTCAATTAGGTTTCGGAGAAGTAAAAGAAAAACATATGAACAAACCAGAAAAAGGACATTTTGCAAAAGCAGGAATCCAAAACAAAAAACATTTAAGAGAATTCCGTGTGGATATGATTGATGTAAAAGTGGGAGATGAAGTAAAAGCAGATGTGTTCCAAGCTGGAGAAAAAATAGATGTTCAAGGAACCACAAAAGGAAAAGGTTTCCAAGGTGTTATTAAACGCCATGGACAATCAAGAGGACCTATGGGACATGGTTCTATGTATCATAGAAGACCAGGTTCAATGGGACCAACTTCAACACCAGGAAGAGTATTTAAAGGTAAAAAACTTCCAGGACATATGGGAGTACAAACAGTAACCATTCAAAACCTAGATGTTGTAAGAGTAGATACAGATAAAAATGTAATTTTAGTAAAAGGTAGTGTACCAGGAGCAAGAGGTTCATTACTAAAAATTAGGCAAGCTGTAAAGGCTGCGAAATAGAAAGGAAGGAGGATAAGATATGCCTAAAATAGAAGTATATAGTATAGAAGGTAAAAAGGTTAGTGATGTAGAATTAAAAGAAGAAGTATTTGGGATTGAACCAAATGAAGCAATTGTACATAGTGTACTTGTTAACTACATGGCAAACCAAAGACAAGGAACACAAAGCACCAAAACAAGATCAGAAGTATCTGGTGGTGGTAAAAAACCTTGGAGACAAAAAGGAACAGGACGTGCAAGACAAGGTAGTATTCGTGCACCACATTGGGTTGGTGGAGGAATTGCCTTAGGTCCAAAACCACGTTCTTACAAATACAGAGTAAACAAAAAAGAAAGAAGACTAGCAATTCGTTCTGTATTAAGTTCTAAAGTATTAGAAAAAGAATTAGTTGTTGTTGATAAAATTGATTTTAAAGAAATCAAAACTAAAAATATGGTTAATGCCTTAAACAAATTAAAAGTAGAAGGAAAAACATTAATTGTATTACCAGAAAAAAATGAAAACGTACAAAAATCAGCAAGAAACATTGAAGGAGTAAAAACAAGTTTAGTAAATACCATAAATGTATATGATTTATTAAAATATAAAAATCTTGTACTTACTCTAGATACGGTTAAAAAAATAGAGGAGGTGTACGCATAAATGAGACCAGAAGATATTATTATAAAACCAATCATTACTGAAAAAAGCAATGATGGATTACAAGAAGGAAAGTATACCTTTAAAGTAAACAAAAAAGCAACAAAAGTTGATATTGCAAGGGCAGTTGAGAAATTGTTTGAAGTAAAAGTTATCAATGTTAATACCATTACTGTTAAAGGAAAAGAAAAAAGAGTAGGAGTTCACACGGGAAAAACTCCAGATTGGAAAAAAGCAATTGTAACAATTGAAACCAATCCAAGTGATCTAAAATACTTTGCAAAAGGTGGAAAAGAAACCAAAGTTTCAAAAAAATATAAAGATTCAATTTCAGAATTTATGGGAGCATAACCTACAAAAAAATGTAGGGGCGATGCCTTCATTGACCCGTGAAAAAATATCTAGATAAAAACTAGGAAAATAAATAAAAAAGGAGAGAAAGAAAAATGGCAATGAAACATTTTAAGGCCTATACACCATCAAGAAGAAACATGACAGTTTCAACATTTGATGAAATTACCAAAAAAACTCCTGAAAAATCTTTACTAGCAAAGAAAAAAGAAAAAGCAGGAAGAAATTCATATGGTAGAATTACAGTTCGTCATCAAGGTGGAGGTAATAGACAAAAATATAGAATTATTGATTTTAAACGTAACAAAGACGATATGAGTGCAACTGTTATTGGTATCGAATACGATCCAAACAGAAGTGCCAATATCGCATTAGTAGAATATGAAGATGGAGAAAGAAGATACATTCTAGCTCCAGTTGGATTAACCGATGGACAAAAGATAGTATCTGGTCAAAAAGCAGATATTAAACCAGGGAACTGTATGCCAATTGATAGCATTCCAGTTGGTACCCTAATTCATAACATCGAATTAAACCCAGGTCAAGGTGGAAAAATGGTAAGAAGTGCAGGGCAAAGTGCACAACTTATGGCAAAAGAAGGAAAATATGCACATGTGCGTTTACCTTCTGGAGAAATGAGATTAGTAATGACAAGATGTAGAGCAACCATTGGAACTGTTGGAAATACAGACCATGAAAATGTAAAACTTGGTAAAGCAGGAAGAACAAGACATATGGGAATTCGCCCTACTGTTAGAGGTTCCGTAATGAACCCAGTAGATCACCCTCATGGTGGTGGTGAAGGTAGAGCACCAGTTGGACGCCCAGGACCACTTACTCCTTGGGGTAAACCAGCACTTGGATACAAGACAAGAAAGAAGAATAAACTTTCTAATAAGTTTATCGTAAAACGTAGAAAATAAAGTTAGCTGTTAACGAACCTTAGTGAGTTTTACAGATAACTTTGTTAACCGAAAGAATTGAGGTTAACTACCTTAGAAAGAAGGAGGAGAAAAATAAATGTCAAGATCAAGCAAGAAAAAACCATTTGTTGCACCAGAACTTTTAAAAAGAGTAGAAGCAATGAATGAAACTGGAAAAAAAGATGTTTTAAAGACCTGGTCAAGAGCATCTACCATATATCCACAATTTGTTGGCCACACAATTGCTGTTCATGATGGAAGAAAACATGTGCCAATCTATATTACAGAAGAAATGATTGGACACAAGCTAGGTGAATTTGCACCTACGAGAACCTTTAAAGGTCACGCAGGAGAAAAAGCATCTACTGTTAAAAAGTAAATTAGAGATTAGAAGTTAGATTTTAGTATAACATTCTAAGAAAAAAGGAGGGAATCTTAAGTGGAAGAAATGATAGATGAAGTGAAAACCGCAGAAGCAACATTAAGATATGCTAGAATTTCTGCAAGAAAAGTAAAAATTGTTGCAGACTTAATTCGTGGCAAAAATGTAGATGAAGCATTAGCAATTGTTAAATTTACACCAAAAGCTGCTTCAGAAATGCTTGAAAAACTATTAAAATCTGCGATTGCCAATGCAGAAAATAACCACGCTATGGATAGTAAAAACTTATATATTGCTGAAATATATGCAAACCAAGGTCCTACTCTTAAAAGAATAAGACCAGCAGCAAAAGGTTCTGCTGTTAGAATTAGAAAAAGAACCAGTCATATTACAATCGTATTGAAAGAAAGAGTATAGAGGGATAAGAAAGGAGGATTTTTAGCATGGGACAAAAAATGCATCCACATGGATTAAGAGTAGGTATTATTAAAGACTGGAACTCAAAATGGTATGCAGATAAAAGAAACTACAGCGATTATCTAGTAGAAGACCATAAAATCCGTGAATATGTTAAAAAGAAATTATTTGCTAGTGGTATTTCAAAAATTGAAATTGAAAGAACTGCTAAATTTGTAAAAGTAAATGTATATACTGCTAAACCTGGTCTAGTGATTGGAAAAGGTGGACAATTAGCAGAAGGGTTAAAAAATGATTTACAAAAAATGATCGGTAAAGAAGTAAACTTAAATATTGTTGAGGTAAAAAATATTGATTTAGATGCGAAATTAGTAGCAGAAAATATTTGTGCTCAACTAGAAAGAAGAATTTCCTTTAGACGTGCAATGAAACAATGCATGCAAAAAACAATGAAGGCAGGTGCTTTAGGAATTAAAACAGCAGTATCTGGAAGATTAGGTGGAGCGGATATGGCAAGAACAGAATTCTACAAAGAAGGAACCATTCCATTACAAACCTTAAGAGCAGATATTGATTATGGATTTTATGAAGCAAACACAACTTATGGAAAAATCGGTGTTAAAGTATGGATTTATAAAGGTGAAATTCTTCCAACGAAAAAAGAGAAAGTGGAAGGAGGAGACAAATAATGCCATTAATACCAAAAAGAACAAAATATAGAAAACAACAAAAAGGTAGAAATAGAGGATATGCCACAAGAGGTAATGTTGTTTCCGATGGAGAATATGGATTACAAGCAACGGAAGCTGCATGGATTACAACAAACCAAATAGAAGCAGCCCGTATTGCTATGACTCGTCACATTAAAAGAGGTGGTCAAGTTTGGATTAAAATCTTTCCAGATAAACCAGTAACAAAGAAACCTGCTGAAACTCGTATGGGTAAAGGTAAAGGTGCTCCAGAGTACTGGGTAGCTGTTGTAAAACCAGGAAGAGTATTATTTGAAATTGCTGGTGTACCAGAGGAATTAGCAAGAGAAGCAATGAGACTTGCAGCAAACAAACTACCAATTAAAACAAAATTTGTAAGAAAAGAAACTATAAAATTAGGTGGTGATAATGATGAAGATAAATAAAATAAATGAAATGTCTTCACCAGAACTAGAAAAAGAGTTAAGTGAGTTAAAAACGGAATTATTTAAATTGAGATTTAGCCATGCAACCAATGGACTAGATAATCCTTTAAAAATAAGAGAAGTGAAAAAAGACATTGCAAGAATTAAAACCATATTAAGACAAAGAGAATTAGCAGACGCAAAGAAATAGCCCTATGTAGGCTGTAGGGGCGAGCATTGCTCGTCTGTAAGAAACAAGAAGAGCGTAAAATTCTTCGTATTTCTAAGAAAGGAGAAAAATTATGGAAGAAAGAAATCTTCGTAAAGTTATGATTGGAACCGTTGTGTCAAACAAAATGGATAAAACCGTGGTAGTAGCTGTTAAAACCAATGTAAAACACGATATGTATTCAAAAATCATGAAAAAAACATACAAATTAAAAGCACATGATGAAGAAAATGCTTGTGGAATCGGAGATGAAGTAAAAGTAATGGAAACTCGTCCACTTTCCAAAGATAAGAGATGGAGAGTAGTAGAAATTACAAAAAAGGCAATCAAAAAATAGGAGTTAGAAATTAGAAAATAGAAGTTGGAGATTAGAAGTTATGAATTCTAACTTTCTAACACACTAATATACTAACCAACCACAAAGATAAAAAAGTAAAAAAAGAAGGAGGAGGCTAGAATGGTACAACAACAATCAATATTAAAAGTTGCTGATAACACTGGGGCAAAAGAAATTATGTGTATTCGTTGTTTAGGTGGTTCTTATCGAAAATATGCAGGTATTGGAGATGTTATTGTTGCTTCTGTAAAAAGTGCTGCACCAGGTGGTGTTGTAAAAAAAGGAGAAGTAGTAAAAGCAGTTGTCGTAAGAACAAAGAAACCACAAAGACGTGCCGATGGTTCTTATGTTCGATTTGATGAAAATGCCGCTGTTATTATCCGTGATGATGGTAACCCAAAAGGAACTCGTATTTTTGGACCAGTAGCAAGAGAATTAAGAGAAAAAGAATATATGAAAATATTATCATTAGCACCAGAAGTTCTTTAAGCCGTTATGCGATAACGTCTAGTAGACGTTAACGCATTACGGATTAAAGATGCGGAAACTTAGGATTTGTAAATGAGAATAGCCCTTAGGCTAGTCGAATGTACAAATCATTAGTTGTAGCTTTAATGCAATAAACCTAAAAAAGAAGAGGTGAAAATAGAAATGAAAATAAAAAAAGGTGATACTGTTCAAATTTTATCAGGAAATGATAAAGGAAAAACAGGAGAAGTTTTAGAAGTAATACCAAAAACGGAAAAAATTATCGTAAAAGGTGTTAACATTCGTAAAAAACATGTAAAACCTAGAAAACAAGGAGAAGAAGGAGGAATACTTCCAGTAGAATGTGCCTTCCATTCTTCAAAAGCAAATGTGGTATGTCCAAAATGTGGTAAAGTAACTAGAATTGGATATAGTGAGGAAAAAGGTCAAAAAATTCGTGTTTGTAAAAAATGTAACACAAAATTAAAATAAGAAAGGAGGATTATAAAACCCTATGGAAAAATTAAGAGAACAATATGAAAAAGAAGTAATACCAGCATTAATGAAAAAATTTAATTATAAATCTGTGATGCAAGTTCCAAAACTTGATAAAATCGTAATTAATATCGGTTTAGGAGATACCAAAGACAATCCTAAATCATTAGAAAATGCAATGAATGATTTAAGCCAAATTATTGGTCAAAAACCAATGGTAACAAAAGCTAGAAAATCAATTGCAGCCTTCAAATTAAGAGAAGGAGCAAATATTGGATGTAAAGTTACTCTAAGAAGTAGCAAAATGTATGAATTTGCATACAAATTATTCAATGTAGCTCTTCCAAGAGTAAGAGATTTTAGAGGAGTATCTGCAAATTCTTTTGATGGAAGAGGAAATTACTCATTAGGTATAAAAGAACAATTGATATTCCCTGAAATCGAGTATGAAAAAATCGATAAACTAAGAGGTATGGATATTATATTTGTAACAACAGCAAAATCAGATGAAGAAGCAAAAGAGTTACTAACATTATTAGGAATGCCTTTTAAAGCATAAAAGAAGGGAGAATAAAAATATGGCTAAAAAGTCGATGATTGTAAAACAACAAAGACCACAAAAATACAAAACAAGAGAATATAACAGATGCAAACTTTGTGGTAGACCACATGCATATATTAGAAAATATGGAATTTGCCGTGTATGTTTCCGTAAATTAGCACATGAAGGCGAAATTCCAGGTGTAAAAAAAGCAAGTTGGTAAAAGGAAGTTAGAAATTAGAGGATAGATATTAAAAAATAAACTTTAATTTAAAACGAGATAAAATGAATTAAAGGAGGTAAAATAAGTGAATATTACAGATCCAATTGCAGATATGTTAACAAGAATTAGAAATGCCAATACTTCAAAACACAAGACAGTAGATATACCAGCTTCTAATATGAAAAAAGCAATTGCTGAAATTCTATTTGAAGAAGGATATATTAAAGCATTTGAAGTAATTGAAAATGAAAATCAAGGAATTATTCGTATCACAATTAAATACGACGAAAAAGGTAGTCGTGTCATTGCAGGTTTAAAAAGAATCAGTAAACCAGGATTAAGAGTATATGCATCAAATGAAGAACTACCACGAGTATTAAATGGCTTAGGAATTGCTTTAATTTCCACTTCAAAAGGAATTATGACAGATAAAAAAGCAAGAGAACAAGGTATCGGTGGAGAAGTATTAGCTTATGTATGGTAGGCTAGAAAATAAAAGTTAGAGGTTAGAAATAGAAGCTTAAAAAATCTAATTTTTAACATAAAATATTAAATTTCAAGTTAAAGAGGTGAAATGAAAAATGTCAAGAATAGGAAACAGTCCAATTACCGTTCCAACTGACGTAGAAGTTAAAATTAATGGTCAAAATATTTCTGTAAAGGGACCAAAAGGAACGTTGGAAAGAGAAATACATAGTAACATGAAAGTAAGTATGGATAATGGTGTAATTACGGTAGTAAGACCAGATGATGAGCCAGAAAATAGAAGCTTACATGGTCTTACCAGAACATTAATTAATAACATGATTCATGGTGTAAAAGAAGAATATCAAAGAGAGTTACAAATTAATGGTGTTGGTTATAGAGCACAGAAACAAGGAACCAAATTAGTAATGAATTTAGGATATTCTCATCCAGTAGAAATGGAAGCACCAGCAGGAATTACCTTTGATGTACCAAACCCAAATACTATTATTGTAAAAGGAATTGATAAAGAATTAGTTGGTCAAACAGCAGCTGTTGTTAGAACCAAAAGACCACCTGAGGTATATCGTGGAAAAGGTATCAAATATGCTGAAGAAGTTATCCGTCGTAAAGAAGGTAAAGCAGGTAAGAAATAGAAATTAAGGTTATAAAATAGAGTTTAGAAGAAGGAGGAGGCTAGCATGGTAAAAAAGACAGACAGAAAACAAGAAAGAACTAGAAGACATATTCGTGTACGTAGAAAAATAAGCGGAACAGCAGATTGCCCAAGACTATGTGTGTATAGAAGTAATACAAACATTTACGCACAAATTGTAGACGATGATGCAAAAGTTACATTAGTAAGTGCTTCTACATTAGATAAAGAAGTAAAAGAAAAACATGCAAACAAAGTAGCTGCTAAAGAAGTTGGAAGCTTAATTGCAAAACGTGCTTTAGAAAAGAAAATAGAAAATGTTGTATATGATAGAGGCGGATATATCTATCATGGTGTCGTAAAAGAATTAGCTGAAGCAGCAAGAGAAGCAGGACTTAAGTTCTAATTAATTAAAAAGGAGGGAAAACGTAAACACATGGAAGAAACACAAGTAGAATTAAAAGAGAAGGTTGTTGCAATCAACAGGGTTGCAAAAGTTGTAAAAGGTGGTAGAACATTTCGTTTTAGTGCAGTTGTGGTTGTTGGAGATGGAAATGGACACGTTGGTGTAGGAAATGGTAAAGCAGCAGAAGTTCCAGATGCCATTAAAAAAGCCATTGAAGATGCAAAGAAAAACTTAATTACCGTTCCCGTTGTAGGAACAACCATTCCTCATGAATATATTGGAAAATTTGGTAGTGCCAATGTTATGTTAAAACCTGCAGCAGAAGGTACTGGAGTTATTGCCGGAGGTAGTGTAAGACCAGTTCTAGAACTTGCAGGGTATAAAGACATTAGAACAAAAGTATTAGGAACAAACAATCCAAGAAACGTTGTATATGCAACACTTAATGGATTAGCTAGTATGAGCACAATTGAACAAGTTGCCAAAAAAAGAGGAAAAAGAGTAGAAGATATTATGTAAGAGGGAGGTGTAAAACAAAATGAGATTAGACGATTTAAGCCCAGCACAAGGAAAAGTGACGAGAAAAAGAGTAGGTCGTGGAATTGGTTCCGGACTTGGAAAAACTTCTGGAAAAGGACATAAAGGACAAAAAGCAAGAAGTGGTGGAGGAGTAAGAAGAGGTTTTGAAGGTGGTCAAACACCATTATATAGAAGATTACCAAAAAGAGGATTTACCAATATTTTTGCAAAAAACTATGTAGAAGTAACCTTAACAATGCTTAATAAGTCGGAGGCAGAAGAAGTAACTGCTGAAAGCCTAATAGAAGAAGGAATTATTTCAAAAGCAAATGATGGTATTGTTGTTCTTGCTACTGGTAATTTAGAGAAAAAATTAACAGTAAAAGCAAAGAGATTTACAAAAGCAGCAAAAGAAAAAATTGAAGCTGTTGGTGGAAAGACAGAGGTGATTTAATTGTTTAAAACAATCAAGAATGCCTTAAAAACAGAAGAAGTTAGAAAACGTTTATTATATACATTAGTATTAATTATTGTTTTTAGACTAGGATGTTTTATTACCGTTCCAGGTGTTGATACCTTTGCACTAAGCGAAGCAATGGGGTCAACCGAAGGAATTGGTGGATTAATTAATATTATTTCCGGAGGAGCATTTTCAAGATTTTCTATTTTTGCGATGACCATTAGCCCATACATTACGGCTTCTATTGTTATTCAATTATTGGCAATGGTAATACCAGCATTAGAACGTTTAGCAAAAGAAGGTGGAGAAGAAGGAAGACAAAAAATGAACCGATATACCAAATACTTAAC
Organism: uncultured Clostridium sp.; assembly: GCA_947648215.1. Taxonomy (GTDB): domain Bacteria; phylum Bacillota; class Clostridia; order TANB77; family CAG-508; genus RGIG8482. The sequence goes on along the minus strand of CANSMW010000009.1, from coordinate 27,329 downwards.
AATCGTTCTTGCGATTGTAGAAGGATTAGGAATATATCTTTCATATCAATCTTCTGGAATATTCATTAACCCAGGATTTTTAACAGGATTTATTGTTGTTCTTTCACTTGTAGCAGGTACTGCACTTTTAATGTGGCTAGGAGAACAAATTACTAACAGAGGAATTGGAAATGGAATTTCCATTATTATCTTTATTGGTATTGTTTCTGGTTTGCCAAGTGCTGTAACAACCATATGGGGATTAATATTGGGAACAGGTACTTTTAGTACTACTGGACTATTAATATCACTAGGTATTATTATAGGAGCGATTATTTTAGTAGCTGGTGTTGTATTTGTACAAACAGCAGAAAGAAGGATACCAGTACAATATGCTAAAAAAGTAGTAGGAAGAAAAATGGTAGGGGCACAAAATACCCATATTCCATTAAAACTTGCTATGGCAGGTGTTATGCCAGTTATTTTTGCAAGTAGTTTTATGACATTTCCAGCAATGATTTTACAAATGTTTATAAAAGACATTGCAACACAGACGGGATTTTGGGCAGGAGTATATAAATTCTCTATTGCCACATCAACCTCAAATGTGCCAGTAGGATATACCATAGCAAATGCACTTGTATATTTACTATTAATAGTAGGATTTACCTTTTTCTATACCTATGCCACTTTCAATCCAGCGGAAGTAGCAAACAATATTAAGAAAAATGGTGGATTTATCCCAGGAATTCGTGCAGGAAGACCAACTACCGAATATTTAACTAGCGTTATTTCCAAAATAACATGGTTTGGAGGATTTTTCCTAAGCTTAATTGCAATTTTACCAATGCTAATCCGTTTTACAGGATTAAACATCGCATTTGGAGGAACATCCATCCTAATCGTAGTAGGTGTAGCACTAGAAACTGTACAACAATTAGAATCATTGTTAATGATGAGACATTATAAAGGATTCTTAAATTAAATGATTTGTAAAATAAACAATAAAAAAGCCAATGCCAAAGCAAAGGCTTTTTTATTTTGGTGAAAGGATAGATTTTTAGAATTTTCAAAATTAAAATTTTTTACCTCTAAGAGTTCTACGCCGAAAACCACATTTTCCTCTATATACACAATAAGGCTCAGGACATCTATATATGTATTTTGCATGAGTACATATAGAAGGTAAAAAACGTGTTATTTTACGATATGGGAATTCCATATAGTATCCTCCTTTCTTTACAAGAAATAATAGTAAAATTATATCATGTTTTCATAAAGTATACAAGTGATTTATAATAGAGACTATTTGCATTTTATTCTACAAGACTATGGACTTTTTTGAAAAAATGTCATAAAATAGGTGATAGAAAAAAAGAAAGGAGATAATCATGTTAGCTGAAAAAATCATTTTCAATATACTTGCTTTCTCTTTATTTGTTATTATGTTTTTTAAAATGATTAGGCGAAATGATGTAAATTATGTTGCAATTTTGTGTATGCAAGCACTTCGGAATTGCCATTAATTTTATTGAGATTATTTTTCGCTTGCAATTACCAATTGGAATTCGAATGATTATATATATATTATCCATACTAATTCCTATCATCATTATTGGGATGGAATGGAAAAACATTAATTTTTCAGAACTAATTTATCTTGCCCTTGGTAAAACAGCATTGTTTTTTAATAATACCAAACAAGCGAAAAACTTTTTAACAAAACTAGTGGAAAAATACCCACAAAGTTATGTGGGGCATAAAATGTTAGCAGAGATTTATGAAAAAGAGGGTGGTATGAGAAAAGCCATTGATGAATATGTACAAGTAATTGATTGTAATAAACAAGATTATCAAGCATATTACCGTATTTCTTTTTTACTAAATGAACTTGGAAAAAAAGAGGAAGCAAGCCAAATGCTAGAAACATTATTACATAAAAAGCCAGAGATGTTAGAAGCAACAGAGCTTTTAGGAGATATTTATTGTGAACAAGAACGATATAAGGAGGCTGCCAATATTTATAATGAAGCCATAAAATACAATCCAGCAAGTTATGAATTATACTATAATATGGGAATTGTTTACACCATGTTAAACGACTTTCAAAATGCGAAAATATGTTATGAAAAAGCAGCGGCGATTAATACCTTATTATACAATTCATACTACAACCTAGCACAAATCAACTTTATTTATAACGATTTAGAAGAGGCAGAAAAATATTATATGAAAAGCTTAGAAAGCGAAGAACTAGAGCCAGAAGCATATTACCAGCTAGCCAAAATCTATGTCATTCGAAGGGACAAGGAAAATGCCATCAAATTCTTAAATGTAGCCATTGAAATGGATGCCCATATTTACAAAAAAGCAGAAGCAGAACCGTTATTTATTCCCATAAAACCATATATCCACTTCCCAAACTTAGAAGAAGTAGAACCAAGAAAACAAACTTTAACCAAAAAAGAGAAAAAAGCAAAAAAACACTTAGAAGAAACCACAAAACTAGTAGGAAAACTAAGCCATAACGACCAAAAAATAAAAAAAGAAAAAAGTAAAGAAATTGAGCAACAAAGAGAAAGAGAGGATTAAAAACAAGGGATATATGCAACAAGAAAAGAATAATTTAAGAAGAAAAAAGGCCCCTTTACTTAAGGGGGCTGTCACCGAAGGTGACTGGGGGTTCTAAAAAAGAAGCAATTAGAATGAACAAAACAAACAAGAATAATCCAATTAAAACCCGAATAAAATAATAAAAAAATAAGAAAGGAATGTGAAGGAATGATAAAAAACATTGCTGTTGTTGGAGGAGATTTACGAATTGTAAAATTAGTAGAAATGCTACAAAAAGAAGAATACCAAGTAAAAACCTATGCCTTAGAAAAAGCCACCGAAATAAAAGATACTCACACAAATTCCATATTCGAATGCATTCAAAATGCAGATATTGTACTAGGGCCATTACCATTATCCACAACTGGTCAACAATTAAATACACCCTTTAGTGATACCAAAATACAAGTAGAAGAATTAATAAACCAAATTGGAGGGAAGACCTTTATTGCTGGTTCCATAAAACCAGAAGTCTATCAAATGGTAGAAGAAAAAGATATTACCTTGTTAGATATTATTAAAAGAGAAGAACTTGCCGTATTAAACGCGATTTCAACCGCAGAAGGAGCCATTCAAATTGCTATTAATGAAACACCAAAAAATTTGCATGGAAACAATGTACTAGTACTAGGATTTGGACGAATTGGAAAAGTATTATCCAAAATGCTAGATGGCATAGGGGCCAAAGTAGCCTGTGAAGCGAGAAAGACCACAGACTTAGCATGGATTAAAGCATATGGGTATGAACCAATTAACTTAATCGAATTAAAAGAAAACTTAAACCGATTTGACATTATTATTAACACCATCCCCTATATTGTATTAACCAAAGACATGTTACAAGAAGTAAAAAAAGATACGTTAATTATTGATTTAGCTTCTAACCCAGGGGGAGTCGATAGGCAAGCCATAAAAGAACTAGGCATAAAATTTAACTGGGCATTATCCCTTCCAGGAAAAGTATCACCAATTACTTCCGCAGAATTCATGAAAGAAACACTATTAAACATGTTTAAAGAAATCGATAATCAATAAAAAAAGAAAAGAGGAAACCAAAAATGACAATATTACAAGCAATTATTTTAGGAATTGTACAAGGATTAACCGAATTATTACCAATTTCAAGTTCAGCCCATTTAAACATTATTCCATGGGTACTAGGTTGGACAAAATCACAAGAATTTTTAACCGCTTTTGAAGGGTTTGATGTAGCCCTTCATTTTGGAACACTACTTGCCATTGCAATTTTCTTTTTCAAAGACTGGATAAATTTAATAAAAGGTGGTTTTAACCAAGTCGTAAAAAAAGAAAAAACAACAGAAGGAAGAATGTTTTGGTATATTGTACTTGCCACCATTCCAGGAGGAGCCATTGGGTTTTTACTAGATCATTTTGTAGGAGATGCTTTAGAAAAACCAATCATTATCGGAATTGCCCTTGCGGTGATGGGAGTAATTTTATATATTGTAGATAAAAATGCAAAAGCCAATATGGATTATGAACATATGAGCTTAAAACAAACTTTTTTAATTGGGTTGTCACAAGCACTTGCTTTCATTCCAGGAGTTTCTAGGTCAGGCGTTACCATGACAACAGGAAGAATGATGGGAGTTGATAGGGAATCCACAGCGAAATATTCTTTCCTACTATCCACACCAATCGTATTTGCGGCAACCATATACAAATTTAAAGATTTTGTATTTAGTGTATCGTTCTTTATTGGAATTGTCATTAGCTTTTTAGTAGGAATTTTCGTTATCAAATTCTTACTAGAATATCTAAAAAAAGGAAGCTTTAAAGGGTTTGCAATATACCGTGTAGTAGTAGGAATAGTGATTATTGCGTTATCCTTTGTAATTTAGTATTGTCACTCATAAATTTTTTTAGCATAACATATAGATAGTAAAAAGAGGAGGGAAATTATGCTAGACGGAAAATACACATCTTCATTAAATACTCCTATGGGAGCCATTAATGGAGTGATTACACTAATGAGCAATGGAAACCAAGTACAAGGAATTGTAGAAATTATGGGGATGAAAAACCAATTTCAAGGCATGAAGACAAACGAAAATACAGCTAATTTTAAAGGAAACTTTAATACACCAATGGGCAATATTGATTATACTGCAAATGTGATGGTAAATGGGAACATGCTAGAATTAATGGCAAATACCAACAAAGGAAACTTCAAAATACAAGGAAAGCGTATGTAATAAGAAATAAACGAATCATTTTTATGTTAAAGAAATCCAACTCGTATAGGAGTTGGATTTTTTTAACATCTTCTTAACATTTATTAAGATATTATTAAATCCCTTATGAAGCTAAAAAAAGACGATATAATAGGAATAGAAAAACAAGGGAGGGTATCTTATATGGAAATATTAAAAGTAGAAAACTTATCAAAAATTTATGGAAAAGGAGAAACGAGTGTAACAGCAATTGACCATATTTCTTTTTCAGTAGAAGAAGGAGAATTTGTTTCGATTATTGGACCATCTGGTTCTCGGAAAATCTACCATGCTTCACATTTTAGGTGGTGTTGATAGACCGACTTCTCGGGAAAGTATACATTAAAGGCAAAGATGTGTATAGCTTAAATAATAATGATTTAGCAGTATTCCGAAGACAAAATGTAGGACTTATTTATCAGTTTTATAATTTGATTCCTATTTTAAATGTAGAAGAAAACATTTCCTTGCCAGTGTTATTAGATGGAAAAAAGGTAAATAATGAAAGATTACAAGAAATTATAAAAACATTAGGCTTAGAAAAAAGAGTGAAACATTTGCCAAATGAATTATCTGGTGGGCAACAGCAGCGTGTATCCATTGGGAGAAGCTTAATGAATGACCCAGCCATTATTTTAGCAGATGAACCAACAGGAAACTTGGATAGCAAAAATTCGGAGGAAATATTGGAGTTATTAAAATATTCGAATAAAAAGTATCATCAAACGTTAATTATGATTACACACGATTTAAATTTAGCAAAACAAGCAGACAGAATGATACAAATTCAAGATGGAAAGATTGTAGCGGACGAGAAGAATTAGAACCCTCAGTCGCTCCGCTTTCGTCCCCCTTGTTAAAGGGGCTTTCTTGTGGGGCTTCGGAGTTTGTGTGCAGGTAAGATTGAATTAAGAAGGGATGTAATAGAAAATGAGTATATTTAGTAAGTTAACAACCAATTATTTGAAGAAAAATCGAAAAAGGACGATTGTTACGATTATTGGAATTATTTTATCTGGTGCTATGATTACAGCAGTAGCTACTTTAGCGGTTTCTTTTCAGAGTTTTTTGTTAGATGTGGAGATTAGCCAAGATGGTGCTTGGGAGGCGATGTTTCGAGGAGTAAAAACAGAAGATATTGGCGAGTTTGCACAAGATAGAAGATTAACCAATGTGATGGTCATGGCACCAGTAGGAATGGCAAAAAATACCTATTCAGAGGATGAGTTTTGCTACATAAAGGCATATAGTAAACAAGCGTTGGAAAATATGAAAATTCGTTTAATAGAAGGAAAATTACCAAAGAATGATAATGAAATTGTATTAAGCAATACTTTTTTTGATGGAAAAGAAAAAGAACCCCAAATTGGAGATACCGTTACGTTTGAAATGGGAAAGCGAATGAGTGATGGGGAAGAACTAATTGGAGAAGCTAAAGTAGATAATGAGACATTTATAACAGAAGAGACAAAGACCTATACGGTTTGTGGAAAAATCCAAAGACCAGATTTTGAGACCTCAAAAGATCACTATACTTCAGGAGTTACTTTGCTAGATGAAACAAAGCCGATTACTCACCAAAGCGTGGATATTGGTGTAATTTCCAAAAATCCAAAGAATTTGTATGACGATGCAGAGGAAATTGCCGATAAACTAGGAGTGTATACCATACGAGAGGAACGGACAAAAGGTATATAATATCAAATACAATACCTATGTATTAATGTATAAAGGGGTTAACTCTACTGGTGGTTTCCAAGCAATGTTATATTCGGTATGTGGTATCTTAATTGCGGTTATTATGGTAGGTTCCATTTTAGTAATTTATAACAGTTTTGCTATTTCCGTATCCGAAAGGAAAAAACAATTTGGAAGCTTATCTTCTGTAGGAGCAACGAAAAAACAAATACGAAGCTTGGTATTGCAAGAAGGAGCTATTTTAGGAGGAATTGGGATTCCACTTGGTATTTTATTTGGAATAGGGGGAATTGGGATTACCTTAAAGGTAGTAAATGAGTTATTAAAGCCAATGATGGCAGAGTCTGGTCAAAATTGGAATTTACACTTAGTGGTATCGTTCCAAGCAATCTTAATTGCGTTAATTTTCATTGCGATAACAATTTACCTATCGGTTATGGTTCCAGCAAAACGAGCAAGTAAAATATCGCCAATTGAAGCAATTCGTGGAAATGATGATATCAAAATAAATGGAAAGAAGTTAAAAACACCAAAGTGGTTTCGTACTTTATTTGGAATAGAAGGAGAATTGGCACTAAAGAATTTGAAAAGAAGTAAGAAAAAATATCGTACCACCGTTATTTCCCTTATGATTAGTATTATTTTATTTATATCGGTTAGTGGATTTATTGGGTATATGTATAATGGGTTTGATTCCCTTTATAAAAGTGTGGATTATGATTATTCCATTCAGATTTATGGAAGCGATACAAAAGAAAAAAGAGAACAAAAGGAGAAAATTACAAATCGAATTGAAAATTCAAAAAATGTAGATAAGCTATCTGTGATTGACCGAGTATATTCCTATACAGAGCTAAAAGAAGAAAGACTAGATGCGAATATGAGAAAAGCCATAAAGGAAAAAGAAAGAGTAAGACAATATTTTTATGAAGAAAATGGTCAATATCGTGTTGGAGTAAACTTGATTGCCTTAAACGATATACAAATGGAAGAATACTTAAAACAGCTAGGAATAAGCAAATTAGGGGAAAATGAAGTCATTTTGATTAATTATGTTGATATGTTAATGTCGGCAAAAATAGAAGGAGATTTAACGAATTTAAAAGCAAATGAGGACATAGATGTTAGTATACAGGTAAGGGAAAATGCAGATAAGTCTAAAGAAGAACCAAAATATCAAACCATAAAGAAAGCTTTTAAAATTGCAAAAGTAACCGATAAAATGCCATTTGGAGTTACTAACCAAGATAATCCAATCGCAATTGCCATTACCAATAAAAAGGCACTAGAAGGCTTTGAAGACCAAATGTTTACAAGTATGGTATTTACAGCAAAAGACGAACAAGGGCTAAAAGAGGAATTAAAAGAAATTGAAAAAATGCCAACCAATTTCATGGTATTTGTAGAAAATGTAAAAGAACAAATACAACAACAGCGTAACCTAAAACTAGTAATTAACATTTTCTTATATGGATTTATTGCCCTAATTTCAGCCATTGGAATTGCCAATATATTTAATACCATCTCTACGAATATTTTACTAAGAAAACGAGAATTTGCGATGTTAAAATCCATCGGTATGACCGAAAAAGGCTTTAAAAAAATGCTAGATTTAGAATGTATTTTCTATGGCACGAAAGCATTGTTATTTGGATTACCAATCGGAATCATTATTTGTTATTTCTTAAACCAAGGTTTCGGAAATGCCATAGAATTTGCCTTTAGCCTACCTTGGAGCAGTATTATTATTTCTATTGTGAGTGTGTATTTTGTGGTATTTATTACGATGCTATATGCAAGTGGAAAAATGAAAAAGGAGAATATTATTGATAGTTTGAGGGAAGAGAATATATAAACATGCAAAAAGTGGCAAAAACGACATGAAAAAACATGCAAAAGAAAGCAAAAATAGAATAAAAGTAAAATAAATTGCACATCTTATCAATAACAAAAGTTGATAAGGTGTGTTTTTTAAAACAAAAAACAGTCAAAAAGACTATACAAAACAAAAACAATATGATACACTAAAATTGGCAATAAAACAATACACCAAAATACGACATTTCCGCCAAAGCGGATAAGATATATGATTTAATTAAAAAAAATACCAAAATGGTGGGGAAATGCAAGTAGTGATTTTAGTAAAAGAAATAAGGAAAGAAAAGAAATATACACTAGAACAACTATCCAAAAAAACTGGGATATCCACAACACACATAAACGACATCGAAAACAACGTAAAAGAACCCAGTTTTTCAATGATGGTTCGATTATCCTATGCATTAGATGTACCACTAAATAAATTGTATAGGATTATTTGGTAAAAGAAAAGGAGAAAGAGAAAAATGGAAAAAACAAATGAAGAAAATTGCAAAATACATGTAGGAGCAAGGGCAAAGTCTAATCGGAAAAGGAATTACATTAGTAGCTCTAGTCATTACCATCATTGTATTATTAATTCTAGCAGGAATAACAATTAGCCTAACCATAGGCCAAAGAGGAATCCTAAAAAGAGCCGAAGAAGCAGGAAAAAATTACCAAGAAGCAGCTAAAAGAGAAGACGAAGAGTTATCGAATTTCCTAAAAGAAGCAGATGATATTATAAATGGAATAAACGGAAATGGGGGAGAAATTACTTCTACTACACCAGAAATATCAGAGGCAGTAAAAGGATTAAAAGCAGGAGATTATATAAAATATGATACAGGAGTAACATCTGTTGGAGAAAATGGAGTAATTACCTGTAGAGTATTATATCCAGTAGATTCAGAATACGGATTACAGATTATATCAGATAAAAGTGTGGGGGAAGACATCACACTAGGAGGAAATACATGGGAAGAGGCGAAAGCAAGTTATAATGGAGCAATTGAGACACTGAATAGCGAAGCGGAAAAATATGTAAATCAAGAATATGCATACGATGGAAGATGTGTAGGAAGTATACCAACAATACAAAATGGAAAGTTTATAAATAAAAATAAGGTAAAAGATAGTGAAGAAAATATACGAGATATATTAGATACTGTTTCAATACCAGAGAAATATACAATTCCAACAGGATGGATAAGTAGAGATACAGGATGTTACAATACTGATATAAATTGCACAATAGATAGAACAGCATTAAACGAAGCAAATATGAGGTTAACTGGACAGTATTATTGGTTAGCTTCCCGCTTTGTGGATGTTTATACGTCTAATGTGAGTTTTTATGTGATGCGAGAGATTGAAAGTGAATATCAGGATACTTATTATATGTGTTATGTGCGTTCTAATGGTGATGAAGGTGGCTGTTCGTACACAAGGGGTCTCCGTCCTTGTATTTCCTTAAAATCTAATATCATACAAATAACAGGAGGAGATGGATTAAGCGAAAACACGGCTTATACAATAGGAAGATAGGAATTTGGCAATAAAAGAACGAAGGAGGAAAAATAACATGAAAAGAGAAAGTAAAGGAATTACATTAGTAGCTTTAGTGATTACCATCATTGTATTATTAATTCTAGCGGGAATAACAATTAGCTTAACCATAGGTCAAAAAGGAATTATAAAAAGAGCCGAAGAAGCAGGAAAAAATTACCAAGAAGCAGCTAAAAGTGAGGAGGAAATGTTAGCAAAATTTTCGAATGAGGTAGAAAATATAATAGCAGGAGATAGCAAAATAGAGGAACCAAAGTATACAATGGTAGAAGGAGTGCCAGTACCAAGAGGATTTAAACACATAGAAGGAACAAAGGAAACAGGGTTTGTCATACAGGATATAAGCGAAAGTGAAACAAAAGGAAATGAGTTTGTGTGGGTGCCATGTACAGAAGATGGAATAGATGGAAGTATAAAATATGACCGATATGCATTTTCAAGAGAAGGCTGGACATATTCGCAAACGAAAGATGAAATAACAGGAGAAATAAGAAGAATAGACCAGCCATATGTATATGCAGAAGAAATGCCAAGTATAGAAATTGATAGTATTAAGAGATATGGAGGATTTTATATAGGAAGATATGAAGTAGGAATAGTAGGCTATGATGAAGAAGTAATAACAGAGAATGAAAACAAAGAAACAAATTGGACAGGATATAGTAATGGAAAAGCGGTGGTACAAAAAGATAAGCAAGTATGGAATTATATCACAAGAGATAAAGCAAAAGAGGTAGTAGAAAGAATGTATTCAAGGCATGATACTGTGACTAGTAGATTATGTAGTAGTTATGCATGGGATACCACATTAAAATTTATACAAGGTGATTATGCGGTAAATAGTGCAGAGGGAAATTATCGAAATACAAATTTTATATATATAGACTTAAATAAAGAAGCACAAACAAAGACAGAAAATAGTAATATTTTAGTACCAACAGGACAAACTGAAGTAGTAAAAAATATCTATGACATGGGAGGCAATGTGTGGGAATGGACATCAGAAATATCTAGTAATGCAAATGATATTTGTACTTTACGTGGAGGAGGGTATAATAACTATAGTAATGATAATCCTAGTGGATATAGAGGAGATGATAGCATAACAGATGCTTTTAGTAATACGGGATTTCGTAATACTATATATATAAACTAATAATAGGAGGAAATAGTTTGAAAGAAAAAGGAATCACCCTAGTGGCTTTGATTGTTACAATTATTATTTTATTAATCTTGGCAGGAATAACAATTAATTTAACCATAGGACAAAGAGGAGTATTAAAACGAGCTCAAGAGGCAGGAAAAAACTATCAAGAAGCAGCCCAAAAAGAAGATGAAATATTAGGGGAATTTTCAAATCAAGTAGAAAATATAGTAACAGGAAATGGTGTAATAGAGGAACCAAAGTATACAATGGTAGAAGGAGTGCCAGTACCAAGAGGATTTAAACACATAGAAGGAACAAAGGAAACAGGGTTTGTCATACAGGATATAAGCGAAAGTGAAACAAAAGGAAATGAGTTTGTGTGGGTGCCATGTACAGAAGATGGAATAGATGGAAGTATAAAATATGACCGATATGCATTTTCAAGAGAAGGCTGGACATATTCGCAAACGAAAGATGAAATAACAGGAGAAATAAGAAGAATAGACCAGCCATATGTATATGCAGAAGAAATGCCAAGTATAGAAATTGATAGTATTAAGAGATATGGAGGATTTTATATAGGAAGATATGAAGTAGGAATAGTAGGCTATGATGAAGAAGTAATAACAGAGAATGAAAACAAAGAAACAAATTGGACAGGATATAGTAATGGAAAAGCGGTGGTACAAAAAGATAAGCAAGTATGGAATTATATCACAAGAGATAAAGCAAAAGAGGTAGTAGAAAGAATGTATTCAAGGCACGATACTGTGACTAGTAGAATATGCAGTGGATATACATGGGATACGACAGTAAAATTTATTGAATTGAAAAATTATGAATATATAACAGATAGTGTAGGTGGGAATTATGCATCCGGAAATTTAGAAAAGACAGGAAAGACAATAGCCGTGAATAATATCTATGATATGGGAGGAAACGTATGGGAATGGACAACAGAGCTTTGTAGTGGACCAAATGGCACGTATTTTGTACGAGGTGGTGGATACAATGGACCTTCCAATGTTGATACCGTGGCATATAGAGGGATAGGCAACAGTCCAGATACTGCGTATGAACGTATAGGAACGCGAGTTACATTATTTATACAATAAAGGATTAATAGAAAATAAAGAAAAAAGAAGACGAAGAGAAAAATGAAAGAATTACATTAGTTGATTTATAGCTAATTGGCTTACTAATTGATCTTGATACTTGACAAGAGAAAGCACGGTGGGAGAAATTTTAATCCACCGTGTATTTCTATGTAAGGAGCTTATTAAGAAATTTATAAGTAAAGAGTAAAAAATATAATGAAAAAAGGTATACAACATTGGAAAAGTATGCTAAAATAAATAATTAGAAATATGTTGTTTTAATATTTTCATAACGGAGGAAAAAAATATGGAGATGGAGATCATAAAGATGTATGGTTTTGCAAAAGATGTGGAGATTAAGTTTGATGATGGTCGGAGCATACCTTTAGAAGGATTGGTTAGGAAATATGAATGGCTTTTAAAAGAGAAGTCTTCTGTATTAAAGCCAAAGGTCGGGGAATGGTTTCCAATCAACCGAGAGGTTATTAACCAAAATAGGGAGGAAATCCGCAAAAAATGCTATGAGGCTGGAGTAAAAGGAAAAGCTCTTTTCGATAGCTTCGAGAAGACGGACCAAATCGCCAATGAGCGCCCAGAGAAATATCCTTACAAAATGGAAACCTATGTATTTGAACATAGGTGGGAGTATTTAAAAGAGAAAGATATGCGGAGAATATGTTGCTATCTAGGTAATGGCATGTGTGATGAAGTGATTTGTAATTTTGAGTTACAAATGAGAATTTGCAATGGTGAATTGGTAAGAGATTTGCTAGAAAAAGAAGACGATCTTCCTCTATCGAGAGCAATAAGATGCCTAGATGGTAAAACTGGCTATTGGGGTGGTGGCGCTCTTTTCAAACTCGGGTACCCACCATCAAGACTTTCGAAGCACATATATGAGCCAAATAGAAGGGATTATAGAAGTACACCATATGCATTCCGTGAGAAGAATAAGCAATGCTGAACACTGTTTGGTATTATGTAATAACTTAAAGGGGAAGAAATTTCCCCTTTAAGTTATTAAAAAATTAAGAAGTAAAAATTGTGAATGATTTAAATTTAATACTGAAAACAATATAGTAGATACAGGGATATGTTTTTTAAGAATTTACATATACATAATGTATAAAAATAAAAGAAAAGTGCACCTTATAGATTAAGAAAATTTATGAGGTGTATTTTTATGAATGGGAATCTAGAAAAGAAAATAACAAACGAAGAGAAGAAAAGAAAGAATTTAGAAAAAGCAAAAGAAGAGTTTGGTGTAGAAGTGGGGGAAGATACTACAAAATATGGAGAATTTGTATCTTCCTATTTTGCATGGATTCCACTACCAGAACAAAAACAAAAGGCAGAGGAAATGCAAAACATGACGAAAAAAGATGATGAGTGATGGCGTTTATTTTGAAAAAATCTATTAATTATGACGAAATAGTTAGAAAAAGAGAGATAGAAGAAAATAGTTTATAATAATAGGAATAAATCGAGTAAAATACGAATATATTATAATAGGGTTTATTTGAAAATTAGAATAAATCTTATTATAATATATTCGTAGGTCAAAGAAAGTCAAAGTCAAAAATAAGCATTAATAAAATAGGAAAGGAGGAATGCAAGATGAGAATGTCGGATGTGATTGAAGAATTTATTAAAGAATTACTAAAAGAGGAAGACGAATATGTAGAAATACAACGAAACGAACTTGCAGAACAGTTTAATTGTGTTCCTTCACAAATTAATTATGTGATACAAACGAGGTTTAAGCCATCACAGGGCTATTATGTAGAAAGTAGACGTGGCGGACGGAGGACATATTCGTATCAAAAAGGTAAATATCACGAAAAGCAATTATTTGATGCATATTATTGCAAGTCTTGAGGATAAAATGACAGCAGGGGAAGTGGATATTTATTTAAGTAATTTCTTATCCTACGAAGTAATTACCGAAAAAGAGGCAAAGTTGTTAAAGGTGGCCACAAGTGATAATGTGCTTAGTGTTCCACCAGAAATTCGAGATAGCTTACGAGCAAATATCTTTAAAAATATGTTGCTAAATCTAGTGGATTAGAATAACGATGAAGAGATGTGTTTTAGTAGAATAGCAAAAAAACGTAGGGGCGGTTTTAATCGCCAGATATGTAAAAATTTTATAAATTAGAGGTTAGAATTTCGATAGAAAGTTAAATAGAAATTAGATAGGAGGGATTTTTTATGGAATGTGAAAATTGTGGAAAAAATGAGGCAAATGTACGATACACGCAAATTGTAAATGGCGTAAAAAAGGAAATGATACTTTGTGAGGATTGTGCAAAAGAAATGGGAATTGGCGATATGGATTTCAATATGCCAATTAATGTATCGAGCTTTTTTAGTGAGTTTTTTGAGGATACGGAAGATAATTTTTTACCAGAATTTACGAAGAAAGAAGAATTGCAATGTAAGGAATGTGATATGACCTATGATGAGTTTATGCATAATGGAAAATTTGGTTGTGCCAATTGCTATGATACCTTTTTAAATAAAATTGACCCAATTTTAAAAAATTTACATGCTTCTAATCAGCATGTAGGAAGAAAAGGAAAAATCAACAAACCTAAATTGCAAAAAGAAACCATACAAAACGAAGAACTAAAAACCACAACCTCAAAAACAGACGAATTAAAACAACAATTAAAACAAGCAATCAAAGAGGAACGCTACGAAGACGCAGCCAAAATCCGAGATAAAATTAAAAAATTAGACACGTAGGGGTGGTTAGCCCTTCGTGTCGACCCAGAAAAAGAAACAAAAACACGTATGGGTCAAGTTGCTATGGAAAGGCAAAAAATGTAGGAGGTCGATGCCTACATCGACCCGAAAAGGGATACAATAATTAATTTGATATTGTCCCTAGAAGGAGGTATACATATGTTAAATTGGTATTTACAAAGCGGAAAAGAAGCAGATGTTGTCATTAGTTCAAGAATTCGACTAGCCAGAAACTTAAGCAATTTTCCATTTATAACAAAGGCAGACAAAAACACAAAACAAAAAATAGAAGAAACCATAAAAGAAATAACTCCAAGTTTAGGGTATGGGCTTCAATTTGTAAAATTAAAAGACATGGACGATATTACCAAAATGGTATTAGTTGAAAAGCACTTAATTAGTCCAAATTTTGCTTTAAACAAAGAAGAAACAGGTGCTATGCTTATTAATGAAGAAGAAAATATATCGATTATGATTAATGAAGAAGATCACCTACGAATTCAGGTAATGAATGCAGGGTTTGACTTAGAAAATTTAATGAATTTAGCTACCGAGTTTGATGAAACACTAGGAAAAGCCTTACCATATGCCTACCATGAGAAATACGGATTTTTAACAGCATGTCCAACCAATGTAGGAACTGCCCTTCGAGTATCGGTTATGGTACATTTACCTCGGACTTCAGGGAACTGGAAATATTGGAAAAATTTTAGAAGTTATTCATAATTTTGGAATGAACATTCGAGGGATTTATGGAGAAGGTTCTAAGCAAGGTGGAGATATGTACCAAATATCCAATAAACAAACACTTGGCATATCCGAAACAGAAATTGTAAAAAACTTAAAATTAATTACCGAGAAAATCATTGAACAAGAGCATTTAGCAAGAAAAATTTTAGCAAAAGATCAAATTGAATTAGAAGACAAAGTATATCGTGCTTTTGGAACCTTAACCAATGCCAAAAAAATATCCTCTAGTGAAGCAAGAGATTTACTTTCCGAAGTAAAATTAGGAACCGATTTAGGCTTAATAAAAGAACTGACGGATTTAAAAGTAAAAAAACTAGAACTCTATACGAAACCAGCAAACCTACAACAATACCTAGGAAAACAAATTGAGTCTTACGAAAGAGACATACGAAGAGCAGAGGTCATTAAGCAAATCATAGGGGAAAAATAAGGAGGTAATCATATGACGTATAAATTTACAAATAGTGCCCAGAGGGCAATTGAGATTGCGAATGATGTGGCAATTGAAATGGGGCATAATTACATTGGAACCGAGCATATTTTGTACGGTTTGGTAAAAGAGGAAACTGGGGTGGCAAGTAAAGTGTTGCAAAACCAGAAAATAGAACCAGAGGCGGTTTTACAGGAAATTGAAGAATTAATTGGGAAAGAGAAACAAGCCAAGGTAGAGGTGGCTGGGTTTACACCTCGAACCAAGCGTGTCATTGAAAATGCATTTCGTGAAGCTAGAAAATTGGGGTCAGATTATATTGGAACCGAACACATTTTAATTGGCATTATGAGAGAAGGCGATAGTGTTGCGGTTCGTATTATGCTAAATTTGGGAGCAAACCCAAGCAAATTATATAATGAAATTGTAAAAGTGATTAATGAAGACGAAAACATACAAGGACAAGCCGAAAACAAAACCGTAAAAAATAAGCAAGGAAGTTATAACCAAACACAAACCCTAAACCAATTTGGAACCGATTTAACCAAACAAGCGGAGGAAGGAAAACTAGACCCAATTGTAGGAAGAAAAGATGAAATTGAACGTGTTATCCAAATTCTTTCAAGAAGAACCAAAAACAATCCTTGCTTAATTGGAGAACCGGGAGTGGGAAAAACTGCGGTAGTAGAAGGCCTTGCCGAAAAAATCATACAAGAAGATGTACCAGAAATGCTAAAAAACAAACGAGTGGTTACCATTGACCTTTCTAGCATGGTAGCAGGAGCCAAATACAGAGGAGATTTTGAGGAAAGAATTAAAAAGTGTTTAAATGAAGTAAAAAAAGCAGGGGATGTTATTCTATTTATTGATGAAATTCATACTATTGTGGGAGCTGGTTCAGCAGAAGGAGCCATTGATGCAGCAAACATCCTAAAACCATTATTGGCAAGAGGAGAAATTCAGTTAATTGGTGCTACTACGCTAAACGAATACCGTAAATACATTGAAAAAGATGCAGCATTAGAAAGAAGATTTAGCCCAGTTACGGTAAATGAACCAAATGTAGAAGATACCATCCAAATTCTAAAAGGAATTCGAGATAAATACGAAGCACATCACAATGTAAAAATTACTGATGAAGCAATTAAAGCAAGTGTCAATTTATCGGTACGATACATTACGGACCGTTTTTTACCAGATAAAGCCATCGATTTAATTGATGAGGCAGCCTCAAAGGTAAGAATGAGAACCTACACACAACCTAATAGCCTAAAAGAATTAGAACAAACCATAGAAGTAACCAAACAAGAAAAAGAAGAGGCAATTCGTACACAAGATTTTGAAAAGGCAGCATCATTACGAGATAAAGAACGTAACCTAAGGGAAAAATTAGAAAAAGAACAAGAAAAATGGAAAAATAAAAATACCAAAAAAGTAACCGAAATTACCGAAGAAGAAATAGCAGAGGTAATTGCAAACTGGACCAAAATTCCAGTAAAAAAATTAACGCAAAATGAAAATGAAAAACTAAAGAATTTAGAGCAAACTCTACATAAAAGAGTAATTGGGCAAGAAGAAGCAATTAGTGCGGTTTCAAAGGCGATTAGGCGTGGTAGAGTAGGACTAAAAGACCCAAAACGTCCGATTGGTTCCTTCCTATTCTTAGGACCAACTGGAGTAGGAAAGACAGAACTTTCCAAAGCATTAGCAGAGGCACTTTTTGGAGATGAAAATGCCATGGTTCGAATTGACATGTCCGAATACATGGAACCACATTCTATCTCAAAACTAATTGGTTCCCCTCCAGGATATGTAGGGTTTGATGATGGCGGTCAATTAACCGAAAAAGTAAGAAGAAAACCATATTGTGTCATTTTATTTGATGAGGTAGAAAAAGCACATCCAGATGTCATGAACATGTTATTACAAATTCTAGAAGATGGGCGTTTAACCGATAGCCAAGGAAGGACGGTAAACTTTAAAAATGCTGTTATTATTATGACTTCCAATATAGGAGCAAGACTGATAACAGACAATAAAAAGCTAGGGTTTGCTGGAATGTCAAGTGATGAGGAAAAGGAAGAACAAAAGAAATACGAAGAAACCAAAAAAGAAGTATTAGCCGAATTAAAAAAGCAGTTCCGACCAGAATTTATTAACCGTATTGATGAAATTATTGTGTTCCATAAATTGACGGATACCGAAATATGTAGTATTATCGAAATTATGTTAAAAGAAGTGCAAATAAGATTACAAGAAAATAACATGGAAATTAAAATGGATAAGTCTGTAAAAGAATTAATTGCCAAAGAAGGAATAGACAAAGCTTATGGAGCTCGTCCCTTAAGAAGGACCATTCAAAATCTCGTAGAAGATAAAATAGCAGAAGCGATTTTAGATGGTGAAGTAAAAGCAGGAACCAAAGTAAAACTTGTGGCAAAAGATGGAAAGGTTGAGATTAAACAGGTGAAATCTTAGAAAATGATAAACAATTTTATAAGATATCATAAAAGTCCCTTTGGAGAAGGGACTTTTATGAAGTAAAAATTTAAATAGTTACATTCTTTCATGGATGGTTCTATGAATAACGTCTAATTGTTGCTCACGAGTTAATTTGGTAAAATGCACGGCATAACCAGAAACACGAATGGTAAGTTGTGGATATTTTTCTGGGTGCTCCATAGCGTCTTCTAATAAAGTCTTATCAAATACATTTACATTAATATGATGTCCTTCTTGTAGGAAGTATCCATCTAACATGGAAACCAAATTATGAACTCTTGTGGTTTTGTCTTTTCCAAGAGTGGCTGGAGTAATTGAGAAGGTGTAAGAAATACCATCTTGGGCATATTCGTAAGGAAGTTTACTAACGGAATTCATAACAGCCAAAGCACCATTTACATCTCTTCCATGAAGTGGGTTTGCACCAGGTCCAAAAGGTTCTCCAGCTCTTCTTCCATCTGGTGTGTTTCCTGTTGCTTTTCCATAAACAACATTAGAAGTAATGGTTAAAATAGACAAGGTAGTTCTACTATTTCGGTAAGTTTGGTATTTTTGTAATTTCTTTAAAAAGGTTTTGGTAAGCATAACGGCAATCTCATCAACACGGTCGTCATCGTTTCCGTATTTTGGAAAATCGCCTTCTACTTCATAATCGGTAGCAAGACCGGTTTCATCACGAATTACTTTTACGTTTGCATATTTAATGGCAGATAAAGAGTCGGTTACAACGGAAAGCCCAGCAATTCCACATGCCATGGTTCTTAAAATTTCGTGGTCATGAAGAGCCATCTCGAGGGCTTCATAGGAGTATTTATCATGCATAAAATGAATCGCATTTAAGGCTTTTATATAAATTTTTGCCACATAATCCATCATGGTATCAAATTTTGCCATAACATCATTATAGTCTAAATACTCGGAGGTAACTGGTTCAAACCTTGGAGTTACTTGCCTACCAGACAATTCGTCTCTTCCACCATTGATGGCATAAAGTAGGGTTTTGGCAAGGTTACATCTAGCACCAAAGAATTGCATTTGTTTTCCAATTCGCATAGCAGATACACAACAAGCAATTCCATAATCATCACCCCAATATTTTCTCATTAAATCATCATTTTCATATTGAATTGATGAGGTTTTAATGGATAAATCGGCACAAAAATCTTTAAAACTTTGTGGTAGTCTGGTTGACCAAAGCACCGTCATATTTGGTTCTGGTGCAGGACCTAAATTAACTAAGGTATATAGCATACGATACGAGTTTTTGGTAACTAAAGTTCTTCCATCAATTCCCATACCACCAATGGATTCGGTTACCCAAACAGGGTCTCCACTAAATAATTCGTTATATTCTGGTGTTCGTAAGAAACGAATTAAACGTAATTTCATAACAAAATGATCCATTAGTTCTTGTGCCTGTTCTTCGGTTAAAGTGCCATTTTGTAAATCTCGCTCAATATAAATATCTAAGAAAGTAGTAACACGACCTAAACTCATAGCAGCACCATTTTGGTCTTTTACAGAAGCAAGGTAAGCAAAATAGGTCCATTGGATGGCTTCTTTTGCATTGCCTGCTGGTTTTGCAATATCAAAACCATATTTAAGAGCCATTATTTTTAATTGTTCCAAAGCAGCAATTTGTTCCGAAATTTCTTCTCTTTCATGGATGATATTTTCGGTTAACACATCCACATTTAAATGTTCTAATTGTTCCTTCTTTTCTGAAATTAGCACATCCACACCGTATAGAGCCACACGGCGATAATCTCCAATAATTCTTCCACGTCCATAACCATCTGGAAGACCAGTAATTAAATGTGAACTTCTAGCAGCACGAATGTCTGGAGTATATACGCTAAATACCCCATCATTGTGTGTTTTACGAATCGTGTGAAAAATACGACTTACGTCAGGGTCAACTTCTCTTCCATAGGCAGTACAAGATTTTTCTACAATTTTAATACCACCAAAAGGCATAATGGCTCTTTTTAAAGGTCTGTCAGTTTGAAGCCCAACAATTTCTTCTAAATCCTTATCAATATAGCCTGCTTCGTGTGCAGAAATGGTAGAAATGGTTTTGGTATCAATATCCAAAACTCCACCATTTTCTTTTTCCTTTTTATACAATTCTAATACTTTTTCCCATAGTTTTTTGGTTTTATCAGTAGGAGCACTTAAAAAGTTAGCATCTCCTTCATAAGGTGTGTAATTGGTTTGAATAAAACCTCGTACATCAATTTCCTTTTGCCAGTCTCCATTTTGAAATCCTTCCCATTGTTTAAAATTCATTCTCATTCTCCTTTCTATTTTAAGAGAAAAAATCTCTTTATTTTGATTTTATTATAACCAATCTCTATCATAACATAAGAAAAATTGGAAAGCAATAAAATTTTTTTGTTGTAACCAATTTTGTCGAAGTTGCATATACTAGTTTTTAGGGAGGAATGTAACATGGAACAATTTGTTTTAAATGCAATCCTGTGGACATTAGCACTTTATGGCTTAATCGAGATTATTAAAAGTGTAATATACATATGTACCTATACAAAATTAAAGTCAGATGGCATTTATATGGTCATTGCGGTAAAAAATCAAGAACAAAGAATTGAAGGTTTTATGCGTTCCATTTTGTTTCGTTTTTTATATGGAAAAGAAGAATGGGTAAAAGATATTATTGTAGCAGATTTAGACTCCAAAGATGAAACCAAACAGATTTTAAATAGAATGCAAAAGGAATACGATATTTTGAAGGTAATCGATTGGAAAGAATGTAAGGAATTAATAGAAAATGTAAGGGAAAATTAGAGAAAAATGGCGGAATTTTACATAAAACTTGCAATTTTATGTAAAATGTTGTAAAATAGAAGTATATGAGTACAAAGGAAGTGAGTACGTATGAAAAAAATGTGTGGTAGAGATCAAATTAAAGATGAGAAGATTTTAGAGGCGTATGATAAGTATAAAAGCTATTTATCAGAATTAAAGGTATATGAAGAATGCCGAAGGGGATTAAGTGGAGTAAATATTTTCAAATTAGTTGATTTATACAGAAAAAATGGTTTTGATGTTAAAAACAAAAAGGAATTAATGCCTAGGTTTGAAGCATTTTCTTCAGGGATTGAGAAAATTAAAATAAAAAACCCAGAAGCAAATCTAACAGATATTAGTACACAAGCAGGTAGAGATATTGTTAGCAGTGCGATAAGAGAAACACGGGGGAGATAAAAAATTTAATCCCATGGAGTTAGAAGCTGTTTCTGTAATAGAAAATTTTTTGTTATGTGCTGCAGTTCAACAAGTACGAGAAGGTAAAACAGACCAAGACAGTATGCTTAAAGTATATGATATTAGTGAAGAAGAATTTGAAAGAGCAAACAGTTCTTATGAAAAGTATAAAAGTATTGGAACAATGCAATTATACGACTATATACATAAAAGAGAGAAAGCGAAACTTCCGGATAAAGTGGTTCATTATGTGGCAGGAACATTAGAAGTTAGACCTTCAGAAGCAAGAAAAAGTCTTGTTGAAATGGAAGTACTAAAAGAAAAAAAGGAAAATAGTGCAAGAAAGGAATTTCAAGAGAAATATTGTGTTACTTCTTATACGACTAGTCAAGCAACAATTGATAACATTATGAGAGATTCAGAACGAACACCAGAGGAGAAAATCAAAAGAATATGTGAATTAGAAATATTAGAATATATAAAAAAATCAGATATGGTAGAGGAAGCAAATCAAAAACAACATACAGATCGTTATAGGGTCGCAAAAGAGGATGAGGAAAGAGAAATTGGTTAAAACAATAAAAAATGGATTGCAAATTTTGTTTGCAATCCGTTTTTGCTTTAGGATAATTTAAAGCAAGTGTTGTCCCGAAGAACGAAATAAAATTTCTCCGGCGATGGACTGGATAAAAAATCTGTACTGGCAATTTTGTTTTTGGTCTTTAAGATAAGATTAATACGGTCATGGGTTTTAGATAATTTAGAAAGGTCATGCCATAAATAGTCTGCTTCTTTAGTCATTTCTAAAACCACGTAGACACTCAAAAACTCTAGTGCCAGATCTGGAGTATCCATTACAAAACATTTCCCATTCTTAATAGCATCCTCAAAAGCTAATGCATTAAGGTAAAAAGAATCGGAATAGTTTAGTATGTCTAGAATATCCCGACCATTCATACGGTACCTCCTTTACTATTCGATTATTTTAATCATACCACATTTGCAATATTATGTCAAACGAAAGCATGTATTTGCCCCCCAATATAGGAGACCAATATTATATGGAAAGATAAAAATGGACATAGGAAAAATAATAAGAACATAGTACGAACAAAAAGGGGTAGAAATAATAGAAGCAAATGAATAAAAAGCTTACATACATATGTTAGTAAGTATACCACCGAAAATAAGCGTATCATCATTTGTAGGATACCTAAAAGGAAAAAGGAGTAGGAACACTTAAGCGGTAGCTTGAGAAAGAAATGCGGTTGACGGACTGTTCAAGAGGAATTAACCCCCAACTGTGCCAGTACAATACCCTTTTAGGGTAAGAGCAAACCGCACGTTTTACGTGCGGTTATGATTTGCTTTATCTATAAAACTTAAAGCAAAGGTTTCCCATAAGAACAAGAATAAATTCTTTTTGGGGCTTCTCTAAAAAGTAGGAACAGGATACTTGGTTCGTACGGTTTAGTTTTGACATAACCGACGTATAAGTCTTTAGCAACTTATACTCATTGTACCGATAACCTTTTTCGTTAGTCATCTGTAAAACTGCGTATCGACATAAAAAATCTAAGGCGTTTTCTTTAGTTTCGAGCTCAAAAGGAGCTCCTGATTCAGCAGCTTTTTCAAATGCTAATATCTTAGAAACAAAAAAATTGGTGTCAGTTATTTTTTTTTGAATATCCTCTCCTGTCATAGGATTTCCCTCCTTTACTCAAATATAATTTAATCATACCATACTTACAACATTATGTCAAATAAAAAGTGTAGAATCCAGGGAAATTTCATAAAAGGGATTGACAAAAACAAAAAAAATGATATAATTAATTAGTTAAAAGAAGAAGAAATCCACTTCTCACCTTATCGAAATGAAAGAAAAAGGTAATAAAAATTTGTACTATTATAGAAAATATAATGGAGAGTAGTGTGGATTGACTTTTAACAGAGTCAATCTTATTTTTTGGAGGTGTTTTCAATCAGACAAGAATTACCAATTAATGAACAAATTCGTCAAAAACAAGTACAACTAATTGATGATGAAGGACAAAAACGAGGAATCATGGATACGAAGGAGGCTTTGGATATTGCATATGAGAAAAATTTAGACTTAGTGCTAGTAGCACCAAATGGAAATCCACCAGTTTGTAAAATTATGAACTATGGAAAATATAAATTTGAGCAAGCAAAAAAAGAAAAAGAAGCAAAGAAAAAGCAAAAAGTATATGAATTAAAAGAACTTCGTATTACCCCAAATACAGAGGAACATGATTTTAACTTTAAAGCGAAAAATGCAAGAAAATTCTTAGAAGATGGATGCAAAGTAAAAATTACGGTTCGTTTTCGTGGAAGAGAATTAAACTATGTAAAACAAGGTGAAACCATTTTAAATCAATTCATAGAAGAATTATCCGATATTGCAGTTTCGGAAAAGAGACCAGTATTAGAAGGTAAAAATATGTTTATTATATTAGCTAAAAAAGCTGAGAAATAATATAGAAATCAAAAAAAGAAGGGAGTTTGAAGATTATGCCAAAATTAAAAACCAATAAAGCGGCAAAGAAAAGATATTCTTATACTGCAACAGGAAAAGTAAAAAGAACACATGCAAATTCAAGACACAGATTAGCAACTAAAACATCAAGACAAAAAATGTCTAGAAGAGAAAGTGCGTATGCTGATAAAACAGTAGAGGCAGGAATTAAGAAATTATTACCATATGGTAACTAAAAATGAAAAACAAGAATAGGAAGGTGAAAAAGAAATGGCAAGAGTGAAGAGTGCAATTATTACACGTAAAAAACATAAAAAAATAATGAAACAGGCAAAAGGATATTATGGAGCAAAACATTATCGTTTTAGAATGGCAAAACAAGCAGTTATGAAATCTGGAATGTATGCTTATGTAGGAAGAAAAGATAAGAAAAGTGATTTTCGAAAATTATGGATTACTAGAATTAATGCAGCAGCAAGAATGAATGGATTAACCTATAGCAAATTAATTGCAGGATTGAAAAAGGCAAATGTAACCATTAATCGCAAAATGCTAGCAGAAATTGCTGTAACAGATCCTACTGCATTTGCAAAAATTGTTGAGATGGCGAAAAAAGTATAATAAGCCAAAAAAGAACGAAATAGGAAAATACCAAAAAAGCAAGGTAGTACTTGCTTTTTTTTGTATCTTGTAATATAATTTGGGTCATAATGAAAATAAGGAGAGCGATGACATGAGAGCAATTGATATTCGTAATAAATATTTAACATTTTTCGAAAAACATGGGCATAAAATTATTCCAAGTGCACCACTTATTCCAGAAAATGACCCATCTGTCTTATTTACAACAGCAGGAATGCAACCACTTGTACCATATTTACTTGGCGAGAACCATCCAGAAGGAACAAGACTAACCGATTTTCAAAAATGTGTAAGAACTGTTGATATTGATGAAGTAGGAGATAACCGTCATTTAACATATTTTGAAATGCTAGGAAATTGGTCATTAGGTGATTATTTCAAAGAAGAATCCATTAAAATGAGTTTCGATTTTTTAACCAAAGAATTAGAAATTCCAGTAGAAAAACTATCGGTTACCGTATTTGCAGGAGATAACGACGCTCCTCGTGATGAAGAATCTGCTAGAATTTGGAAAGAAGTGGGAATGCCAGAAGCTCATATTTATTATTTCGGAAAAGAAGATAACTGGTGGATTGCAGGAGAAGAAGGACCTTGTGGTCCAGATACTGAAATGTTTTATGATACAGGAAAAGAGCCATGTAGCAAAGAATGTAACCCATCTTGCGGATGTGGTAAATATGTAGAAGTATGGAATAATGTATTTATGGAATACTATAAATCAAAAGATGGAGTGTATTCTAAATTAAAGCAAAGAAATGTGGATACAGGTCTAGGGCTTGAAAGAATGAATATGTTATTACAAGGAAAAGAAACTCCATATGATACAGAAATCTTTTTACCAATTATGGAAAAATTAGAAAAACTTGCAAACTACGATGAAATAGCAAGTAGAAGAATTGTAGCAGAACATTTACGTTCTAGTATGATGATTATTTCCGATGGTGGAAGACCAAGTAATGTAGATAGAGGATATGTACTAAGAAGATTAATTCGTAGAATGACAAGACATCTAAATAAATTAGGAATCGATTTAACTGAATTAGCAGGTCTAATCGATTTAAATATTGAAACCTTAAAAGAAATGTATCCCGATTTAGAAAAGAACAAAGATATGATAAAGCAAGTATTAATCGAAGAAAAAGACAAATTTATGAAAACATTAGCACATGGCGAAAAAGAATTTGAAAAGGCAATTGCAAAAATTAAGAGTGAGCAAAAAAGCACAATTGATGGACAAACTGTTTTCAAACTATATGATACTTATGGTTTCCCACCAGAAGTAACCATGGATTTAGCAAAAGAACAAGGCTTACATATCGATATGGAAACCTTCCAAAAATTATATAAAGAACATCAAGAAAAATCTAGAATGGGGTCAGAGCAAAAATTTAAAGGTGGTCTTGCCGATCAAAGCCCAGAAACCATATGCTACCATACAGCTACTCATCTTTTAAATGCAGCACTAAAAGCTGTTGTTGGCAAAGATGTTCACCAAAAAGGTTCTAACATTACAGCGGAAAGAATGCGTTTTGACTTTTCTTGTGACCATAAATTAACGGAAGAAGAAAAGGAACAAGTAGAAAACTTAGTAAATAAATGGATTAAACAAAATTTACCAGTAACCATAGAAGAAATGAAAAAAGAAGAAGCAATCAAATCTGGTGCAGAATGTATGTTTATTGAAAAATATCCAGATATTGTTACCGTATATTCCATTGGTGATGTATCAAAAGAATTATGTGGAGGACCACACGTAAAAAACACATCCGAATTAGGTACTTTCAAAATAAAAAAAGAAGAAGCAAGTTCTGCAGGAGTAAGACGTATTAAAGCCATTTTAGAAAAGTAGGAACCCGATGCCTACATTGACCTGAAAGGTAATAGTATAGACAGGTTCAAAGTCTGTTAAGTAGGAAAAGAAAAAAGGAGAGAAGAAACATGGAAGATTGTATATTTTGCAAGATTATTAGAAGAGAAATTCCATCTGAAATTGTTTATGAAGACAATGACATTATTGCGTTTAAAGACATACAACCAGCAGCTCCCATTCATATTTTAGTCATACCTAAAAAGCACATTCCATCTTTAGTAGAGTTAACAAAAGAAGATGAAACAATAGTTGGAAAGATTTACGGTGTGATTAACCATATTGCAAAAGAACAAGGAATACTTGAAAAAGGTTATCGAGTTATTGTTAATTGCGGAAAAGATGGAGGACAAGAAGTAGGGCATTTACATTTCCATTTATTAGCAGGTAGAAAACTTGGTGAAAAAATTGTATAAAACTGTCAATAATTTTTGAAAATTTCACTAAAAAATAGCTTTATTTTATTAGCGAATA
>CANSMW010000008.1 GCA_947648215.1 uncultured Clostridium sp. | reverse complement strand
ACATTCAATTCCAAGCGCTCCACTACCAGAAAATAAATCTAATACTTCTGTTTCTTGTAAGTCCATTTGTAGTATATTAAACAGTGCTTCTTTCACTCTGTCTAAAGTAGGTCTTGTTGCGTCTCCTTCTAAAGAATACAAGACCGTTCCTTTTGCTGTTCCACTAATTACTCGCATTTTTCTCCCTCTTTTTGATATTACTATTTTATTTAGTTTTCCCCCATAAGTCAATAGGAAACACGTAAATGTAACATACATTTAACATTTTTGTAATAAAGACGGCAAAAGACAGAGAACGCTTTTTCTCTGTCTTTTTCTTCTGTTTTTTGTTTAATCTTTGTTAATATCTTTTAATATTTCAAGTTGCGAAATTAGTAGTGATTCCATTTTTGCTTTGTAAATATCAAATTGCTTTTGGGCATCTTCTAATTCCTTTTTCTTTAATAAAATTTCTTGTTCTAAATTTACAATTTCTTGTCTTGCATTTGCTTGTGCATCATTTATAATTTGTTCTGCTTGTTGACGTGCCACATTTTTTACTTCTTCTGCTGTGGATTGTGCCATCATTAATGTACTTTGTAACGTATTTTCAATGGTTTTATAATGAGATACATCTTGGGTTAATTGTTCTAATTTTTCACGTGATTCTGCGTTTTCTTTATATAATTTTTCGTAATCTGCTGTTAAGATATCTAAAAATTCATCAACTTCATCTACATGGTATCCATTCATCATTTGCTTTGAAAATTTTTTATTTTCGATTTCTAGTGGTGTTAACATTCTATCTTCCTCCTTAATCGTTTTATATGGAACAATAGGGGCGATTAAATCTGTCCTTCACCATTCGGACAACTTCTTATCACCTCTATCAAGTGTTAAAAAAGCCGGACTGTTTTATCAGATTTTCTCTGATGCCCATCCCCGACTTTTATGTATTCTTAGTTATTTTTTAGCCATGAAACAGATAATCGATTCTTAATTTCTTCTCTTGCCATTTCATTTGCAATTTCATAGTTCGTTGGAGCAATTAAAAAGATTGAATTTGATATTTTTTGAATATGTCCATCTAACGCATGTACAGATCCACTAATAAAGTCAACAATTCTTCTTGCTACATCTTTATTTACATATTCTAAATTAACAATTACTGATTTTCTTTCTTTTAAATAATTACAAATTTCTTCTGATTGTTCAAATGTGGTTGGTTGTGATATTACCATTCTTACTTGTTGTGTTTGTGGCATATTTACTATTTTTTGTTTTCTTCCAAAAATTGTTTTTGGTTCTTGTTCTTCATCCTCTTCTTCGTAATCATAATCATATGCTCTATCGTCTAATTCTTCCTCTTCTGCCGCATTATCCATTCCTAAAAAATCCCAAATTTTATTCATTACAGCTCCTGCCATTTTAAACCTCCTAATTTTTCTCCTTGGTATGTATCATAAGTATCTTACTTTTTTCGTATCTTGTCAATACATTTCTTAAATTGTAACATATTTTTAATCATTTTGTAATATTTTTGTAATATTACGTTTTGGGGTGAATCGTAATCTCATCATGGAGTACAACACGATTTAATTTCTTTACTTCCTCATCCGTATACCCCCATTTTTCCTTTAACTCTGTCGATTCATAGTTTGTAATAATGGAATAAGACGAATTTTGTTTTAAGATTTTGACTGGTATTTTATCTGTATACCCTGCTCGATTTCGAATCACAAAATAAATGTCATTTCCCTCTTCCATACTACCTTCTTTGGCAAGTTCTGAAATTAACGCTGTATTTGGTACTTTTAACCCTTTGTAACTCCACCAAATAATATCAAACGTAATTTTTCGATAGTTTGCCAGTAACTCTAACCCTGCATTGATTTTAAATACAAGTAATTTTTCGTCCTCTTCCTCTACCATATAAGCTATTTTTGCTTGTATTTCTTCACTATTGGATAATCGAAGAGTAACACTATCTCCAATTTGTGCCTCTTTTGCTTTCTTGGTATCTAAGCTTGTCGCAATATATCCCTCAAAATTATTTACAATTTTTCCGCTTTTTTCATTCCCAGCTACAATTTCTCCTGTTTTTAAATTCAAGTCTTCTAATAATTTTGTATTTAAACTCGAAAAGGAGTCTGGTGTTAAAACTTCTTCTAATCCATCCACACGGTAAGATACGATTCCGCTGGTTGGAGCTGTAATGTACTGGGAACCAGAGTTTAGTGTATTTTCATAGTTGCTTCTTTCTTCAATTAATTTACGAATGTACGAGCCGGCAGGACTTAATTCTCCTGCTACTTTGGCTTTTTTAGTAATTCTTGTATTAATATCTTTTTTATATTGTGCGATTTTTTGTATATCATCTAGGGTTTCTAATTCCACCAATTTTTCTTGGATTTGGTTTTCTAATAATTTGATATCATTGGAAAAGAAATTCGTTTCATTTGCCATTGCTTCTTGTATTTTAATGTCCAGTTCTTGTATTTTTTTTACTAAGGTTTCTTCATTATTGCTATAATATCGAAAAACAGGATCATCTTTTGCTACTCTTTCTCCCTCTGCCTTAATTTGAACCATTCCATTTTTATAGTTGTCTCCCTGTATGACTGTCTCTTCTCGGATGACATAGCCGAACCGCACTTTCTTCTTCTGATAAATTGCCATTCGCAATGGCAATAACATCGGTTGGTTTCATAATTAATTGTATAATCGCATATACAAAATAGATTAAAATAAGAATTCCAATACCATAAGCAACTGCTACTTTTTTCTTGTTTTTTTGTCTTGGTTTCGCGACAGTTACTCTATTATCTTTCCCTATTTTTCTCAATTCATACCCTCCAATATGATTTTAATATTCTCTTTGTCTTGGTTTGCATCTAACCATTTTGTTTGTTTATTTTTTCGAAACCAAGTTAATTGCCTTTTGGCATATCTTCTCGTTTCTTGTTTTATAGTTTCTATGGCTTCTTCTTTTTCTACATTTCCTTCTAAATATTCTTTTATTTCCTTATATCCTAAGGCTTGCATAGCAGTTAGAATTTCTGGATATGTTTCAAGGATTTTTTTTACTTCTTCTACAAGTCCTTGTTCAAGCATAATATCCACTCTTTTATTAATACGGTCATATAATTGTTCTCTTGGCATGGTAAGTGCATAAACTTGATAATCATATGGCACTTCTTTTTGTCTTGACATTACCTCTTGCTCGGTCTTCGTTTTTCCTGTTTGATGATATACTTCTAAAACACGCAATATTCGTTTTTGGTCATTTGGACTAATTCGTTTCATAGCTTGTTCATCAATTTGGGTCGCCTCCTCATAAAGAGATGGTAATCCTTCTCGTTCTACTCTTTTTTCTAGCTGTTTTCGATACGTTTCATCAAATTCAATTTCTGGATAATCGATATTGTAAATAAGAGCATCAATATATAAGCCTGTCCCACCCACAACAATAGGAGTTTTGCCTTTTTTCAAGATTTCTTCTATAGCTTTTGTGGCTTCTTTTTTATAATCGGCTACACTATATCGCTCTTTTGGTGACACAAAATCCAATAAATAATGTGGTATTCCTTCCATTTCTTCCTTCGTCGGTTTTGCACTACCAATATTCATTTCCTTATAAATTTGCATCGAATCCGCTGAAACAATTTCCCCATGAACGCGTTTTGCAATTTCAATCGATAAGGCAGTTTTCCCGAGAAGCCGTTGGTCCACATATAACAATTACCTTAGGCTTTTTTTCTTCCATTTTCAATTTCTCCTTTTACAGAAACTGTTAATAATTTCTTTACCTACTAACATTTACACTAACTTCTACTATTAATTTTCTTTTCGCTTTTCTGTTTTCTACTTGTATCGCCTATAATTACATCATCAT
Source organism: uncultured Clostridium sp. (assembly GCA_947648215.1). Lineage (GTDB taxonomy): Bacteria > Bacillota > Clostridia > TANB77 > CAG-508 > RGIG8482. The sequence goes on along the minus strand of CANSMW010000008.1, from coordinate 90,023 downwards.
CAAATTCTAACGTATTAGTATTTTAGCTATTTTTTCCTTAGTGTGTTTTTATTTTCCTTTTCTAATTGTTTTAAGCTCTTTTTAGGAGTAGGTAAGTCTTCTGGCATAGTTCCTCCAAGTTCCTTTATTGTTTTCCTTATTTTTGAACCAACTTCGTAATGAGCCTTATTAGCTTCTTTTTCACTTTGAATATTATCTTTTTTTAATTTTTGTTCTGTTTGAGATATTCTAAATAAATTTGCTATCAATTCATCACTTCCCATATTGTCTAAAATATCTTCTCTATATCTTAATCCTTTTCTTTTTGCAATATCATCAGCTGTTTCTCCATTGTATAAACCCTTATAACCAAAATTATGAAACTTATCAAAATTCTTAACTCCTGCATTTTTAGCTGTTTGATTAAGCGAATAATTTCCTTTTTTAGTTAAATTTCTTTGGTAAAATCTCTTTTCGTCTTCTGTTAATGAACTGTATTCTTTTTCGCTAATTTCTTGCTTTCTAGTTTGAATTGCAAAATATGTTTGTGCAAGAGCAACAATCTTTAATCGAGGATTTGCATTTTGAGCTATAAGATAGCAAGCATATCGTGTTAATTTATAATCTTTTTGTTCTCTTTTTGCACCAGAACCTATTTCAACCATTTTGTTGCTGACAACGAAATGGTCAATGTCAGTTATTTCAGAGTTTTTGCAAGCTATCTTTGCTTTTTCAATTACTGCATCAAAATATCTCCAATCTTTATAACTTAAAACTTTCATTAATTCTCTTGCATACCAATATTCTATTCCCTTTTCATCAATATGCTTTATATCTTCAAAGGTCTGATTTGTATAATTTTCTTTTTTATCTATTTCATTTATTTGAAATCATCTCCATTTCTTTAATTGCTATTTTATTACATTTCCTAGTAATCCTGTTTCAAATGTTTTTATATAATTTGCTTCTATAATGATTACAATAATTAGCGCAATTCCTAAAATTAATAATCTTTTTCTTACTTGGTCTTCTTTTATTTTTTCTTGTTTGTATTTGTTTAATACATTTCCCAAATATGGTAGCACAAAAATCGTATTAATTGGTGCAAAAAGTAGTACCGATACCATTTTAGCCGTTTTTAGAAAACCTTTTTGTTGTACTTGTATGCCGTTTGAGCTAAGTGCTACAATGATCCATGTAATGATTAAAATCGCAAAAACTCCTATTATGATGAAATTTAATTTTTGTTCTTTTTTAAATTCATAAATATTGGTAGATATCATTAAAATAGCGATAATGTAAATAGCAATTGATATGATTGCAATGATAAACATATGATTTCTTCCTTTCTTTTGTGGTTTTTTCGTTTGTTTTTGTAGAATATCATTTTTTAAAACTTACTTTCTTATTTTCTTCTTGCAAATTTTTTCTCAATATCGTCTTTATCCATGCGAATTGCCGTTGGTCTTCCGTGTGGGCAGGTAAATGGGTTAGGAAGTTCTAAAAGTTCACTCATTAAGCTATCTACTTCTTCCTCGGTTAAATCCATATGTGCTTTTACTGCTGCTTTACATGCCACAGTTGCAATAAATTTTTCTTCTATTTCTTGTTTTGCTGTTCTTGCCACTGTATTGATTTCATCTAAGGTTTCCATGAAAAGTTCTTTGGTATCTAAATCGATACAAATATTCGGAACTCCCATTAGTTTTATTGTGTTTTCTCCAAATTCCTCAAAGGCAAAACCTGCATTTCCGAACATTTCGGCATTATCTTGTAAAATATCCATTTCTTTATGTGTTAAGGTAATCACATCTGGTAATAATAACATTTGCGATTCTTTGATACCGTCTGAATAATAGTTTTTCTTTACCTTTTCGTACATTACTCTTTCATGTGCTGCATGTTGGTCAATAATGTATAATTCTTTTTCAATTTCAATAATAATATAGGTACGAAATGCAATTCCTACAAATTTATAAGTTGGCTTTTTTAATTCTTCTGTTTCGTCAAACATGGATATTTTGTTATCTTCTTTTATTAACTCATATGCACTTATTTTTTCTTTTTCCTTGTTTTGTTCTTCAATGGTGGAAGCTGGTAATTTACCAAATATTTTTTCATACATGTTTTCAAATTCTGGATTATTTTGAACATCGTCCATTTTTTCTAATTTTTCAATCATTTCTTGTATTTCACTACTAGAAAACGGATTTGTTTGTTCTTTTTTATCTATATCATTTTGCAAATTAGCTTCCTTTTTATTCATTTCATCATTAAAGGTTGTATTGCCTTTACCTGCTTCGTTATTAAAATCTATATCGTTTTTACTTGTCTCGTTATTATAATTTATACTATTTTTACTTATCTCGTTGTTTAAATTTATTTCATTTTTATTTATTGTTTCACTTAACGTTACTCCTGCTTTTTCTTCTACATTTAATTTGGTTCGATTTGTCTTTTGGAACTGTATTTCTTCCTTTTGTCTATTTAGATCTTCGTCATCATATTTAAATGAAAATGCTTTATACTCCTCACTGTCTTCTCTTAATACTAAATTTTGTGGTTCTTCTTTTTTCGCCATTAAGTATGTTGATTCATTTTTTTGTTTTAAACTAGTTTCTGGTTTTATTACCATTTTGTTGTCGTATTTAATATTTCCAATTACAGTATCACCACTAGGCATGTCCATTGTTGTTTCGTTTAATATTCCTGTATTTATTTCTTCTAATCTTTTGGTTTCACTTTGCCCTATGGCTCCATTTTCATTTTGGCTTTGGGCTTTTTTTCTCTCTTCTTGGTTTTGCCCACTTTCCAAACTTTGCGTTTGGGAATTGTCCTTTGATAATACGACATTTCCTTCTTCGTCTTCTACTAGTCCCATTTTTTGAGTATCGGTAATTAGCTTATCAATATTAGTTTTCAGACTTGCATCATTTTTGGCTTCTTCTTTTAGCCTTCTTTGCATTGCCATTAATTCTTTAAATACATCCATCTTCTTTTCTTCACTATTTTGCTTTTCTTGCTCTTTTATTTCTCTTTTTTGGAAAATGTCTTCAATCACATTTACTTCATTATGTACTTCTTCTACCTTGTCCTCTTTTTTGATTTTTCGAAACAAATCCGTAATCGAAGATTTAGTATTATGGTTTGGAGATACATTGTCTTCATAACGAGTAATTTCTGGCGTTTTTTCTGTGTTCGCAATTAATTCTGCTTTTAATAATGTATCTTTAATGGCATGATATACCGCCTTAAATACTTTGTTTTCTTCCTCAAAACGAACCTCTAGCTTTGCTGGATGTACATTCACGTCCACTTTTGCTGGGTCTATCTCCAAATTTAAAATTAAGAAACCATATTTTCCAATTGGTAATAATCCTTTAAAACTATTTTCTGTAGCACCAGATAACGTCTTATCTTTTACAAACCTTTTATTAACAAAAAAGGTTTGATTACTTCGGTTTGACCTTGCAATTTCTGGTTTTCCAACAACCCCTGTAATATGAATATCTTCATACGAATAATCCACCAAAACAACACTACTTGCAATATCTCCACCATAAATCGCATAAATCACATCTTGTAAATTTCCATTTCCAGATGTTTGTAAAATCGTTTTTCCAGAATTAATTAATTTGAAAGCAATTTCTGGATTTACTAAAGCAAGTCTTGTAATGGTATCTTCAATATAACCCGATTCGGTATAGTCTTTTTTTAAGAATTTATAACGAACAGGGGTATTAAAAAATAAATTTTGTACTGTAATGGTCGTTCCTTGTGGGCAACCGGTTTCTTCTTCTGATAGCACTTTTCCTGCTTCTACGACAATTCGATTTCCGGTTTCCCCAGTAGCTGTTTTGGAAATCATTTCCACATTGGCAATTGCTGCAATACTTGCTAATGCCTCACCACGAAATCCCATTGTTTTTACGAGGTTTAAGTCACCAGCACTTCTAATTTTACTAGTCGCATGTCTTTCAAAAGCAATCTCCATATCATCTTTTGCAATTCCTTTTCCATTATCGGAAATGCGAATATACGAAATTCCTCCATTACGAATTTCTATGTTAATATTGGTTGCTCCTGCATCAATTGAATTTTCTACCATTTCTTTTACGACAGAGGCTGGTCTTTCAATTACTTCTCCTGCTGCAATTTTGTTAATGGTTAGTTCATCTAATAATACAATATTACCCATATCAATATCCTCTTCTTTCTAATTCTTCACTTTATATGGATTATATCATTTATTATTATTTTTTGTATAGTTTTTTGGAATAATTTATTGATTTTTCATGAATGATTTTTTAATTTGTTTTTGATTTTTAAATAAATTTACGAGTAGTAAACTTTTTGAAATAACGAAAAGTAAGTCTCTTACTTTTCTTCTATCGAACTTAAATCACTGCCTGCATTTTTTTCGTTTTTTCATCAATTACATCAACATCCATTAATACCGCATCAATTCTGTCATTTAGTTTTTCTTGCCCTTTTTGTAACAAACGAATATCTCTTTTTATGTCTTTTTGATTTCTTTTTAATGTGTTAATGCTCCTCATCATTTTCTTTTGATTTGTCTTTAACATACTGATATCTTTCATCATCGTAGTTTGATTTTCTTTTAGTTCTCTAATATCTTCAATCATAATAAGTTGTGTTTGGAACATTTCTTTTTGTTTTTCTTGTTGCTCTAGCATAACTTGTTCCATCTTATTTTGGTTTTCTTTTAATTCCGCAATATCTTCTTGCATTCTTCCTTGGTTTTCTTTTAATTCACTAATATCTTGTTTCATTTTTTCTTGTGTATCAATTACTTTATCAAGCTTATTTAGTATTTCGATTGCTAGTGCTTCACTCATATTTCCACCTCCTTTTTCATTTCGTAAGCCTATCTTACCACATTCTATTATTCCATTACAAGTACTTTTTTCAATTTTGTAACACTTTTTTTAAAAAAGAATAATATATACCATACGAAAGAACAAAAAACTTAGTTCTTTATGGGGAGGTTACTTAATTATGAGAAATTGTTGTAATAGTGAGATTTTGTGGTTCATTATCTTATTCTTACTATTGTTTCGGTAACTGTGGAAACAACTGCCATACTGGTAGATGTAAATGCAACTAGCAAATCTTACCCTTAAACAGAAAAGTAAATTTCACATGCGAAAGGGGGGAAAGATTATGCCAGAAAACAGAGGTTGCGGATGCGGATGTGGCTGTGGTTTCGGTGGAGACGGTTGCATTTGGATAATCATTGTTATTTTAATTCTTTGCTGTTGTTGCGGTGGAAACGGCTTCGGCGGTGGATGTGGTGGATGTTGCTAATTAACTTAGCAAACCATCAAAAAAAGAGGGGCACTTGTTCTTAAAAGAACGCCCCTCTTTTTGTAATAGACTAAACACATACCTATTCGATAAAATCCTCATCATTCTCATCCAGTTCATAATAGTCGTCATCTTCATCAGGTAACCTCATGGCCTCGATGAAAGCATCCCATAACCGTAATAATAAGCATTTTTTCTTTTCCATTTTAATCTCCTTTACTCTACATTTATTTGTTTTCTATAACATTATTATACTACATTATGGAGACTTTTTCAATTAATACATTCCACCCATATCAGCTGGCATATCATTATGACCACAACTGCATGCTTTTTCTTCTTTTTTATCGGTTACAATGCTTTCGGTTGTAAGCACCATAGAGGCAATACTTGCTGCATTTTGAAGTGCACTTCTGGTTACTTTGGTTGGATCAACCACACCTACTTTTTTCATATCAACATAATTGTTATTGGCTGCATCAAAACCAAAACCTGCTTCACTGTTTTTTACCTTTTCTAAAATAACGGCTGGTTCTAAACCTGCATTAATTGCAATTTGTTTAATTGGCTCTTCTAATGCTTTTAATACAATTCTTGCTCCTAATTTTTCATCGTCTTTTAAGTCTTTTGCAATTTGTTCTACTTTTTTACTAATATTTACATAGGCAGTTCCACCACCTGCAACAATTCCTTCTTCTACTGCTGCTTTGGTTGCAGATAGGGCATCTTCAATACGCAATTTCTTTTCTTTCATTTCTACTTCTGTTGCTGCACCTACTTGAATAACCGCTACTCCTCCTGCAATTTTAGCAAGTCTTTCTTGTAACTTTTCGGTATCATATTCACTGGTTGTTTCTGCTAAATTCGCACGAATTTGTTTAATTCTTTCTTCTATTTTTGCTTTATCTCCTGCACCATCAACAATAATGGTATTTTCTTTTTGTACTTTTACTTGTTTTGCTCTTCCTAATTGCTCGATTGTTGTATCTTTTAATTCTAGCCCTAAATCGGATGTAATGACTTCTCCACCTGTTAGAACGGCTATATCTTCTAACATTTCTTTTCTTCTATCCCCATACCCTGGTGCTTTTACAGCTACTACATTTAGTACACCTCTTAATTTATTTAAAATTAAAGTAGATAATGCTTCTCCTTCAATATCATCACAAATAATGACTAATTTTCCAGATGCTTGCATTAAGCTTTCTAATAATGGTAAGATTTCTTGAATGTTGCTAATTTTTTTGTCTGTAATGAGAATATATGGATTATCCATAATCGCTTCCATCTTCTCGGTATCGGTTGCCATATATGGAGATACATAACCTTTATCAAATTGCATTCCTTCTACTACATCTACATATGTATTAGAAGTTTTGGATTCTTCAATGGTAATTACGCCATCTTTGGATACTTTTTCCATCGCATCTGCAATTAATGTTCCAATTTCTTTGTTATTTGCGGAAATAGTTGCTACTCTTGCAATATCTTCTTTTCCATTTACATTTGAACTAATGGTTTTTAATTCTTCTACAGCTACTTCAACTGCTTTATCCATTCCTCTTTTGATTGCCATTGGGTCTCCTCCTGCTGCTACATTTTTAACTCCCTCTTTAATCATAGATTGTGCAAGAACAGTTGCTGTTGTTGTTCCATCTCCTGCTACATCGTTGGTTTTTGTGGATACTTCTTTTACCAAACGTGCTCCCATATTTTCGTATGGGTCATCTAATTCAATTTCTTTTGCAATGGTTACACCATCATTGGTAATAAGTGGTGCTCCAAAGCTCTTGTCTAATACAACATTTCTTCCTTTTGGTCCTAAGGTTACTTTTACGGTGTCTGCTAATTTATTCACACCTTCTAATAATTTTTTTCTGGCTTCTTCACCATATTTAATTTCCTTTGCCATTTTAAATCCTTCCTTTCTTTTCTCTTGGACGAACACAAGGCTCGCCCCTACACCCAATATTTTTTTAGGCAATATTTCATTATTTTTTCTTGGGTCGATGTGGGCATCGACCCCTACATTTTTTATTCTACAATTGCTAGTATGTCGTTTTCTTTTACAATAATGAATTCCTCTTCTTCGTATTTTACTTCTGTTCCTGAATATTTACTAACAACAACTTTATCTCCTGTTTTTACTTCTAATGGAACGTTTTTTCCATCTTGTTTTAACCCCGGTCCTACTGCAACAACTTGTGCAATTTGTGGCTTTTCTTTGCTATTTGCTGAAAGAATAATTCCACTCTTAGTTGTCTCCTCACTTTCCATCATTTTAATTACAACTCTGTCTTGTAATGGTTTTAACATGACTTTTTACCTCCTTTAAAATTTGCTTATTTCATTTTAGCACTCTATTTGCTTGACTGCTAATACTGTATACCTTTTATTAGCAATTGTCAATACTGTTTGCTAAAATTCACATATTTTTCACAATTAAAATGTACCAGTGTTTTACTGGTACATCTTCTTTTTATTATATGCTATTTTCTTACATAGTAGAACTTCCTTTTACGTCCTCTAAAATCCTGTCAACTAATTCGCTAATCTTCTCTTCACGATTATAACTTGTATTAATAAATGGTAACCTATATTTTTCACACTCTTCCTTAATAAATTTGCTTTCGTTAATTCGTTGTTTTATCAATTTTTTCAAATACTTATCGGAATATTCTTGTGTATATTCTCTTTTGGCTTTATTTTCTCTTAAAATTTTAAATTCTTCCTCTAGTGAAATATCTGGATATCCTAAAAAATAAGCACTAATATCCTTTGTTTTCATATATTTCATATAATCTTCTGGCATAAATTGATATACATCAAATACAACTGGATATGGTAAATATTCCTCCTCTATACATTTTGCTAAGGTAAGTAATAATGGAGCAAAGTTTTTGCTAGTTTTCTGTACACCTTCTGTTGTTTCTTCTTGATTAATTCCAAGTTCCGGAAATACATGTTCTAAACTATAAATTAGACTATCACATGTAAAATGACTATATCCTCTTTTGCAAAGTTCTTCACAAACTGTAGTTTTTCCTGCTCTAGCAATTCCTGCTATAATAATACTTTTCATTTTTACCTCTAATTCTTATCAATAACTGCCCTTACTAATGCTTTAAACAATGGTGCTGGGCGGTTTGGTCTGGATTTAAATTCTGGGTGAAATTGTCCTGCTATGAAAAATGGGTGGGATGGAATTTCTACAATTTCAACTAATCTTCCATCTGGCGATGTTCCAGAACATATCATGCCTGCTTCTTCCATTCTTTCTTTAAAATCATTGTTAAATTCATAACGATGTCTGTGTCTTTCTGAGATATTGGTCTCACCATAAATATTATTTGCCCTAGTTCCCTCTTTTATCGTACATGGATATGCCCCAAGCCTCATGGTTCCACCTTTTTTGTTAATTCCTACTTGGTCGTCCATAATGTGGATGACTGGGTTTTTACAAATTTCGTCAAATTCCGCAGAGTTAGCATCTTCTAATCCTAGTACATCTCTTGCAAATTCAACAACTGCCATTTGCATTCCTAAACAAATTCCTAAAAATGGAATATTGTTTTCTCTTGCATAACGAATGGTTTGAATTTTCCCTTCAATACCACGGTTTCCAAATCCTCCTGGTACCACAATACCATCTACTCCTTGTAAAATTTCTTTTGCATTCTCTTTTGTTACAGTTTCTGAGTCAATAAATTTTACTTTTGTTTTTACTCCATTTGCAAAACCGGCATGAGTAATGCTTTCTGAAACCGATAAATAGGAATCTTCTAATTGAATGTATTTTCCAACGATAGCAATGGTAACCATGTTTTCTTCTTTAATTTTTCGGATGTTTTGAATCATTTCTTCCCATTCATGGTTATCTGGTATTCTTTCTTCTAATTGCAATTTTTTACAAACTTCTTTTGCAAGTCCTGCTTCTTCTAGCATTAATGGTACGGCATATAAGCAATCCGCTGTTTTATTTGGAATAACGCTCGATTTTCGAACATTACAAAACATAGCAAGCTTGTCTTTAATGGCTTCTGGTATATCCGTTTCGGTTCTACAAACAAGAATATCTGGCTTAATGCCCAAGCTTTGCAACTCTTTTACAGAGTGTTGAGTTGGTTTGGACTTTATTTCGTTTGAACCAAATATATATGGTAATAGGGTAACATGAATATAGACCACATCTTCTGGATTTTTCTCTAATCCAATTTGACGAATGGCTTCTAAGAAAGGTAAACCTTCAATGTCTCCAACAGTTCCTCCAATTTCGGTAATGACAACATCAATATCATCCTCTTCAAAACTGTAAATATTTTCTTTAATTTCATTGGTAATATGAGGAATGACTTGTACTGTTCTTCCTAGATAATCGCCTCTTCTTTCTTTTTCAATCACATTGGAATAGATTTTTCCTGTGGTAATGCTCGAATTTTTGGTTAAGTTTTCATCTACAAAACGTTCATAATGCCCTAAATCTAAGTCGGTCTCTGCTCCATCATCGGTTACAAAAACTTCTCCATGTTCAAATGGACTCATGGTTCCTGGGTCAACATTAATATATGGGTCAAATTTTTGAATGGTTACTTTATAACCTCTATTCTTTAGTAATCTTCCTAGTGATGCAGCTGTAATCCCCTTTCCTAGTCCAGATACAACTCCACCTGTTACAAATACATATTTTGTGTTCATCTTACCCCTCTTTTCTTTAAAAACAAAAAAACAGATTAAAAATTCCCTGAAAATTCAGTTTTTTTTTAATCTATTCTTTTCTTCGATACAACTAGTTTATCATGCCAATTTACAAATTGCAACCTATTTTTACAAAATTTAAAATATTTTTTCAAAACGGTCTTTTTGTATTTCGTCTGGTACAGAAATTGGATAAATTCCTGTAAAACATCCTGTACAAAATCCCGTTCGATTCGATTTTTTTGCAATTTCTAATAGGCTTTCCATGCTTAAATACTCTAATGAATCAGCTCCAATTTCTTTTCTAATCTCTTCTACAGTTTTATTATTCGCAATTAGATTTTCCTTGCTTGCCACATCGGTTCCAAAATAGCAAATATCAGTATAGGCAGGAGAAGCAATACGTAAATGTACCTCTTTTGCTCCCGCTTTTTTTAGGGTTTGTACGATTCTAGTAATTGTTGTTCCTCTTACAATAGAATCATCTACTAATACAATTTTTCGATCTTTTACATTTTCTTTAATTGGGTTTAATTTTAAAGCTACTTTACTTTTTCTTTGTGCTTGTGTTGGAAGGATAAACGTTCTTCCAATGTATTTACTTTTTACAAATACCATATCATATGGTATTTTCGATTCTTTAGAATAGCCAAGTGCTGCATCATTTCCAGAATCTGGTACACCTGCTACAATGTCTGCATCAACAGGTGCCTGTCTTGCTAAATACTTGCCTACTTCTTTACGGAATTTATGAACATTTAAGCCATCAATGGTGGAATCTGGTCTTGCTAAATAAATATATTCAAAAATACATAGTCCATCATTTTTTTCCTTGGCATAAAATTCAGAACTTACCTTATTATCAGTTACAATCACCATTTCTCCTGGCTCTACATCTCGTATAAATTCCGCTCCAATGGTATCTAAGGCACAACTTTCAGAAGCAAATATTATATTATCTCCTAATTTCCCCATGCACAAAGGACGAAATCCTTGTGGGTCTCTTAGTGCAATTAGCTTTTTAGAAGACATTACCAATAAGGAATAAGCTCCTTTTATATATTTTACTGCATTTTTTACCGCCTCTTCTACACTATGAGTTTTTAATCTTTCTCTCGCAATTAAATAGGCAATCACTTCTGTATCACTGGTTGAATTGAAAATTGCACCTGCATTTTGTAATTCTTCTTTTAAATCCATTGCATTGGTTAGGTTTCCATTATGAACTATGCTAAGATTTCCTTTCGCATATCTTGTTACAATTGGTTGTGCATTTTCTTTTTTGGGCGCTCCTGTGGTAGAATAACGAACATGTCCAATACCCATTTTTCCTTTTGGTAACGTATCTAAAATATGTGGCTTAAATACATTTGAGACAAGTCCTACATCTTTATGGTAAGAAACCACTCCTCCACTATTTACCGCAATTCCACAAGCCTCTTCTCCTCTATGTTGTAAACTAGAAAGACCCGCACAAATCACTTGTGCTAGCTCTTCTTCATTTTGTATAGAATACATTCCAAAAATTCCACATTCTTCTTTTAATTTACGAAACATCGTTTTTGCACTCCCTTGTACCAAAATTTGTCTTTTTTCTCTCATTTTCATCATTTTTCGCACACTATACTTTTATTATAACGGAAATTTGATAAAAAGTATAGAGGCTATTGTAAATTTTTTTGGTTTTTGATATATTGTTTGTGTATTCTTAAGAAAGGAAGGATTTTTTATGTACAATTTAGTCGTATTTGCCTCACGGTAATGGAACCACATTACAAAGTATCATTGATGCAATCAAAAATAAAAATTTAGAAGCTACTATTCGTCTTGTTGTATCTGACAATGAGGATGCCTATGCCCTACAAAGAGCTAAAAATGCTAGTATTGCCACCTATGTTATAAAAGCCAAAACAACAAAAGAAATAGATGAAGAACTACAAATAGAATTACAAAAATATCCTGTGGATTTAATTGTACTAGCAGGATATTTACGAATGATTGGAAATCATTTATTAGAAAAATATACCATTATTAATACGCACCCTTCTCTTCTTCCGAAATTTGGTGGAAAAGGAATGTATGGCATGAATGTTCATAGGGCTGTTATCGAAGCAAAAGAAGAATATAGTGGAGTAACACTTCACTATGTCAATAATGAATACGATAAGGGAAATATTATAAAGCAAACTAAGGTAAAAGTAGAGCCAGACGATACGCCTGGGACTTTGTCTGCCAAAGTACAAAAAGCTGAGAAAATCCAATTAGTATGGGTGTTACAGGAATTTGCAAAAAGAAAAAAATAATCTCTTAATTTACTTCGAGCCTATCGTAAGAGTTGTATAAATTAGAGGGTTAATAATTAATCCTCTAATTCTTTTTTAAATTTTCTTTACTTCTTACGTATTTGTCTTCCAGTATATTCATACATTATGCTTTCATTTCTATATACTCTATCTACGCCAATTTCTTAGCATTCTCATTAATACTTTCTATATCCTTTCTTATTTGCATAAAAGTATTAATATTATCTTCAAACAATTCTCCAACCTCTCCTACCGATCGAAATGGATCCTCTGTTAATGCAATCATATCAATGGTTCCATTTTCTACAACATAATCAATTAGTAATTTAACAAAGTGAATCTGTTTCATATTTAGTCTATTATCATTTATATATTTAGAAAAAATTTCACTTGCAGTGGCCGGATCTAAGCCTACAAGATTTCTTACTACCTCTACTACACTTTTATTTCCATATTCATTTTCAAAATCTTTATTAGTTCCAAGTTCTTCAAATAAAATTCTTTGCAAATCTTCCTTTTCTATTTCATTTATCTTTTCGTTTTGTTTTATTTTCCAAATAGCAATATTATCTATATTACTATTGAAATAGTTCTTTAACTTTTTCTTATAATTTGTAAGGTCGCTTACACTACTTAAATGTACATTTTCTTCCTTTATTTCCATTAATTTATCTTCAAAATCAGAATCGATTGGTGTTTTTTTGAATGGGTCTATGTATTGAATGAATCCTCTTAATTCTTTTCTTACTTTTTCAATATCAAAAAAACCTGCTCTTGCTAAATAATGGTTTTCTGCCACTTCTATAATTAATTCCTGTTTTTCTACTACCTTTGGTATGGTTCCCAATTTTTCCAATTCAGCTACCAAACTGGAAATATTTTCTTCTATCCTATTTGTTTTTTGATGATTTAGCCTTTTTACTTGTAAACTATATAATAAATTATCAAACTTCTTAGCATCTTCATTTTCATCTGACGCAAGTAGAATTGGTATGATATTTTCTTTTATAAGCGTTACATCTAATATAGATAAGTAGTTCCAATTTTCTTTTTTTGAAAATCGATCAATATCATATAATTTTGCTTTCACTATAAAGCTATCTTTATTTAGTTTTGCAATTTCTTCCATAAATTCACCGATTAAACCTTCTCTATATTGTTTCAGTTCTTCTTGCGATTGATATTGCATATTCTGTAATTCGACGATTAAATCAAAAGTTTAAATCCAAATATTTTTTCTGTAAGACTAACACTAGATACGGCTTCTTTTCCTTTTTCATTTACTTGGAAGAATTCAAAGTTTCTACAATAATCAAAAATATAAAATTCTTTTTTTGTCTTTCCCTATTTCAAATAAGTCTTCGCAAAGTCTTGTTCCTCTTCCTATCATTTGCCAAAACTTAATTTTCGATTTTACTGGTTTGAAAAATACTAAATTAACGACTTCTGGAACATCCACTCCTGTATCTAACATATCAACTGATATTGCTATTCCGTGGAAAATCATCCTTTTTTGAAAAATCCTCTATTAATGTATCATTACATTTCACTTGATTGTCAATTAATTTGGCAAATTTGCCTTTATATAAGGTATAGTTATTTCGACATATGATTACGCTAAGAAGTAATCGTCTAGGCAACAAAAAATAGCAACTACTTGTTTTCGTAGTTACTATTCCCTATCTGCCTCTTTAATTATCTTGAATAGTCTTTCATTTTTGTATATTCTTTCCCTCCCTATTTTTTCGGATGTTAGAAATCCTAGTTCTACTAATGTATCCAAATATTTTTGAGCTGTTTTATCGGAAACCTTTAATTGCTCTTGTATATATGGTATTTTTGTGTAGAATTCGAAGAATAACGCTTCTAAAAGTTCTTTCGAATATATTTTGCTTTTATCTCTTAGTTCATGTTTCATAACTAATATTTCAGTTTTTTCTTGTGGTGGAGTATATACAACTTCATCCATTGCTGTATTCTTTATTACTGTTCCTAATGTACTCCTAATTCCTGCTTGGTTATGCTCTAGTTTTTCTTGTATTTTTACAATGATATTTGTATTGATAATTTGTTTTTCTTTTACTAAATTATATCCTTTCCATATTGCAGCTCTATAATCTGTAACTTCTTTTGTAGCAGGGCTTGCAGCATTTATTTTCACCATTGCTTTATATATTTCATCATGCGTTGTTACAATATTTTCAATTCCAGAACTTTTTTCTGGTGTCAATGCAATACTGGAAGTTTTTTCAATTTTCTTCCTGTATTGCATAAATATATGAAAATAAATCTCCTATCCCCTCTTCCTTAACTTCACAATAAAAAACCCCTCATACCATTCATTTGGAGCAAGGCATAGGCTTCCTTCAATGGATACCGGCAAAAGTGGTAGCCCCTGCCCTTCTAGTGGAACGACCTCTACTCTATTTTCTTTCAAAACCGGCAAAACAATCTCCTCATTCTCCTCTTTTAATACAGAGCAAGTGGAATATACCATTTCTCCTCCTGGTTTTAGCACAGTAATCGCCTTTTTTAGTAATGCTGCTTGCGATGCTATCGATTTTTGAATTAATTTTTCGGTAAAGTTTTGCTTTACCTTTTCATTTTCTACCTGTAAGGTTCCACTTCCACTGCATGGTGCGTCTAATAAAATTTGGTCAAAGGAAAAGAAATCATCTAAATTTCTGGCATCTTTTTCCATAACATATACACTACTTGCTCCTTGTTTTTGCACATTGTATTTTAAACGTTCGGCACGTATTTTGTTTAACTCACATGCGGTAATATGGGCAAGATTACCCGTAAGTGCTGCGATTTGTGTGGTTTTTCCTCCCGGTGCTGCTGCCATATCTAAAATATCGTTACCCGGTTTTGGGTTTAATAAAATGGGTGGTAACATAGAAGAAAGGCTTTGTACGTATATTTCGCCGTTTTGATACATCTCTAATTCCTGCACCCTATTTTCTCGAACATTATCTAAAACAAGAGCCTCTTTACTCCATTCTACCTCTTTATACGAAATCTGCTCTTTCGTAAGTTTGTCCTTTACCTCTTCTGGGCTTGTTTTTAAGGTATTCACACGAAGGGTAACTGGTCTTTTACACCCATACCCCTTTACAATCTCTTTTGCTAATTTAGACCCATATTGTTTTTCTAATCTTTCCTCTATTTGCATCATTTTATTTTTCCCACCTTTAATTATCTCTTTTCATCTCATTATACCATAAGAATTAGAACATCAGGAGAATTTATTTTCTATTTTTCACATACGATTTTCTCAAAAAACGAGATTAGCACTGCTAATCTCGCTTTTTACCTATTCTATCTCATCCTCACATTCCTCAAATTGTGAGTCGTATAATTTTTTATAAAATCCATTTTCTTTTTGTAGCAATTCCTTATGGGTTCCTTGTTCCACAATGTCTCCGTGGTCCATGACTAAGATTAAATCTGCGTTTTTTATGGTAGATAAACGGTGGGCGATAATGAAACTGGTTCTGCCTTTCATTAAATTATCCATGGCGGCTTGTATTTGGGTTTCGGTTCTTGTGTCGATAGAACTAGTTGCTTCGTCTAGGATTAGAATTTTGGGGTCGGTTAAAATAACTCTTGCAATGGTCATTAATTGTTTTTGACCTGCTGAAATATTTCCGGATTCTTCTCCTATTACCATATCATACGATTTTGGTAAGGTTTTTATAAAGTGATGCACATGGGCTGCTTTGGCAGCTTCGATGACTTCATGATCGGACGCTTCTTCGTTTCCATATTTAATATTTTCTTTAATGGTTCCACCAAATAGCCATGTGTCTTGTAATACCATACCAAACATTTTACGAAGTTCGCCTCGGTTAAAGTCCTTTATATTGTGCCCATCAATTAAAATAGCTCCTTTTGTTACATCGTAAAATCGCATTAATAATTTTACCATGGTCGTTTTTCCGGCTCCTGTTGGTCCTACAATGGCAACCTTCTGCCCTTCTTTTATGGTAGCATTAAAATCGTTAATAATCGTTTTATCTTCATCATACCCAAACTCGACATGATCGAAGGTAACATTTCCTTTTAATCCTTCTGTACTTTTTGCATTTGGAAGGTTTTGCACCTCTTCTGGTTCTTCTAGGAATAGAAATACTCTTTCCGCTGCTGCTACCATGGATTGTAACATACTCGATACCTGTGCAATTTGGTTAATTGGCTGGGTAAATTGCTTGTTGTATTGAATAAAGGATTGAATATTTCCAACTGTAATTCTTCCTTTGATGGCAAGATATCCTCCGTAAAATTGCAACTGCTACATATCCTACATTTCCTACAAAATTCATGACTGGATGAATTAATCCGGATAAAAATTGCGATTTCCAAGCAGAGTGATATAACTCATCATTTGCCTTTTCAAATTCCTTAATCGCTTCTTCTTCTCCATTAAACGCTTTTACAATCGTATGCCCCCCATACATTTCTTCTACCTGCCCGGTTTACATGCCCCAAGTACTCTTGTTGAGAAGAGAAATATTTTTGCGATTTTCCAACCACTTCTTTTACAATGACTACTGTAATTGGTAAGATAAATAGCGAAATGACCGTCATTGACCAACTAATGGAAAACATCATAATTAAAATTCCAATAATGGTACAAATGGAAGTAATAATCTGGGTAATGCTTTGGTTTAAGTTTTGGCTTACTGTATCAATATCGTTCGTAATAATGGATAATACCTCTCCATGTGTTTTTTTATCAAAATAATGCATTGGCATACGACCAATTTTGGTGGCAATGTCATTTCTTAGTTTGTACGTAATTTTTTGCGATACCCCTGTCATCATAAATCCTTGTATAAAGGAAAATAGGGCACTAATGACGTATAACCCAAGAAGGGTCAATAAAATGGTAGCAATTTTTCCAAAATCAATTCCAACTCCACCCGATAATTTACCTATAATTCCCGTATAAATTTCGGTGGTCGCATTTCCTAATATTTTCGGACCTACAATTGTAAAAATCGTACTTCCTACAGCAAAAATTAGTACAATGGCAATGGCTACTTTATAACTTGCTAAATAATCTTTTACTAATTTTTTGGTAGTGCCTTTTACATCTTTTGCTTTTTCTACTGGTGCCATTCCCGCTCCTGGTCCCATTGTTCTTGTTTTATTTTTTACATCTGTTTTTGCCATTATTCTAATTCCTCCTCCCCTAGTTGTGATAATGCGATTTCTCGGTATTCTTCACAAGATTTCATGAGTTCTTCATGAGTTCCTTTTCCTACCATTTTGCCTTCTTCTAGTACAATAATTTGATCGGCATTTAAGATGGTACTGATACGCTGTGCTACAATAATCACGGTTTTGTTTTTGGTTTCTTTGGCAAGAGCAGTTCGTAATGTTGCATCGGTTTTTAAATCAAGTGCTGAAAAACTATCATCAAACACAAAAATTTCTGGGTCGATGGCAATGGCTCTTGCGATCGATAAACGTTGTTTTTGCCCTCCCGATACATTGGTTCCGTCCTTGTGCAATTGGCGAATTATATTGTTCCTCTTTTGCTTTTATAAATTCCTCTGCTTGTGCAATGGAAGATGCTAGCTTCATTTGTTCGTCTGTGATATTTGGTTTTCCATATTTAATGTTTGAAGCAATTGTACCAGAAAACAACATTCCTTTTTGTGGCACAAACCCAATTTTAGCTCGCAATTCTTTTTGTGGTACCTTTTTAATGTTCACCCCATCAATACGAAGTTCTCCTCCAGTTACATCATAAAAACGAGGAATCAAGTTTACAATCGTAGATTTTCCGAGAACCCGTACTTCCTATAATC
The DNA here is from genome assembly GCA_947648215.1 of uncultured Clostridium sp. Taxonomy (GTDB): domain Bacteria; phylum Bacillota; class Clostridia; order TANB77; family CAG-508; genus RGIG8482. Next base: position 71,899 of record CANSMW010000008.1, on the reverse strand, counting down.
GCCGTAGTTTCTCCCGGTTTTGCTGTAAAATTAATATCGGTAATACATTCCGAATCCGCATCTGGGTAACGGAAGGATACATTTTTAAATTCCACAAGCCCTTTTTTCGTTTCATCAAAACTTTGTGGCTCACTTGGATCTACTATTTTGGGATTGGTTTCTAATACTTCATTAATACGTTTTGCCGATACACCTGCACGTGGTAGCATAATGGAAATCATAGAAATCATTAGGAAACTCATAATAATTTGCATAGTGTATTGAATAAAAGCCATCATATCTCCTACCTGAATGATGCCTTCTTCTACACTCTGTCCTCCTACCCAAATAATCAGTAGCATAATGCCATTCATAATAAACATTAAGCTTGGCATCATCATACTCATGGCACGGTTTACGAATACATAGGTTTTCATTAAATCTTTATTGGCACTTTCAAAACGAGCCTCTTCTCTCTTCTCGGTATGGAAAGCACGAATCACTGGTAACCCTGTTAAAATTTCACGAGATACAAGGTTTAGTTTGTCAATTAAATCTTGTAATTTTTTAAACCTTGGCATTGCTATAATAAATAACACTAATACAATACCAACCACCCCTAAAATAGCAAGCCCAATAATCCATGCCATAGAGGTATTGCTGTTGGCAAGCACTCGTAAAAATCCTCCAATTCCCATAATTGGGGCGTATACGACTACTCGAAATAGCATAGAAATTAGCATTTGAATTTGTTGAATGTCGTTGGTACTACGAGTAATTAAAGAAGCAGTTGAAAAATTCGTAAATTCTTCTCCGTGAAAACCCAAGTACTTTTTTAAATACTTTATCTCGTAACGTTTTTCCGAAGCCTTGCAGCTACTTTAGAAGATAAAAACATAATGCTAATTGCCGAAACCATACTAATTAAAGCAATTCCTAGCATTTGTAGACCAATTTTTATAATATAACGGTTTTGAATGGCGTCTGTATTTAGTCCAATGGCTTGATACTCTTCTTTTACCACAGAAATGGCTGCTTGTTCTACCATGGTTCCCAAATTTTCCTCTATGGTCTGGTTCATGGTATTTACAAAATTCGCTAATTCTTCTTTTGGCATGTTTTGTAAAATTTGGATAACACTCATACTGTCCATCATCACTCTTTGCTCTGCTGGCACATTTTCTAACATTTGTGCTTTTATCCTAGCCTGAGTTTCCTCTTGTGTTAGCATATTGGCTATCATAAGTGGTTTTGCTATTTTTTCATTTAATTCGTCTCTTTCTTTTTTGGTTATGTCTTTTAATTCATAAATATCTTCTGTTTTTAAAATAGGATACTGGTTTTCTTTGTTTGTTTCCAACCCTTGTTTTTCTATTTTTGTATAATAGTTTAATATCTCATCTTGGTTCGTGGTAAATGTTAGTAAATTTTCCATGGTAGAAGCACGAATTACCTCTGGTGATACCTGTTCAATTCCCCCTGATTGAATTCCCGTGTTTACAATTTTTGAGGTATAATCTGGCAGGGTTAAATCTGCCCATGCTTGCACACATAGTAAAATTACAATAAACACAACCGATATCCATGTTTTTTTTAGATTTTTTAGTAGTTTTAACATTGTTTTCTCCTTTCCTTGTAATGGTATATTATATAAAAAATACAAGGAAAATGTCAACCAATTTTCCCTGTGCTTTTTGTAAATTTTATGTGAAATTTTTAATTCTTCTCCTACTTGATTTTTTTATGTAATCTGTTATAATACATGTGTAGAGCTTCTAAAATATCTGTAAGAGAAACTCTATTATCTTTAGAAAAAACAATCTTAGTTGATAAATCAAAATATAAACCAATATTACTTTTGATACAAGAGTATGTGTACGAAAATCAAATATCTTCTTACAATCGAGTAGGAACTGAATAATTATTTTATTCAGTGTCCTCTCACACCACCACCGCATGCCGTTCGGCACTGGGCGGTTGGCTGATGCACTAATCAATTATTTGATTAGTGTTTTGTTTTGCAATTCCCTTAACGCTACCATTTACTATGCTCTTCTTTATATTTATTTCGAGTTCCGCTCTAGCTCAACAAAGACAGTTTATTTCTAAATTATCTGCACTATGTAAATGAGTACATTAAAGATTTGGCTAAGTGTTATCAACCTTCAATCCTTCATAACATTTCTGTTACTACTATGCTATCTGCTGACTTCTGATATTTCACTCTAATATCACTACTAGCATTTTCATATCTATTTCAAGATATTTCCAAAATACTAGACCTCCCCAGGTAAGAACAACAACCTTCCTCTCATGTATCCGCCACATTTACTGTATGAACTCTGGATAGTTTTTGGGCTTTGTTTTGTTAGGCAAACTCGCCCAGCTCAATTCAGCCTTGTATGTGATTTCTGTTCGTCAGACCGAGATTTTGCGACTTTGGCTTCTTTCAGATTCCTCCTCGCGAAGGACACCCTTGCCATTTACTAACGGTTCGCCACTATCAGGCACCGTAATGGACTTTCACCCTCAAGTTGTTGCCCATGCTGGGCACACCTAAAAAAAGAGAACATAGCCCATGCTACATTCTCTTTTTTCTATGAATTCATATATTTTATTTAAACATATACAAATCTTATTTTTTGTTAACTAAATCTTTTAAAGCTTTTCCTGCTTTGAATACTGGAGCTTTTGAAGCTGGTATTTTGATTTCTTCTTTAGTTTGTGGGTTTCTTCCTTTTCTAGCTGCTCTTTTTCTTACTTCGAAAGAACCAAATCCAACTAATTGTACTTTGTCTCCTTTTACTAAAGCTTCTGTTACAACGTCAACGAAAGCATTAACAGCTGTTTCAGCACTTTTTTTTGTTTCTCCTGTCTTAGCAGCTATGGCTGCGATTAAATCTGATTTGTTCATTTAAATTACCTCCTAAAAGTTTTTCTTTTATGTAGTATCTTTCAACTACACTATAATTATTCGTCAAATTTCTATAAAATCCCTCTTTTTTTCTTTTATTTTTTTCTTTTAATCCCTTATTTTTCTAAGTTTTTCCTGTTTTTTGCTAAATTGACTTAACATTTATGCTATCTTTTTTTCCTTGTAAAGACCTAATTTTACAAGGATTTTGTAGATTTTTTGTCCATATGGAATCATGTGTATTTCTTCTTTTGTAAATATTTTTAAATTAACAATTGCAAGTACGTAAGTAATTACCGCAAAACCTATCGCAAGGATTGCTGCTATTCGTAAAGGAATCATATTTAATAATATGATATAAACCGCATACGAGCAAACTGCCATAATTCCTGTTGCAAAAACTGGTTTTCCAATGTATTTCATAAAAGGAAAGGATATTTTCAAATTCTTTCGTAATACTGAAAATCCAATGATACAGGCAATTAAGTTACATACTACATTTCCAAGTGCTGCACCATTTACACCAATTTCTGGTATTGGCACTAATGTAATATTCATAATTAATTTTATAGCGACTCCTACAGCAAAAGCAGTTGCTGGAACCATTACTTTTCCAATTCCTTGTAAGGCTCCATTAATGGTTTGTGCTAGTACTGCAAAAATAATACTAAGTGCACTAATTTGTAAGATTACCACCCCTGCTGCCTGGTTTGGGAATAATAATTTTAAAATTGGTTCTGCAAAAATGACCATTCCTATACTACAGGGAAGTCCTATCAAAATGGTTACTAATATCGAAAAACCAACTCTTTTATTTGCTGTTACCATATCTCCTTTTGCCCTTGCATAGGAAAGGGCTGGTACTAACGCGGTCGCAAATGCGATATTAAAAGATAGTGGTAATGAAGTTAATGTATCCACTTTTCCACTTAATATACCATATTGTACTTTTGCAGCTCCTTCTTCCATAAAATTTTTAAGCCCTCGAACTACTGTGGTAGAATCGATATTTTTATTAATAGACGATAGTACAGCACTAAGCGAGATTGGAACAGATACTTGTAAAATATTTTTAATAATCTTTGTTACACTTTCTTTTTTCGTAATAACTCCTGGTTTGTTAATGCTTAGCATTCGATTGTGTTTATAATATACAAATAAATAAATAAAACTTCCAATGGTTGCTACTGTAGTAGCAAGGTTTGCTCCTGCTGCCATAATCGTAGTGTTAGCTCCCATTATAATAGCAACAATTTCAACAAATACGATCGTTAATACCGTTTTAAAAATTTGTTCTAATGTTTGTGAGTTAGCCGTTACTTTTAAAGTACTATTTCCATTAAAATACCCTCGAATAACACTAAGTAGCGAAACAAAGAAAATCGATGGTGATAAAGCAACTAATGTCATTTCTGCTTCTGGAATTTGAATAATGACATTGGATATATAATGGGCACCAAAAAATAAAATTCCTGTACCAATTAACCCCATAAGTCCAAACGTCAAAAATGCAATTTTATAAATTCGGTTTGCTCCTTTGTTATCACCAAGTGCCACTCTTTCGGATACCAATTTTGAAATTGCATTTGGAATTCCTACGGAAGAAAGAGTTAGTAGTAAAGAATAAATATAAAATCCAGAAGTATAAATGGCATTTCCTTCATCCCCAAATCCTTCTCGATTGGTTAAATACAACTTATATATTAATCCAATTACTTTAATTAACACCTGTGAAAACATCATTGCAAAAACGCCTTGCATAAAGCTTTCTTTGGCTCTACTCTTTTTTTCTTTTTGCATATTTTCTTCCCTTCTCCTTTTTGTTATTACCCATTATATGCAAATTTATAAGAACATTCAAGTATTTTTGAAAAGTTTGTAAGGAATTTTTGTACAAATTTCACAGTTTTTTTAGCTTTTTTTCTTGATTTTTTCTTGATTTTGTAGGATAATATATAGTGTATCTTTTTATAAAGAAGAAAGTGGTGAACAAATTGTTAAAACGTTTTGATAAATTTTTAAAATGGCTTGGGACTGACCGAAATACTTTTGTTACTTATTTATTAACCCTTGCTACAATATATATTATGGTAGACCGAATTGTGGAATTGCTAATGTTATTCTTTACTGGAATTGGGGTTTCGTATTGGGGACCAATTACCTATACCATAGCACTTGCTTGTCCTGTATTTGCCTTCCTATTTTCGGGCTCTTCTAGTTTTGCCAAATCGTATTGGACAAAGGTAACCTTTTTATATGTTTACTGCGTTAGTTTGTATGTTGTCGGAATTTCCATGGCAGTGCAATGGTTAAATGCGATTTTATGGTTATTGTTTGTTTCAATTCCAAATTATACTACCATTGTAAGCGAATTTTCAAACTTAATTCGCCCAGCCTTTCAAGCAATTGCCATTTATCTGCCTCTTGTTACTTTTTATCCATTATTTAAATGGTTATTTACTGGACTTAATGAAAACAAAGATATTCGTGATGGTATTAACGATTATTCTGGTATTGACTTATCCGATAAAAAAGTTGGTATGGGACCATATACCTGCGAAAACGTTCTTTGCCGTGATAAAATAAAAGGTCATCTTGCTAAAATTCCAGAAGCAAGAAGATTTGACCCAGCACTTATTGTTGGTTATTCTGGTACAGGAAAAACAATGATGGTTTTTGAACCAATGATTGCAAGAGATATTGAAAAGAAAAACTTCTTTAAGGAAGTTTCCAAAGAAATGGGATTTACCGCATTAAAAACAGGAATTGCCCATTTAAACCTTCCTTATGATAATCATTACCTAAATGAAAACTTTAATTTAAACATGTTAACCCCTACTTCCGGAAAAGAAGCTATTTTTAAAGCTTATTTAAATAAAATGATTTATCATGATAAAGGTTCAAATGGTATTGTTTATCGTGATTTAGGATTAACCTTTATTGCACCAGATATTGAATCTACCAAACGTATGCGTGATGTTGCCAATAATTATAATGTAAAAATAAATTTGGTAGACCCAAATGATATAGGTTCACTTGGATTAAACCCTTTTGTATTTGAAGAACCTGCCTTAACAGCAGTGGCCGTTTCTACCGTTATTCGAGGAATGTATAAAACCAACCATTCTGGTGAAGAAGAAACGTACCGAGAAAACTCAGCAGCACAAGCAGTAGAAAACTTATCTATTTTATTAAAAGTCATGTACCCAAGACTTCATAATGGTGACTTACCAAACTTAGAAGACATGTTAAAAATGTTAAACGATTTTGATTTAGTAGAAGATATGTGTCATAAATTAGAAGAAATTCCAGAACTTGCAGAGGAATATTCTTTACAACTTGGCTATTTTAAAAAGAATTTCTACCGTGATGGAGAAATTCGTGCAGAAACACAAAAATATGTATATTCTGCTATTACCGAATTAGATAATTTATTACGACTTGCTAATGTAAGAAATGTACTATGTAATCGTAAAAATAATCTTGATTTTGACAAAATGCTTGCAAATGGTGAAGTGACTTTAGTATGTACAAGACGAGGAGATTTAGGAGCTGCTGCTTATAAAGCCTTTGGACTATTTTTTATTCTCCTTATGCAATTTGCTGTTCTCAGAAGACCTGGTGGTGAAAAATCGAGAATACCACACTTCTTCTATGTAGATGATTTTGCTGATTATGTTGGTCCTGCTACAGAACCACTATATACAATTTATCGAAAATATCATGTAGGAACCATGCTTTCCATTCAAAACTTGGCACAACTTGGTTTCCACGGTCAATCCAAATACCGTGCTTCTATTTTAACCAATGCTACAACAAAGCTTGTATTTGGTGGTCTTACTCGTGAAGAAAGTGAAATTTGGGAAAAAGAATTTAATGACCATAGAGAATGGCTATATAATGTAACTTACAATGCAGACAAGGTAGAATATGACTCTAAAATTAGTAATCCTAAATGGGATTGGAAAGCTAATATTAAGGCTGGTAAGTTACAAGCCCTTGGATTCAAAATGTGTGCTTATAGTTTTAAGGATTTAAAAGGGAAAAACCAATATGGTGATGGAAAAGTTGATTTTATGGAAGATAAATACAAAGAACCACACCCTAGCAAATCTTATGATTTTGCAAAATTTACAAGTGGTATTGCAGAAGAAGAAAGAGTAACGAAAAAAAGAAAAATTGACTTAACCAAAATGGATTACAATTCTGACTCAAACGGCGATACCGACCCAATCAAAATGGACAACACCGATTCTAGTTATTTATTCGATAACAATGACGCCATTGTGTTTGATTTTAAAAAAGGAAATCAATAGATATTATAAAAAACAAACTTTGCATAAGCAAAGTTTGTTTTTTTAATCTAATAATTTAAGCTCTACATCGTCCATCTTATATTTGTTAGTTTGTTCATCTAATCGAAACTCTACTAATGTTTTTGCTAAAGTCTCGTTATTTTGTCTTAAATCTGTAGAGAAATATAATTTAATTTGTGGTATTTCTATTTTGTTTGTTACAATGGTTTTAAAGCATTCTGCCATGTGTTTTTCATCTTCGCAAATGAAAATTAATTGTGGCATTGCAGAAAAACCGGAATCTCCTGCTACAAAGTTTGCATAAAAGTCTTGGTATAAACGTGCCTTTTCTACTAATTTTGTTTCCCAATCTTCTTCTCTTCTTATTACTTCAAATACAAAGATAATCGATTTATTGTTTTTGGTTAATTTTACACTACCACCTGTTGATTTAAAAGTTTTGGCAAGTGATTTTGCTGTAATGGTTGGTTTTACCGTATATTCATCAAATGCTTTTACTTTTCTTAAATAGGCTAAAATGGTTTGGTTTCCTGCTAGTCTCTTTTTAATCATTGCAACTGGTTTGGTATTATCGGTTGGTTGCCATTTACATTCAATTTCTTTAGAAGTTAACAGATATTTTCCCATCTTTTCTAAACTATAAATACGGTAAATTCCTTTTCCCTCTTCTGAACTAAAGTAATATCTTGTTAAAATTTTGGATTTTACCATTTGTTCTAATTTGTTATTTAACTTGTCTTGTGATTTATAATCGATTCCTTTCCAAGTTAAAATTTGGCATAATTGTCTTGATGTAATAAATTCAAATTCATTTACTAACTCTAATATTTTAAAGTGTAAATCATTAATATGTCCAATATTAATTTTATGGACAATTTGATTCATGGATACATATCCATCTTTTCCGTCAAATACTTTAATTTCACCCTGACGAATTGCGAATGGTGAACTTTTTGCTTCAATTTGGTTATCTTCAACCATAATTAAATCCCTCCTACAAATACTAATTTTACTTTTTTCTTTTCTGGTATAATTTTCCTAATGCTAACTTGGACTTTTTGCCCATATTGTATATTTTCTTTATAATCGGCTAATCCCACCAAATTTGGTTTTAGCTCGACGAAAATACCGTTTTTTTGTTTCTCTTCCTGCCTTGCAATCCCTTCTACGATGTCTCCTTCCAAGAATTCCTTAATATTATCTTCCCAAGTTCCTAAAAGTTCTTTATAAGTTAAAACAACTCTTTTATGGTTCCTGTCTATCCATTTTACCATAACATTGATTTTTTGTCCAATTTGAAATCGTTCTTCTGGCGATTTTATTCTTGCAACCGAAATATCTTCAATATGAAGTAACCCTGCAATGCCTCCTCCTATTTCGACAAACACGCCATATGGTCGTATGTTTCGCACAATTCCACATACTACTATTCCGAGGTTGTAATTCCTTTTGCACCCAATCTAGTGCTTCTTGTCCTACTGCTTTTCTCGATAAAATGGCAAGGTCTTCTTTTGGAATATCTTTTACCTTAAATTGTACTATTTTATTTACTTTTCCGTGCACAAACATTAGGTTTTGGAAATCCAGTTTCATCAATATTAACCGCTTCTACTTCTTCTCTTGGAATCATACCTTGTATATGGTTTCCCATATCAACATACAAATTATAATTAGAATCACACTTTGTTACAAGCCCTTGCATGATATCCCCTGTTTGATATGCTTTTGTTAATTCAGGATGTGTTATTGGTTTTGCTATCATTTCCCAACCCTCTGGAATAAATCGTTGGTTTTCCATATCATCACACCTTTTTTCTTTTGTTAGTGCTATTATATCGATAATTTTGAGAATTGTAAATATATTTTTTTGTAATTCGTTGCATTTCCTCATATAAATTCTTTAAACTATTTTTATAGTTAGGCGGTTTATGGTATATTGTTCAAAGCAAAGCTCTCATATAATGCAAAATGAGAAGAATAGAGGGGAATAAGCAATTGTAGTTCCTCTCTATTCTCCTAAAAAATTGCTATGCATTGTACTATTTTCTTAAGTTTTTTACCTCTTCTTTTCTTAAATATCTCCACTCTCCTATTTTTAGGTCCTTTACCGTTAGGTCTCCTATTTTACTTCTGTGTAGTGCTATAACGGTATGACCTATTGCTTCACACATTTTTCGTACTTGTCTGTTTTTGCCTTCATGGATTGTAATTTCAATTCTGGACCTATTTTTTTCTTTCTCTATTTTTAATAAGTTTACCCTAGCTGGTTTTGTAATATAATCTTCGATTGGTAGTCCTTCTTCTAATTGTTGTTTTTCGTTTTTCGTTATGATTCCTTTTAGGGTTACTACATAGGTTTTATTAATTTCATGTTTGGGATGTGTGATTTGATAAACAAAATCGCCATCATTGCTTAATAATAAGGCTCCGGGAAGTATACATATCTAGCCTTCCTACTGGGACAATCCTTTTATTTACGCCTTTTATCAATTCCAATACATTCTTTCTTCCAAATTGGTCATTGGCTGTTGTAACATAATCGATTGGTTTATTTAGCAAAATATATACCTTTTCTTCTTGCTCCCCTATTTTCTTCCCATCAAACCACACTTCATCTTTTTTCGGATTTATTTTTGCACCTAGTCTACTTTGTATTTTTCCATTTACTTTTACTCTACCCTCTAAAATATATTCCTCACATTTTCTCCTAGATGCAATTCCACAATCTGCCATATATTTTTGTAATCGTATCTCTTCCATTATCTCCTCCTTGTCACATTTTTTGTTTTTCTTTCATATACTACTATACAAGCTATGTTTTTACTTTCTTTATACGAAATATCGTATAAAGTTTATATAGATTTAAAAATACCCCTTACGTTTTTAATGGCAGGGGTATTTTCTTAAATCATTTAATACTTCTTCAAAATACTCTGGTAATGGAGCTTTTAGGTTTATTTCCTTTTGAGTAATGGGATGTTCAAATACCAAATGATACGCATGTAGCATTTGCCCTTCTACTCCAAATGGGTTCTTACCATTGGAATACACCATATCTCCTACAATGGGATAACCAATGTGTGCCATATGAACACGAATTTGATGGGTTCTTCCTGTTTCGATTTTAATTTCTAAAAAGGTATAGCCTTCAAATCTTTCAAGCACTTTGAAATGAGTAATTGCATCTTTTCCTTCTTTTGCAACTGCCATTTTTTTTCTATCTTTTGTACTTCTGGCAATTGGCATATGAATGGTGGCTTCGTTTTCTTTTACACACCCTCTTACCAAAGCAAGATACGTCTTTTTTATTTCGTGATTTTTTAATTTTTCACTTAACACCATATGGGCGGTATCATTTTTGGCAATGATAATTAATCCGAGAAGTATCTTTATCTAACCTATGAACAATACCTGGTCGTAATTCTCCCCCAATTCCTGATAGGCTATCTTTGCAAATATTCATAATAGCATTTACTAACGTCCCATCTGGGTTTCCATTTGCTGGGTGTACTACCATTCCTTTTGGTTTGTTTACAACAATGATGTCACTATCTTCATAGATAATTTCTACTGGAATGTCTTGTGCCTGTAAACTTGTCTTTCTTACAGGTACTTCTTCAATTTCTACTACATCTCCTAAACTTACTTTTGTAGAAGCTTTTGCACACTTGCCATTGATGTATATCTTTTTTTCTTCTATTAACTTTTGCAAACGATTTCTTGATAATTCCTCACATTCAAGTGCTATCCATTTATCTAATCGTATGTTTTCATTTTTCATTACTTCTATTTTTTTCAAACTCTATTTTCTTCTCCTTTTATTGTTTTTTCCTTTTTCTTTCCTGTATTTCTTTATAACTATATAATGCAAAACAAAAAGCAAGTGCTATCCAACCAATTACAATATAAATATCGGCAAGATTAAATACTGGAAAATGAGTATTTGGGAAAATTTGGATAAAATCTACTACATTTCCTCTACATACTCGATCTATAACATTTCCTATTCCTCCGGCTCACAATGATAAACAGTGCATACATGGTTGGTTTATCCATTTGGTCTTTTTGTATCCAAATGAAACGTATGATAATTCCTAGTACAATTAGATTACTAACAATGAAAGTTCCCATACTCGTTCCTTGCCCTATTCCAAAAGCAATTCCATTATTAAATACTAATTTCAAGTTAAGCACATTTTCAAGTATGGTTACATTCCAATTATTTGAAATAGCAATTATTTTTACAATTTGGTCAATTCCTAATAGTCCTATAAACATTAGAATTGGCCACATTAACCTTTTATTTTCTTTTTGTTCCCTCACTTTTTTATATCGATTAGCTTAAATTCACTAATCTTCCCCTTTCTTTTCCTTTTATTGTTCTTGTCTTTCGTATATAATGAAATGATCATCTTTATACAATTCTTTGTAGTTTTCATCACGTTTAATAAACATATTGATTTTTGTATTTTTTGGTATTAGTAAATGCGTAAAATCATACTTTTCAAATCCATCTTCATAATATTTACTAACATTCGCAATTTGAAGTGCATCGGTAAAAATATCCTTGTCTTTATCCCCATTAAATTCTGGTGTATATAAATCTGCTCTTGAATCGATAAAGACTGGTACTCCTTGGTATAAGACGTAGCTTCCATAATTATATTCATTATACAAACGTATTTCGCTTACATTTACATTTTGTTTTAGCCACTCAACTGCTTGTACAGGATAGGTTTTTTCATCAATAAACTTATTTCCTGCCTGTGGTTTAAATTCTACAATACTAACTAAAATTACGAGTAATATTGTAATCACTGCTCCAAAACCAGAGGTAATATTTTTCATGAACTTTTCGGTTCCGTCTTTATCATATTTATGGAATAAATCACAAACTAATCGATTAATCGAATATACCCCAATTAGCGTAAGCATTGACAGCTGTCGTTTTGAAGATAGTGCTAAAATGATTAGACCTCCTAGCATAAAAAAATCTTTTAGGCGTATTTTGGTATCGGTAAATACTAATATTGATAGTACAATGGCAAGAATGGTTAGTGTTCCTCTATTTTGAATTAATACCATTGGCAAATGCTCATTAATACTTTTGGTCGTATTTCCTTGCATTGTTTTTACTAAATAGGTATATGGCGTATCTCCAAGTGGAGTAAGTAGTCCTGTTAATACACAAATTAGCATAATCACAATTAACCATTTAACGCTATCTTTTCTTTGTATCCTAATTTTATATGGATTTTTTCTTCTTTCTGCTTGTTTTTGTAAGCTTTGTTTGAATTTATCTTCTAACATTTGTCGCTTATTTTGTAGGATTTCTATTTTATCTTGCCTATTTGGGCATTTCTCTTCTTTGGTTGGTTTGTTTTGTGTTTGTTGTATTTTGTACTCATAATATCTTTTTTGTACCTTATAAATTATATGAGAATCTACCAATAAAGCAATTAGATACTCCGCAATATATGGTAGGAAAATAATAAAGTAAAATGGCCATACTGCTAAATGAACATTGGCAATAACCGTTGGAATTACAATTAAGCCAATCGCATAACGCTTTTTCTTTGTTTCCAAAAATTGTTCAATAAAGTATACGGTTAGTGCAAATAAAATAAAGGTAACAAGTTGTGCTCTTGCTGCAATAAAGCCTGTGATAATATACATCACTCCCATGGTTAATAAAAACGATACCAATTCGTTTTTTACTATCTTTTTATTCGTAATATATACAGTAACACCTAACATACATGCCAGTATTACAGTAGATAGATAAATTCCTGCCATTCCTCCTAGTTGGTAAATGAAATAAATTCCTACATCATATAACCAATGAGGATAGGTATAGGGTAAATCATGCATTGAAAATGGGTCTTTCATATCAATATTTCCACTATTTACAATATGTTCTCCTATTTTTATGGTATAAAATGTATCATTTTGCAAAGTAATTGGTGTAATAGCAAAACAGAAAATTATAATACATACAATTGCGATTAGATTAAATTTTATTTTTAATTGCTTGTCCTCCACTTTCTTTTCTCTCCTTTTTTTATAATGACCTTATTATACCAAAGAAAATCAAAAAAGCATAGTGCTTTTTTGATTTTCTTAAACTTCTACTAGAATGATGTCATCTCCTATACAACGAATATCCTTCCACGGAATCACAATATCATTATTTCCCGAAAACATACTAAGTAATTTGTTGCTTCCGTGGCACAATTATAGAAGTAATCATCCCACTTTCTAAATCTGCTGTTACATCTTGCACAAACCCGAAGCCTACGTCCATCCTTTATATTCACAACTTCCTTATGCTTAAAATCTAACCCCTTTTGCCCCATATTCATCACCTCTTGTTTATACATATTCAAGATTAGATTAATGTATGTTTTACGTAGTGTTTTTTTATTTATTATTTTCATTTAACATTTTCATCATTTTATCAAAATCACTTTCTAATTGCTTCATTTCCCTTTCTCTATATATTTCAAATTCTCTTTGCGCCTTTTCTACTGCTTCTTTATGTGATATTTTTCCATGTTGCAACTTGTGATTACACTCTGTATCCTAATGCTATTATCATATCTAAATTGTAATGGTCAATGTTTCTTTTTACTTGTCTATTTCCTTCATTTTGAACTAATAAGAATTTCTTATTAATTGATTCTATCATTTCTTCTCTAATCCTTTGCTTTTCTCTTTTTCTATTTGTTTTGTACTTTTACTTGGTGTTGGTAAATCTTCTGGCATAGTACCACCTATTCTTTTTATGGTCTGTCTCACTGCTTGTCCTACTTTATGATGTGTTATACATGCCTCTTCTTCATTATTGATATTTCTATTTTTTAATACCTCATCTGTTTGTGTTATTCTAAATAAGTTTGCGGCAAGTTCTGTACTACTCATATAGTCTAATATATCTTCTTTTTCTGATATACCTTTTCTATTTGCTATATCTTTGGATGTTTCTCCATTGGGAGAATTCTAATAAGGACAAAATTTTTCTTATAGATTTCTTCAAAAATTTTATTGTGTTAGATAGCCGTTTAAAGATATAAATTATTTAGTCAAATTTGTAGTGAAAATCAATTTATGGAGGTTTTAACTATGGTAGAAATAACTTATTACAAAGAAGGAGACTATTTTGTCCCTGACTTATATTTAGAGAAAGAAGAATATGAAAATGATTATATTATTGGAAAGTATGGTCATTTAAGATTAGAATATTTAAAAAGTCAGAAGAAAGCAGAATATATAATAATGTTTATGAACAAGACTTTAAGAAAACATATTGTAGAAACTGATAAACAAGCTATATCAAGATTTGAACTACTTATGAAACAAATGCTAGAAAAAAATCCTATTGATGAAAACTTGAAAAATACTGACCCTTTAAAATGGACTGGACTCATGAATAATTATAAGCATTCAGTTGAAGAAATTATATTTAAAGAATTAATATATTGTTAAAAAATTAGGCTCAGTTTTGGCTACTCCTAAAAAAAATTTTATTATTATCTTTTTTCTATGTCCTTTTTAGGTTTATAACTATTTTGGTGCATTCCAATTTCTATTGGTGGACAAGTTGAAACATTATTATTTTCATTATTATCATTATTATTTGTATCATTTTCTTCCTTCATTTACTCCACCTCCTATATCATTTGAAAAATCAGTTTTATTCCAATAAAAATAACCTGTATAAGAGTTATTATAGAAGCATAATTATATAAACTGTGTTTTTTTTCAATTATTTTTTCATTATATTGGGAAATTTCTTTGTAGCCTTTTATTAATTCTTTTTTCAAATCTATATTTTCACAATTATAATATTTATCATCACATATTGTTGCAGGCAAATATTTTATATTTCTTGATTTTAAGCTGCATATAAATAAACATATAGCTATAATTGCTAATATAAATGCAAAAATTGTAAATATAGCTATACTAGCATATTTTAACGTTTCGCCTAAATTTGAACAATGTATTTGAAGTATTTCTTTTATATTTTCTGGGTCTACTACTAATAATAAAACTGCAGCATGAAATGCAATAAAAAATCCACTTTTGTTATCAATACTTTGCATTCTATTATAATACTGATTATAGCTATTTTTCATAATATCTAATATCTGCTCTATATTTTTTTCTTGTTTTTCTTCCATATTTGCTCCTTTTTATTTGTTTTCTGTTACTATATTATTTTCCTTCTTCTCTAATTGCTGTATCTCAAATATTGCTTTTTGACTTTCAATTTCAGCTTTTAGTTCTTCTTCTGTTGGTAAATATGTTTTATATTTTGTTGCAAATAATTGCTCGTTTCCATTTAATATAGAATATCTTGCTACATCTGTATCTGTATCAGAACAAAGTAAAATACCTATTGTTGGATTATCATCTTTAGCTTTCTTTAATTCATCATACATTCTTACATACATATCCATTTGTCCTATGTCTTGGTGTGTTACTTGATTAGTTTTTAAGTCAATCAATACAAAACATTTTAAGATATAATTGTAAAAAACTAAATCAATATAATAATCGCCTTTTTCTGTACGAATATGCTGTTGTCTTTCTACAAAAGCATAACCTTTTCCGAAGTTCCATTAAAAATTTTTGCAAATTGTTTATAATGCTTGTTTCTAGTTCTGTTTCTGTATAAGTATCTTGTAATGAAAAACCTAAAAATTCTGCTATCAGTGGATTTTTGATAAATTCTAGTTTGTCCATTAAATAATGTTCTTTATTTTTTTCTTTCATTTCTTCAATTACAGGTTCTTTAACTTGTGATTTTAGTAATCTATAATAATATTGAGATGAAATATTTCTTTGTAAAGTTCTTACACTCCAAGTTTGTTCAGCTGTTTCTTTTGCATACCATTCTCTTGCTTTTATATCTTCAACCTGCAATAAAGTTTTATAGTGTGTCCAAGAAAGTATTATATTAGATTTTGCATTCACTGAGTGCAAAATGTTTGGAAAAGTTTTGTAAAATTGTAAAAAGTAGTATAAATTTCTTAATTCAAATCCTTTTCCATATTCCTTTTTTAACTCTTTAGATAATTTTTTCAATATCTCTGTTCCATAATCTGCTCTATTTTCGCCTTTTAATTCCTCTTCTGCAATTCTATAACCAATAAACCAATTTCGTTCTACTAATGCAATATTTACAGATTGATAAGCATAATTTCGTGCTGACTCAATAATAGAACATATATCTTCTACTACATTATCTGTATTTTGGTATTTAATAACCATAGAATTATTATATTTCTTTTCTAAATCCATTATTTACCTACTTTCTTTATTTTTATTGATTATATATAAAATTCATATATTTGTCAATGCTTTTCAAGAACATTTGTTTATATTTATGAAGTTTATAAAAGTAAAGGCACTGACTGCGTTAGCAGAAGTGCCTTTACTGGGTGTGTCGGGCATGACACTTATCTAACTAGTGAAAGTCTAGTCGCAGGTAGTTACCGCCAAGCGTAGCGAACCACAAGCTGTTAGCAGTAATGCTATGAGTGAAGGAAGTGGTGTAACAAATCTATCGAACCTACGAACAGAAACTTGATATAAGGCTAAATGGTGGATAAGGTTGCCCATCAAACCGAAGTCCAAAAGGTAAACGTAAAACCAAAGCAGTAAATCAAGAGGTTGTGAAGAGAAAGATAATTGCCTTACCCCGAGAGACCCTAACGCGTGGAAACACGTGCGAGAAAAAAGCAAATAGTTAGGGGGTCAGCTGAGGTCATAGTAGGTAGTAAGCCTAAACTATCAAAGGACCAAATGTTTACATAGTGCAAATCACTATGAGCAATAATCAAGTAGTCCGAAAATGAGGATAGCCTAAAAACAATGAAACGTAATCATTGTTGGTAAAAGTAATGGGGATAATCTTGAAATATTTACGAATAGAAGGAGGAGCAGCAAATGAGATTAATAGACAAAATATTAAGTGACGAAAACATAAAAGAGGCAATGGAAAAGGTCAAGAGTAATAAAGGCGCACCTGGAATTGATAAAATGCCAGTGAAAGAAATTGACGAATATTTCAAAGAACACAAGGAAGAAATTAAAGAAGCAATAATAGAAATGAAATATAAACCAGAGCCAGTTAGAAGAGTATATATACCAAAAAGCAATGGAAGTAAAAGACCATTAGGAATACCAAATGTTGTTGATAGAGTAATCCAACAAGCAATAGTACAAGAAATAAGTAAAATCTATGAACCAATATTTAGCGAACATAGCCATGGATTTAGAATAAGCAGGAGTTGTCACAAAGCAGTAGAAGAAGCAATAATAGATCTAAACGAGGGCTATGAATGGGTAATAGACCTAGACATCGAGAAGTACTTCGACACAGTAAATCATGATAAATTAATCTCAATACTAAGGGAACAAGTAAATGATAAAATAACTCTAAACCTAATAAGGAAATTTCTAAGAGCAGGAATAATGGGAAATGGATTAGTAAGTGCATCAAAAGAGGGAGTACCACAAGGAGGACCGTTATCACCGATATTATCGAACATATACTTAGATAAGTTTGATAAAGAATTAGAAAGTAGAGGATTAAGGTTTGTAAGATACGCAGATGATAGTAATATATTCGTTAGAAGTGAAATGTCAGCAAACAGAGTTATGAAATCAGTAACGAAGTGGCTAGAAAGAAAATTGTTTTTAAAAGTAAGTGCAAGTAAAACAAAAATAGTAAGACCAACCAAAAGCAATTTTCTAGGATTTACATTTTGGAAGAACAGCAAAGGATGGCAATGCAAACCAGCAAATGACAGAAAAGCTAAGCTATATAAGAAAGCAAAAGAGATACTTAAAAGAAAGAAAGCAGTATCAAAACCATTGGGTGTAACAATAAGAGAAGTAAATCAATTGGTAATAGGTTGGATAAATTATTACAAAATAGGAAGTATTCAAGGATATGGAACTCATCAAATATGCAATATATTAAAACAAGAAGAAGTTCCAACTCCAAAAGAATATAAAGCAATCCATGGCTTATGCAATTATCATATATCTGAAGTCAAATATTGTTGGCAGGATAGGTCTATATATGACATCTTATTTAGACAAGAATATATTGGAGATACAGTAAATTTTAAAGGCACAACTAAATCTTTTAAAGATAAAAGTAAAATTTATTTTCCAAAAGAACAATGGAAAATCTTTAAAAATACACATGAACCTATCATTGATGAAGAAACTTGGAATACTGTACAACGCATTCGAGAAAATAGACAACGTCCTACTAAGATTGGTAAAGTAAATATATTTTCAGGACATTTATTTTGTAAAGATTGTGGCTCAAAATTATATTATTGTACTTCGAGAAGTTATACAGAAAACAGACATTTTTATAGATGCTCAAAATATAAAAATACTTCTTCTAAATCATGTACAAGTCATACTATTAGAGAACATATCTTAAAGGAATTAGTTTTAGAAAATATTAAACAAGTCCTATCTTATATTCGTTCTTATGAAGATTTATTTATAAAACAAAAACTTGAAACTTCACTTGAAGAACAGAAAAAAATAGATAGCATAAACAAAAAATTATTATCACAATATGAAAAACGAATAAAAGATATTGATAACTTGATACAGCATATTTATGAAGATAACATTTCTGGCAAAATTACAGATGAAAGATTTACTACTCTATCATCAAATTATGAAAAAGAACAAAAAGAACTTAAAAGCAAAGTTAAAGAATTAGCTAGTAAGTTCGATACAACTAAACAGCAAGAACTAGATTTAACATCTTTTGTTAGTAAAGTAAAACAATACACTGAAATTTCAGAACTTACACCAGAAATTATAAATGAATTGATTGATAAAATATATGTATATCAATCAGAAAAGGTAAATGGTAAACCAACTCAGCAAATAGACATTTACTATAATGGAATTGGAATTATAAATTTTCCACTAAATGAATATGAGCTAGAAAATGCTTTTCAGGAAAGTATTAAAAAAATAAAAACAGCTTAATCTGTACTATTTTAAAGTAATGGAGCACAGAGCCTATCGTAAAAGTTGTGTAAATCGGATTTCCTTCCGAATGATAACAAAACTTTAATATTAAATTTTAAAGTAATGGAGCACATACCAATAATTGTCCTTGTTGGTAGTGCTCCTTATATAATCCTCTATATCCATAGTTATTAAATTTACCATAATTTTTAACACCTACAAGTTTTGCTGTATCAAATAAATATTTATTTTTATCTTTAACATTTTGTCTTGTATATAATCTTTTTTCATCTTCACTTAATTGCTCATATTCTTGCCTTGTTATTTCTTGCTTTCTTGTTTGAACTGCAAAATATGTTTGTGCTAATGCAACCTGCTTTTTCCTACTATCTCCATTTTGCGCTATTAAATAACATGCATACCTTGTTAATTTTATATCCTCTATTGTTTTTTCTGCATTTTTAGGCATTTTGATCGTTTTGCCGACGTCGGCAAAATGTTCAAATATAGTATTATTGCTATTTTCACAGGATTTCTTTGCTTTATCTATGACTTTAATAAAATTTCCCCACTTACTATATTCTAACATTTCCATTAGTTCTCTTGCATACCAAAATTCCACTCCATTTTCATCAATATGTTTAATATCTTCAAAGTTTTTTTCTGTTTTATTCATTATATTATTTTCCATCTAAGTTCTCCTCTCTCAATTGTTCAGAATTACCAAACAGTTTAAATTTATTTTAATCTCCTACTATTTATATCACATATCTTTTCCTTTTTAATATCACTCACACTTTCTTTAAATTTATCTTTTCGTTCCTTCACTTAATTTCCTTATTTCTTTTGCATTTTTATTAGAAATCACCTTTTTTCCTGTCTCTTTTTCCAATTGTTGTCTCGCTATTCTAGCAATGTTACCACCTTTTATAACTGATGCTTCTGCTCCGCTAACCCCATGTAGCTCACTACTCTTTGATATTTCTGTTGAAGACGTCTCTGCAAGCATATTTAAAACCAATTCCATATTGGTCATATTATCACGTAGGTTTTCTTTTTTCAATCCTTTCTTTTCCAACTTGTGCAAGCCATAATTTAAATGGCTCTGCTTTCTTTGATGGAATTGATTGCACTAATCTTAAAATTTGCTCTGTATTCATTACATCTGTATTATAATATTTTCCATCAGCGGATTTCATTTTCAGTTGGTTAGTATTACTAACCAACTGACTTCCTTCCTGATTTAGCTTATTTTTAAGTCATTTCCAATAATTTCTCGATTTTTGATAATCACTATTAGTAAGAATCCCCACCACATCTACTACTGAAAAATACCAATTCTCCTCATCTTCATTCCATGCTACTCTAATATTTTTATCTTCAAATAATTTAATACTATTATTGGGTTCCATTTTTACCTCTTTTCTAATTTTTGCCATTTCAAATGATGAAATAGCAAAAATTTGTTTTTTCCTATCTTTATATCACATTCCCAATATATTTTCAATAGTTTTGCGAAATTTTGTTTTGTTTTCTTCTTATTAAAAAGAGCATACTTTCATACGCTCTCTTTAAAACTATAACTCCACTTTCTAGATTTACTTATTCTCTAAAATATTTAATATTTTCAATCTATCTTTTAATTGTTTAGGATTTTCAAATATTATTCCTTTAAGATTATTTCTATTTGCTACTTCTATATTATCTTTGTTATCATCTATAAATATCGTTTCACATGGTATCATTTTTTCATTTTCTAAAATATATTTAAAAGTTCTATCTTCATTTTTTAACATTCCATATTCGTATGAAAAATATTTACGTTTAAATACTTCTAAATCTTTATTCGTACTTAATATATACTCTACCCATTCTTTTACGTGGTCTGATAACAAAATAAGATTATATTTTTCTTTTAGATTTTCTATTATTTTCATTGTCCCCTCTACTTTTGTATCTAAATTTTGTCTAATAAATTTTTTATTATCTCTTTATATTCATTCCAATTTGTATTTTGTATTAGTGCTTATATATATTCATCTTCTGTATATTTCCCTCTCATTGTGTCTAAAAATATATTGATAGTTTCTTTTTTTCTTTTCAAAAATTCTTCTGCTGATATTTTTGTATTTTGTTCTATTATTTTTTCTACTCCATAATATCCAGAAATAATTACTTCAGATAAATCAAATATTATATTTTTTATCATATCTATTCTCTCCATTTCGAACTAATAAGAATTTCTTATATTTTATTTCTATTTGTTTTGTACTTTTACTTGGTCTTGGTATATCTTCTGGCATTATACCTCCTCTTTTAATTACCATTTTCTACAGAATCTTTTTTGCTTATATACATTTCTGGTAATAAATCTTTTAATGTACATACTTTATTTTCAGCCACCATCACTATCGTATTCAAATTTTTATCATTAACCATACGAATTAGCTCTCTACATCTACCATATGGAGCATAAATTTGTCCTTTTGCTGAATATGCTACTATCTTATCAATTTCAGTTTCATTATTTTTTAACATTTCTGCTATTGCTGCATGCTCTCCACAATTCCCTAAATTGCATTTTGCTTCCATGGATACTCCTGTATATACATTTCCATCCTTTGTAAGTAATGCACTTCCTACTTGACCAATCGTTGCATATTTCGTTAGTTCTTTTTTTACAGCTAATTTTTTAGCTTCTTTTATTAACATTTCAAAATCTTTATCCACAATATCACTCCTCATGTTATTTTCTATAACTCTATTTCATCTAAGTCATTTGGCACATATACATTCCCAGAAAGATTTTCATTTTCTTCCTCCTTTTAAGGTCTTTTGTATACTTATATCATACATTATATAAATTTCATAGTCTTTTATGTATATTTCCATATATTCTTAACAAAATATTATCACTTCGTTTCTAATATTTTCCCATACTTTTACAACATTTTGTTCTTTTTTAGTTTCACTTGAATTTATTTGTTGTTTGTGATATAATTCGTACAAATGAATAATAGAACAGCAATACTTAAGGTGGCACCGCGGAATGATTTCGTCCTTATATTTTCATAAGGACGTTTGTTGTTTTTTACTATGTTAAAGGAGGAATGGTTCATGATTGATATAAAATTTTTAAGGGAACATCCCGATTTGGTAAAAGAAAATATCAAAAAGAAGTTTCAAGACCATAAACTTTGTCTTGTTGATGAGATAATTTTGCTTGATGAAACCAATCGTGCTACAAAATTAAAGGGAGATGAACTTCGTGCTAATCGTAATCGTTTAAGTGCTAACATTGGTGCACTTATGCGTGAAGGAAAAAAAGATGAGGCAGAAGAGATTAAAAAAGAAGTATCCCATATTAACGAAGAATTGGTAAATAACGAGAAACAAGAAGCTGATTTCGCTAGTCAAATACAAGAGAAAATGATGAAAATTCCGAATATGATACATGAATCTGTTCCAATTGGTGAAGATGACTCGAAAAATGTAGAGGTGCAAAAGTATGGTGAACCTGTGGTTCCAGACTATGAAATTCCTTACCATACGGATATAATGGAAAAATTATCTGGTATTGATTTAGATGCCGCAAGACGTGTTGCAGGTAACGGGTTTTATTATCTAACCCGGTGATATTGCAAGGCTTCATAGTGCTGTTATTTCTTATGCAAGAGATTTTATGATTAACAAAGGCTTTACTTATTGTATCCCTCCTTTTATGATTCGTTCTGATGTGGTAACTGGTGTTATGAGTTTTGAAGAAATGGATGCAATGATGTATAAGATTGAAGGGGAAGATTTGTACTTAATTGGAACAAGCGAACATTCTATGATTGGTAAATTTAAAGGTCAAATTTTAAACCAAACCAATTTACCTTATACCATGACTTCATATTCGCCATGTTTTAGAAAAGAAAAAGGTGCTCATGGAATTGAAGAACGTGGAATTTACCGTATTCATCAGTTTGAAAAACAAGAAATGATTGTTGTATGTGAGCCAGAAGATAGTTATACTTGGTATGATAAGATGTGGTCTTACACAGTAGAATTGTTTAGGAGTTTAGATATTCCTGTTCGTACTTTGGAATGTTGTAGTGGTGATTTAGCGGATTTAAAAGCAAAAAGTGTGGACGTAGAAGCTTGGAGTCCAAGACAGAAGAAGTATTTTGAGGTTGGTAGTTGTTCTAATCTTACTGACGCACAAGCTCGTCGATTGGGTATTCGTATTAAAGGCGAAAAAGGCAATTATTATGCTCATACATTAAATAATACCGTGGTTGCCCCACCTCGTATGTTGATTGCTTTATTAGAAAATAATTATCATGAGGATGGTAGTATTCGTATTCCTGAGGCATTACGACCTTATATGGGAGGCATAGAGAAACTCCATGCCTAGCAAATAGTGAATGGTCAAAGTAAGAGGTGATAGTAAAATGCTTATTAAAAATCCTAAATTTGAAATATCTGCAGTTAGTCCCAAACAGTATCCTACAAATGGATTACCAGAAATTGTATTGGTTGGAAAATCAAATGTAGGAAAGTCATCCTTTATTAATTCTATGATAAATCGTAAGGCTTTAGCAAGAACTAGTAGTGAACCCGGAAAAACAAGACAAATTAATTTTTATAATATGGATGACCAGTTTTATTTTGTGGACTTGCCAGGATATGGATATAGTAAGATGTCTAAAGTAGAGCAAGAAAAAGTGGGTAAATTTACGGAAGAATATTTGGTAAAAAGACAGACCATCTCAATGATTCTCTTTTTGGTGGACATTCGCCATAAGCCTACTAAAAACGATTTACACATGTATCATTATATCATGAGTTCGAATTTGCCTTTTATGGTGCTAGCCAATAAGGCGGATAAAATTGCGGTTACCAAGGTAGACAATTATGTAGAGGATTTAAAAAAAGAATTTGGTATGTCATTTAGCATTCTTCTTCCCTTTTCTTCGGAAAGAAAAATTTATAATGACGCAGTTTGGGAAGAAATTGAGAAGAATATAAAATATTTATCATAATATTGTAGGGGCGGACCTCATGTCCGCCAAACAAGGAGGTATCAAGCATGAAATTAACAGAGGATAATGAGACATTAGCAGAAAACAAAGTATTAATTTTATATATTTTAAATCAGTTAAATAAACCAATTAGTAACGATAGTTTGCTTACCCTTGTACTAGGAGCAAAAGAAATGAATTATTTTTATTTTCAACAATTTTTATCGGATTTGTTGGAAAGTCGATACATTATTGGATATACAAAAGAAGATACTACGATGTATAAAATAACCGATGCTGGTATAAAAACGTTAAACTTAACCGATGATTTACTTCCCGGTATTATGAAATTAAAAATTGACAATGCCTTAAAAAAAGAAGTCGATACCGTACAAAATGAAAAACATGCCGTTTCTGAATTTATCCCACAAAATGAAAAAGAATTTGTTGTGAAATGCAAATTAGTACAAAATAATATCACGATTTTTGAATTAAACCTACAGGCTTCTTGCCGTGAACAAGCAAAACTCATTGCTACAAAATGGGAAAAAGAACATGAAGAAATTTATCCCATTATTCTAGAAATGTTGACAAAAAAATAAGGGTCACCCCCTTATTTTTCGTCTTACATATTCATACAGAATAACACTAGTTGCAACGGAAGCATTTAAACTTTCGGTTTTTCCGTAGCATTGGAATCTTTGCGGTTTCATCAGCTAAGGCAAGTACTTCTTGTGAAATACCGTTTGCTTCATTTCCGATAACCAGTACTTTTTTGTGGTAATCGATGTCGTAGATGTTATTCTCTGTTTCTAAAGAGGTTGCTAAAATTTTAAATTTGTGCTTTTTTAGTTCTTTTAGTGTTTTTACAATATCTCTAGATACGATTACATTTACTCTAAAAATAGCTCCCATTGTCGACCTTACTACTTTTGGGTTATAGGCATCTGCTGTGGTTTGAGATAAAATAATTTGGCTTAAGCCTACACTATCTATTGTTCTTAATATGGTTCCTAGATTTCCGTGGGTCTTGTATACCATCTAATACCACAATCATGTCTTCCTCATAATTAATCGTCTCTTCTTTATTTTCTTTTTTGATAACTGCTAAAATTCCTTGTGGATTGTTCACCTCTGTAATTGCTTCAAATACTTTTTCCGCTACATAAATGCAATCATATTTTGCAATTTCATATAACAACTTTTGCTCAATGGTATGATTTTCTACACAATCTTCACATACTACAATCGTATCAATATTGGCTTTTTCTTCTACTGCTTCTTTAATTAATTTGATTCCTTCTATCACATATTTCTTTTCTTGTTCACGATATTTTTTGTCTTTTAATTTACGAATTTTCTTAATGACTTCATTATCTTTACTCGTTATAACTTGCATACTTTCTCCTCTTTTTATATCTTATTTAGGATTGACAATTTGCTCTCCTCCGTATGGTGGTTAAAAATTCTTTTACTTTCTTTATAATCATATTATCACTATTTTGTGGTACTTTATACGTAATATATGGTTCTTTTCCCGGTGAAAAACGTATTTCATTTCGATATTTCTTAATTAATGTATCAGTTACTTCCATTTTAAAATTATTTACATCAAAATGAAATACAATACTTTCTCTTCTTTGTGAAATTTTTACCACATACATTTTTTTGCATAATTCTTTAATTCTTGCAATTTCTAGTAAATTATTTACCTCATCTGGTAATGGTCCAAATCGATCTATCATTTCATCGGTTACATTACTTAAATCCTCTTCTGTTCTAGCAAGAGCAATATCTTGGTAAATTTCAATTTTTTGACTACTGCTTTCAATATACTCATCTGGAATATAACTTGAAATATCTAAATCGATTTGTACATCCATTTCTTCTTTTACTTCTATTCCTTGTATTTCTTTAATCACCTCATCTAATAGCTTACAATACGTATCATACCCTACTTGATCCATATGTCCATGTTGAATTTCACCGAAGCAAACTTCCCGCTCCACGAATTTCTAAATCTCTCATGGCAATTTTAAAACCAGAACCAAATTCGGTAAATTCTTTAATCGCTTTTAAACGTTTATCTGCAATTTCACTTAATAACTTGTCTGGCTTGTAGGTAATATAGGCATAACTTTGTATATTACTTCTTCCTACTCTTCCACGAATTTGATATAACTGTGCCAATCCTAAGCGGTCGGCATTTTCTACAATAATCGTATTGGCATTTGGAATATCAATTCCCGATTCTAATATGGTGGTACATACTAATACATCTACCTTTTTTTCAATGAAATCCATCATAATGTCCTCTAACTCTCGTCCTGTCATTTTTCCGTGTGCAAAAGCAACATGAGCTTCTGGCACTAGGCTCGCAATTTGTCTTGCTTTTTGTTCAATATGTTCCACATGATTGAATAAGTAAAATACTTGTCCACTTCGTTCTAACTCCTTGGTAATGGCTTCTTTTACTACTTCCTCATCATATTCTAATACATAGGTTTGTACTGGTCTTCTATCTTGTGGTGGTTCATAAATAACCGACATATCCCTTACTCCTACAATGGACATATGTAAGGTTCTTGGAATTGGTGTTGCTGTCATTGTTAATACATCTACATTGGTTTTTAATTCTTTTATTTTTTCTTTATCCTTTACCCCAAAACGATGCTCTTCATCTATAATTAATAGCCCTAAGTCTTTAAATTCTATGTCTTTACTTAAAATTCGGTGGGTTCCAATCACAACATCCACTTCACCTAATTTTAGTTTCTTTATGACTTGGTCTTGTTCTTTTTTAGTACGAAAACGGTTTAGTAATTCCACTTTAATCGCAAAGGCTTCCATACGTTCTTTAAAAGTTTCATATTGTTGGTTAGCAAGAACGGTAGTTGGTACTAAATAGGCAACTTGTTTTTGGTTCATGCATGCTTTAAAAGCTGCTCGAATGGCAACCTCCGTTTTACCATACCCTACGTCTCCACAAAGAAGTCGATCCATTGGTTTATCTTGTTCCATGTCTTTTTTCACTTCTTCAATACAACGTAATTGGTCCTCGGTTTCTACGTAAGGGAAACTATCTTCAAATTGAGTTTGCCAAGGGGTATCTTTTTCAAAAGCAAATCCTTTTGCCTTTTGGCGTTTGGCGTACAATTCGATTAATTCCCTTGCCACCTCACGTAAGTTATTTTTTACTTTCGATTTGGTATTATTCCATTCTTTACTACCTAATCGATTTAATTTTAGCTCTTTTTCTCCTGCCCCAATGTATTTTCGAATATTATCTAATTGATTAGTAGGAATATACAAAATATCATCATCACGGTATTTTATTTTGATGTAGTCTTTGGTAACACTATCTGCCTTTATGGTATTAACACCAATAAACTGCCCAATTCCATGTGTTTTGTGAACCACATAATCGCCTTGTTTTAAATCGGCAAATACCACTTTTTGCCCTTCGGAAAAAGCAGAATGCGACTTTCTTCTTTTGGTATCACTATTTAGTAATTCTTTACTACTAATTACCATTAAGTGCATGTCATATTCTTCAAAACCTGCTTCTAAGGACCCCGGTGTTACCACTACCATTTTACTTGGTAGGACATGGTTTAAGTTTTCTAAATATTTATGAGGTATTTCTTTTTCTAGTAATAGCAAAGATAATTTTCGGCTAGTTTCTTCATTACCGCCAAGCACAATAACGGTCTTTTCTTCGTTTATGGCTTTTAGCACATCCTCTAAAAATGCCTCCATATTGCTTTTGTAGTAATGGATTTCTCTTGCTAAAAAAAGAATTTCACTTCTTTGTATCTTTTCTGTTTCTTGGTTTGTTGTCTTGTCTTGCTTTTCTAAATATACTGCCTTTTGATTTTCTAATGTTTCAAATACTGTTGTTTCAGCCCTTAATGTTAAAATTGCTTCTGGAATGATTTTTTCTTTTTCGATTAGCATATTTTGAAGATTATGATTATCTTCTATAACATTTTTGGCTCTTGCCTTTATTTTACTAATTTCATCGAAAAATAAAATATTGTCCTTGTTGATATATTCTAATAAACTACCACTTTTTTCATAAAAACAGTTAAAATATTTATCAATTTTACTAATATAATCTCCATTTTCAATTTGCTCTATATCTTGTTTTACCACTTCTTCAAACTTATCTTGGTATTCTTTTTGAATGGTTTGTATCACTTCGTTTGTTGGTTTTTCTAAGATAAATTCATGAGCAGGATAAATGGTAATTTCCTTACTCATTTCAGTAGAGCGTTGGCTTGCCAAATTAAAATAGCGAATAGAGTCCACTTCATCTCCCCAAAATTCAATACGAATTCCCTTTTTTTCGTTTAAGGCAATATCCAAAATGCCACCACGTATACTAAATTGTCCTCTACCTTCGATTAAATCATAACGAACATACCCCAAACATACTAAATCATTTTTGATTTGTTCTAAGGAATACGATTTTCCTACTTGAAATCGAATTTGATGTTTATATAAGACCTCTTTTGGTATCATTCCTTGCATAAGGGCTTCTATGGTAGTTACCACGATATCTACCTTGTTTTGTTGTAACTTATTTAGTGCCTCAATTCTTTCGTAGGGTAATTCTTTACTATCCACAATATAGTCATAAGTAACAATTTCTTTTTTGGGAATAAATACTACTTTATTCGTAAAAAACTCTATATTTTTCACCATATTTCTTGCTTGTATTTCATTATAAGTTATCATACAAATTGGTGTTTCTATGTACTCGTTAGTAGCATGAGCGAAATACCCTTTCATAACATCCGTAAGCCCAGTTAAGCTAACTGGACTTTTTTTATTTTTTATTTCTCCTAAAAAACTATTGAATTTTGCAGAATTCGATAGCATTTTGGTAAGTTGATTCATGTGTGCTCTTTCTCCTTCGATTTTAATATAGTTTATTATACACTATTTTTTTGGATTTTAGAAGAGGATTCCATTAATTTTTGAGCCTTTATTAACTTTAATTCCGTGGTTTTGGGATTTGCTCTTTTACGGTTATGTCTTCTTCTTTCTCCCCTTCCTCAATTTCACGATTAACGGTAATTTCTAAACCTACTTCTTGTAACTTTTTCTTTGCTTGTTGTAAATTTAGACCTCGAATTTCTGGTACTTCTATTTCTTCTATGGTTTCTTCCTCTTGTTCATTGTCTTTTTTTAATTCTAAATATGGCAATACATCTGCTAGAATTTGCCCTCCTACTGGTGCTGCTACAGCACCTCCTTGGTGTCCTCCCTCTCCTGTTGGATTGTATAGGGTTACTAGTAATACAATTTGCGGGTCGGAAATGGGTGCTACTCCTATGAAAGAAGTTACATATTTATTTGTGTTTACGCCATCTTCTGAAGTTCCTGTTTTTCCTCCTACTCGAAAACCTTTTACTCCGTGCATTCTTTCCTGTACCTTCTGCAACAACGCTTTCCATCATGCTTAATACATCATTTGCTGTTTTTTCGTCGATTACTCTTTCTACTTCGACTGGTGGTAATTCTTCTACTTCTCCTGTTTTAGGGTCAATGGTTTTCTTTACCACTCGTGGTTTCATTCTTACCCCTTTATTGGCAATGGCAGAAACTGCTGTTACCATTTGTAGTGGTGTTACTTCAAACCTTTGCCCAAAGCTAATTGTGGCAAGTTCGACTGGTCCTACTTTTTTCTCGTTTAGGAAAATTCCTTTTGCTTCTCCGGGAAGGTTGATTTTTGTTTTGTCTAAAAATCCGAATTTTCTTAAGTATTCATAGTATTTTGGTACTCCTATTTTTTGTCCAAGTCCAATGAATACTGGGTTACAAGAATTCATGAGTGCTTGCCTTAGCGATTCTGACCCATGTGGACGATAGTATCGCCAACACTTAATTCTAGTGCCTGCAATTTCAATTCCTCCTGTACAACAAAATTCTCCTTCTTTGTCGGTAGTGGTAATTCCTTCTTGTAAAGCAGCAGAAGAAGTAATGGTTTTAAAGGTAGAACCTGGTTCATAGGTATCAGCAATGGCTTTATTTCTCCACATGGCTTGTAGTTCTTTGTTTCGTTCGGTTGCCGTTAAGCTCTCCCAATTGGCTTTTGTTTCTTCATTGGTGATTTCATATGGCGAATTTAGGTTATAATTTGGATAGGTCACCATTGCTAAAATGTCTCCTGTTTTTGGGTTCATGGCAACCACATTTCCACCGTCAGTACAAATATTATCAATACAGGCTTCTTTTAAATATTTTTCACAGATGGCTTGTATGGTCATATCGATGGATACTACAATATCTTTTCCATCAACTGCTGGTACGTAATCTTCTCCTTCTTTTCCAATTTCTCCACCTCTTGCATCCGTCATTCTGATAATTCTTCCTTTGGTACCTTTTAGTATCTCTTCGTATTTTGCTTCAATTCCATCTAAGCCTTGGTTATCACTTCCGCAAAATCCAATAAAATGCGAGGCAAGTTCTCCTCTTGGATAATATCTTTTGGTGTCTTCATCAATATTAATACCAGAAGTAATTTCGTTTTCTTTCATCCAAATGCGAAGTTTGTCTGTTTTTTCTTTATCCATTTTTCTTACAATGGTTTCAATGGAACTCTTCTTCTTTACTTTTTTTAAGGTTTTTTCATAATCTAATTCAAAAATATCCGAAAACGCTTTTGCAACTTTTTCTTTTTGTTCTTCTGGAATGTTAATAGGATTAATGGTAACCGTTTCTACGGTTGCACTCACCGCTAGTACGTTTTTTCCGAGTAGCATCATAAATAGTTCCACGTTTTGGATTAATTTGCCTATCTAAGGATTGTTGGTTATAGGCCATTTCAGATAGCCAACTTCCTTGCACAAATTGTAAAAATGCAATTCGAATGAGTAATAGTACTAACAAAAAAAACACAAAAAATAGTAAATACATAATTCTCTTTTTCCTGCTTCTATTTTGATTTGTTATCATAAATAAAATCACCCTTTTCTATTATTCATTATATAGAAAAAGGTAATTGTTTATGCTTTTATTTCACTTCTATGAAACTAAATATCCTCGAATTTTTAGAAATTCTTTAATATCATTCATAAGCCAGCCATCTCCCTGTGTATGTAGCATATCATATCCATCATGTAAATATTTTAATACCCCGTATTTTTCAAACAATTCATACACTTCTTTTCCGGTAAGCTTTGTTTCTTCTTTAAAAACTTCTATACAAAATACAATGAAATCATTGATTTTCTTTTCCATCTTAAAACCCATTCCTTCCTTCGCTTATTTCCTTATCTTACATTATCTTTCATGAATAGTATAATTTCCTGTTTCTTTTTCTTCTAAAAACATTCTGAATAAATCATAATTACTATAATACCACATCTTTGTTTCTTCTTTTTCTAATGCTTTATATAGTTTCGAATGATATAATAAATTTCTTGCTTCTTTATAACTGATATTAAAATAATTTTTTATACTATCACATAATGTTGGTACAACTATAAACATGATACAAGTAAATTTACCCTCACTCATTTTCATCACCTACTTCAATCGTTTCTATATATTTTATACATTCTAAAGATTTTAATGTATGAAATGAAATTTGATTAGATAATAAGTAAGTTTTTAATCTTTTTATCGTTTCTTCTATATCATAAATCCCATTTTCATAACTTACTAAAACTTGATATAAGTTATCATTCGCAACAGGTCCTATTACAATATCATATTTATGTACTAATTCATCACTTTGCCTGTTCATAAATACAAATTTTAACCATTCTTCTGTTGCTTCTTCAAAATTTAATATCGTAAGATTTTCATTTTCTGTATATTCATAAATATTAACATATTGATGAATTTGTGCATTAAGCTGTTCTTTTTCTATTCTTCCTTTTTTTATTTTTGTCCATCTTTTTGCTTGCTCAATATCAGTCGTTGTATAAAAGCCTTTTCCAAAATCGGTTCGATAATTTAATATTTCTAAACTTGGATTTTCTACAATAACGGTACTACCATGATATATTCTCAATTTTTTCATCTCACTTTCTTTATAATATCTATCTTATCATAAATATTTTATATCATCAATAAAAAACAACACCTTTTCTTATCTTATTTGATAAGTTAAGGTGTTGTCTTTTCTTATTTCACTTCTAATTCTCCAATTAAAATTAGTTTTAGTTTTGCTAAATCGGTGGCTGTTATTCTTCCGTTTTTGTCAATGTCTGCTGCTTTTTGTTGTTTTTCGTTTAATTTTTCTTCTCCGATTAAGTATAGCTTTAATTTGGCAAGGTCGGTTGGTCCTATTTTTCCATTTCCATCGATGTCTCCAATTAACACTTCTTCTGGTTTTGTTGGTTCTTCTGGGTCTGGTTTGGTTGGTTCTTTTTCAATCCAATTTACCTTTGCTACTGCACTTCCTTTGTTTCCTGCTTCGTCTACAAATTCAAAAGTAAATTCTCCGTTTTGGCTAAAGGTATAATTTCTACTTCCTCCATTATTGGTAATGGTAATTTTTTCGCTTTCTCCGGTTAAGGTAGCGGTTACTGGCTTTGATGTTTTATTGGTAGTACTATAAGTAACCTTTGCGGTTGGTTTTATTTTGTCAATACAGGTGACATTTGCTTTTACACTTGCTTTGTTTCCTACTTTATCTACAAATTCAAAGGTAAATTCTCCATTTTCAGTAAAGGTATAGGTATTTTTTCCTCCATTATTCGTAATGATAATTTCTTCACTTGGATTTACTAAAGTTGCTACCACCACTTTATTCGTAGGTGCTTGTGTGCTGTAAGTGATTTGGGCAGTTGGTGCTGTTTTATCAATCCACGTCACATTTGCCTCAATGGTTCCTTTATTTCCTGCTAAGTCTTCAAATTCAAAGGTGTATTTTCCGTTTTCTGTGAAACGATGTCCATTTCCCCCTTTGATTGCTACATTGTTTTCGTTAAAGGATAACATTGCTATAACATCTTGGTTGGTTGGTTCGGTTTTACTATAGGTAACAGTAGCTACTGGTGTTTCTTTATCAATCCAATTGACAGAAGCGGTAGCGGTTCCTCTATTTCCTTGTTCAGTTGTATATTCAAAGATGTGTTTTCCATTTGTACTAAAAGTATGTGTGTTTCCTCCTTCACTTGTCACCGTAACATTTTCTTTATCAAAGGTTACCGTTGCTACTACATCTTGGTTTGTTAAATCTGTTGTGTTATAGGTAATGGTTGCTTGTGGCAATGTTTCATCAATCCATGTAACACGAGCAGTTGCAGTTCCTTCATTTCCTGCTTTGTCAATAAATTGGAAAGTAAATTCGTCATTTTCTGTAAAAGTATAGGTATTTTTTCCGCCATTGTTCGTAATACTAATTTCTTCACTTGGATTGGTTAGTGTTGCGGTAACTGCTCCACTAGTAGCTTCTGTCGTACTGTATGTGATTTCAGCACTTGGAGCTGTTTTATCAATCCAGTTAACAATTGCTTCATGTGATTTTACTTCAAAATTATCTTCGTCTGTTTCTTCTTTATATTGGAAGGTAAATCGTTGTTCACCTTCTTGGGTAAAGGTATGTGTGTTTCCTCCTTCACTTGTTATAATAACATTTCCATCTTTATTTCCATTTGTATCAATAATATATGGGTTAAGTGTAGCGGTAACATCGGTATTGGTTAGTTTTGTCTTATTATATGTAATATCACTTGCTAAAATTTTAGTATTATTATCAATGTAATCTACTTTTATGCTTTTATATAATAGGTTTTCTGCTTTATCCAAAAGTTTAAATTCATATTCTCCGCTTGTATCTAATGCATATTCCAATGGATTTGACCTTGTCGTTTGTTGTAATTCTCTTAGAGCTTCTTTTTGTTCTTCTTGCTCTATTGTTACAGGATTTCCTTCTTCATCAAAATATTCCTCGTTTGTGACAATTCCATTTTCTATTGTTGTTATATAGGTTGCTACATTTGTTACATTTCCTGTTGTATTTTTATAGGTGATTTTTGTGGTATTTCCTTGTTCATCTTTATCTAGCACTTTATAAGCATTTCCTTGATTATCTAAATATGTAATATGGGTTACTTTCTTATTTTCATTTACCTCAATGTAGTTTATTTTATTATTATTTTCATCTAACAAATAAACATCTTCACTAATATTATCAAAGATAACACGTAGTTTTCTATCATCATCTAAGTCATACTCGATATCTGCTGTTGGACCATCTTTATCAATCCAAGTTACCTTTGCTTTTGCAGTTCCTTTGTTTTCTTTATTGTTTTTATCCACAAATTCAAAAGTAAATTCGCCATTTTGGGTAAATACATAGCTATCTTTTCCATCATTGTTGGTAATTTCGATTTCCGTGCTTGGGTTGATTAATCTTGCTACTACTACGCCATTGGTTGGCTCGGTTGTACTATAGGCAATACCCGCAGTTGGATGAGATTCTTTTGTTAAATCTTGATAAAAGTTAAAGGCTCTTGCTGCAAACCAATTTCCATTTGTTTGTGTTGCAACAATTTTAATATATTGTACTTTATTTTCTCTTTTTTCTTCTGGAATTTCAAAGCTTTTGGTTAGAGCCTTTGCGGCTTCTGCTGTATTTGCCTGAGTTGGCCATGACCAAGGGGTATCATTGTTATTTGCTAGGCTTACCCATGTACCTTCTTCTCCAGTTGCACTACCAAAAATTTCTCCTCTTACAATTCTTCCATTTCCTCCACTAGCTGGAACAAATTCAACTGCTGATAAATAAACTGGCTTATCTAGTTTTACTATTAGGAAACGTTGTGTATCGGTTCCATTCCAAGCGGAATGATATCTTGTATTATAGTTTGCATCAAGTGCATTTACTGCTGCACCTCCATTACTTACCGCTTCGGTTGAAACACTAACTTTTGTTAAATGGGATACTGGTATATATTTTCTCGTGTTTGGTTGATTATCTTGTGTAAATGTATACATTTCTGATGCTGGACTGGTTAATCTTGTTCCTGTTGCACTTTGTCTTACTTGAACCGTCTTGTCTCCTGTTAAATCAGGAGAGGCTACTTTATAAGAAGTCCATGGGTCAGTTTCACTATATCGCCATTCCGTTCCTAGTGTTGTTCCAACCACTCTATTTTCTAAATCATTTGGATAAAATGTGGTTGGAAGAGCTTGTGCTGTTATATCAATTTTATATAAATTCTCTTCATTATAGTTTACTCCAACAATATGAACATAAATATCATTTTCTGCTGTAATACTGTTTATTTGGCTTTGTGTTAATTGTAGTTTATGTTCTTCCTCTGCACTAAAGGAAACTTCATGCCATGTTTGCTTTCCATCTAGGCTATAGTCCCAACGAACTCCTGTATTATCAAAACGATCCGATAATACGATTTTTCCTGCATCTGCTCCATCAAATGAAAAGGTTGCAATTGTTTGATCCATTTGTCCTAATAAGTAACCTGCTTCTAACCTTGTCACTCCTGGTTGCATTACCGTAAAGGTTGTCTGTGTATTATTTGGTAATGTATTTGCTTCTTTTAATATTCTCGTTTGTAACAAAGTAAATCGGTAAGAATTTTGTATACTGGTTAATCTTGGTTTAATTAAATTAGTTGCCTGATACATTGGTAATGGGAAATATTTCAAATTTTCTGCTAATTGTTCTGCTAATTCATAGAAATCATCTTCTGTTTTCTCTTCATTGGCATTGTATACATTGATTAAACCAAGCCAAGCATCAAAATTAATTGATTGAAATTCTAATGCTTTTCGATATAGTTCTTCTTGTTTTCTTAAAGCTGTTGCTTTTTTGTTTGCATCTGCTAAATCACTGCTATATATCTTAGCAAGCATTACTTGTTCTTCTGCTTTTATTAAATTGTCATGGTCGTTTACTGCTGCTTGTTCATACTCCATATATACACCAGTATAACCAGTAGCATGACTTCCATTTCCCCAACCAAGAAATCTTGCACTTTTACCAGTTGCTGTCCATCCAGATACGTCATTATCCAATCTCCAATATCCTCTTCCTTCTGCATCTTTACTATAGAATAAAAGTGCGGCATGTCCTGGTTGTCCAACAACAATTGCTGGTATTCCATGAGTTCCACGAATATTGGAACCACTTTTTGAAATACCACCACAAACAGCACCTGTTCCAAATTTATTTCTAAAGTTCATCCATACTTTATATAGCTTATAAGTACTCGTTCCTCTTGTTATTTTTAACCTATATTCTGGAACGTTTTTTCCTCCTGGTATCACAAATTCCGAATCAAATAATCCTACTTTACCAGTTTTTACTCCATCTCCATTCACTAATTCTGTACCCAAATTATTATCTGATTTTGTTATAGCAAATAATTCATTAAAATAAGCTATATTCTCCTCTGCATAATATATAGGGTTTCCATAATTTGGCCAAACATAAGCCATATATGGGTGAGGTGTTGTATATCTCCATACATTATTAGGATTTCTATCAACATTATCTTGTACATATGCATTTAACCATAAGATTTCTTCATCATCGATACTGTTACTTATTAGTAAACGCATTTCTTCTACATGTAAATCCTCAAACAAGTGTGTCATATCCATGCTATTGGTTATTTTAAATTTATTGTTTTTATGCATATATTTATAGATAGCATAACGTCTAAGTGGCTCTGCATCATTTTCACCATTAGCAGCTGCTTGCATCCATAATCCTACTCTTTGGGTATGGGTTAAGGCAATTGACATAGCCATCTTTTTATATAAATCCCCATAAGTCATTTCTGGATGTGTTGGATTGTTTAAGATTTCGGTATTTTTTAAATCGCTCTCATATTCTTTATATAGTTTTGCAAGAATGGTTAAGGAATTGTAATAGTTTCCACCATCTGGTATTCCCCCCATAACATATAATCTTAAAATATCTACATCCCCTGTTAGCCATTGAAATGTCTCTCTATTTTCTTCACTTTCTCCTAAAAATCTTTTTAAAGCATAGTTTCCTATTCGACTAAATAGTTCCCTTTTTAAAAGTGTTAATTCATATTCTTTATTGGTTGTTAAATCTGCATTAGAAGCCATAAATTCTTTAATTTTTGTGTCTAATTCTGTTATTGATGGAACTTGTAGTTCTTCTCCTGGCTCTTTATAACCTTCTTTAATCAATTTTGCATCTGCATAAACACAATGGTCACTTGCGTTTCCATTTTTGTCATCTGCCTGTAGCTTTAAATATCTAGTATTCTTAACATTTACTTTTACAAAACTAGAATCTTGTCCACGTTGTTTATCAATTGGTGCTTCTAAACCTGTCACCCAGTTTTGTCCATCTTGTGAGGTAAAAATATTGAATAACGCACCGTCTCCTCCACTTGTTGATGTATTCATTCCAATATATGTAGTAAAGTATTCATATTCATGATTCTCACCTAAATCAAACACTACATTTGAAGTAGCATGTGCCCAAACTCCTTTTGCAAATGTATAATTTGCCCCTTCTATTCTTAAAGAAATAGTTCCATAATATGTTTCATCAAATCGGATCTGGTCCCATCCTACCGAAGATTTCCCTCGCACTAATAAATCTTCTGATAAGTATCGAAATAAATCTTCTTCTTGTGCAAAAACCACGTTTGTACCATTTATCATTAATAAAAATCCTATTAGCAATAAAATAAAGCAAATACTTTTTTTCACTGAAAACTTTATTTTGCTTTCCTTATTTTTAATATTCTTTTCCATTAAAAAATCCTCCTCTTTTACAATCTCTTCCTATTATAACATATTTTCAGTGTTATGTAAACATTTCCCTAGAAATTCTGTCTTCTCTTTAGTAGAAGAGCGAATTGATATCCGCTCTTCTATTTTGGTCTCTTTTTCAATTTTAATGTTTCATTTGGTTGTCCATTAATTTTACTTTAATAAAGAGACCTACTACTACTAATGCAAGAGCTGCTCCCACTCCTACTAAAAGAATATCCATTTCTCCTGTTTGAGGTAATTTTTCATTTTTAACAGATGGGTCTCCTACTGTGTTTGTTTTAGTGGTAGTATCATTATTTCCAATAATAACTGGTGGTGTGTTAGGGGTTTGCGTAGTACCTTGATTTCCTCCTGGATTGCCACCTTGGCTACCACCTTGGCTTCCTCCTGGATTTGATGGTTCTACAATTTTTATGGTCGTTGAAGCAGCTTTTACATCAATGTCTTCATTTCCATTTGAGAAAACAATATCGGTTAATGTAACTTTTGGATTGGTATTGACTGCTCCATTTGCTTGGAAAGTAACACGAAATACAACTTCATCACTTTTTGTATATCCTCCATCTCTTTCTGCAGCTATCAATTTTGTATTTTGACTAAAAGATGGTTTCCAGCCGTTTTGTCCTTCTATCTTTTTAAAGGTTAAACCACTATCATGTTCTAGTTTAGCTGTAAACGTAATCATTCCTTTTTCATCTTGAATATTGGATAATACAAAATCGACTACAACTTCTTCGTTTGAAGTAACTTCTGCTTTTGAAGGTTTTGCTGTAATCGTACAACTTGCTGCATATACATTGCTGATCATACCAAATATGATCATGAATACTAAACTAATTTTTACTATTTTTTTCATATCTTTTCTCTCTCCTATCTCTAAAAATGAAAGATTGTTTTTCAATATCTTCATTTATTTTTATTTGTTGTTTACCAATCTATCAAATTATGGTATTTTATTCTTAACGATAGTATTTCCAAGTGTTATGTTCATTAAACTTGCAATTACTTCCATTTTGTTTACTTCATTTTTCAAATCACTTTCCTTTCTTTTTGATTATTCATAAACATAATCATTATAGCATGGAAAATTTCGCCAAGTCAACGATTTTTGTATTACTTTTTGGTTACTTATATTACAAAAATATGACATAAGAACCTGACCCACCACACAGTCAAAGTCTGTGGGTGAGGTACTTAAGAACTCTTGCTACTTTCGTAATAAAAAAGCCTTCTATTATCTTAATATAGAAGGTTTTTTACTTCCCAGTAATAAAATGGATAATTTTTTCCCAAATGCTTACCTCTTCCTCTTTGTTAATTTCTTCTACTGCTGGCTCTATGTAATCTTGTTTTGGTAAATTAATATAGACACTTTGCGAATTGTCTAATTTTTGCATTCCTAATGTGTCTCTAGCTGATTGCTCAATTGTCTTTAGATTAAGACTGCTTTCAATGTTTGCTTCTAATTGTTCGTTTTCTTTTTGAAGAGTAGATAAATTTGATTTTAGTTCCTTAATTTTAGTAAATTTTTCATTAATCACGGAATTTCGATAACTAATAGCAAGTAATATCATAAAACCAATTGCTACATATAGCATCATTTTTGCTTCTGGTTTTACTTTTCGTTTTTCTTTTCGCCTTGTTTTTACACGTTTCTTTGTTTCTACTTTTGCTTTTTTTGCTGTACTTTTCTTTGGATATCTTTTTACTTGTGGTTCGTATTCTGGTTGTAGTTTTCTTGGGCTTGTTCCATATTGGTAACGATTATATGCCATTGTTATCACCTCCGTTCTTTTGTTTTTTCTTATTTATTATCTTTTCTTTATTATTCTTCTTTGTTTCTTTTCTCTGCTTCTTTTCTCTGTTTCTTTTCTTTACCTCTTTGCTTGTTGTTTTCTTCATTTTTTGTCTTTTCTCTAATTGGTTCTTTCAAATATTCTTAATTTTGCACTCGCGGACCTTGTGTTTTCTTGTTTTTCCTTATCCGTTGGTTCAATTGGTTTTTTGGTAATAATTTTTCCTAATGTTTTTGCGCCACATACACATGTTGGAAAATCCTTTGGACAACTGCATTTTCCGAGTTGCCTCGGTATATATCTTCTTTACTGCCCTATCTTCTAATGAATGAAAAGTAATCACACACAATCTTCCTTCTGGTTTTAGGCACTGAATTGCCTGTCTTATCGTATTTTCTAGTGGTTTTATTTCATTATTCACTTCAATTCGAATTGCTTGAAAGGTTCTTTTTGCAGGATGTCCTGCATTTTTATCATAAAAAGGAATGGTTTCTTTTATAATCTCTACTAACTCTTTTGTGGTAGTAATCTGCTTTTTCTTTCTCCTATTACAAATCTCTTTTGCAATTTGTCTAGAAAAACGTTCTTCCCCATATTCATATATAATACCTGCAAGTGCCTGTTCTGAATACTGGTTGATTACTTTACTCGCTGTTAACTCAGCGGTTTGATCCATGCGCATATCTAATGGACTATCACTCATATAGCTAAATCCTCTTTGTTTTTCATCAATTTGATAAGAGGATACCCCAAGGTCTAACAAAATTCCATCTACCTTGTCTATTTTTAAGTCTTCTATAATTTTTCTGATATCATCATGATTTCCATGGATATACGTAACATTTTGATATTCTTGCAATCTTTTTTTTGCCGTTTCCAATGCATCCATATCGCGGTCAATTCCAATTAATCTACCATTTTTCGATAATCTTTCTAGTATTTTTTTACTATGTCCTGCTCCTCCCATCGTACCATCTACATAAATACCATCTGGTTTTATGGAAAGCCCCTGTATACATTCTTCTAGCAAAACCGATTTGTGGTTAAATTCCAATATTCATACTCCTTTTCCCTTGGTTTTTCTATATTTGCTAAACAGTTGGTACTATAAAAAATACCAACTGTTGCAAATGATTTCGTCTTTTGTTTCTATGTTTCTTTTGTACAATCTTAAAAAATTTTCTTTCGTATGGTTCCTCTTTTATTTTCTTTTGTATCATATATATTTTTCTTTTGCATAACCAATAAATGTTCTCTTTCGTAAAATCTTTTCTTTCGTACCCCTCTTATGTAGAAATTATCTCACATATTATTTTCTTTGGTATTATGTTTTTGTAAAATTATCTTTGGTACCATTTCTTCTTTGGTATTTTTCTTTTCTAAAAATTATCTTTGGTATAATTTCTTTTTTAAATTTTATCTTTGGTATTCAATTTAATCCTTATAGAAAAATTGTCTTTGGTATTGATTTCTTTTATACATATTTTTCTTTCGTACCATTTTCCTATATGGATTTTTTCTTTGGTTTTACTTTTTTCTTTATGTAATTATATTAGGCAAAATTTTTTCTTTTGTATTTCATGGGGAAAATTATGTAATAAACCCCTATCTTAAGTAATTTATATAAACTTTTAAAAAGTTATATACCAAGCATTGTCATATTTTCTGCAATCTCATCTGCTGATATATTGTCGTCACTACTGTAGTTTTTCCAAACTTCACGGTTCCAAATTTCAAGCCTTGTCCCTACACCAATAATAACAATTTCCTTATCTAGTCCCGCATGTTCTCTTAAATTCGCAGGAATTAAAAATCTTCCCTGTTTATCAATTTCACATTCTACTGCCCCAGATAAGAAAAATCTAACAAAGTTTCTTGCATTTTTTTGTGCAAGTGGTAGTGCTTTTAATTTTTCTTCAAAGTTCGCCCATTCTACTAGTGAATACGCAAATAAACATCCGTCAAGTCCTTTTGTAATAATGAACTTATCCCCGATGTCTTCACGTAATTTGGCAGGCATAATAATTCTACCTTTGGCATCTACATTATGCTCATATTCACCAATAAACACTTAGGCTCACCTCGCTCCCTTTTCAAACCACTTTGTACCACTTCTCACCACTTCCCTTAAATTTTAATATAACTTTTGGGAATTTGCAATACTTTTTTAAAAAAAGTTTAAAAAAATTGTAATATTCCTAATAATGAAAAAAGTAACAGAGGTAAAAGATGCTTTTTACCTCTGTTACTTTTTTATCTCTTTTTTATTCTCCTAAACCAAAACTAACACCTAATGCATTGTTAATTTGGTCCATGATTTGATTATCTTCTATATGCCCAATTTTTTCTTTTAAGCGACTTTTATCTATGGTTCTTATTTGTTCGGCAAGTACAACCGAATTTGCTTTTAGTCCACTCTTTCCGCGAGTCTAGTGCGATATGTGTTGGTAATTTGTTTTTTCCTGTTTGTGAAGTGATTGCTGCTGCAATCACAGTTGGACTATATTTATTTCCCATGTCATTTTGAATAATGACAACTGGACGTATTCCTCCTTGTTCAGAACCTATTACAGGGCTTAAGTCTGCATAAAACATATCTCCTCTTTTGACTACCATTTTCTTCACTCCTGTTATTACTGTTTTTTCTTACTTTTCTTTGATATATTTTAAACTGAAACGAAGAGCAAAATAGTAGTAGCCTATAAAGATTATATATTATCTTGTAATAATTTTAGTTTGAATGCTAATGTGTCTTCTTTACCGACTACTTTTTATTTTTATCTCATTATATAATATGTAAATTTGCTTTTTTTGGTTCTTGTCTTCTATGGTAAGTTTGGTCGGTTTTGCTGTTTTTTTATCAATATATAAGGTTTTTACAAAGCATTCTTTACTTGATGGATTTTCTACTTTGGTTTCTAAAATTACTTGATTTTCTTCTTCTTTTAGAGTAGCTTTTTCATTGTTTTTATAGTCTTCAATAAATCCAGATAACCATAAGTTGTTTTGGGTAGCGTATGGATAATTTTCATAAATCTTACTTAGGTGTAATTTTGTATTTTCAATGCTTAGGGTTTTTCCATCATATTTGG
The DNA here is from genome assembly GCA_947648215.1 of uncultured Clostridium sp. GTDB lineage: Bacteria > Bacillota > Clostridia > TANB77 > CAG-508 > RGIG8482. The sequence goes on along the minus strand of CANSMW010000008.1, from coordinate 29,029 downwards.
TGGTTAATCCTTTTATGGTATCTGGCTCTAAGATTTCTTGGTACGATATGTTAGGGGATTTATAAGTTTGTTTTATTTTGTATTGGTTTTGATTTTTGTTACTGTGAACTTCTACTTCCATCTGGGCTTCATAGGACTCTAAGTTTAAAATATATTCTTTTATGCTTTCGCTTGATTTACTATTAGTATTTCCAAATTTAGCTGTTTTATAATTATTTTTTAGAAAAAAACCGAATATCCCAATTAACATGAAAACAAAAACACTAAACACAAGCCATTTTTTTCGTTTCATCATTATTTTCCTCCTTACAACTTTTAAACGAGACCATACATTTTTTAAGAACCCCCAGTCACGCTCCCGCGTGCCAGCCCCCTTGTTAAAGGGGCTTTCTTGTATGCCTTCGTAGATTTTTCTTAATATCGGCTAACAAAAAAGAATAGCATGCTTGCTATTCTTTTTTATATATATTCTATGAATTTAAAAACATTCTTTTAATGCCTGTACCAATTCATTTTTTGTATTTATTTGATTGATGTTTTGTCTTATTTTACTTGCATTTGGTAAGCTTTTTACATAACACGCCAAGTGTTTTCGAAGTTCTGGAATTCCTACTTTTTCTCCTTTTATTTGTACTTCTAGTTCAATATGTTTAAGGATGGTTTCTAATTTTTCCTTGTTTGTGATTTCTTTTAATTTTTCTCCTGTTTGTAAATAGTGCAAAATTCTTTTAAAAATCCATGGGTTGCCAATGGATGCTCTTCCAATCATAATGCCGTCTACTTCTGTTTGTTCAAACATTCTTTTTGCACTTTCTTCGTCTATAATATTGCCATTTCCAATGACTGGAATGGATACTGCTTCTTTTACTTTTCGAATTGCCTCTAAATCTACTTCTCCACTAAAAAATTCGTCTCTTGTTCTTCCATGAATGGTAATTAGTTTTGCACCTGCTTGTTCAATGATTTTTGCCACTTGTACCGATACATCGCTTGTTTTGCTCCAGCCTTTTCGTATTTTTACGCTTACTGGCACGCTAGATGCTTTTACTACTTCTTCTACAATTTGCCCTACCAAATCTAAATTTTGTAGTAATTTACTACCATCTCCATTTTTTACTACCTTTGGTGCTGGGCACCCCATATTAATATCGACTATATCAAAATCTTTGCTTATTTTCCTTGTCGCATAAGACAAGCTTTCTACTTCACTTCCAAAAATCTGTACTCCGTATGGGGCCTTGTTCCCCTTGTGTCATTAATAGCTTTTTTGTTTTTTCATCCCCATAAAAAATAGCTTTTGCACTTGCCATTTCGGTAAAGGTAAGCCCTGCTCCATTTTCTTTACCAATGATACGAAATGGCAGGTCTGTAATACCTGCCATGGGTGCTAATAAAATATTGTTTTTAATGGTAATGTTTCCAATTGATAATGGTTTTATATACATCGCTTTTTTCCTTTATAATCTTTCATCCATAAATATGGTTTTTTGTCTTCTTCCACTAATATTTAGTAATAGCCCAATACAAATAAAGTTTGTAACAAGGGAGCTTCCACCATAACTTACAAAGGGAAGTGGTACTCCGGTAATGGGAAGCAATCCCATTGTCATACCAATATTTTCAATCATGTGGAATAAGAAAATTCCAACAATTCCCATTGCAATATAGGACCCCAAATCGTCTTTTGCAGTTTTTGCAACATAAATTGCTTTGGTAATTAGTATGACGTATAGTACAATAACTGCTCCTGCTACTAAAAATCCCATTTCTTCTCCAATTACAGAGAAAATAAAGTCTGTTGTTTTGGGATATAAAAATCCCAATTGCGTTTGGTTTCCTTTTAATAGTCCCATTCCAAGAAGTCCGCCTGAGCCAATGGCAAGTTTTGATTGAATGACATTGTATCCTGCTCCTCTTGCATCTAAATTCGGATTTAAGAAGACGTCAATTCTTGTTTTGGCATGGTCTGGTAATACGAAGAAATATACAAGTGGTAGTGCAATAGCTACAATTAAAATAGCTCCTATAATATATCTTTTATCAATTCCTGCGACAAATAGCATAAGGATGGTTGCTATCATAAAAGCAATAGCAGTTCCATAATCTGGTTGTTTAATAATTAGTAATACTGGAACGATAACAACTGCTAGTACCGCTAGTAATTTCCATGGTTTGTTAATTGCGTTTTTGTCCTTTTTTTGAAAAATTACCATTAAATAAGCAAAGGTCATTATTACAAATATTTTTGCAAATTCACTTGGTTGTATTTGAACCCCTTCTCGAATGGTAAACCAACTAGATGCTCCATTAATTGGTTTTGTAAATAATACCGCAATTAGTAGAATAATGAAAATTCCGTAAAATATTGGTGCAATTTTTGCAATAGTGCTATAATCAATACATATAACGGCAATCATAATTGGAAGGCTTACGATTAGCCATAGGATTTGTCGTTTTAATTCTACGTAGTTTGCTTCTTGTGTTGCAGAATATAAAGAAATGCAACCTATTATAAATAGTGCTATACAACAAATTAGTATTCCCCACTCTATGTTTTTTAAAATTCGCGCTTTCATGCTTCACCCTCTTAATTTGCTTTAGTTTTGTTGTAACTATTTAAAGGTATATTTTAAGAACCCCTAAGGGAGCTTCGCTGACAGCCCCCTTAAGTAAAGGGGCCTTTTTGGTGCAACGCTTCATAAGTCTAAGTAGATTTAAATTGTTTACATATTGTATTTTATGCATACTCGTTGCATACAAACTTCGAAGTATCTACAAGAAAGCCCCTTTAACAAGGGGGACGAAAGCGGAGCGACTTGGGGTTCTTAATTATTTCCCCTAAATAGTTACATTTTCTTTATCTTCTTTGATTTCGGTTGCGTCTTTTTTTCTTATTAAATTTATTTTTTTTCTTGTTAAAGTTTCTGTCACTTTCATTACTATTTTGAGTTGGTTTTCCATTCTCAAATATAGCATTTGCTCCCTCTACTAGTAAGTCTGCTTCTTCTATACTTTGTTCCTCTAAACTCTCATTATTTTCAAAATCATTTTCTGTATCTGTTTCCGTTTCTATGTTCTCATCATTTTGAAAATTGCTTTCTGTATTTGTTTCTGTTTCTACATTTTCATTGTTTTGAAAATTGCTTTCCGCGTTTATTTCTGTTCCTACATTTTCATTGTTTTGAAAGTTACTTTCCATGTTTATTTCTGTTTCTGTATTTTCATTGTTTTGAAAATTGCTTTCTACGTTTGTTTCAGCTTCTGGACTCTCATCGTTTCGAAAGTTACTTTCCATGTTTATTTCTGTTTCTACATTTTCATTGTTTTGAAAGTTACTTTCCATGTTTATTTCTGTTTCTGTATTTTCACTGTTTTGAAAATTACTTTCTGTGTTTGTTTCTGTTTCTACATTTTCATTGTTTTGAAAATTGCTTTCCGTGTTTGTTTGTGTTTCTGCATTTTCGTTGTTTTGAAAATTGCTTTCTGTGTTTGTTTGTGTTTCTGCATTTTCCTTGTTTTCAAAACTGGTTTCTTCTTTTAACATTTCTTGATTTCTTTTTTCTACTTCTTCATTCCATTTTTCAACTGTCGCAATATTGTTATTTTTTTCTTTTGGAGATTGGTCTTTTGGTTCTAGTTCATTCTCTATTTTCGTAATTTCCTTATTGATTGTTTCTTCTTTTTTTGTTTTTTCTTGCTGTCTTGCCATTCCACTTTTTACATCTTCTTTGATGCTAACAATTGGAATGTTAGCATACAACGCTGGTGCCCCATTGGTACCATCTCCATTATCCTTATTCGTAAGCCTAACATCAATTTCATTTTCGTCCACATCAATATATTTTTTGATTACCTCAATAATTTCTTGTTTCATAAGATCTAGGAAATCCGCTGACACATTGGCACGGTCTTGCATAAGAACTAAATGTAATCTCTCTTTTGCTGTATCTTTTGATTTTGCTTGCTCTTTTTCTTGTTTCTTCATTTTCTTAAAAAAGTTGATGACTGTTTCAAACATTCTTATTCCCCCATTTCCTACTATTTCTTTCTAAATAATCTTTTTAATTTTGCAAAAAATCCTTTCTCTCTTCCTGGTATGGTTACTTCTATTGTTTCTCCTAACACTCTTCTTGCAATTTCTAAATATGCCTTACCAGAAGGAGCTTTACGATTCGATACAACGGGTTCTCCTTTGTTTGTTTGGGTTACAACATATTCATCATCTGGTACAACACCAACTAATTCGATGGATAATAAGTCAACAATGTCGTCTACATCCATCATTTCTCCTCTTTTTACCATGTTTGGTTTTAGACGGTTTACAACCAATTCTGGATTTTTAATTTCTGAGGATTCTAATAGTCCGATAATTCGGTCTGCATCACGAATGGCTGAAATTTCTGCTGTTGTTACTACAATGGCACGATTTGCTCCTGCAATTGCGTTTTTAAATCCTTGTTCAATTCCTGCTGGACAGTCGATTAAAATATAGTCAAATTCTTCTTTTAATTTATCCGTTAATTGTTTCATTTGTTCTTCATTAACGGCTGTTTTATCTCTTGTTTGTGCTGCTGGAAGTAAAAAAAGTTCTGTATAACGCTTGTCCTTTATTAAGGCTTGTCTTAATTTACATTTTTCTTCTACAACATCAACAATATCATATACAATTCTGTTTTCTAGCCCCATAACAACATCTAAGTTTCTAAGTCCTATATCGGTATCCACTAATGCTACTTTTTTACCTTGCATGGCAAGAGCAGCTCCTAAATTTGCTGTTGTGGTTGTTTTACCTACTCCACCTTTTCCAGATGTGATAACGATAACTTCTCCCATAAATACCTCCTAAAAACTACGTTTGGTTTCGTAATTTATTCTCTATCATTTTAATAGTTATATCTTATCTTTTTTTTTGAAAAAAGTCAATGAATTGGGGAGAAAAATTGATAAATAACTTAAAATTTTTTTCTTAAAATCATTTTAGTTTATTTTACATAACTTAGTGTCATAAATTTGACTTTGCTTCAATTTTGTATTATAATAATAGTAGATTAAAACCATAAAGTATAGTTTTAGAAAGGACGAAAATATGAACTCACTTACATCATCAACACACGACACTCTTGGCTTTTGGGGAGCACCCATCGTGCTTATACAGGATGTTACTGTACACGGAGAACTCGAATTTTCTGTATATCTCATACCAGAAATGGAAACACTTTTACGTAAAAATGAAGAAAGTGCCGAAACCATAACATCCGAAAAAATGGTAGCCTTAGTAAATCTTGGTATATTCCATCCCATCAAAATCGGTCAGGTATACATTTTAGATGGCAAAATATGCTTTATTGGAATCGCCAAAGAGTATCAGAAATCTGTCGTGAAATGTTTTTTTGAGAAAGGAGCAAAGCCTCATAATGTTGTAGCAAATTATGTTGCAGTGAACGCATGAGAGCAAGTCCAAAATTGAGAAAGCAATATGTTTTCTCAATTTCTCTTTTTGAAAGCTTCTTACTTCATTGTTTCTACAATACTAGCAAATTGTTCTATTGTTAATGCTTCTGCTCTAATTTTCGTATCAATCCCTAATTCTTGTAATACTTTTTCTACTTTCTCTTTTGAAATATTCACTCCTGCATTGGAAACTGCATTTACCAGTGTTTTTCTTCTTTGCATAAAGGCGATTTTAATGAAATGGAAAAATTTCTTTTCATCACTTACTTTAATGACTGGCTCTTCTCTTAAAGTTAGTTTGATGACTTCAGAGGCTACCTCTGGTGCTGGAATAAAAGAGTCGTTTGGTACAGTTCGTATTTCTTCTGCTAGTGCATAATACTGTACGGTATACGTAATTGCACCCGATTTTTTTCCCCCCGGAGTTTCGGTTAATCGGTCAGCTACTTCTTTTTGCACCATAACTGTAATGCTTTTAATTTCTAGCTTTTCTTCTAATAATTTCATAATAATTGGGGTGGTAATGTAATATGGAAGATTGGCTACAATCTTCACATTTTTTAATCCTGTTTCCACTTTTTTTTGGGTAATTAGTTCTCTTAAATCTACTTTTAGTACATCTTCATTAAGAATTTCAAAATGCTTCTCTAAAAAAAATCTTTCTTTCAAAATGCGTATCATTCTATCATCTAGCTCAATAGCAACCACTTTTCCAGCTTTCTCTAGTAACTTTTGTGTTAGTGTCCCAAGCCCTGGACCAATCTCAATGACAATATCTTCTTTCGTAATCTCAGAAGCTTCTACAATCGTATCAATTACCTTGTCATCAATTAGAAAATTCTGTCCTAATTTTTTATTTGCCGTAATACCATATTTTTTCATAATAAATCTTGTATCTTCATATACTCCACTCATACATCCTCCTAAAAATTAAAGTCAAAATAAATATATTTTTTCGTATCCCATTTCAAAAAATTTTCAATTCGAGTTTTGGCTAGGGTTGATAATTTGTCAATTCTTATGGCTTCTTGTTCCGATTTTACAAGTGGTATAATATAACGCTTTTTCGCCTCAATACTAACACAATATGTTCCTTCTTGTTTTTCATCGCTTTCATATACTTGAGTTGCCTGTTGAAACTTTTGAAATGCCTCTTCTATTGTGCTATCTCCACAGTGTTGTATTTTTTCAATGATTTCTTGTTCTGAATACGTATATAAATCTTGTTTTGTTACAATTTGTTTTTGTCCTAATTTTTTTAACACATCTGCCAAAAATTGCATCGTTAATTTAGCCTCTTTACTAATCCACAACGGCCACAACTGACTTGCTTTTTCTACAAATTCTTCTGCTATTTCTTTGGTTTTAAAACCTAATTCTTGAATTTCCTCTTCATTTGTTAAAATCTCAATGTTATCATAAATTTGTTTAATTTTGGTTAAATCCCATATCTCTTTAAAAGTAATTCCATTTATAAAAGTATACTCCAATCGGTCTGCTGAAAGTTTTGGTGTATCATTGTCTGCAATTGGATACATATGGTAATCCTTTACTTCCTCCACTGTTATATTGTCTCGTTTTAAAAGTGCCATAATTGGTTTTGAATTTCGGATTATCTCTTCGGTTTGCTCTTCTGTTGATTCTTGGTTTTTACTATCTCCATTCATAAAATCGATACAGTGTTTGAAAGTAGGTGTTGCAATATCATGAAACAATCCTGCTAAGGTTTGTTTTTTGTTTTTTGTAAAATGCCATACAATTAAAGCAACTCCTACACTATGTTCTAAGTTTGTGTGAAAAAACTTGTTATGAAATAGGTTTGTCCAATCTGTTCCACAACCTATACTTTTCCCTTTTAATCTCTTCATTTCTGGTGTTTCGATATATTCATATAAAAATTCTGGAAATTCATCGCTTAAGATTTCAAAATATTGTCTTATGATTGGTCTTACTTCTTCTAAGTATGTATGCTTCATCTAAAATCACTCCTCTAGGTTCTCGATTAAAAAATCAAATATTGCTTTGTTTTTTGTTTTCTTTCCTTCCTCAACTTCTTCTTTACAAATTTGTCTTTACTATATCATAAAAACACAATAAAAACTAGCCTATCTACTATTCTATTGTGAATAATTTATATTTTTCTGCATATTTTATAAATATCATTATATGCCTATTGACTTTTTCTAATAAATACAGTAATATAATGGTAAGATAGTCTTCTTTTGTAAGAAGATGCATAGAGGTTTTGACCACTGAACCAGTTAATCAGTGGTCATTTATTTTGCCATTTCGGTGCTTGCCTAATCCTTTTTGCTCTTTCTATTGAAAATATGGATTTATCTCTTTTTTGATGATTCGCACTTTCAAAAAATGCATGTTCATATTGACTTTTATAAAATTTTACTAAGATTCCAGAAAAAGTATATATTGGTTTATTACAATACTCCTCTATGTAATATTCTTTATATTCCTGTTGTGTTTTTAAGTGTAATATTGTCAATTCTCACTCCTCTTTTCTTTATATAATCTGTTTAATATGATTTACTCTGTATTTATTGTGATATAAATAAATTTCAATTACATCGATTCGGACAAATTCATTTTCTAATTTTCTGGAATATAGATAGTATTCTACTGTTTTTATGAGATGTTTTTGTTTGTGGAAATTTACTGCTTCTGCTGGTTTTCCGTAATGTATGTTGGTTCTGGTTTTTACTTCAATAAAAACCAGCTCTTTTTTATTGGTAGCAATAATATCAATTTCCCCTTGTCTTGCCTCAAAATTCCTTTCTAAAATTTTATAGCCCTTTTGTTCTAAATACTGACAGGCTAAATCTTCTCCCAATTTTCCGAACTTCATGTCTTATGTACATAGCTACTCCTTTCTTTGATACTGATTTGAATCTAATCTTTCTATATATCCTTCGATTTCCATTATGGTAAGCTTTCCATTTAATTCTGAAATGGATAATTCCTGTTTTTTTGCAATCTCGTTTATCTGCATTGGTCCATTTTCTAAAAGTGTATAAATTCTTTGGTATTCTTCTGGGATTTCTATATGAGAATTTAATTTATCTTGGTTAATGATTTGTTTTGAACGAATTGGGTTTGTCTGTGTTTGAAATAATTCTTTTTGAATTTGGGAAGCTTTTGTCACTAGGCTTGCTCCACTACGAATTAAGTGATTGGTACCAATACCTGTACTTACATCAATATTACTAGGAATGGCATATACTTTTTTGTCTTGTGCTTTTGCATAATTTGCGGTAATGGAACTACCACTTCGGTATTCTGCTTCTACCACAAGAACCGCATCTGCCATTCCACTTATAATACGATTTCGCTTTGGAAAATTTTTGGTATCTGGTGGTATATGTGGGGCATATTCACTAATAATACAACCTTTATTTCGTAAAATTTCATGAAATAACCATTCATTTTCTTTTGGATATATGTGGTTTAATCCACAGCCTAGCACAGCAATGGTTCTTCCGTTTTTCTGCCATGGAACCTATGTGTGAAGCAGTATCAATTCCTATGGCTAATCCACTAATAATGGTAATATTTTGTTTGGCTAAGTCTTTAGCAAACGAGTTTGCTACTTTTCTACCATATTCGGAACAATTTCTGGAGCCTACCATGGCTAATATGTGGGTCTGGTTTAACAAAGTACTATCACCTATTACATATAAGCTTTTTGGATAATCCTTTATTTTTAACATTTTCTTTGGGTATCTTCCATCATCTGCTTTGATTTCTATCATTTTCATGTTAAACTTTTCTCCTCATCTTTTTATTTATCTTACTTTCTCTCACTCTTTTTCGTTCTTACATTCTTTTCACCCTGCTTACCTACCTTATCTTTTCTCTATCGTTTTTATTTTTACTTTCTTTTCGCCCTGTTGGTCTATCTTACTTCTTCTTACTCTCTGTTTTTCCTTACATTTTATTTTAAAAGTGCTTTTCTCTTCTACCTTTTCATCAGTTCCTAGTTTTTCCAGTACTTTCTATCTAGGCTTCGGTAGCCAATGGCTTCTGCTAAATGTTTTGTTTCAATATTTTCTTTATCATCTAAATCAGCAATTGTTCTTGCTACCTTTAGAATTCTAGCATGTGCTCTTGCACTAAGTCCTAATTTTTCAAAAGCATTTTGTAGTAGCAATTTGCATTTATGGTCCAATTTACAGTATTGTTCAATTAAGCTTGGTGTTAATTCGGAATTAGAAAAAATACCATGTTCTTTGTATCGTATTTGTTGTATTTTTCTTGCCTTATCTACTCTTTGTTTGATTTTTTCTGAAGTTTCACTAACTGCTTCTCCTTCTAATTTTTGGTATTTGACAGGTGTTACTTCAATTTGAATATCAATTCGGTCTAACAGTGGTCCACTAATTTTTCCCATATACCTAGAAATCGCCTGTGGTGTACACGTACATTCTTTTTCTTTTGAACCATAAAACCCACAAGGACAAGGGTTCATTGAGGCAACAAACATAAAGTTGCATGGGTATGTTAAGCTTGCATTTACTCGACTAATGGTTACCATTCTATCTTCTAAAGGGCCTCTTAGTACTTCTAATGTACTTTTATTAAATTCTGGAAGTTCGTCTAAAAACAATACTCCAAAATGAGCCAGACTAATTTCTCCGAGGCTTTGGAATTCTCCCTCCTCCTACTAAAGAATTCGCAGAAACCGTATGATGTGGTGCACGGTATGGTCTTTTGGTTAAAAGAGGAGTACCCTTTGTTAACGTTCCTGCAATACTATGAATTTTGGTTACTTCTAATGCTTCCTCAAACGTTAAATCTGGTAAAATTGATGGAATTCTTCTTACCATCATGGTTTTACCAGAACCCGGAGTTCCCGTAAGAAGTAAATTATGCGAACCGAGCAGCAGCTACTTCTATTGCTCTTTTAATATCTTCTTGCCCTTTTACTTCTGAAAAATCAAAGGGATATTGTTTGTTTTTATGAAAAAATTCTTCTAAATTAGCGGTTTTGGGTGGAATCTCTTCTTTTTGATTTAAATAGTTTATCACTTGTTTTAAGTGTTTTACTCCAATTACTTCAATTCCTTCTACAATTGAGGCTTCTTTCGCATTTTCTTCTGGTAAAATAATACGTTTCATTTTTAGGTTTCTTGCCTCAATGCACATAGGAAGCACCCCTTTAATGTGATTTAATTTTCCATCTAAAGAAAGTTCTCCAATAAATACAGTATCTTCTAAATTCTGTTTTTTGATATCTTCAAAATTTAATAAAATGCCAATAGCAATTGGTAAATCAAAAAATGACCCTTCTTTTTTGGTATCTGCTGGAGCAAGATTAACCACAATTTTTCTACTTTGAAATTCATAACCTGAATTTTTAATGGCAGTTCTTACTCTTTCTGCGGATTCTTTTACACTGGCATCTGGTAAACCTACCACATTCCAACTTGGCATACCTGCCGAAACATCAACTTGCACATCAATTAAATATCCCTCTAATCCGTGCAAAGACATACTTTTCACAATGGATAACATATGCTCTCCCTCTTTTACTTTTATAAATTTTGATTGGAAATACTCGATTTTTAGGAAAAAAACCGACATTTAGAATATTTTTGAAATCAATATCTTTATCTTAACAATCTTATTTTCATTTGTCAATCCCTTTTCAAAAATTTGTTTTGCCATTTTTATAGGATATACAAGGATTTTGTCTGTTTTTGTCGAAATGTTTTTCTTTACATTTGTCGTTTTTTGTGTTTTAATCGATGTTATGATGGAAAAAGCATTATTGTTATTAAAAAAATTTTTTGGTTATGACTCGTTTCGAACAGGTCAGGCTGAATTGATTAAGGCTATTTTACAGGGTTCGGATTGTCTTGGGATTATGCCCACTGGTAGTGGTAAATCCATTTGTTACCAAATTCCTGCCCTTGTATTAGGAGGAACTACTCTTGTTATTTCTCCTTTAATTTCGCTAATGAAAGACCAAGTTGATAATTTGAATGAAATGGGAATTTCGGCTACGTTTATTAATAGTAGCCTTTCTAGCCATGATTATATGCAAACAATTGAAAACGCTAGCCTAGGAATGTATAACATCATTTATGTGGCTCCAGAACGTTTCAATTCTGATTTATTTTTACGTTTGTTATCCTCTATCCATATTCCTCTTATTGCCATAGATGAAGCTCATTGTGTATCACAATGGGGACATGACTTTCGCCCAAGTTATACAGAAATTGCAAGCATGATTGCTAAATTAGAGGTTCGACCAATTGTTGCTGCCTTTACCGCAACAGCTACAAAGCCTGTGGCAAAGGATATTATTTCTTGCTTACAGCTGGTAAAACCTTTTACCCTTACCACTGGTTTTGACCGTAAAAATTTATCGTTTCAAGTTGTTCATTCCAAAAACAAAATGTATGATTTAACTACCTATTTAAAAAAGTTTTCTGGTCATTCTGGAATTATTTATTGTTCTACTAGAAAAAATGTAGATTTACTTTACCAAGAGCTTTCCAAACTTGGCTTTTCGGTATCCAAATATCATGCTGGTATGGAGGACTCTGAAAAGAGAACTTCTCAAAATAATTTCGTATATGATAAAACAACTCTTATGATTGCCACAAATGCCTTCGGTATGGGAATTGATAAATCCAATGTTCGTTTTGTCATTCATTTTAATATGCCAAAGGATTTAGAAAGTTATTACCAAGAAGCAGGTCGTGCAGGAAGAGATGGATTATCTTCAGAATGTATTTTACTCTTTTCTAGGTCAGATATTGTTACCAATCAATTTATTATTTCACAAGGAACTCCTGAAATAGACCGTAGTATTGACTATAAAAAACTAAATGACATGATTGATTATTGTAATACAGACCAATGCTTACGAAGATATATTTTAGAATATTTTGGAGAAATTCCCAAATTTCAAATTTGCCATAATTGTAGTAATTGTAACTCAGATATCGAAGAAACCGATATCACTGTAGATGCTAAAAAGATTATGTCTTGCATTAAGCGAATGGGAAGCCGTTATGGTACCAATTTAGTAACCGATGTGTTAAAAGGTTCGAAATCATCGAAAATTCAAAGTCTTGGCTTTGATACCCTTTCTACTTATGGTATTTTGAAAGAATATTCAAAAGATAGTATCAAAGAATTAATTTCTTTTTTAATGGCACAGGGGTATATTATCTGTATTGGAAAACAATACCCTGTTTTGGTGTTAGATGCCAAAGCAAATGATGTTCTATTTGGCACAAAAACAATTACCATGAAACGAAAAATTGAAAAAGAAGCCTCTACAAAAGAAACCTCTTTTTCCAATTTACCTTTTGATTCTACCTTGTTTGAACATTTACGTACTTTACGAAAAAAGCTAGCTTTCATAAACCATGTACCACCTTTTGTTGTTTTTAGCGATGCCACCCTAACCCAGATGGCTACCTTATACCCTACTACAAAAGATGATTTATTGGCTATCTCTGGTGTAGGTAGTGTTAAATTTGAACGATATGGAAAGGAATTTATGGATTGCATTTCTGCCTATTTGCAAGAAAAAGAAATTTAATCTTTCATTCTTTTAAAAATTATAAAAAGTAGGTGACAATAAATGTATTTGATGTATGCTGATGAAAGTGGAAATACTGGAATGGATTTAGATAATAAGCAACAACCTATATTTGTTCTTGCAGGAGTATTAGTTCAAGACAAAAAATGGCATGAAATAAATAATTACTTTAACCTCGAAAAAATCAAAATATGGGATTTATTTGAAACAAATGAAATACATACAGCCGACATATTTAGCCCTAGAAGAAAATCTGCATTTAGACAGGATAACTGGATAAAAAACATTAAAATTCTAGAACAATTAGTCAATTTAATTTTAGAACTAGATATATCAGTTATGTATATTGCTATCGATAAAAAGCAATTTAAAAAAAGTATTCAATCATCGCTTAATGCACCTTTAAAAATTAATCCTTATTTATACTCTTTTACAAATTTGTACAACGATATTTCAAAGAAATTATGTAATGAAAAAAATAATGGTCTTATTTTTTTAGATGATATACTAACAATTCCTTCACAATTACATAATATTTATCCTTCACTTTCAAAAAATAATCAGACTATGATTGAAGAAGCCATATTTGTAAAATCGAATTATTCTAACTTCATTCAAATCGCCGATGTATTTGCTTTCTATATTGAAAAGTACTTTTCTTTGAAAAAAGGGTACAAACAATATAGTGAAATTAAAAATACCCATTGTTTTGAAATGTACACAAAATTAAGTAAAAAATTTTTGACGTCTAATAAATTTCTAACCACATATTCTCCAAATTAAAAAAATGGGCAAAGGGCGATTGAAATAGGTGTTTCAAACCTATCTAGGAGCTCCACAATGGGGAACCCACTGCCCTCTGCATATGTTAAATCTAGTTTAACACAAAATATTTAACTTGTCAAATTTGACATTCTTATTTTATTTCAAATTGTCGATAATTATGCAAATAGTTTCATTCTTTCAATTCTCTTCTTGCTTCCTTATAATTTGGCATATACGTTTCTACCAACTCCCAAAATTTCTTACTGTGGTTCATATATTTTAGATGGCATAATTCATGCAAAACAACATAGCGAATTGCTTGTTTGCTATGGCGTATCAGTTTTTGATTAATTGTTATGTTTTTGCCACTTGAGCATGTGCCCCATGCGTATTTTATTTCTCTTATTCTTACTTTGTTTGGTCTTAAGTCTGTAATTTTTATTAATTCTTTTACATTTTGGGTTACGATTTGTACAAATTCGTCTTGCTCATATTGTGGTTTGTTTTCTTGCTTTTGAAGACTTTTTTGTAGATTTTTTTCAATCCATTTTTGCTTTTTGGCTACCATTTTCTCAATTTCTTCTTTCGAAAATCGTTTTGGTGCTTTTACCATAATATTTCCGTCTTTAATTTGGATGTACAGGTTTTTAATATTGCTTCGTATGATTGTATATGGAATTTGTGGTTGGTTCATGTGTGTCTCCTTTTATTTCACAGGTACATAACGGGTCGATGTAGGCATCGACCGTTATATGGTTCCTATATCAACTGGTGTTAAATCCTCTTCTTTGGTTCCTTTTTCTAAGGCTTCATATAATGCTTCTACGGTGTCTAATGCTGTGAAGCATGGAATTTTGGATTCTACAGCTAGTCTTCTTATTTTAAACCCATCTCTTGATTCGTGTTTTCCTTTGGTTGGTGTATTGATGATAAAGGACAGTTTTCCCGAACCAATTAAGTCTGGAATGCTATTTTCTCCTTCCCAAATTTTTTGTACTACTTCGGCTTCTACTCCGTTTTCGTTTAAGAAATTTGCTGTTCCAGAAGTCGCAAAAATATGGAAACCTAGGTTATCTAACTTACTAGCAAGTGGTAGCATTTCAATTTTATCTTTATCGCGAACCGTAATTAATACATTTCCTTTGTAAGGAATGTTTACTCCACTGGCAATAAAGGCTTTTAAGATTGCTTCTGAAAACACTTTTGAAATTCCCAATACTTCTCCTGTGGATTTCATTTCTGGACCAAGGCTAGTATCTGCATTTTTTATTTTTTCAAATGAGAAAATTGGCATTTTTACCGCAATATAATCACTTTGCTTGTAAACCCCAGTTCCATATGGCATATCTTTTAATTTTTCTCCTAAAATAACATGAGTTGCAATGTCGATTACTGGTAAGTTTGTTACTTTACTAATGTATGGAACGGTTCTACTCGAACGTGGATTTACTTCAATAATATATACATTCCCACGGTTAATGATAAATTGAATGTTTAGTACTCCAAGAATATTTAATTCTTTTGCAATTTTTTTGGTATATTCAATAATTGTTTTTTGGTTTTCAATATTAATGTGTTGGGTTGGATATACCGATATACTATCTCCTGAATGAATACCAGCTCTTTCTAAGTGCTCCATAATTCCTGGAATTAACACATCTTCTCCATCAAAAATAGCATCTACTTCTAGTTCTTTTCCAAGCATATATTTATCAACTAAAATAGGGTGTTCTTGTTCTGTTTTGTTAATTTCGTTAATGAAATCTTTTACCTCATTATCATTATAAGCAATTGCCATTCCTTGCCCACCTAATACATAAGATGGTCTTACCAATACGGGGTATTTTAATTCATTTGCTACTTTAATTCCTTCTTCTACGGTAAATACCGTCTCCCCTTTTGGACGTGGAATGCCACATTTTTCTAAGGCATCATCAAATAATTCTCTATCTTCTGCACGATCCATGTCTACTTCTTTGGTACCTAGAATTTTTACTCCCATTTCAGTTAATGCTTTGGTTAGTTTGATTGCAGTTTGACCTCC
This sequence comes from uncultured Clostridium sp., assembly GCA_947648215.1. GTDB lineage: Bacteria > Bacillota > Clostridia > TANB77 > CAG-508 > RGIG8482. The sequence continues at coordinate 13,199 of CANSMW010000008.1, read as the reverse complement.
AAATTGTACAATGGCTCCATATGGTTTCTCACATCTTACAATATTTTCTACATCTTCACTTGTTAATGGCTCAAAGTATAGTTTGTCTGCAATGTCAAAATCGGTACTAACGGTTTCTGGGTTATTATTGACAATAATAGTTTCATATCCCTTTTCTTTTAGTGCCCAGACACAATGAACACTACAATAATCAAATTCAATTCCTTGACCAATACGAATTGGTCCTGACCCTAATACCAAAATTTTCTTTTTGTCTGTTTTATCCAAAGCTTCGTTTTCTTCATCATAACTAGAATAGTAATATGGGGTACTTGCATCAAATTCGGCAGCACAAGTATCTACCATTTTGAAGTTCGCTATAATTCCATTTTCTTGTCTTATTTGTTTGATTTCACTTTCCGTTTTTCCACAAAGAGTAGCAATTACCTTATCTGGATATCCCATTTTTTTGGCAAATGTTAATAACTCTTTTGTTAATTCCTCTTGTTTTAATTGTTTTTCTACTTTTACCAATCTTTGAATTTTGTTAATAAAGAATTTATCAATTGTGGTAATTTCGTGAATGGCATCAACATTAATTCCTCTTCTTAAGGCTTCAGCAATGACAAAAATTCTTTCATTATCTACTTGTTTTAATGCTTCTCTTATTTCTTCATTGGTAAGTCCTTTTAATTTGTCTAGTTCTAAGCTATTTACGTTTTCTTCTAAAGAACGAATGGCTTTCATAAGAGCCTGTTCAATCGATGGTGCAATTGCCATTACTTCTCCTGTTGCTTTCATTTGTGTACCAAGCTTTCTTGATGCCGTTAGGAATTTGTTAAATGGCCATTTGGGAATTTTTACAATAACATAGTCTAGTACTGGTTCAAAACAAGCATAGGTTTTGCCAGTTACTTCGTTTTTAATTTCATCTAAGGTATACCCAATTGCAATTTTTGAGGAAACTTTCGCAATTGGGTAGCCAGTTGCTTTTGAAGCAAGTGCGGAAGAACGGCTTACTCTTGGGTTTACTTCAATAACAGCATATTCAAAACTGTTTGGGTTTAGAGCAAATTGTACATTACAACCTCCCTCAATTTCTAGGGCAGATATAATTTTAATAGCTGAAGTTCTTAGCATTTGGTATTCTTTATCGGCTAACGTTTGGGAAGGTGCTACTACAATACTATCCCCTGTATGTACTCCTACTGGGTCAATGTTTTCCATATTACAAATGGTAATACAACTTCCGTTTTTATCTCTCATTACTTCATATTCAATTTCTTTCCAACCAGAAATACATTTTTCAATTAATATCTGATGTACTCTTGATAAATGAAGTCCACTTTTGGCGGTTTCTTCTAGTTCTTCCATGGTGTAACAAATTCCTCCACCAGTTCCTCCTAATGTATAGGCTGGTCTTACAATGACTGGTAAACCAATCTCCTTTGCAAAACTTTCGGCATCTTCGTAGGTATTTACTACTTTACTTGCTACACAAGGTTCTCCAATTTGTTCCATGGTGTCTTTAAATGCTTGTCTATCTTCTGCTTTTTTAATTCCTTCTGGTGAAGTACCAAGTAGTCTAATTCCATGTGATGCTAAAAATCCGTCTTCATATAATTCCATGGCAATGTTTAAACCAGTTTGTCCCCCTAGATTTGGTAAAATACTATCTGGTTTTTCGATTGTTAATATTTTTTCCACCGTTTTTTTGGTAAGTGGTTCAATATAAATTTTGTCTGCCATGTTTTTATCTGTCATAATGGTAGCAGGGTTAGAATTGACTAATACTACCTCAATTCCTTCTTTTTTTAATTCGTGGCACGCTTGTGTTCCTGCATAATCAAATTCTGCTGCTTGCCCGGATAACAATTGGACCTGACCCAATGACTAATACTTTTTTTATTTCTTTATTTCTTGGCATGTTTTCCTCCTTAAATTTATGGTTTGTTCTATGTTCAAATATATGAACCCTCCGTCAAGGCTTCGCCTTGCCACCTCCCTTAAATAAAGGAGGCTTTGCTAGGGTTGCACTTCGAAGAAATAGCATATATAAGGCCCCTTTACCTAAGGGGGCTGTCGTTCGAAGAACGACTGGGGGTTCTTATCCTCTTACTCTTTCTAAAAATTCGTCAAACAAATAACTAGAATCTTCTGGTCCTGGGCATGCTTCTGGGTGATATTGTACGGTTACAATATCATGCCCAATATAGCGTAACCCTTCTACTGTTCCATCATTTATATTGACATGTGAAATTTCGGCAATTTTTGGATTGATGCTTGCATCCTCAATTGCATAACCATGGTTTTGGGAGGTAATACATACTCTCTTACTTACCAAATCTTTTACTGGATGGTTTGGTCCACGGTGTCCATATTTTAGCTTATAGGTTTTTGCACCAGTTGCTAGTCCCATTAATTGATGTCCTAAACAAATTCCTAAAATAGGCACCTGTGCTTGTTCATATAATTTTCTAATATTTTCAATTGCTGTTTTGCAATCTTCTGGATTTCCTGGTCCATTAGAAAGAACAATCCCTTCATATTCGCCAGTTAAGAATTCTTGATACGAAGTATCTTGTGGAAATACCGTTACTTCACAATCTCTTCTTAATAGAGATTCCATAATATTTTGTTTTGCACCAAAATCAAATAACGCTATTTTTGTTTTACCCTTTCCACAGGTGTATTTTTCCTTAGAACTAACTTTTTCTACTAGATGAGAAATAGAATATTCTTTTATCTCCTTTATGATTTCTTCTATATGCGAAATGTTACTTACCAATTTTCCTTTCATAGTACCCGCATTTCGTAATTCTTTTGTTAATTTTCTGGTATTGACTCCTGTTAACCCTGGAATTTCATATTCTACTAAAAAATCTAATATGTGCATTTTGCTTCTAAAATTGCTTTCCATTTCTGCAATTTCATGCACAAATACTGCTTCTACCCAAGGTTTTTTGGATTCTTGGTCTTCTTTGGTTAATCCATAATTTCCGATTAATGGATAAGTCATCACAACGCCTTGTCCTGCATAAGATGGATCGGTAAAAATTTCTAAATAGCCTGTCATCGAAGTATTAAAAACAACTTCACAAATGACGTCCCTCTCCACTCCAATTCTTTCGCCTTCATAAATACTGCCATTTTCCAAAACAAGATAGCCTTTCATCTAGAACCTCCTTTAAATTTTCCTACCCTTTATCTTACCATAACTACCAAAAAAAGCAAACATTTTTTGCTAAAATATTTGCTTTTTTACATGTTCCCTTAAATTTAATTAATTACAAAAAATACTCTGAGTTTGATTACGTATACTTAGTAACAATGAGTAGAAAAAAGGGCAACCGTTTTGGGAGAATTCTAATAAGGACAAAATTTTTCTTATAGATTTCTTCAAAAATTTTATTGTGTTAGATAGCCGTTTAAAGATATAAATTATTTAGTCAAATTTGTAGTGAAAATCAATTTATGGAGGTTTTAACTATGGTAGAAATAACTTATTACAAAGAAGGAGACTATTTTGTCCCTGACTTATATTTAGAGAAAGAAGAATATGAAAATGATTATATTATTGGAAAGTATGGTCATTTAAGATTAGAATATTTAAAAAGTCAGAAGAAAGCAGAATATATAATAATGTTTATGAACAAGACTTTAAGAAAACATATTGTAGAAACTGATAAACAAGCTATATCAAGATTTGAACTACTTATGAAACAAATGCTAGAAAAAAATCCTATTGATGAAAACTTGAAAAATACTGATCCTTTAAAATGGACTGGACTTATGAATAATTATAATCATTCAGTTGAAGAAACTATTTTCAAAGAATTAATTTACATCTAACAAAAAATGAATTTTCCAGTCAATGATTGGAAAATTCATTTTTTCTATTCTTCTTTATTTTCATTTTTTTCTTGTTGTTGTATTTCAAATATTGCTTTTTGACTTTCAATTTCAGCTTTTAGTTCTTCTTCTGTTGGCAAATATGTTTTATATTTTGTCGCAAATAGTTGCTCGTTTCCATGTAAGACTGAATATCTTGCTACATCTGCATCTGTATCAGAACAAAGTAAAATACCTATTGTTGGATTATCATCTTTAGCCTTTTTTAGTTCATCATACATTCTTACATACATATCCATTTGACCTATGTCTTGATGTGTTACTTGAGTAGTTTTTAAATCTATCAATACAAAACATTTTAAAATATAGTTGTAGAACACTAAATCAATGAAATAATCTCCCTTTTCTGTACGAATATGTTGTTGTCTTTCAACAAAAGCATAACCTTTTCCGAAGTTCCATTAAAAATTTTTGCAAATTATTTATTATGCTTGTTTCCAATTCTGTTTCTGTATAATTATCTTCTAATGAAAATCCTAAAAATTCTGCTATTACTGGATTCTTTATAAATTCTAGTTTGTTCATTAAATAATGTTCTTTATTTTTCTGTTTCATTTCTTGTATTACAGACTCTTTAGCTTGAGATTTTAATAATCTATAATAATATTGAGATGAAACATTTCTTTGCAATGTTCTTACATTCCAAGTTTGCTCTAATGTTTCTTTTTCATACCATTCTCTTGCTTTTTCATCTTCTACTTGTAATAAAGTTCTATAATGGCTCCGCGAAAGTAATATATTAGATTTTGCACACACTGTGTTCAAAATGTTTGGAAACATTTTATAAAATTTTAAACAATAATATAAGTTTCTAGCATCAAAACCTTTTCCATATTCTTCCTTTAATTCTTTAGATAACTTCTTTATTATTTCTGTACCATAATTTGCTCTATTTTCGCCTTTTAATTCTTCTTCTGCAATTCTATAACCAATAAACCAGTTTCTTTCTACTAATGCGATATTTACTGATTGATAAGCATAATCTCTCGCTGATTCAATAATAGAACATACATCTTTTAATACATTATCTGTATTTTGATATTTAATAATCATGGAATTATTATCTTTCTTTTCTAAATACATTATTTACCTACTTTCTTCTTTTAATTTAAATTTATTTATCATCTCTTTAGTTGCAAATCCATTATGTTCTTTAACTCTTTCTAAAAATACTATTCCATCTAAATGGTCGCACTCATGTTGCACATCTCTTGCTGTAAATCCTTTTACTTTTTTTACAATCTTTTCTCCATTTTCATTATAATAAGTTACTTCTATATTTGTATATCTTTCTACTTTTCCTCTGATAGAAGGAACACTTAAGCAACCTTCAAATTCAATTTCTGTTTCTTCTGATAATTTTCTCCATGTTGGATTTATCATTACTGTTGTTGGCACTTCTTCACAATCCTTATATGTGCATTTTTCTTTATCTACTTGAATAATTACTATTCTTTTATTAATTCCTGCTTGTGGTGCTGCAATTCCAAATCCTTCTGTAAAGTTTAGAGTTTCCTTTAAATCTTCAATATCTTCCATTATTTCTTGATTAATGTTTTTTACATCTACTTCTTTACATTTTATAGATAAAATAGGATCTCCAACTTCTCTTACCTTTAATACTTTTCCCATATTGTTTCTTATCCCTCCAAACTGTATCTTATTTTAAAATGGCTCATCTACTTCAATTTCAATTGGCTCCTGCTCTAATAATTCTAATTGTTCTTTAGATAAATATTTTTTATCTATAATTACATTTAAAACAAATTCATTGAAAAAGTTATCATTCATTATATAATAGCCATTTTCTTTTTCTTTATCTCCATAGCTATCTTCTACTTTCCATCTTATAGGTTTATTTTCTACTAAATGTACTCCACAAAATGTCATTGCATGGTGCATTTCAATATCATGTAAATCTAGTGACTCTTTTTTGGTTAAAGGTTTAAAATTTAATGTTTCTTTATAATTATATAATCTTATATCTAATATTCCAGATTTTTTATCTCTCAATTTTCGAATATGAGCTCCCATCCAAACTGGAATACCAGCTTTTAATTGTTTAACAGTTAATTCTTTTAAGTCTTCAATTGGTAAATTTAAAAAATTTGCATAACTACTTTTATATATATTTCCTAAATACTTCTTAGAATATACTTTGTAATATTCCTTGTTATACATTGGGAAATTTCCTATTGATACAAAATTGCTTAAATTTAATGTTAAAAATTTATTTCTAAAATCAATTGGAGTCATATTCTTATATATACTATAATTATTGTCTTTATCTTTATATTCATAATCAAATTTGAAAATTGGTTCTCCAAGTATTTTAGATAACAAATTATAGTTTTCTTGTAAAAATCGTTCTTTTTCTTCTCTTAATTTTTCTGTACTTTCATTTTTATTTTTTAATTCTAACAAGTAATTAATATCTTTTTTTACTTTTTCAGCAAATATTTCACTTACTTTTTGATAATTGGTACTTTCAATAGCATCTGGCATAAAAGACATTGGTACAATTCCATATTTGTTAATAATAGCAACAAACCATTGCCAATAGCCACCTTCTGACACGCAAAATTTTATTATATTTTCTTTATGTATATAATCTAAACTTGTATTTTCTAATTCTATTATATTTTCATAGGCATTATTAGATTTTTCTAGCTTATCGAAAAAGGCAATATAATTGTTTGATAATTCTAATTTCATTATATCTATATCTAATTTTTGTGCTATATCATGTTTGATAACATTAATACCTGCATATATCCAACATTTATAACTATCTTTTTGGTCATATCTTTTACTTTCTGGTAGTTCAATATTAAAAATAGGTTGATTTTCCATTATAATTTGTCTATCTATACATGTGTTTTCTAATCCATTTTTTGTAATTGAATTTTCTATAATCTTATTATTTCCATTTTTATTATATTCTTCATTAAATTTAGTAATCTGTTCAAGGCTAATTTGTTCTTTCATTACATATCCTCCAACTATTTTAATTATGTGTCAATTATATCAGCAATATTGACTTTTTTCAATTAATTTTTTGGATTTTATTTACATTTACATAAAAAGATGATACTTTATATGTGTATTGAGAAATACACTGAAAAATTAAATAATAATGACATTACACATAATGAGCTACTCGGGAGAATCCATTAAGTTGGGTTTGCAGTCTGGGTTTAACTCGTTCCGCCAAGCCAAACGGAACTGGTTTTAGAAAATATATAATGTGTCCAGTAAAAATATTATGGCAGGAAATGTGCAAATAAAATTAGCGTGAACTTGTTTTTAGGCTAGTTTTATTTGTCATTCCTGTCTTTTTGTTATGTAAAAAACACTATAGATATTCTTACGAAACATAGCAAAAAGATACTGAAAGACTAGAAAGAATAGCAAATAAAGTTGAAGAAAAAGAATCTTCTTATAATTCTTATATGAAATACGATAAGAAAATTAAAGATATTTCAAATTTAGGAAAGCAAAAGAGATTTTCAAAGAAAATTGAATTAGAGCAAGATGATTATGAAAATTTAACTGAATATGCTAAAAAAGGAATTGTTGCAGATAAAGAAATATATGAACTTAACAATAGAATTGATAATTTAAGAAATGCCGTAGATAAATGGAAATCTCTATATGATAATATTGTAGAGAAAACAAAAGATTATTTCCATGCTATCAAACTTGCACCACAAAAAGTTACAAATTTCTTTAAAAGTCTATTTGATAAAGAGAAACAAGATGAATTAGAAAGACAACGACTTGAACAAGAAAAAATACAGGCTGAACGAAAGGCTCGTGAAGAAGCAAAAGAAAAAGCAAGAATAGAAAAGCAAAAATTAAAGAACTCTCCTGAATACAAGAAAAGGAGGGCTGACAGAGATGCAAGATAATATAGTTTATAGATTAGAGTTAACAAATGAAGAATATGAATATGTAGAAAATCTAAAGAAAGAATATTACGAAAAATTAAGTAAAATGACTAAAGAAGAAAGATTACAATATTTTAGAGATAACTATTGTAATGAGCAAAAGTTGAACTTTGAAAAAGAAATAAACGGCACAATATACAAAGTAAATACTCACTTTGATGTAAATGCTAAAGAAAGCATTTTAAATAAAATTTTTAGACTAACAAAAAAATCTTAAGAATCACTTGAAGTATAAAAACGAATATGGTATTATGTGAACGCTACAAATTAAAAACTTTATAACACCTTATATCTTATTCGGCTGTCTAAAGGAAAGGAGTTGTTATGGGACAGTCAAATAACGAAAAAATAACTGCTTTATATTGCCGTTTATCAAAAGATGATGAGTTGGCAGGAGAAAGCAATAGTATAAAAAATCAGAAATCAATTTTAAGTAAATATGCCAAAGATAATCATTTTATAAATACTAAATTCTTTGTAGATGATGGTTATTCTGGAACAAGTTTTACAAGACCTGCTTTTATGGATTTAATAGAACTTGCAGAACAAGAAAATATTGGAACAATCATAGTAAAAGACCACTCAAGACTTGGTAGAAATAGACTTATAGTAGGTCAATTATTAGAAGAAGATTTTGTTAGACTAAATATTAGATATATTGCTATAATGGACAATATTGATACTGATAAAGGTTTAGATGATTTCTTACCTATTCAGGACTGGTTTAATGAAATGCATGCTAAAAACACAAGTCAAAAGGTTAGAGCAGTATTTAAAAATAAAGGCAATTCAGGTATTTCTATTACAAGTTGTCCACTCTATGGTTATTTAAAATCTCCAGAAGATAGTACTAAATGGATAATTGATGAACCAGCTGCAAAAATTGTAAGAAAAATCTTCAACTTATGTATTAGTGGTTTCGGTGCGACACAAATTGCTAAAATCTTAAAAGATGAAAATATAATGACACCAACTGAATACAAACAAAAAATAGGATTAAAAACTAATACTAATTTACCAGAAGTTAAACATTTTTGGAGCGCTAGGACAATAAGTTGTATTTTAGATAGACAAGAATATATAGGAGATACTGTAAACTTTAGAACTGCTAGAAAATCGTTTAAGGATCATACTAAGGTTCATTTTCCAAAAGAACAATGGAAAATATTTAAAAATACTCATGCTCCTATTATTGATGAAGAAACTTGGAATACTGTTCAAAGGATTAGAAATGGTAAACGAAGAACTACTAAAACAGGAAAAGTAAGTATCTTCTCTGGTCATTTATTTTGCAAAGATTGTGGAGCTAAACTTTATTATTGTACTGCTAATAATTTTACACCAAATAAAGACTTTTATAGATGTTCAAACTATAAAAATAATTCTACAAAATCTTGTACTAGTCATAATATAAAGGATATTGTCCTACGAGAATTAGTATTAGATAATATTAAACAAGTAATATCTTATATTTCATCTTATGAAGATTTGTTTATAAAAGAAAAACTAGATGTTTCACTAGAAGAACAACGAAAAGAAGATATTACTAATAAGAAACTATTATCACAATATGAAAAACGAGTAAAAGATATTGATAATTTGATACAGCATATTTATGAAGATAACATCTCTGGTAAAATTACTGATGAGAGATTTGCAACTTTGTCATTAAATTATGAAAGAGAACAAAAAGATTTAAAAGGAAAAATTAATAAATTAGCTACTACTATTGATAAAACTAAACAAGAAGAAATTAATTTAACAGCTTTTATTGATAAAGTTAAAAAATATACTGAAATTAAAGAACTAACACCAGAAATTGTAAATGAATTAATTGATAAAATATATGTATATGAAAAGACTAAGTTGAATGGTAAGAAATATCAGCAAATAGACATTTACTATGCAGGAGTTGGAATAATAGGTATTCCATTAACTGAATATGAATTTGAAAATGCCTTTCAGCAAAGTATTAAAAATACAAAAACAGCATAGCTTGCAAACTATACTGTAAACCACCAAGGAGTACTTTACCAATAAATGTCCTTATTGGAAGTACTCCTTGGTGGTTGCCTTTTTATATTTATTTTTATGCACTCTTAAGTTCAAGCCTTAATTTATCGGCTATCATTGCGATAAACTCGCTATTGGTTGGCTTTCCTTTTGCTGCTGATACGGTATAGCCAAAGATACTTTCTACTGCTTCTTGTTGTCCTCTTCCCCATGCTACTTCGATGGCATGACGAATGGCTCTTTCTACTCTACTTGGTGTTGTGCGGAATTTTTCTGCTATTTCTGGATACAATTGCTTGGTGATTTGGTTTATGACATCTATGTCATTTACAACTAATATAATTGCTTCTCTTAAATATTGATATCCTTTTATATGGGCCGGAACTCCTACTTCATGAATTACATTGGTTACCAATGCTTCTAGGTTTTCCTCGCTTTTCTTAGCTTCTTTTGGTATATCAATATATGGTACTTTAATTTCTCTTGATAGCATTGTTACATTTTTAAATTGTGCTGGTTGATAATTTTTTAGGTCTTTTATTCTTTTTAATAAAAGTTTAATATCAAACGGTTTTACCACATAGTATTCTGCACCTAAGTCAATGGCTCTTTGTGTAATTTTATCTTGTCCTACTGCTGATAGCATAATGCAAAGAGGTGGTTTTCTTAAATCGGTATTTTGGATTTTTTCTAATACACCAATTCCATCTAAATGTGGCATAATAACATCTAATAGTACGATGTCTGGTTGTGTTCCACAAATCATATCATACGCTTCGTTTCCATCACGTGCCATTCCTATTACTTCCATCTCTTCTTCTCGTTCAACATATCCTGCCAAATTGTTAGCAAATTCACTATTATCATCTGCTATTAATACGGTAATTTTTTCTTTCACTTTAATTCCTCCTAATATTTTAAAAATTGTAAAAAATTTACAATTTGAATTATATTATTTATTAAAATGAAATGCAATATGTTTCTGGAAATTTTTTCAAATTTATTTCAAAACATTTGGCACTGTAATGTAATTTTATATGTATTTTTCTGTTATTTTGTCGATTTTTGTCACTTTTACATTCTTTTGGTCGAGGTCATCTTGTAAATTTTGGAAAGTCGTATTTGGTAATTCGATGAAAAAATAAACATACTCCCAATATTCTTCTTTTATAATATGAATTTGATGTTTTTTACAATAATATCGAAACGGCTCTATTTCTTCATAGGTTAAACAAATTTGTACCTCTTTTCCCTGTTGTTTTTCTACATAATTTGCCTGTTCTAATGCTTGTTTGGTTACCCCTGCATAGGCTCTTACAAGCCCACCTGTTCCAAGTAAAATTCCACCAAAGTATCTTGTTACCACCACCAATACTTGGCATAAGTTCTTTGCTCTTAATAACTCTAGCATTGGTGCTCCTGCTGTTCCGTGATGGTTCTCCATCATCACTACATCTTTCTACTTTGTTTCCTTGGTTATCAAAGGTAATATAAGAAAAACAATGATGTTTCGCATCATAATATTTCTTCTTGATTTCCTTTATTTTTTCTTCTGCCTCTTCTTGGTTTTGCACTGGAAATACATCCGCAATAAATTTGGATTTCTTTTCGATTAATTCGGCACTAATTTCCTTTTCGATGGTATAAAACATATTGGTTCTCCCCTACATACATTATTTCAATTTTTTCCTGCCGTATAGCCTGTTGAATAGGCAATTTGTAAATTAAATCCTCCTGTATAGGCATCCACATCAATGATTTCTCCCGCAAAATATAAACCTTTTATCAATTTTGATTCCATGGTAGAAGAATTAATTTCTTTTACATCAATCCCTCCTGCTGTGATGATTGCTTCTTCTATCTTACCAAAATCTGTTAGGGTTAGTGTGAATTTTTTTAGTAATTGCACAAGGTTTTGTCTTTCCTTTTTGGTAATTTCATTTACTCTTTTGTCTTTTGGAATATTGGATAATGCAATCATTGGTTCTATCATCTTTTTTGGTAATAATTCATCAAGACTATTTTTAAATTGCTTGTTTTTATATTCACTAAAATCTTTCTGAATTCTCTTATCTAGTATTTCGTCACTTAGAGCTGGTTTTAAATCAATTTGTAAGATAATCTTATGATCTTTTAATAATGTCTCTACTTGTTTGGTACGTAATAAATGAGCTGACCCACTTAATATCATTGGTCCTGAAACACCTTTTTTGGTAAATACCATTTCCCCAAAATCTTCATAGATTACCTTTTTATTTTCTTGATTTTTAATATCCATTTTCACATTTCTTAAACTAAGCCCTTCTAAACTTGCACATAATTCTTGTTCTTTACAAATAAGTGGTACTAAAGATGGTTGTATTTTGGTAATATGATGTCCTAGTCTTTTTGCGATTTCATAGCCATCCCCAGAAGAACCCGTTTTTGAATAACTACATCCACCTGTTGCTAAAATTACTTTATTGGTTTTTATTGTACTGGTTTTATCCATACCTTCTTTATATACTACTGCTACTACTGTTCCATTTTCTACCAAAATATCCGTCACTTTGGCTCCGTGTTTTTATTTCGACTTTACACTCTTTTAATTCTGCCATAAAAGCATTTAACACATCAACTGAATGGTCGGATTCTGGAAAGATGCGATTTCCTCTTTCCTTTTTTACCTCTACCCCATGTTTTTTTAGTAACGAAATCACATCTTGATTGGTAAAATTGGAAAATGCACTATACAAAAACCTTCCATTTCCTGGAACATTTGAAATAAATTCTTCTATGGGTAAGCTACTCGTTATATTACATCTTCCTTTTCCTGTAATTAATAACTTTTTCCCACATTTCTCCATTTTTTCTAAAAGAACAACTTTGTTTCCTTCCCTACTGGCACAAATGGCAGACATCATTCCTGCTGGTCCGCCCCCAATTACTACTACTTGCATATACTTAATTTCCTCACTTTTACTATGAATTGATATTTTTTTCAATATCTTCCATAATTTCTTCTAATACTTTTTTTCTATTTTGAGCTGTATCATAAAATTTCAGTCCATATGTTATACATTCTAATTCTAATAACTTTGCTTTTTCAATTGATTTTGTACAATATTCAAAACACTCTTGTTCGGTCATCCTATAAGACCAGTCTTTTTCAGTATCATTACATTTTATATTATTTGCCATTTCTTTTGGATCAATATTTATTTGTGCCATGACATATATTAAATTATCTCCATTATCATATATTTGCTTACAATCTTTTACAGATGTTTCACATCCTTCCATTACATAACTATAGCCATTTGCAAAACTCTAAAAGTATTGCAAATACTGGTTTTTTTATTTATA
>CANSMW010000007.1 GCA_947648215.1 uncultured Clostridium sp. | reverse complement strand
AGTTGGGACATTTTCTCATTTCTTTACTTAAGACATTATCACATTTCTTTCATATTTTCTATTATATACTATCTTTGCAATATTTACAACTAGCAAATAATGTGATATAGTAGGAAAAAATTAATTTGAAAAAGAAAAGGAATGTGTTTGAAGATGAAAGAAAACAAATTTGTAGCAATTGATGTAGAAACAACGGGACTTTCCCCATTTGCCAATGAATTAATTGAGGTAAGTGCTATTAAGTATGAGGGAAATAGAAAAATAGATACATTTTCTACCTTAATAAAACCAAAAACAAAAATACCATATCATATTACCAAAATTACAGGAATTACAAACGATATGGTACAAAATGCCCCTGAAGTAGAAGACGTTATGCCCAAATTACTGGAATTTGTAGGAGGTGCAGATATTGTAGCTCATAATGCGGATTTCGATTATAAATTTATACAAAATTACTCAAACTACGGTTTTTCTAAAAATAAAGTAATTGATACCGTACCAATCGGAAGAAAGCTATACCCAGAACTTCCAAACCATAAATTAGGCACCATCGCAAGACGTATTGGCATTACCGAAGATGGATTTCACAGAGCAGAATTTGACTGTGAATGTTGTGCCAAGATTTATATGGAATATTTGAAGGTAGTATAAGATTCGTTTGAAAAATTTGCATGGTATGAAGATAGGAGAGAAAAACAATGGAATACGTATACAAAACAAGTGGAACCTGTTCGCAGGAAATGATCATTGAAGTAGAAGAAGACATCATAAAAAAAGTAACCATTATAGGAGGTTGCAAGGGAAATACGGCAGGAATTAGTAAGCTAGTAGAAGGCATGAAAATAGAGGAAGTGATTAAAAAACTAAAAGGAACGCCCTGTGGAACAAGAGGAACCTCTTGCCCAGACCAATTAGCAAAAGCATTAGAGGAAATAAAAGAGAAACAAAAATAAGGAGGGCATATGAAGGCATTAGTAACAGGAGCATCTTCTGGAATTGGAAGAGATATAGCAAGATATTTAAGTAGCCTTGGATATGATATTATTGCAGTAGCAAGAGGAGGAGAGGCACTTAGCAAATTAAAAGAAGAGTTGCCCACCAAGGTAGAAGTTATTAGTGTCGATTTATCGGACGAAAAAGCATGTAAGGGATTATATGAAACCGTCAAACATAAAAAAGTAGACCTATTAGTAAACAATGCAGGCTTTGGCGATTTTGGTGAGTTTACGAATACCGATTTAGATAAAGAATTAAACATGATAGATGTCAATATAAAAGCAGTTCATATTTTAACAAAACTATTTTTGCAAGATATGGTAAAAAGAGATAAAGGCTATATTCTAAATGTAGCATCTATTGCAGGATTTATGCCAGGACCACTAATGGCAACCTACTATTCTACCAAAGCCTATATCGTAAGGCTGACACAAGCGTTGTATACCGAATTAAAAAAGAAAAAATCGAAGGTAAAAATTAGTGCACTATGTCCAGGTCCAGTCAATACCAACTTTAATAAAGTAGCAAACGTGAAATTTAATTTAAAAGGACAATCAAGTGAGTTTGTAGCAAAATATGGAATTGATGAAATGTTAAAAGGGAAAACGATTATTTTACCAGGAGGAAAAATAAAAATAGCGAGATTTTTAGCAAAAATCTCACCAGAAAAATTGGTAGCAAGAATTTGTATGAAAATGCAAGAAAAAAAGAAGAATAAGTATTGACTCTATTATGTTAAGGAGATATAATAGTAGAATAAAAAATAGAAAAGAGGTATGATAATGTTACAACAGAATTTTTACGACTATCCAAGACGATTTACCACAAACCAGTATGATGCTACTCGGAAAACGGATGGTTTTCATATTGTTTATGAGGTAAAGAAAAAAGGTTCTCAAGAGACATTAGGCTCTATTGAAGTCAATATGGAAACAAATAGAATCAAAGAGTGTTCTGGTTGGAGAAATGCAAACTTTTATAGTGCCAAAGAAGAAATAGAGAATTATCTTCGAGGTTGGAAATTAAGCTAAAAGTGATGTCAAAGTAAGTTAGTACCCAAAGGAAGGGAAGAATTTGTTATAAATTCTTCCCTTCCTTTTATTGGTTTTGTAACGTTATTTTTACAATACTACCTTGTTCCACAGAAGTTCCGTTTGTTGGGTCTTGGCTAACAACAAGACCAGAGCCTTCTATGGAAATATTTAAATTTTTTGCTTTTAAAGAATCAGCTGCTTGAGAGGCAGTTAACCCATTTAAATCTGGTACTGTGGTAGAGGTTCGTACACTATCATTTTCGGTATATAATACAACAAGTGAGTTATTTGGAAGCATGGTATCTTTTGTTGGTACTTGTTCCGAAACGAGAACCTCATTTTTATTTCCAGTGGTATTAATTTGTGTTCGAAAACCAGCATTGGTTAATACTTTTTGAGCTTCGGTTACGGTTTTATTTTGTACATCTGGAACACTAATGAATGAGTTAGAAGAAGTAGTGGTTCCAATATCGATTTTATCTGCAGAAATTCCTAAGTATGGTAACACTTCCGATAAAATTTTTGAAACGACAGGTCCTGCCATTCTACCACCAGATGCATTTCCATTTTGTGGATTATAAAGAGCTACCAACACAACAATTTCAGGGTTGTCCGCAGGGGAAACGGCAACAAAGGAAGCAACATAACCAAAATCGACATCTTCTTTTGGTGGTTCGGAGGTACCTGTTTTTCCACCAACAGAATAACCTTGTACACTACCTCTAGAACCACCGTCCCTCGGTGACAACACTTTCCATCATATCGAGCATTTTATTTGCAGTTTCTGCTGAAATAACTTGTCTTATTTCTTCTTCTTTTATATTAGTAACAGCATTGGTTTCGGTATTTATAATTTCTTTTACCATACGAGGTTTCATTAAAACACCATCATTCGCAATTGCGGAAATAGCAGTAATTAACTGAATTGGTGTAACGGAAATTCTTTGCCCAAATCCCATGGTAGCAAGGTCAACAGAATAGACACGTTCTTCTTTAAAAAAATCACTATTGATTTCTTCTGGAAGATTGATATTAGTTTTGTTGAACAAACCAAAGGCATTGTAATATTTATAAAAGGTTCTAGTACCAATACGAGAAGCAAGTTGCATCATACCAGGGTTACAAGAATTTTCTAATACTTGGCGCAAGGTTTGTTTTCCATGTGGAACACTAGAACCACATTTTATGGTAGTAATATCATTATCGGTTCCGAAGGTCTCGTAACCAATACAATTAAATTCATCGGTTACATCCGTATCGGTAATATTTTCTTCTAAGGCAATGGCGGCATTAATGAGTTTAAAAGTAGAACCTGGTTCATATCGGCTAGATACCATAATATTACGGTACATTTCCGTTTTGTCCGTAGAAGATAGCGTGTCCCATCTTTCTTGCCAATAAGAAGTAATCGGGGTAAAAGGGGTATTTAAGTCGTAATCCGGATATTGTGCCATGGCTAGAATATCACCAGTACTTGGTTTCATAATGATAACATTTCCATTTCTAGCATTGTTTTCTTCAATTCCTTCTTTTAAATATTTTTCACAAATGGCTTGAATATTAGCATCAAGGGTTAATACAATATTATTTCCATTTTCGGCTTCAATATATGTTCCGTTTTCGTCAGAAATTTCGTCTTTGTTAACATCGGTAGAAGTCATAATTTTTCCAGGTGTTCCTGTTAAATAGGAATTGAAACTTCTTTCGACTCCATAAATACCTTGGTTTTCACTATTACAAAAACCAATCACATAAGAAGCTAAGTTGTTGTAAGGATAGTAACGTTTTGTATCTTCGTCAATATTAATACCAACTGAGATTTTATTTTCTTCCATCCAAGCTTTTAGAGCATCAATCTTATCTTTTTCCACCTTTTTTATAATGGTTTGAACAGAAGACTCACTATTTACTTTTGTAAGCATTTCTTCATAATCCAGTCCAAAAATTTCAGAAAATGCTTTTGCTACCTTTTCCTTTTTAGTTTTTGTCTCCTCCGCATTTTTTCCTTTTATTTTGGTAGGATTAATCGAAACCGTATCAACTTGTGCACTAGTAGCAAGTACCTTTCCGGTACTATCTAAAATATTGCCTCTTTTGGCACTTACCAATTTATTAACGGTTTGTTGTTTATAAGCTTGTTCTTTTAAATCGGCCCCTTGCACAAATTGCAAAAAAGCAAGACGAACAAGTAACAAAAATAAAATAGCAAACATAATTCCCATGCAAATACGAATTCGTTTGGAAGTTACGGTATTACTAGGCAATTTCTCTTTTCTCGAAAATTTTCGTATTTTCGAATGATATTGATTCATTTGTATCACCAAATTTCTTTTTCTTTTCCAATATTTTATATGAACAAAAATAAAAATGCAACAAAATTCAAACAAAATTCACAAAACCACGAAAAAAGAAAAAGGTATTCCTATTTTAGCCAATATAGTGTATAATAAGAAACGTAAAAATAGAAAGGAAGATGAAATTTGAGAATTTTAGCGATAGGAGATATTGTAGGAGAAAACGGTTTAAAAAAGGCAGGAGAAGTGTTGCCCAAATTAAAACAAGAAAAAAAGATTGATTTTGTAATTATGAATGGCGAGAATGTAGCAGATGGAATGGGGATTACCCATAAATTATATAAAGAAATGTTACGAATAGGAGCCGATGTCGTAACACTTGGCAATCATACTTGGGCAAAAAAGGATGCGTTTTCTTTTATTGGGGAAGAGGAAAGATTAATTCGTCCAGCCAATTATTCAAAAGGACTTTTAGGAAAAGGATATGTAATTGTAGAGTGTAAACAAAAAAAGATAGCAGTTATTAATTTAATTGGAAGAACCGAAATGAACGTCTTATCGGAAAATCCTTTTACCAAAGTAACCGAAATATTAGAAGAAATAAAAGATAGAGTAGACGTGATTGTGGTAGATTTTCATGCAGAAGCGAGTGCTGAAAAAATCGCAATGGGGTATTTTTTAGATGGAAAAGTAAGTATCATGTTTGGTACCCACACCCATGTACAAACCGCAGATGAAACCATTTTAGAAAAGGGAACGGGTTATATTACCGATATTGGTATGACAGGACCAATAAAATCTGTTATTGGGATGGAAGTAGAGGCATCGTTAAAAAGATTTGAAACAAGTCTTCCAGAACGATATAAATTAGCTAGCGGAACATGTGGCTTTTCGGGGTGTATTTTTGAAGTTGATGACGAAACTTGTCGAGTGGTGAAAGTTAAACGCGTAAAAATGTAGAAATAGAGCGAAAAAACACGACGAAAACTTCCTGTTTTTTCCAAAAAATACTAGACAACAATCTTAAAATATAATATAAATATACTTGTTAAAAAATGAAACAAAAATTAAATTTTAGGAGGCAGAAAAAATGGAAGTTTTAAAAATTTCATCAAAGTCAAATCCAAACTCAGTAGCAGGAGCAATTGCTGGTTTGGTAAAGGAAAATGAAAGAGCAGAAATGCAAGCAATTGGAGCAGGAGCATTAAACCAAGCAATTAAGGCAGTAGCCATCGCAAGAGGATTTGTGGCACCAACAGGAGTGGATCTTGTTTGTGTACCAGCATTCGCGGAGGTTCAAGTAGAAGGGGAAGACAGAACCGGAATTCGCATTGTGGTAGAATCGAGAGATTAAAATGGGGTTTTAAATAAATGTGGGGGGAAAACAAATAGTTCTCTCCCCTTTTTTTAAGGAAAAGAAACTGGTAACCCTTGTCATGAAAAAAGCAAAACAAATCTTGTTAGAAGGATTGCAACTTTGTCCAATTTACGGTATGATGTAATAAAAAAGGAGGCACAAATGAAGTCAAATGTTACAAAATATATATTTATCGTAATAGTAGTAGGATTACTGATTTTTGCAGGATACTATATTTATCATAACCAACAACCACAAAAAGCAAAAGTCCTACCAGCAGAAATTGAAGAAGAAGTTGAAATGATTACCAATCTTCGTCTACCAGTAGTAGCGTTTGATACGATAAATCCAATCTTAAGCAAAAACCAAAACATACAAGATATATCGAGGCTTATTTATGAACCACTCTTAACCATCACCAGTGATAATAAACTAAAATTATGCCTTGCCAAAGAATGGAGTAAACAAAGCGAAACCTCGTATGTCGTAAAACTAAAAGAAGATATAAAATGGCAAGATGGGCACGATTTAACAGCAAAAGATGTTCAATTTACTATTGATAGGCTAAAAGAATTAGGAGTAAATTCAATTTATGCCTATAATGTGGAAAAAGTAATTGGAGTGGAAGTAATCGATAATACCACCATAAAAATAAATTTAAGTGAAGAAGTCCCATTTTTTGAATATTATCTAACGTTCCCTATTTTATCAAATGTTTATTACCTAAACGAAGATTTCGTAAATACTGTTAAAAATAATGCACCAGTAGGAACCGGAAGATTTAAAATTGCTACACACAATGAAAAAATAGTGTTACAGAAAAACCAAACTTGGTGGAATCGTGACAAAGAAGAGAGTAAATTAGAAGAAATACAAATCATAAAATACCAAAATATGGGAGAAGTTTATAATGCCTTTAAAATAGGAAATATTGACATGTTTACCACCAAAACGCTAAACCTAGAAGAATATATTGGAACCATTGGCTATCATAAAAAAGAATATTATGGAGAAAACTTAGACTATCTTTCCTTTAACTGCAAAAATAATGTATTAGCAAATGTGGAAGTAAGAAAAGCCATTTCGTATATCATCGATAAAGAAAATATCGTTGGTACCATATATCGTGGTGGGTACTATGTTACGAATTTTCCTTTCGAAAACGGAAATTACCTTTACCAAGATAAAAAAGTAGAATATGGAAGAAACCAAGAAATGGCAAGAACGATACTAGAACAAGCAGGTTGGGCCTATAATCAAAAAACGTGGTACCGAGTAAGAAATTATCGAACCGAACGATTGCGATTTGATTTCATAGTAAATAGCAGTAATGAAAATAGAGTACAAGTAGCAGAAAATATAAAGCAGTCACTAAGTGATTTTGGCATTACTGTTACGATAAGGAAGGTATCTGATGCACAATACCAAAGCTATTTACAAAATAAAAACTATGATATGATGTTAACAGGAGTCAATCGTGGAGTTTCCCCAGACTTATCAAGCTATTTTGGGCAAAACAATTTAAGTAATTTTGCAAACGAGGAAATGATAAATTTATTAAATGAAGTAAAAAACATACGAGAGGAAACCGTTTTAAAAGAAAAGTACAATCGAATCATAGAAATCTACGAAGAGCAAATGCCATATGTTTTTTTATACAATAATAAACAGACACTAGTTTATAGCCCAAATCTAATAGGAGATATAAATCCCAATAGATATAATGTATATGAAGGAATTGAAACTTGGTATAGGCAGTAAAATAAAAAAATTTTAAAAAAGTCTTGACAAATGAAAAATGTAATGTGATAATAAGATTACAAACAAACGTTTTAAAAATAGGAGGAAAAAAGAATGGAAAATTCAGAAAAGAAAAAAGCATTAGAAGCAGCAATGGGACAAATCGAAAAACAATTTGGAAAAGGATCTGTTATGAAATTAGGAGAATTTCAAGCAATGAACATAGAGGCCATTCCAACCGGTGCTTTAGGGTTAGATATTGCGCTAGGAATTGGTGGAGTGCCACGTGGAAGAATTATTGAAATATATGGGCCAGAATCTTCTGGAAAAACTACCCTTGCTCTACATGTTGTTGCAGAAGCACAAAAAATGGGAGGAGAAGCCGCATTTATTGACGCAGAACACGCACT
Source organism: uncultured Clostridium sp. (assembly GCA_947648215.1). GTDB lineage: Bacteria > Bacillota > Clostridia > TANB77 > CAG-508 > RGIG8482. The sequence goes on along the minus strand of CANSMW010000007.1, from coordinate 93,803 downwards.
AGACCCAGTATATGCAAAACACTTAGGAGTAGACATTGACAACCTAATTGTATCTCAGCCAGATACCGGAGAACAAGCATTAGAAATTACCGAAAGCCTAATCCGAAGTGGAGCCTTAGATGTGATTGTTGTAGACTCTGTTGCAGCACTTGTACCAAAAGCAGAAATCGATGGAGACATGGGAGACTCTCACATGGGCTTACAAGCAAGACTTATGTCACAAGCATTACGAAAATTAGCAGGAGCCATCAACAAATCCAAAACCGTGTTAATTTTCATTAACCAATTAAGAGAAAAAATTGGAGTTATGTTTGGAAACCCAGAAACCACCACAGGAGGAAGAGCATTAAAATTCTATGCTTCAGTTCGTATGGACATTAGAAAAGCGGAAAACATCAAACAAGATGGAGAAGTTGTAGGAAGCAGAGCTAAAGTAAAAATCGTAAAAAACAAAGTAGCCCCACCATTTAGAGAAGCCGAATTTGACATTGTATATGGAAAAGGTATTTCCAAAGAAGGAAACATATTAGACATGGGAGTAAACTTAGACATTATTGAAAAAAGCGGTTCTTGGTTTAGTTATAATGGTACTAGAATTGGACAAGGAAGAGAAAATGTAAAACAATACTTATTGGACAACCCAGAAATCATGAAAGAAGTAGAACAAAAAATAAGAGACAACTTTGCCAAAGCCTTCGAAAAAAGTCTAGGAGAAGACCTATCGGTTGACGAGGAATAAAAAATATAATATAAAAACCGTTTGAAATAAGGATTGTAAAAAGTGAGAGGAAAATGGTTATATGTATTCCATAGAAGAATTCGAGAAAGAAAAAACGAAAGTCATGAATTATATTATGTACAAAAAAAGAACGATACAAGAAGTAAAAAATAAATTTTGTAATACGATACAAAATGACCTTTTATGTGATATAATAGAATATGTAAAGGAAGCTCGGGTACTTAAATGAAGAAGACTATGTGAAAAGAGCAGTAAATGAATTCATGGCATTAAAAAATTTATCCATAAGAGAAATGAAATATAAACTATACACAAAAGGTGTTCAAAAAGATGTCATAGAAGACTACTTCTATGAACATATAGATGAAATAGAAGAATACGAAAAAGCTTCCGCACAAAAGATTGTTATAAAAAAACAAGCAACTTTAGAGAAAGAAGAAATAAGAAATTATTTAATGAAAAAAGGATATAGAGAAACCACAATAAAGGAAGTATTAATTTGAAAATAAATTTTTCATGATAAGATATGCCTTTAGAGAAAAGGAAGGAATCAATTTTAAAATGCAAAATATATTGACTATGCAAACAAAGCAATATGCCATAAAAATTAATAACTTTGAAGGACCACTTGATTTACTATGTCATTTAATCGACAAAAACAAGATGGATATTTATGATATTCAAATAAGTGAAATTGCAGACCAATATTTAGAATACATACACAAGGCAGAAGAAATGAACTTAGAAATTACCAGTGAATTTCTAATCATGGCATCTACTTTACTATATCTAAAATCCAAAGGACTTCTTCCTAAACAAGAAGACGTAGAAGAAGAACTAACCGAAGAACAGTTAATTGCAAGAATTATTGAATACAAAGCCTATAAAGAAATGGCAGAAAAATTAAGACAAAACTATAACGAATATTCCAACCGCTTTTTTAAATTACCAGAAGAAATCAAACTGCCAAAACAAGAATTAGAAAAAGAATACACAAAAGAAATGCTAGAAAAAATATATGAAAAATTAATAGATAAAAACAAAAATCGCTTAAATAAAAACGCGGAAAATATAAAAAAAATTGCCATTACCGATACATATACCGTAGCAAGCAAAGTAAAAGAAATGTTTAAAGAACTCTTACGAAAACCAAAATTTGTATTTAACCGATTATATTCTCTATCGAAATGCAATAAACAAGAAGTAGTAACCGCATTTACAGGACTACTTGAATTAACCAGAAGAGATAAAGTAAAAACCACACAAGAAGAATTATTTGGCGATATTGTAGTAGAGAAAAATAAGAAAGTAAGCTAACATGCACGATAAGACGTGCATGTTTTGTACAATAGCAGGTTATAATATGAATCGAAATAAATTGTTAACAAACGATTGACAAATAGAAGAGGATTGATATGATATGAAAAAAACATATTAAAAAATTGAGTTAGGAGGAAAAAATATGTTAAAGAAAAAAGGAGTAACCTTAGTATCTTTAGTTGTTACAGTGATAGTGCTATTAGTATTAGCAGGGATAATTTTGAGTTTAACCATACGGAGAGAAAGGAATATTGAATATAGCAAAAATAACAGAAAAAAATTATATTAATACTCAAAATAAAGAAATTGAAGAATTAGAAGAACTATATAGTCAAATAAAAGTAGCAACAGGTGAAGGAGCAGAAATAACCATATCGATGGAAGACTTAAATAAAATGATAGAAAATAAAGTGAAACAAGAAATAGTAAAACTAGAGAAAAAAGTGTCAGATTTAGAAAACAACTTAGTGGTATTATATAATAATCCAGCTGAATTAGTAAATGGTAGTAGTTCGTTACTTGTTAAATATGCTCGGCACAAATGGACAAACAATAACATTATCCGATTTACCCCAAAATTATAAGAAAATAGAAGTTTTAGTTGGAGCTGTTGGATATGATAGAGAAATTAAAAAATATTATTATCCATATCTTGATACAATTACATTTTATCCAAATTCATCTAACAACACCGAATTGTATGCACATAAAGCATCAAATGCTTTCGGAACAGATTTCTTAAGGTGGCAAGTTGACTTTTCCGTAGATACAAATGAAATTCATGCATATACACATCAAACAGCAGGACAGTATTGGCAAGGTATGTTTATAAAAGCAATATATGGATATAAATAATAGAAATGTGAAAAATAGGCAGATAGTAAATATCTAGTCTATTTTTTTTGTGCAATAACAACACAATAAGTTAATATCAATTTCAATAAATTGTTTACAAATCATTGAAAAGTGTGAAAGAAATTATTATAGTAAAACAAAGGAGGAAAGACAAAAATAATGGAAGGAGAAATGATGAAAAAGAAGATTAAAACAAAGAAAAAATTATTGGTAAGTATGGTTGGATTATTTGCAATAATTTGCATGATAAATCCAATCAAATCGAATGCAGCATTACAAGCAAACAAAAATCCTGGAGTAAGAGCTAAAATAGGTGAGTGGTTACCACAGATTAGAAAAATGGAAGCAACAGGAGGAACATTGGGATTGACAGATGATACAATTAATGAAAGTACTTTAACATCTACAACAAAGAATGACCTAGATATTCATATGCAAAAGAATACAGAATATGGAGCTATGGCAATATTATCGGCATCGGCTTATGGAAATCAGAATAAGATAAATGATGGTGAAACAACTACAGGGAATAAGACAGGAATCTATATAAAATTAAATAAAGAGTTAGTGTCAGCAGGGAAAATAGAATATAATACAGTTTTTCCAAAAGTAAATGCAAAATATAAGGATAGTTATGATGAACAATATGTTAGAAAAGTAGGAGACGCCATAACAGAAACAAAAGGATGGCATGATAGTAAAAATTTTGAATGGATTAATAGAAATGACACAAGTACTCTACTAAGAGCCTATTCAGATAGTATTTTTTCCTACTACGGAATAGGAAATAATGAAGCACAATCAGAAACATATCATACGAAAGCACAATTTTATACTAGGGCATGTATTGTAATAGGAAATGATTTTTAAAAAGAAAAAGTTTAAAAAATCTTTTTGAAAATTGGAGAATAATTTAATTTCTACTTGATCTTTTATTTTTTATCTTTATGCAACATTATAATAAAGAGTCTATTAATAATATCAATTAAAATAATTTGTTGACAAATTATTGAGAAATGAAAGAGAAATTGTTATAGTAAAGTAAAAACACCGAAGAAAAGACAAAAATAATAGAAGAAAGAGGGAAAGAAAATGAAAAAGAAGATTGAAATGAAGAAAAAGTTTACAATGTGTGCAGTAGGAATAGCTACAGTAGCATGTATTATAGTTCCAACAAAAGCAAGTGCAGCATTGCAAGCAAACAAAAATCCAGGAAATACAGATACAATTGAAAGTTGGTTATTAAATGTAAGAAAAATGGAATCAACAGGAGGAACTTTGGGATTATCTGATGATACAATTGATGTTACTAATTTAACATCGACAATGAAAAATAATTTAGACATCCATGTGCAAAAAAATACAGAATATGGAGCGATGGCAATATTATCAGCATCAGCTTATGGCAATCAGAAAAAAATAAACGATGGAGAGACAACCACAGGAAATAAGACGGGGATTTATATGAAGTTGAATATTTGGGAAGCAACAGCAGCATTTAATATTAATACGATATTACCATATGCAAATTCTAAATATAAACAAAAATATGCATCAATGAATGACGGAAAATGCGGTGATGCATTTGTTGAAACAAGGGGATGGCATAATTCTAAAGCGGTTGATACAACAAGCCTAAGCGAATGGGTTATATTTCGTTCTGGTAATGAGAGTATTTTTGATTGGGGAAATATGCAAACAGGTAGAAATCATGGCACTACACGAGCATGTATTGTAGTAGGAAATGAATTTTAAGAAAAAAGTTAAAAAACTTCTTGCAAATAAAATGATAATTTGATTTCTACTCAATTTTTTATATTTTTATCTTTATGCAACATTATAATAAAGATTCTATCATAATATCAATCGAAATAATTTGTTGACAAATTATTGAGAAATGAAAGAGGAATTGTTATAGTAAAGTAATACTGGAAGAAAAAGACAAAAATAATAGAAGAAAGAGGGAAAGAAAATGAAAAAGAAGATTGAAATGAAAACAAAATTGGCAATGAGTGTTGTGGGATTATTCACACTAACTTGTATTATAAGTCCAATTAAAGCCAATGCAGCTTTACAAGCAAACAAAAATCCAGGAAATTCAGATACAATTGATAACTGGTTATTAAATGTAAGGAAAATGGAATCGACAGGAGGAACATTGGGACTATCAGATGATACAATTAATACAGATTTAACATCTACAACAAAAAATAATTTAGATATACATATGGAAAAAAATACGGAATACGGAGCAATGGCAATACTTTCAGCATCAGCATATGGAAATCAAAACAAGATAAACAATGGAGAAACGACCACAGGAAATAAAACAGGGATATACATATATCTAAATAGTGAAGTGGTAGCAGCAGGTACAAGTAAAACACCCGTTGCAAACTTTAAAAGTGCAATAGGAAAGTATAAAAATATATATACAACTGAAGAAAGCAGTGCAAAAATAGGGGATGCAATAACCGAAACAAAGAATTGGCACACACAAAACGGAGACAATTTTTGGATTTTAGGTGATGTTAGTGCATTGTTGCGTGCACGTTCGGGGAGTTTGTTTTCATACTTTGGCAATTACCTTAACGACTGGGCTCATATAAATAAGTCTTACCGTAGTCGTGCAGTGGTAGTCATTGGTAATGGATTTTAAGAATATAAAACCAATAAATATGCGAATAAAACATAGGAGGAAAAATGTGTAATAAGAAGGAAAAACATATGAATAGAGGAATAACGTTGATCGCACTTATTGTGACAATTATTATATTGCTTATTCTAGCTGGGATTGCTCTTCAGCTAGTAATCGGCGAAAGCGGGATAATTGCAAGAGCACAGGAAGCCAACTTTAAGGCAAAAATGTCTAGTATTGCAGAAGAATGGGAATTAGATAAAATGAATCTATCTATGAATGGTGAAAGTACTAATATTTATGCAGGAGAAGTGCTAAAAAAGATTGCAAAAGAAGAAGAATTGGAAATAGAAGAAAGTGCAATACAGAATATACGAAATTTATTAGAAAATGTAGGACAAAAAGAAGAAAATTATGTTATTGTACATGAAGGAGAATTGTATTATGTATCACAAAATACTATAAAAAACAATAAAAATCAAGTGAAATGGTGTGAAGAAATCGGAATAAAAATATGGGATTATGTATCAAATACAGGAATTAAAGTAGTGAATGGAAACTATGAATTAGTAAATGGAATATACTTATGCACACCACAACTAAATATGGGATTTTCAAAAGATAATACTAGATATTTGAATTTTAGAGATGGAAATTTAATTCCAGGAACATGGATTAATAAAAAACCAGAAGATGATTGGTATGACTATAAAAATCAGAAATGGGCAAATTTATATGTAGAAGCAAATGGCGTAGAGAGTTATTATGTTTGGATACCACGATATGTGTATAAAAAAGATACATCACATCAAGTAGCAGGGAATGAGAGAATGGATATTAAATTTGTGGACCTAAATAATAACTACCAAGATGGAGATACAGGAGAAAAAATAGCATGGGAGAAACTACGAAATGATGGATATCAGCTACCAGAAGCATTCTGGTGGGACAACAATGGAAACAATAACCGAGATGAGGGAGAACAGATTCATGGATATTGGATGAGTAAATACCAATTATCAAATTTAGAAGAATATACAATAGATTACAACACAGCTGCAACAGTAACAACTATTAATGTCCAAAACATAACAATAAATACAGACAAAACAATTGCAAAATATACATATGCCATCAATGGAAATATTGTACACGAATTTGATTGCAAAAAAGAAGGAACGAGTCAGGCAGGAGATTATTTAATAACAGGATTAGCGAAGGGAAATAAAGTATTAAATGTAACAGCACTAGACGAAAATGGAGAAATTATAGGAAGTATGACCCAAATATATGAAGTAGCAGATGTAAATCCTCCAGATTTAAGAGGATTTGATAAAGACACTACTTTCTATGTATATTGGGATAGAGAAGGAAATGAACATAACGAAATACCAATTAGTAAACCAGCACCAGAAGAGTGGTATGATTACACATCAGCTAATTGGGCAAATATAGTAGTAAGAAACGATGGATTAGAAAGCTATTATGTGTGGATACCAAGATATGAATATAAACTGGACGGAACTTCAAAACCAGAAAAATCAATTGTCAAATTTATAAAGGGAATTGAAACAACAGCAACAACAGGTTATCAAGTACCAGAGGCATTTTGGTGGGATAATAATGGAAATGACACTATGGATGAAGGCGAGCAGCTGACAGGATACTGGATGAGTAAATATCAACTAAGCAAAGAAGACAGTACTCCGAGAATGAATGCAGAAATGACAGCAGGAAGTAATATCATACGAATAGGAGATATAACAGGAACGTTAATAGAACAAGCAATTGCAAACAATATCAATATAAATTATGAATATTACATAAATGGAGATAGAAGAACAGATGCTATAGGAAATAGTAATAAAGAACAATATATTTATGAGGGTTTAAGTGAAAATACCACATATACCATTAATATTATAGCAAGAAATAAGGATACGAATGAATACATAGGAGCAGTAACCAAAAAGATGAAAACAGTAGAAGCATATGCACCAGATGTAAGTGCTTTTAATAAAGATTGTACCTATTATGTGGTATATAAAGAAGATGGCGAACAACGAATAAGCCTAAATGAAAAGGCACCAGAAGAATGGTATGACTACACAAAACAGGAATGGGCCAATATTGTAACTACGAATGGTGGTACGGAAAGCTATTTTGTGTGGATACCAAGATATGAATATAAAATATTAGAAGATAGAGAAAATATAGACAAAACAAACCGAAGAATTGATGTGAATTTTATTACCACAGATATAACAAATGAAAACTGTACAAAAGGATATCAAGTACCGGAAGCATTTTGGTGGGATAATAATGGCAATAACATCATGGACGAAGGGGAACAATTACAGGGATATTGGATGAGTAAATATCAATTAAGTAACTATTAAAATAAAGGGAATCAATAGTGGAGAAATTATTGATTCCTTTTTTATTACGAAAAATAACTATTAAATGGAGGTTAAAAATTTATGTTAAATACTTGTTAGATAGCTAGAAATATGCTATAATATAAAACATTGACAACAAATGTCAAAGCATCTACAAAAATATAACAAAAGGAGGGCAATACCAATGTGGATGAGGGCATGTATACTTGCTCTAACAATAGGAGCAAGTGCACAAACAGCAGAAAAACCGTTTGCATTAAGAGAATGTGAACGGGAGATTTCCGAAAGGCGGCAAGAATATACCGTCGCTTATGAGGAGGATGCAATTTCAGAGACTCTTTATGGAGCAGTAATAGGCTTATTAGAGACAACACAGGAAAAGTTAAACTCTGAAAATTGCAGTGAAGTATATTCTGATTTTGTAGAAGATTACCAAGATTTATTGGAGGTATATCCAAAAGTAGCAAAACAAACTCTTGGTAAGAAGATACAAGAAAAAGAAGTACTAGGTATAGTGGAGCAGACAAGGAGCGAATATAATGCAGACATGCGTTATATCGAGGAAGAACTCGCAATATACGGAGAGTATGTGGATTTTGAACTTTCCGAAGAAGAGTTTGAAGAGACGCTGCTAACGGTAACCGAAGACAACAAGGATTAGGCAAACAAGGAGGAGTCGAATGAAAAAGCAATTAAAGCAGTAGGTATTTTAGCTACTGTGATGGTAGTTGTAATCGTTGTCATTTTTTGTGCAATGGACGAAGATATAACAAATATGATTTAAAATGTTTGTACCAAAAGGGGGCAGATGCGAAAGTATCTAGCCTCTTTTTGGTATGTAGAAAAATGTCGCAAACTTCTTATAAATCGCTAAAACTTCCTATGTTTTGCTATTGGAAAATATTACCGAATGATTTATAATATGTTTAGTAAAATACAAAAGGAGGTACTAAAGTGGAGACAAGTTACCAAGAAAAAGATAAGTTACTCATATTTGAAATGACAGAAGAAATTGATCATCATACCACAGAAAAAATAAGGAGGAAAATGGACCATGAAATTACAAGATATATGCCAAGAAAAATTGTGTTTAATTTTAATCAAGTTACTTTTATGGACAGTGCAGGGATTGGAATGTTAATGGGAAGGTATAAGCTAGCAAAAATGTTAGGAAGTAAGGTGGAAATTATGAAGATACAACCAAGTGTAAGAAAAGTGCTAGAAATGAGCGGAGTATTAAAGATAATTCCTTTAACGGAAGATACTATGGCAGGATAAAATATAAATTAATCTTTGATAGAAATAGAAGCATATAAAAGTTGATAGAAATAAAACATAATCATAAGAAAACTTGATAGAAAATGAAAGAATAGAAAAATTTTTACAAAAGAAAAAAGGTTTATAGGTAAAACCTTCATAAAAACCTAAATATATAGATACAAGGAATGAGAGGTAACATGAAAAACTTATACGATAATGAAATGAAATTAGAGTTTTTAAGTAAATCCAATAATGAGGCATTTGCACGTATTAGTGTGGCAGCCTTTGTCTCCCAGCTAGACCCTACCATAGAAGAATTAGCCGATATTAAAACTGCTGTTTCAGAAGCGGTAACCAATTCTATTATACATGGCTATGAAGATACCGAAGGTCAAATTGAATTAATCTGTAAAATATTTGCTAATACCGTTGTGATTGAAATATCAGATAAGGGAAAAGGAATTGAAAACATCGATATTGCCAAAGAACCACTCTATACCACAAAACCAGATTTGGAACGTTCTGGCATGGGATTTACTATTATGGAAAGTTTTATGGATGACTTAGAAGTGGAATCCATTTTGGGCTTAGGTACCAAAATCACCATGAAAAAAGTAATCCAAAAACAAGAGCCAAAAGAAGAAAAACAAGAAGGAAAAATCTTTAGTTCCTTTAGAATATAAATGACCTAAGTTAGTGGCTTCGCCACTTACAAATCATTATATGCGTTAGAATAGAAAGGGTGCTTATATGTACGAAAACAATTTTGCAGATATAGAAAAAGCCCAATCACGGCGACAATGAAGCCATGTCGAGATTAGTAGAAAACAACCAAGGCTTAATATGGAACATTGTAAAACGCTTTACCGGTAGAGGTTATGAAACAGAAGACCTTTACCAAATAGGATGTATGGGCTTTATTAAAGCAATGAAGCGATTTTGTGTAGGTTATGAAGTACAAGTTTCAACATATGCAGTACCATATATATTAGGAGAAATAAAACGATACATACGAGATGATGGAATGATAAAAGTAAGTAGAAGTACAAAAGAACTAGCCATTAAAATACGAGAATTGCAAAAAGAATATTTAGCAAAAACAGGGGAAGAAATTACCATTTTAGAAATGGCAGAAAGGTTAAAAGTACCAAAAGAAGAAATTACCTATGCAATGGATTCGTTAAGACCAGTTTCTTCCATTTATGAAGAAACATCGGATGATGATACAAGAAGTATTTTAGATAAAATGCCAAATGTAAAAGACGAAACCAATCATATTGTAAACAAAATTGCTTTAAAACAATTAATTGAAAAATTAGAAGACCGTGAAAAACAAATTATTTTATTACGATTTTATAAAGATAAGACACAATCCGAAGTAGCAAAAGTTTTAGGAATTACACAAGTTCAAGTTTCACGAATTGAGAAAAAAATACTAAATTCCATGAAACTAAAACTAACCTGTTAAACTGTAGCTAATTAGAAATAATACGTAAGAACCCCCTTTAACAAGGGGGGCTGGCACGCGAGAGCGTGACTGGGGGGTTCTTAAAAGTGAACAGTTTGAACAATAATAAAGAAAGGACATAATATGAGAAAAATAATCATTTCACTCATTTTGTTTGTGCAAATCATTTTTCTAATCCCAGTTATCTTTACAAAAGGATTTCAGACAAAACAAACAAGTGCAGAAGTAAACTTAGTCCCAAATGCTGTAAGTGAAGAAACAAAAACAGAAGACTACAACTATGGCGAATATCAAACCCTAAAGCTCTTACATGCAAAGACAGGTGAGGTAGAAGAAGTAAACTTAGATGAATACTTATGCCATGTGGTATCGGCTGAAATGCCAGTCGATTTTGAAGAAGAAGCACTAAAAGCACAAGCCGTTGTGGCACGAACCTATACCATATTCAAAATTACCACACAAGGAAAAAAACATGAAAACGCAGATATTTGTGATGATAGTGGATGTTGCCAAGCATGGGTATCAAAAGAAGACCGCCTTGCAAGATGGGAAGAAAATGTACGAGAAGAAAATTGGAAAAAAATAGAACAGGTTGTAAATGCTACAAAAGGAAAACTAATTACCTATGAAGGAAAGCCAATTAATGCTTTCTTTCATTCCAACAGTGGAGGAAAAACCGAAATTCCAGTAAACGTATGGGGAGGAAGCTATCCCTATTTACAAGCAGTAGAAACCTCACGGCGAAGATGCTTATAGCCAATACTACTCAGAAGTAGTTTTAACAAAAAATGAATTTATAGAAAAAATAAAACAAAAACATAGTAATCTAGAAATTGATTTTAGTAAAGAAGATGCCATTATGGTAAAAGAAAAGACAGATAGCAACCGAGTCAAAACCTTAAAAGTAGGAAACTTAGAACTAGCAGGAGTAGAAATACGAACACTACTAGGACTTCGCTCCACCGATTTTACTTATACCATAGAAGGAGATAATATCAAATTTTCCGTGATTGGCTATGGACACGGAGTAGGCATGAGCCAAACAGGAGCCGATGCCCTTGCGAAACAAGGCAAAAATTATGAAGAAATCATCAAACATTTTTATACTGGTGTAGAAGTTGTAAACATGTAAAAATGAAATTTTTATAAATTTGGAAATTGTTTGTATAAATTTTGAAAATATAGGAAATACTTTTACTAAATTTAAAACGAATGAACAGTTTTAAAAGGTCATAGATTAAAAACTGTAAATTCGCATAATTTAGGAGGAGTATTATGAGAAGAGATTCAAGAAGAAGCCAAAAAGAGGAGAAAAATTATAACGTACTTTATATTGGAGGAAGTATTTTACTCATTGGAATTATTGCCTTTGTCATTACCTTTGTTGCCTATGGAAACAAGATGGACAAACAAGCAAGTTTAGACAATCAAAAAATAGCAAGTCTTGTACAAGGGAGTAACAAAGATAGTGAAGAAGTAAGTACGAGTATGGGAAAAACCGTAGAAGAAATGCAAAATGAAACCAAAACAACGGAAAATACTACAAAAAATACAAATACTAATAAGACACAAACGAGTACAAATACCAAAACAACAAAAACAAATACCAATACTGTAAAAAAACAAGAAACCACAAAATCTTCGGAAACGAAAAAAACAGAAACAAAACAAGAAGAAAACAAACAAGAACCATTAACCTTTACAAAACCAGTAGAAGGAGAAATAGCAAAAGAATATGCAAAAGATAAATTAGTATATTCAGAAACCTTAGAAGAATGGGCTACCCACTTAGGTTGGGATATAAAAGCCGACAAAACCACAGTGGTAAAAGCCTCAGCAAACGGAAAAGTAAAATCCATCAAAAATGACCCAAGATACGGCTTATCCATCATCATCGAACACCAAGACGGATACGAAACCCTATACGCAAGTTTACTATCCACAGAATTTGTAACTGTAGGAGAAGAAGTAAAACAAGGACAAAGCATAGGAACCGTAGGAAACTCAGCAGCATTTGAAGTAGCAGATGCTCCACACTTGCATTTTGAAATAATACAAAACGGAGAATCCATCGACCCAAGTACTTTTATAAAATAAAAGGTGTTTCAAATAATTTATAAAATCCTTTAAAGAACACTTGAAAAGTGTTCTTTTTTGGTATAGAATACTTCTATGCATAAAGTAATAAAAAAGTGGTACATTAAGAAAAAATGGAGGTAAGGAATGATAACATTAGAGGATGTAAAAAACAATAACGAAGTACAAGCCTTAATTGAAGGGACACAAAAGCAGTTAAATGTATTGGGTTATACGGAACATTCGGTAAGGCACATAAGCATTGTTTCGAAACGAGCAGCCGATATTTTAGAGACATTTGATTATCCCAAAGACCGAATTGAGCTTGCGAAAATTGCAGGATATTTGCACGATATTGGAAACTGTGTAAACCGTGTTGACCATGCACAATCAGGAGCGCTACTAGCTTATAACATTTTAAAAGATATGGGAATGCCAGATAAAGACCGAATTGAAGTTATGATGGCAATTGGAAACCATGATGAACAAACAGGAACCGCGGTAAGTGATATTTCCGCAGCCCTTATTTTAGCGGACAAATCCGATGTGCATAGAGACCGTGTGGTTAATAAAAATATTGCAACTTTTGGAAAGCACGATAAGGTAAACTATGCCGTAACGCATACAAGGTTAGATATAGACAAAGAAGACAGAAAAATCACACTAAATATTAATATTGATACCGAAATTTGTCCAGTATTAGATTATTTTGAAATCTTTATGGACAGAACTATGATGAGCAAATATGCAGCCAAATATTTGCATGTATGGTTTGGGCTTGTGATTAATAATACAAGATTATTATAAAAATAGAGAAGTCAAGTTTGAAAAAGTCAAATGTTGTGCCAAAAAGAAAGGATGTAAGAAAACATGGAAACAAGAAAATTAGGAAAAATTTTAATGGTATTATGTATTATTGCAATTTGCCTTATTTCATTTATTGGAATTTTTGCAAACAAACAAGGGCAAATGAAAAATATATTGCCAGAGTATCGTTTGGGAATGAACTTAACAGGAGGAAGAGTAGCAAGATTTAAAGTTAGTGAAAAAACAGAGGATACCATATATGATGCAGAAGGGAAAGTAAGCGAAGAAGGAACTAATGAAGATGGTTCACTAAAAGAGGGATATCGAAAAGAAACCAATCCAGTAAATGAAGAAGAAGTATTAACGAATAGTAATTATCGAAAAGCAAAAAAGATCATGGAAACTCGTTTAAAAAGCATGGGAATTAGCGAATATGTAGTAAACTTAAACGAACAAACCGGAGAAATGCTAATCGAAATTCCAGAAGATACCAAAACAGACCAAACCCTATCTAGTCTTACTTATGTAGGAAAATTTGAAATAAAGGATAGTGAAACTGAGGAAGTATTATTAGATAACAAAGAGGTAAAACATGCTTCCGTTGTATATGGTAGCACAGGTTCTGGAACAGCAGTATATTTAAGTGTGGAATTTGGCAAAGAAGGAAAACAAAAGTTAGAAGATATTACAAAAACGTATATTTCTTCAACTGATGAAGAGGGTAATACGGTAACCAAAAATGTTAGTATCGAATTAGATGGAGACAGCCTAATTAAAACCTACTTTGGAGAAACCATTTCAACAGGAATATTACAATTATCCATTGGAACTGCGTCTACATCCAATGAACAAATAACAACCTATATTGAACAAGCAAGTAGAGTAGCAGGGTTAATTGATAGTGGTGCAATGCCAATTGTATATGAATTAGAAGAAAACAATTTTATCTCCAATAAAGACAATATGGTTATCGTAAAAGCGATCATGATGGTGCTTTTTGTAGCGGTTGTGATAGGACTTATTTATTGGATTGTAAAATATAAAATGAATGGACTTTTTGCCGCAATTTCGTATATAGGGCTTTTGGCAATTGTTTTACTTGTTCTTCGTTATGCCAATGTAGTAATTGCATTTGAGGCATTAGTAGCAGTAATTAGTATATTCGTTGCAAATTATGCCGTATTACAATATGTTTTAGGAAAACTACAAAAAACACAAGAAAACAAAGAAGAAATCATAAAAGGAACCTATAAACATTTTGCAAGTATTTTTGCACCACTATTTATATTAGGAATTGTATTTACTTTTGTATCGTGGCTACCAATAGCAAGTATTGGTATGATTCTATTCTGGGGCTTAACGGCACTTGCAATTTACGATTATATGAGTATGAAATTTTTATTGGATGAGGTAGAAAAATAGAAAGGAGAAATAAATATGGAAAAAATAAAGAACCCAAAAATAATTTATTTAATAGCAGTGATTATCATCCTATTGGGAATGATTGTTACAGGTATATGGAAAACGAATTTCTCCTTAGACTATAAAGAGCATACAAGAATTGATGTATATCTTGGAAAAGATTACAATTTAGAAGATATGAAGCAAATTGCAAAAGAAGTATTTTCAAAAGAAAAAATTCGTTACCAAGAAATCGAAACATTTCATGATTCTTTAAGTGTTCATGTAAGCTCATTAACAGAGGAGCAATTAACTACTTTTAAAGAAAAAGTAAAAGAAAAGTATGAATTACAAGAAACCGATAATAGTATTGTAACAACAACCATACCACATTATCGTATACGTGATATGGTAAAACCATACATTATTCCAATGATTATTGCAACGATTCTTATTTTCGTATATGTAGGAATTCGATACTTAAATTTAGGCGTGTATAAAGTAATTGGAGTATTGTTACTTCGAATCGTTGTATCAGAAGCAGTACTTGCAAGTGTAATAGAAATAACGAGAATTCCAGTAGGAATTTATACTATGCCAGTAGGGGTATTTGTATATATGATTGTGTGCACGTTTACAATGGCAGATTATGAAAATAAAATAAATAGAAAAATGGAAGAAGATAAAAAATAAGGCATAGTTTAGAAAAAGAGGAGTTAATATGGAAAATTTAGAAGTATTAATTGATGAAACAAGTATCCAAGAAAAAGTAGAAAACTTAGCCAAACAAATTGAACAAGAATATGAGGGAAAAGAACTAACTCTAGTGGGTATTTTAAAAGGGTCTACGGTTTTTATGGTGGATTTAGCAAGAAAAATGAAAAAAGATGTGAAATTTGCTTTTATGCAAGTTTCTAGTTATGGTGCAGAAAAAATTAGTGCAGGAAAAATCAATTTAAAACTAGATTTACCAGAATCATTAGAAGGGGAAAATATTTTAATTGTAGAAGATATTATTGATACTGGAAGAACCTTAAGTTATTTGATAAAACACCTACAAGAAAAGAAACCAGAAAGTATAAAATTATGTACCTTATTAGACAAGCCAGAACGTAGAGAATACGATGTGAAAGTGGACTATGTAGGCTTTGAAATCCCAGACAAATTTGTTGTAGGTTATGGCTTAGACTATAACGAAATGTACCGTAATTTACCATATATTGCAAAGGTAGAATAATACATGTTTAATATTGAAGAAGAGATTAAAAAACTTCCCGAAAAACCAGGAGTTTATATTATGAAAGATAAATATGACCATATTATCTATGTAGGAAAAGCGGTACTGTTAAAGAACCGTGTGAGGCAGTATTTTAGAAAAACTCGTAAAACCAAACGAATAGAAAATATGGTTTCTTTAATCGACCACTTTGAGTATATTGTAACCGATAATGAGGCAGAGGCTCTTATTTTAGAATGTAATTTAATTAAAGAAAATAGACCAAAGTTTAATGTATTACTAAAAGATGATAAAACTTATCCCTATATTAAAGTAGATGTAAAAAGTGAGTATCCAAATGTAACGATTACTCGTAAGATTTTAAAGGATGGGGCAAAGTATTTTGGTCCATATGCCAATAGTGGTAGTGCCAAAGAGATGGTAAATTTTATTAAAGAAAAATTTAAGATTCGTCAGTGTAAGAATTTTAAATTTGTAGGAAGAGCCTGCCTAAATTATCACATACATCGTTGTTCGGCACCTTGTATGGGATATATTTCAAAAGAAGAATATAATAACATGATACGACAAATTCTCCTACTACTAGAGGGAAAAATTGATCCCATTGTAAAAGAATTAGAAGAAGGAATGAAAAAAGCATCAGAGGCACAAGATTACGAAGAGGCAGCATATTTAAGAGACAAGAAACTTGCCATTGAACGTATCAACCAAAAACAAAAAGTATCGAATATTACCGAAAATGATATTGATGTGATTGGACTTGCTAAAAATGATATAACGGCTTGTATTGAAATCTTTTTTGTTAGAAAAAGCAAAATGATTGGAAGAGAACACTACTTTTTTAGGGAATCTTCGGATATTTCCAATGAAGAAATATTAGCCAGTTTTGTAAAACAATATTACATGGGCAAAGAAGAAATTCCCCATAAGATTATGCTAAAAGAAAGATTAGAAGAAAAAGAGATTATTGAAGAATTATTATCCAAACAAGTGGGAAGAAAAGTTGAGTTAAAATCTCCTAGGAAAGGAGAAAAGCTAAGGTTTGTAGAAATGGCAGAGAAAAATGCAAAAGTAACCTTAGAAAATAAGCAAAAAGACCGTTATGATGTATTAATGGAATTAAAAAAGGTACTAAACCTTGAAAAGATGCCAAGAAAAATTGAAACCTACGATATTTCAAACATATCGGGAACCGACATGGTAGCAGGCATGTGTGTATTGCAAGATGGAGTAGTAAACCATAAGTTATCGAGAAGATTTAAAATAAAAACTGTATTTACCCAAGATGACCCCAAATGCATGGAAGAAGTTATTACAAGAAGATTAAAGCATTCCATAGAAAATGAAAATGGAGCTTTTGGAGCTTTACCAGATGCCATTTTTGTGGATGGAGGAATTACCCAAGAAAGAGCAGCCCAAAATGCTCTTAAGGTATATGGTTTAAACATACCAATTTACGGAATGGTAAAAAATGATAAACACCGTACAAGAGCATTAATCAATGAAAAAAGAGAAGAAATACCATTATCCGAAGAATTAATGAATGTGATAACTAATTTCCAAGATGAAGTTCATAAAACCGCTATCGAATATCATAGAAAAGTAAGAGGAAAACGAATGACAAAATCGAGCTTAGACGAAATAAAAGGAATTGGAGAAAAGAGAAAACAAGAATTATTAAAGCACTTTGGCAGTGTAGAAAAAATAAGAGAAGCGACGCTAGAGGAATTAATGCGGAGTAAAAGGGATTACAAAGAAAATGGTGGAACAATTAAAAAAGAGTAAGTAAAAATGAACGAAACTTATTGAAATCTATTTTAATAAGTTTCGTTCATTTTTTAATTTATTCTTCAATTTTTAATTGTTCTCCAAGAAATTCTTCATGAGAATCTTCAAAAATAGAAGTGCAATAAGGACATCTCAAAGCTTTTATATTAATTTCGGATAAACAAAAAGGACAAGTCTTTGTAGTAGGTATAATTATTTCTTCTTTCTGTACTTTCTTTTTTTTCTTAAAAAATCTATGTTCTTTCTCTAATTTCTGATTAAATTCTTTTGATTTTTCTTCTATTGTCTTATTAATTTTATTTACATATCGAACAATTAGAAATACACAAAATGCCATTAAAAAGAAATTAATGGTATTCGTAATAAATGAACCATACTTAATAGAAGCGCCACCAATGGTAAACATCATATCATTAAAATCGATTTTTCCAGTGAAAATTGAAACAGTAGGCATAATAACATCATTTACGAGAGATTTTACAATCGATTGAAATCCACCACCAATTAATACACCAATTGCTAAATCAATTACATTTCCTTTTGTAGCAAATTCTTTAAATTCTTTCCACATAGCTATCATCTCCAGTTTAGTTTTAATCATCATATGATAAAATGTTAAAAAAGTCAAATGATAGTTCAAAAATTAATGTGGAAATTTAACCCAAAAACCTATACAAATTTTAGATTTCGGTATATAATAAGTACGTGAAAATGGAGTTTGGAGGTTTTTTATATGAACTTAAAAGAGATTTTAGTTGGGCTAGAAGGGATTAAGGCAAAAGGAAATATTGATGTAGAGATAACAAATGTAGATTCCGATTCGAGAAATATAAAAGAAAATGGGTTATTTATTGCAATTCGTGGGTTTGAAGTAGATGGATGCGATTATATTGAAAGTGCCATTAATAATGGTGCAATCGCCGTTATGGTGGATGAAAACACCAAGGTAAAAGAATTAAACATACCAGAAAATGTAACCATCCTTATGGTACCAGATACAAGAATAGCACTTAGTGTATGTGCATGTAATTTTTATGATAATCCATCCAAAAAATTTAAACTAATTGGTGTAACAGGAACCAAAGGAAAAACCACGACTACTTTTATGATAAAGAAAATATTAGAAAAAGCAGGTCATAAAGTAGGATTAATTGGGACAATTGCGATTTATATTGGAGAGAAAAAGCTAAAAGATAGTATTAGAACAACACCAGAAAGTATTGAACTACAAAAAATATTTGCCGAGATGGTAGAACAAAATGTTGATGTTGTTGTAATGGAGGTATCTTCTCAAAGTCTAAAATTAAACCGTGTTTACGGTTGCGATTTTGACATGGGAATTTTTACCAACTTTTCCCATGAACATATTAGCGAAAAAGAACACCCAGATATGGAGGACTATTTTAATTCCAAATTAAAATTATTCGATATGTGTAAAGTAGGATTTTTCAACGCAGACGATATTTATTCCGCAAAAGCAGGAAGAATGGTAAAAACTCCAGAAGTTACTACCTACGGAATTGACAACTTTTGCCATGTGTTAGCAAAAGATATTACCATTACCAATTCCTATGTGGATTTTAAAGTAAAAATTGAAAATAGAAATGAAAGAGTAAAAACCTGTATACCGGGAAGATTTAGTGTATATAATTCACTTGCAGCCATTTGTGTTGCCAAAAAAATGGGAATAGGAGAAGAACAGATAAAAGAAGCATTAGTAGAAGTACGTGTGCCAGGAAGAAGCGAATTAGTTGATAATAAACTTGGTTTTACCATTATGATTGATTATGCACATACCCCAGAAAGTTTAGAAAGCATATTACGTGCAGTAAAATCTTATACCAAAGGAAGAGTAATTTGCGTATTTGGTTGTGGAGGAGACCGTGATAAAATAAAAAGACCATTAATGGGAGAAGTTTCTGGTAGAGTTGCAACAAACACCTTTATTACCAGTGACAACCCAAGAACTGAAGACCCAGAAGAAATCGTAAAAGAGATTGAAGTTGGTATAAAAAAGACAACAGGTCAATATACATGTATAGTAGATAGAAGAGAAGCAATTAAAGCGGCAATCAAAATGGCAGGTCGAAACGACATCATTGTACTTGCTGGAAAAGGGCATGAACCATACCAAGAAATAAACCATGAAACATTTCCATTTGATGAAAGAATCATTGTAAACGAAGTAATCGATGAGTTAGAAGAAGAAACGGCAAAAAAGAAAAAGAAGAAATAAACGAAACTTACAATAACATTCAAATGAAGGGTGAGAAAATTGGATTTTGGGATAAAAATATTACTACTGTCATTTTTTGTGACAGTAGTATTGGGAATTTTAATTGTTCCCATATTAAAAAAGTTAAAAGTGGGGCAGATTGAAAGAGAAGACGGACCACAGTCACACTTAACTAAACAAGGAACACCAACCATGGGTGGCATTATTATTGCTCTTGCAATTATCATACTAATCGTGTTTGTTTTTGTGAGTTATTATGCAAAAAAAGATATTGACCTTGCCAAAAGATTAATTCCACTTGCAATTATATCGATTGGATTTGGTGTCATTGGATTGATTGATGATGCGAAAAAATTGATTTTTAAAAATACAAAAGGATTAAAACCAGCCTATAAAATGATTGGCTTACTAGCAATTGCAGTAACCTATGTCATATACTTAATTAAAATCATCGATTTAGGATGTGACACCTATATACCAATTTTTAAAACATATATTACATTACCAATTTGGCTATACATTCCATTTGCCATTTTTGTAATTCTAGCAACAACAAATGCGATTAATTTAACCGATGGAGTAGACGGCTTATGCCCAACCATATCTGCAGTAGTGATTACCTGTTTAACGGTAATTGGTATTATTTTTGATGTAAAAGAAGTAGTTGTATTTGGAACTATTGTCATTGGAATTTGTTTAGGTTTCTTAATTTTTAACATGCATCCAGCGAAAATTTTTATGGGAGATACTGGCTCATTATTACTACGGAGGCGTTATTGTAGCAATGGCATTATACTTAAAAATGCCACTAATTATCATCATTATTGCGTTCATTCCAGTATTAGAAACCTTATCTGTTATTATGCAGGTACTCTACTTTAAGAAAACAGGAAACCGATTTTTCAAAATGGCACCATTACATCATCATTTTGAACTATCGGGTTGGGGAGAAAATAAGGTAGTATCCATATTTACGATTATTACCTTAATACTATGTGTAGTAGCATTATTTTGTATCTAGAATAAGAGAAAGGAGAGAATATGGCACGACCTCAAACAAACAAAAAACCATTTGATTTTATCCTATTTATTACTGTGCTTATTTTACTTGCGATGGGAATTATTATGGTATTATCGGCAAGCTCTCCTACCGCACTTGCAGAAAGTGGAAACAGTTATGCATATGTTTCAAGGCAAGCAGTATTTGCAGTGCTTGGAATTGGCTGTATGATATTTATTTCGAACTTAGACTATCATGACTATGAAAAATTTGCACGCATTGCCTACATTGGCTCAATTATTGTATTAGCATTGGTTCCGCTACTGGGTTCCTCCGCAAAAGGAGCAACAAGGTGGCTAGAAATAGGAGGAATTCGTTTCCAGCCATCTGAGGTAGCAAAAATTGCGTTAATCATCTTTTATGCTTCTTGGCTTACCAAAAACAAAGAACATTTGAAAGATTTAAAACAAGGTTTTATAAAATCTTTTGTTTATATTGTACCAATTGCCATTATATTGGCTGTTTTTCAAGACCACTTAAGTGTTACCATTATTATTATAGCAGTAGTAGCCATCATGATGTTAATGGCAGGCTGTAAAATGAAACATTTCCTAACCATAGGAACATTAGGAGGAATTGTGGGAGCAGGAGGATTGTTTGCACTTGCTAAATTTACCGAAAAAGGAGCATACCGTATTTCCAGAATTACCACATTCATAAATCCATGGAGTGACAAAACAGGAGAAGGATGGCAAATTATTCAAAGTTTATATGCCATTGGGTCAGGCGGTATTTTTGGAGTAGGATTAGGAGAAAGTAAACAAAAATACTTATACATACCAGAACCACATAATGATTTTATCTTTTCTGTATTAGCAGAAGAATTAGGCTTTATTGGTTGTGCGGTAGTAATTATCCTTTTTGCTATTTTTATATGGAGAGGACTACTAATCGCAATGAAAGCACCAGATATGTTTGGAAGCTTAGTAGCAGTAGGAATTACATCATTAATTGGATTACAAGCTATTATGAACATAGCGGTTGTAACATCCTCTATGCCAAACACAGGAATACCATTACCGTTTTTCAGTTATGGAGGAACCTCGCTAGTTATTCTACTATGCTCTGTCCGGCATTTTATTAAACATATCCAGAAAATGTAAAAATGTATAGAACCAGAACCCTTAAGGAGCCTTTTTCAATAGGTTAAAGGAGGAAGAAAGAATGAGAGTTATGATTGCAGCAGCGGGAACGGCTGGACATATTAATCCAGGGCTTGCCATTGCCAACAAAATAAAAAAAGAAAGCCCAAGTTCGGAAATCCTGTTTTTAGGAACCAATAGGGGATTAGAAAAGGATTTAGTACCAAGAGCAGGTTTTAGTTTAGAAACCATAGAAGCTTACGGTTTGAGCAAAAAAATCAGTTTTCAGAGTTTAAAAAACAATCTAAAAACCCTAAAAGGAATTGGAGAAGCCAAAAAAATTGTAAAAGAATTTAAACCAGATATTGTTATTGGGACAGGTGGGTATATTTGTGGAGCGGCTATCTTAGCCGCCAAAAAATACCGTATTCCAACCATGTTACATGAAAGCAATGCATTTCCCGGAAAAGCGGTAAAAATGCTAGCCAAAAAAGTAGATACCATATTAATCAGTTTTGAAGAAGCAAGAAAAGAACTAACACAGGCAAATCATATTGTATTAACTGGAACACCAACCAAAATAAAAAACTTACATTTAAACAAGGCACAAAAACAAGAAGTTTTAACAAGATTAGGACTAAAACCCGATAAACCAGTATTACTAATTTTTGGAGGAAGTCAAGGGGCAAAAGCCATTAATGATGCTGTAACAGGATTAATTAACCAAAACTTAAACAAAGACTATCAAATTATGTGGGCACCGGGACCTTTGCAATTTAACCTAGTAAAACAAAGGATCAAAAACTTATCCAAACAAAAAGACCTAAAATTGGTTCCATATATTTATAATATGGAAGAAGTATTAAACAGTGTGGATTTAGTACTTGCCAGAAGTGGTGCTATGACCATAACCGAAATGGCAATTACAAGAAAACCTGCTATATTTGTACCATTACCAAATGTAAGTAACAACCACCAAGAATACAATGCAAAAGTATTACAAAATGTAGAAGCAGCCAGAATTATTTTAAACAAAGACCTAACACCAGAAGTACTAAGTAAAGAAATAAATAACATGATAAAAGACCCACAAAAATTAGTAAATATGGGGCAAAACGCAGGAAAAATTGCTGTAGAAAATGTCGAAGATAAAATCTACAAAGAAATTGGGAAATTATTACAAAAAACATAAATTATTTCAAACAGATTGCACAAATATGTTTTTTTCATAACAAACCAAAAAAATAGCACACATTTGATAAAAATGTGTCTTTTTTTGAAATAAAATGTAAATAAATGTAAAATCTTGCGATGAAAAAAGCTTGCCTAATAGATAAAAATGCGATATAGTTTGTCCTTGGGAGGAGATTACAAATGAAAACTTTTTATGGGGGAACCTATATTGGAAAAGAAATATTAGCAAGGAACCACATTTATCATCCAGTGAGATTAGAATACTACAAAATCGAAACCGAAGAAAACATCGGTACCTTTTATGGCATAGAAGTAGTAAAAACAGAATACAAAACAGAAGAGCCAGAAGTAGAAACAAATAAGGTAGAACATGTTACAATGGAAGAAACGAAAATTGATGACATGTTAGAAAAATTTAAAGAAGGAACGGTCATGCCAGATGTATTAGAAGAAATGGTAGAAGAACAATTCCAAGAAAAAGAAGAGTTATGTTATTAAAACATAACTTTTTTCATAAAATCACTTGCAAAATGCAATAATATGGACTATGATAGTAAAATAACAATAGGGAAGAAAAAAGGAGGAAACAATGGCAGACAAATTAATCATTGTGGAATCGCCTGCAAAGGCAAATACCATTAAGAAATTTTTAGGAGGAAGCACGAAGGTGGTTGCTTCTATGGGACATATTCGTGATTTACCAAAATCCAAAATGGGAATTGATATTGAACACGATTTTGAGCCAGAATATATTAACATTCGTGGAAAAGGAGATTTAATTAAGTCATTAAAAAAAGAAGCAGCTTCTAGTAAAAAAGTGTATCTTGCAACTGACCCGGACCGTGAAGGAGAAGCAATTGCATGGCATTTAGCTCATATTTTAGGAATTGATGAAACTGCGGATGTACGTGTTACCTTTAATGAAATTACCAAAGGAGCTGTACAAGAAGCCATTAAAACACCAAGAAAAATTGATATGAACTTAACCGATGCACAACAAGCAAGAAGAGTGTTAGACCGAATTGTAGGATATAAAATTAGCCCCGTGTTATGGAAAAAGGTTCGTCGTGGCTTATCGGCAGGTAGGGTGCAATCGGTTGCGGTAAAATTAATTGTAGACCGTGAGGAAGAAATTGAAAAATTCATTCCAGAAGAATATTGGAATATCTATGCTACCTTACTAGAAGAAAAATCAAAGAAAAGCTTTGAAGCAAAATTCTATGGAAAAGACAATAAAAAACAAGAACTTCATAAAAAAGAAGAAGTAGACGAAATCTTAAAACAGATTAAAAATGCAAAATATGTAGTACAAGAAGTAAAAAAAGGCGAAAGAAAACGTAACCCTGCACCACCTTTTACCACAAGTACCATGCAACAAGAAGCATCTAGGAAACTAGGATTTACCCTAAAAAAGACCATGAGTGTAGCACAAGGGTTATACGAAGGAGTAAAAATACCAGAAAAAGGAACCGTAGGTTTAATTACTTATATGAGAACAGACTCTACTAGAATTTCAGAAGTAGCAAGAACGGCTGCCAAAGAGCAAATTTTAAAAATGTATGGGGAAGAGTATTATAATAACCGTTACTATAAAACAGGAAAAGATGCTCAAGACGCTCATGAGGCAATACGACCAACCTATATTGATATCACACCAGATGAAATAAAAGAGTCTTTAACCAACGACCAATATAAACTATATCGTTTAATTTATAATCGCTTTATTGCAAGCCAAATGGCAACGGCAATTTATGATACCATTCAAGCTACTATCGATGCAAACCATTATACCTTTAAAGCAACAGGGCAAAACTTAAAATTTAAAGGATTTATGGTATTATATGTAGAAGGAAATGACGAGAACAAAGAAGAGGGGGATACGAATTTACCAGAATTAGTAGAAAACACGGAGGTGAAAGAACAAAAAATAGAACCAAAACAGAGTTTTACCGAACCACCACCACGATTTACGGAAGCAAGCTTGGTAAAAGCATTAGAAGAAAAAGGAATTGGAAGACCAAGTACGTATTCCCCAACCATTACGACCATTTTAGAAAGAAGATACATCGAGAAAATACAAAAACAATTAGCACCAACCGAGCTTGGAAGAATTGTTAATAAATTATTAATCGAAAATTTTAGTGATGTCATCAATGTGGAATTTACCGCAAAAATGGAAAGTGAATTCGACCAAATTGCAGAAGGAAAAGAAAAGTGGAAACATACCATCCGTGAGTTTTATACTCCATTTGAAAAAACAATCGAAAAAGTAGAAAAAGAATTAGAACATGTAGAACTAGTAGAAGAAGTTTCGGATGTACCATGTGAAAAATGTGGTAAAATGATGGTAATCAAATACGGAAAATACGGTAAATTTTTAGCTTGTCCAGGCTATCCAGAATGTAAAAATGCAAAACCATTGGTAGAAACCATTGATGTACCATGCCCAAAATGTGGAGCAAAAGTACAAATACGAAAAACCAAGAAAAAAAGAAACTACTATATTTGTGAAAATAACCCAAAATCCTGTAACTATATTTCATGGAACAAACCAAAACCAGGAGAAATCTGGGAAGAACCAGAAGAAAAACCAGAAGTAGAAAAAAAGCAGGAAAAGAAAAAGACCACAAAGAAAACAACTAAGAAAAAAGCAAGCACGAAAACAAAGAAAAAATAAAGGAATTTCTCACTATTCAAAAGTTAAATAGTGAGAAATTTTTTCAAAATATAACTTCCAAACCCAAAGGAATTATGATATAATTAACAATCATGTTTTTGAAAAAGGAGTTATCATGTATATTAATCAAAAGGTAGCAAATGAAATATATCGAGAAGCAGGGACTGCTAGATTAGGAAGAGCGAGAGACTACGTAAGACAAAAAAGAGTGGACATTCGGGAAAATCTATTATGAAGATAGTAACAATTTTTCGATTTCTTCTAATGTAAATGGAAATTATGATGATTACCAAGTAAAAATTGTGGTTAAAAACGGAGAATTGCAACAATCCAAATGCGAGTGTGAAGATTATTATAGCCATTATGCAGCATGTAAACATATTGTTGCTACTTTATTAGAAGTAGACGGAAACCCGAAATACCATGAATTAGAATACACCAAAAAAGAAAAATATACCGATTTTAAGGATTTAATTAATACTTTTTATGAAGAAGAAATGAAATTACTAGAACAGCCAGAAGAAAAAAGCACAAAACCACTCGACACCAATATAAAAATCGTACCAAAACTATTTTATACGGATTACAACAAAGAACTACGAGTGGAATTTAAAATTGGAACTAAAAAACAGCTATATAAACTAAAAGACTTAGAAGAATTCTATGATAACATGCAAACAAAAGAAGTGTATCGTTATGGAAATAAGCTAGAATTCGAACACAAGGAAACCTCTTTTGAAGAGGACTCCAGACCAATGCTAGAATTTGTCCTAAAACATGGGGAGGACATGAAAAACAATGTAAGAAACATGATACGTTCGTATCGATATTTAGGAAGAATGACAAACACAAGTGGTATTACCCTAAACCAATCCACATTAGATGAATTTTTTGAATTAGTGAAGGGGCAAACCCTTCAAATGGAGTATTCTTACATGGTTCATCATGTAAAAATGCTTGATGAAGAGCCTAATATTAAATTTCATCTACAAAAAATAAATCAAAAAGAATATAGCCTTACACTAGAATTTGCTTCCCATCACGATTATGAAATCATACAAGGAAGAAAATATACCTATTTTTTAAAGGATGAAAAGCTATATCGTTGTACAAACGAATATAAAGAAAGTACATTGAAATTACTAGAGGTATTTCGAAGAAATTATACTACCGAGATTAAATTTTCCAAAGACGAAATGTCAAAATTTTTCTCAGTGGTACTTCCTAAAGCAAAAAAGAGCATTCTACTAGATGAAATAGAGCCAGAAGAGCTTGAAAAATATATGCCACAAAAACTAGGAGTGAAAGTTTTTCTAGAATTTAATGAGAAAAATTACATTATTGCAATTTTAAGTTTTTGTTATGGAGAAGAGGAATTTAACCCTTTATTAGAAAACCCAAACTTACCAAGAAGTGTACTAGAAGAAGCAGAAAGCCTAAACCTATTTCGTAAAACCGGTTTTATGCTAGATAAGAAAAATGCTAATTTTGTATTAGCCGATGACGAAAAAATTTACGAATTTTTATCCGAAGATATTAATTTGTATATGCAAAAATTTGAGGTACTAGCCACCGAAGATTTTAAGCAAAAACAAATTAAAAAGCCGAAAATGGTAGCCTTAGGGGTTAAAATTGAAAACAATTTATTAAACATCGATTTAGAAAATTTGAATTTCGATAAAAAAGAATTGAAAGACATTTTAAATAAATATCATGAAAAGCAAAAATATTATCGTTTAAAAAATGGCGATTTTTTATCCTTAGAACAAAACGAAGATATGGAATTTTTGGATAACCTAATTTCAGGAGGAGACATTGGGTTTAAAGAGCTAGAAGAAGGAAGTATCAGGCTTCCAATGTACCGAACTCTATACTTAAATCGTATTTTAGAAAAAATCGAAAATACGACCATTAAAAAAGACGAGACTTATAAAAAAATGATAGAAGACATTGAAGATAAGTCCGATGTAGAGGAGTTACAAATCCCTAAAAGTTTAAACCAAACCTTAAGGCAATACCAAAAAATTGGATTTAAATGGTTAAAAACATTAGATGAATATGGGTTTGGCGGAATTTTAGCAGACGATATGGGGCTTGGAAAAACCCTTCAAGTATTATCTCTTATTTTGGCATACAAAGAAAGCGAGAAACAAAAAAAACAGCCAATTATGGTAGTATGCCCAAGCTCGCTTAGTTTAAACTGGAAAGCAGAAATCCAGAAATTTGCAAGCAATATCGAGGCTTTGGTCATTAGTGGAAATGCAAAAACAAGGCAAGAACAAATTGGACAAATTCCAAAAGTAGATGTAGTAATTACCTCCTATGACCTACTAAAGCGAGATATTGACAGTTACAAGGAACGTAAGTATGAGTTTCGCTATATTATTGCCGATGAAGCACAATACATGAAAAATAGTAATACACAAAATGCAAAAGCCATAAAAGCACTAAACGCAAGAACGAGATTTGCCCTAACTGGTACACCAATTGAAAATTCACTATCCGAATTATGGTCTATTTTCGATTTTCTCATGCAAGGATATTTATTTTCCTACAAAAAATTTAAAGAAAATTATGAAATGCCAATTGTACGAGATGAAAATGAAGAAGTAATGGCAAACTTAAGAATGCTAATTGAGCCATTTATTTTAAGAAGAACCAAAAAAGAGGTATTAACAGAACTACCAGATAAGACGATTACCGTTCTTAATAACGAAATGGGAGAAGAACAACAAAAAATATATGTATCGTATTTGGCAAGGGCCAAAGAAGAGTTGCAAGAACAGATTGCAGCACAAGGGTTTGAAAAAAGCAGTATTCAAATCTTAGCACTCTTAACAAGACTAAGGCAAATTTGTTGCCATCCAAGTTTATTTCTTGCCGACTATAAAGGAGAAGCAAGTAAACTGCAACAATGTATCGAATTAGTAAAAGATGCTACCGAAAGCCGGACATAAAATTTTGCTATTTTCTACGTATACTACGATGTTTGAAATTATTGAAAAAGAACTAAAAAAAGAGAAAATATCCTATTTTAAACTAACAGGACAAACCAAAGTAAGTGA
Organism: uncultured Clostridium sp.; assembly: GCA_947648215.1. GTDB lineage: Bacteria > Bacillota > Clostridia > TANB77 > CAG-508 > RGIG8482. The sequence continues at coordinate 64,501 of CANSMW010000007.1, read as the reverse complement.
ACGTATTGGTCTAGTAGAAGAATTTAACCAAAACCCAGAAATAAAAGTATTCTTAATTTCCCTAAAAGCAGGAGGAACTGGACTAAACCTAACAGGTGCAGACATGGTAATTCACTATGACCCATGGTGGAATTTATCAGCAGAAAACCAAGCCACAGACCGTGCCTACCGTATTGGGCAAAAAAACAATGTGCAAGTATATAAACTAATTACCAAAAATTCCATTGAAGAAAAAATATACGAACTACAAGAAAAAAAGGCAAAATTAATTGATAATGTACTAGACACCAACACATCGTTTATCAATAAATTATCCAAAGAAGATATTATGATGCTATTTTCGTAATTTGCAAGAAAGATAGAAACGTGCTATAATAGGAATAATCGAACCATAACGGTTTGAAAATAATAACAAAACCCAAGGAGGATACCAAATGAAACACATTAAAACACTTACTCCAAGAGATTACAAGGAATCCATGAAAAAGGGCGGATGTGGCGAATGCCAGACCTCGTGTCAGTCGGCATGTAAAACGTCTTGCACGGTAGGAAACCAGTCGTGCGAGAAGGCAAAGTAACGGCTGGAGGTAGTTTTGAATGGGCGGTGATATGTAGCCGCCCGTTTTTAAATAAAAGAGAGGGTTAGATTATGGAGAAAAATGTAAACGTAATTGGTGGAGGCTTAGCAGGATGCGAGGCAGCGTATCAAATCGCAAAACGAGGAATTAAGGTAAAATTATATGAAATGAAACCAACAAAGTTTTCAGAAGCACATTCGAGTGAAAATTTAGCAGAAATTGTGTGTAGTAATTCCTTTAAATCCAACTTACATACAAATGCATGTGGATTATTAAAAGAAGAACTACGCCTATTAGATTCCTTATTAATTAAGTGCGCAGACAAAACCAGTGTGCCAGCAGGTCAAGCCTTAGCAGTAGATAGAGAAGAATTTTCAAAATTAGTTACTAAAAAAATACAAGAAAATCCGAATATTGAAATTCTTCATGAAGAATTTACAGGAGAAGAACTAATAAAAGAGGAATCCTTAGACAATATTACCGTCATTGCAACTGGACCTTTAACCTCAAACGCACTCGCAGAGAATATTTCAAAACTAACGGGAAAAGAACGACTATATTTTTACGATGCAGCAGCACCAATTGTAAAAAAAGACAGTATCAATATGGAAATTGCGTTTTTTCGGAAATCGTTATGACCAAGAACGAGGAAAAGACGAAGAAATCGAAGCTTGGAAAAAACGTGTAGCAAACCAAGAAGCAAGCTATATTAACTTACCAATGAACAAAGAAGAATACGAAACCTTTTACCAAGCGCTCATTTCGGCCGAAGTAGTAACCCTACATGAATTTGAAAAACGAGAGATTTTTGAAGGATGTATGCCAATCGAAATTATGGCAAAACGAGGAGCTGATACCCTTTGTTTTGGTCCACTAAAACCAGTAGGTTTTACGGATGGAAGAACGGGAAGACGCCCTTATGCAGTTGTGCAACTAAGGCAAGACGATGTAAGTGCAAGTCTGTATAATTTAGTAGGCTTTCAAACCAATCTAAAATTTGGGGAACAAAGAAAAGTATTTTCCATGATACCAGGCTTAGAAAATGCCGAATTTATAAAATACGGTGTCATGCATCGAAACACCTATCTTCATGCAAGTGAACTACTAGATAACAACTATTGTTTAAAGAAAAATCCCAATATTTATTTTGCAGGGCAAATTACAGGAGTAGAGGGATATGTAGAATCCATTAGTTCTGGAATGGTAGTAGGATTAAATGTGGCAAATAGGTTACAGGGAAAAGAAAAAATCATATTTCCGAAAGATACCATGATTGGGGCATTAGCAAACTATATTGCAACTCCAAATGCAAAATTCCAACCAATGAATGCAAACTTTGGAATTTTGCCAGAATGGGAAGAACGAATTAAAGATAAAAAAATAAAATATGGTAAATTGGCGGATAGAGCAATTGAGTCATTACAAAATGAGGTAAAAAGGTAAATTAAAATTTCTACAAGGGCGACCATTGGTCGTCCTAATTTGTATAAAAAAGTAAAATTTTTGTAATAAATACGACATAAAACCAATAAATATTGAAAAATAAATGAAAAAACAACAAATTTACATAAAAAACACTTGTCAACTTTTACTATCTGTGTTAGAATAAATATAAGTGGGATTTTGCTAATTTTTAGCAAAGTCAAAAGGAGATAAATATGGATAGTGAAAAAGTAATTATTGAAATAATAGAACCACTCCTAAAAGATTACCTAGCATTTACAAGGGGACGAGTGCCTAAAGATTGGGTAAATGTAAAGGATGAAAGACAAGCCGATATAGAAAGATTGCAAAGAGAAATTAACGATTTAAAAGAAAGCATCAAAAAAGCAGAAGAATTTAATGAAGACATTGAAAAAGCCATGCCAAGCTTGAAAGTAAGAAAGCCTGGTATGGTTGATGAATTGGAAGCAGATATAAAAGAGAATAAGGAAAAAATAGAAACAGATCAAAAGAAAATTGAGGTACTTGAAGGAGGATTAGATAGAACACAAGAAGAATTAGCACAAGCGAATGCACAAATAGAGAGAAGAAGACAAGCAAAAATTGCTAAGATAAAGCAGGAAATACGTGATACAGTAAGACAAGAGATAGAAGCAAAAGAAGCAACGGGAGTAGAACAGGAAAAGTTAGAGACATTAAGAAAGTATGAAGAACTTAGTGATGATGATATAAAAAATCTAGCTATTATAGTAGAAAAACAAGAAGAAAATGAATTAAGAGCTTCTAAAATAGAGAAATTAAAACTAGGTTTAGAAAGAAAAGAGAAAAACTGTCAAGATTTATTAACGGGAGATTATTATTCTACAAAAGAAGAATATATAAAGAATTTAGAAGAAGTAAGTATAGAAGAATTAGAACAAATAAAATCAATTACAATTGGAACAATCTATCTCCAAGTTGCCAAAAGAGTAATGGCAGAGCAAGACAAAGATAAAGCAAAATCTGTTTTTGATACCGTAGGAAAAATAGCAAATAGGGAAGAAATCATTAAGCAAAATGAATTAGTAGCTGGAGAAAGTAAATTGCAAGGTGCAAAATATGTAGGAGAAAATGAATCTCAATCTCAAGAAAAAAATACTTTTTTGAGTATGGCACAAAAAGGTATTGAAGGAATAAAGAACATTCCAAATAGAATTGCTAAAATTGGTAATGCAATGCGAAATATAGGAATTCGTTTTGTAAATTGGAGTTTTGGAATGAAATTATTAGGTGACGGAAAAGAAGGAGTATTAATCGATGATGAACAAATTCATGAAAGATGGCAAAAAAATAAAGAAAAACATGAGCAATTGATGAAGAAGATTAGTCAAAAGAGGGAAACGAAACAATTAATAGAAGAACAAAGCAGTATGTTACAAAAAGAAATGAGCAAGGAAAATAGAGAAGAATCAATTCAAGAAGAACTTCAAGAACAATTAAAAGTTGCTCAAGCAGAAAATGATATAGAGGAAGTAGATTATTTAACTAGAATGATGCAAGCAGTAAGCCAAGTAACAGTAAAAACGGATGAAGAAAGAAAAAAAGAGTGGGAAGCATATCGTAAAGCAAACTATATTGAGGATAAGAATACACATACACAGGAAGAAAATGAATTTGTAGCAATGAGACAAATAAATAAGCCATTAATCATACCACAATTTATAAAAGATTATGGAGCAAAAAAATCGAAAGAAGAGAGTTTAGATACTAGAATTTCGGAAGAGAAACCAAGAAGAAATACTTGGGTAAAAAGATTCTTTAAGAAAGCAAAAAATGAAGAAATGCCAGCTGTTATACCGAATAGTTTGAATCAAAGTATAAATTCATATACACAAGGCTTAAAAGCAGGTAGTCCTTCACAAGAAGAACAAAGTGAACATGCAAGAACATTTCAACAAAATGTAGATGAAAATAAGAAAGAGATAAAGATGAGTGAAGTAATACTTGGAGGAGAATAAAAACAGGATTTTTTTGTAAATAGGAAGGAGACAAAAATGGAGGAAAAACAATTTTTTGAGGAAATGAAACGATTATTAAAAGATTATGTGGAATATACAAAAGAGGATATGTCTAAGAAATGGGAAGAAATGGAGAAAGAAGCTTTGGCAAAAGTAGAAGAAAGCCAAGCAAGATGTGATGAGGCAAGAAACAAAGAAAAAGAAGCTAGAAAAAAAGGAGAAACTCTTAAACAAGCAAAACGTAAGTTAAAAGGTATGGTAGTAATAATAGGAGATGAGGAATATAAATCCATAGAAGGTAAAATAAATCAAAATGTAGAGAAAATAGAAGAACTTGGTAGAGAGTATAATCGTAGATATAGGGAATTAGAACAAGCAAAACAAGAACAACAACAAACGAAAGCTACCATTGAAAAAGAAAAGCAAGAAAGACTAGAACAGCAAAAGGAAAAACAAGGGAATATTTATGAAAAGGCACAAGGGTATATTGTTTCTAAAAAAGAAGAAATGAATCGCGATATTGAAAAAAAATCGAGTCGATTAGAAGAAATGAGAGCAAAAAGAAGAGAATTTGCTTCAGAAGCAAAAGCCGCATCTGAACTAAGATTAACGCTAAGTAAAAGCACAGATGAAATAAAAAAATCAGAAACATATAAAGCTCTTTCTAAAAAGGCAAATGAGGAATTGCAAAAAAGAAAAGCAATATATAAAGAATATAACCAAGAGATGAGTCGTGCAAAAGAAGAATTAGAAGGAGCACAAGCTACCTTAGCTTCTTTTGAGGAAAAGTATAATGCGATCGATTTTTCAAGTGAAGCGGGAATTCAAAGTTTAATAGATATTACTGGCTGGGAAGAAGAAAAAGAAGCGAGTGCAATTGAAGAAGAACAAAAAAAAGATACTCACCAAATAGATGATGAGCAAGAAGCTGAACAAGAAAAGGAAAGAGAAAAGATACATAAACTTACAGATGAAGAAGTAGAGGTTATAGAACCAGATAATGATGAAAGAATAGAAGAGTTAAAGGCACAAACAAAACAAGATGCACAAGCAAAACAAAGTACACAAGCAAAACAAGATGCACAAACAAAACAAGATGCACAAGCAAAACAAGATGCACAAGCAAAACAAGGTGCACAAACAAAACAAGATGCACAAGCAAAACAAAGTACACAAGCAAAACAAGGTGCACAAGCAAAACAAGATGCACAAACAAAACAAGGTGCACAAGCAAAACAAAGTACACAAGCAAAACAAGATGCACAAACAAAACAAGATGCACAAGCAAAACAAAGTGCACAAGCAAAACAAGGTGATCAGCCAACACAAGAACAACCTAGTGGTAATCAAATACTCCAAGATGGAAAAAAAACATCAACTCAAATGCCAATTAGTAGAATTGAAGTGAATAGTAATAAGGGAAAAGTAATAGTCCATTATAGTGATGGCATAACTTTAGATCCAGTAGAATATGACATAAAAGATGTATTAAAAGAAAAAAAGACAATATTATGGAGAACAGAAAGAGTTGGAAAAAGTGATAATGATAGATTTTATACAAGAGAAATTTTAGAAGAAATGACTCCAAAGGAAAGAAAGGCAATACTAAATTCAGTAGATATTTTTGTATTAAAAGCTCTTTTGGATTATGAAAAGACCTACCAAGTAGAAGGTTCTGAAATGATAAAAGCTTATCTTCATAATATTGATATTGCTAATAACATTACAAAATCAAGCGATAAAGAACAAATGCCAGTACCAACAATTGTACATAACCTAAGAGGAACAACATTATCAAAAAGCAATTATAGAGAAGTATTACGATATGCAAATAAGGATCGAGAAATCGAAGGTGTTCAAACAGAAGATGCAATGATAAAAGTACCAAAAACATGGAAAGAAAGATTTGGAACAGTATTTCATGGAATTGGTGCAATATTAGGAAAAGCTTATACAGAGTTACAAGCAAGAGCAGATTTAAAAGAAGAAAAGAATAAAGAAAAAGAAAGAGTGAAACAAGAAAGGCAAGAAACAAAAGCAAGAAACAAAAGAGAAAGAGGAGTAGAAAAGGTGAGGGCAAAAACAGAGGCAAAACAAGAAAAGGAAGAAATGAGAAGAAGATCATCATTAGAAAACTTAGGTATGGAACATCAAGAGATTGATCATGAAAAAGCACTACGAAACGTACAAAACAGTGCAGAGGAAAGAGAAGAAGCAATATCTTTAATGACAGAAGATGAAAAAAAAGCGTTCCAAGAAATGGGAGATCAACTAGGAGACTAAAAGGGCGTGGGACATGATAAAAATTAACAAAAAACCGTTGACATTCTAAAAAAATCGTGATAGAATATAAACCGTTATGGTAAAATGCGAAAAGTGGCATTTCCGTAACGGTTTTATTTGTCATAAAAATGAAATATTTGTCAAATGTAAGGAGGTGAAATTTAAGTGCCAACGATTAATCAATTAGTAAGAAAAGGAAGAAAAACAACAACTTCAAAATCAACTGCACCTGCATTACAACATGGTTATAACTCTAGGAAAAAAACATTAACCGATGCAAGAGCACCACAAAAAAGAGGTGTATGTACTGTTGTTAAAACCGTAACCCCTAAGAAACCAAACTCAGCGTTAAGAAAAGTTGCCAGAGTTAGACTTTCAAACGGTTATGAAGTAACTTCTTATATTCCAGGAATCGGACACAACTTACAAGAACACAGTGTTGTTCTAATTAGAGGAGGAAGGGTAAAAGATTTACCTGGTGTTCGTTACCACATTATAAGAGGAACTCTAGATACAGCAGGAGTAAAAGACAGAATGCAAGCTCGTTCAAAATACGGAGCAAAAAAACCAAAAAAATAGGTAGAAGCTAGAGGTTAGAAGTTAGAAAATAGATTTAACCAATAACCTACTCTCAGCTTTGGTTAGTGCTTGTAATTCTTACTAAACTTAAGGTACTTAAATTTAGATAGATTTATAAAAGCACTATACGGGAAAGAATACTTTCCAGAGTAACTTTCGATATTTTATATAAATATCAAAAATTAAGATGTTAAAAAGATAAAAGAAAATAGATATTTAGGTATGGAGATGCTCTCTAAACTCTAAAATACTAATTTCTAATATCTAGTAAATATCTAGAAAAGGAGTGAAGAATAGTGCCAAGAAAAGGATATATAGCAAAAAGAGATGTATTACCAGATCCAATCTATAATAGCAAAGTGGTTACCAAATTAATCAACAATGTTATGTTAGATGGAAAAAAGAGTGTTGCTCAAAAAATTGTATATGGTGCATTTGACGTAATTAAAGAAAAAGAGGAAAAAAATCCATTAGAAGTTTTTGAACAAGCCTTAGAAAATGTAATGCCTGTACTAGAAGTAAAAGCAAGAAGAGTTGGTGGTGCAACATACCAAGTACCATTAGAAATTCGTCCTGAAAGAAGACAAACATTAGGACTAAGATGGCTTGTAACTTATGCTAGAAACAGACATGAAAAAACAATGGCTGAAAAGCTAGCTGGTGAAATTATGGATGCAGTTGCTGGAAACGGTGGAGCATTCAAGAAAAAAGAAGATATGCATAGAATGGCAGAAGCAAATAAAGCATTTGCACATTATAAATGGTAAATTTTATCAAACAATAGAAAAAGTAAGGAGGAAAATAAATTGGGTAAAAGAGAAGTCTCACTAGAAATGACCAGAAATATAGGAATTATGGCTCATATTGATGCTGGTAAAACTACCACAACAGAAAGAATACTTTTCTATACAGGTCGTGTTCATAAAATTGGTGAAACCCATGAAGGTGCAGCAACAATGGACTGGATGGCTCAAGAACAAGAAAGAGGAATTACCATTACCTCTGCTGCTACAACGACACATTGGTTAAACCATAGAATTAATATTATTGATACACCAGGTCACGTTGACTTTACGGTTGAAGTACAAAGATCCCTAAGAGTATTAGATGGTTCTGTAACCGTATTTTGTGCTAAAGGTGGGGTACAACCACAATCTGAAACAGTATGGAGACAAGCTGATAAATATCATGTTCCAAGAATGGCATATGTAAATAAAATGGATATTACTGGTGCTAACTTCTTAGGATGTGTAGAACAAATGAAAGATCGTTTAAATGCAAACGCAGTTCCTGTTCAATTACCAATTGGAGCAGAAGACAATTTCCAAGGAATTGTAGATTTAATTAAAATGAGAGCATTTGTTCATAAAGATGATTTAGGAAAAGAAATTGAAGAATGTGATGTTCCTGCGGATATGCTAGAAGAAGCAAACAAATATAGAAGCCAAATGATTGAAGCAGCAGCAGAACAAGATGACGATTTAATGATGAAATACCTAGAAGGAGAAGAATTAACCGAAGCAGAAATTAAAAAAGGATTACGTAAGGGAACAATTAATAATAACATTGTTCCAGTATGTTGTGGTTCTTCTTATAAAAACAAAGGTGTGCAAGAGTTATTAAATGCAATTGTAGATTACATGCCATCTCCATTAGACATTCCACACATTAAAGGTGTTGATTTAGAAGGAAATGAAATTGAAGCAAAAACAGGAGATAATGAACCATTTGCTGCATTAGCATTTAAAATTGCAACCGATCCATTTGTTGGAAAACTTTGTTTCTTTAGAGTATATTCAGGAACCTTACAAGCAGGTTCTACTGTATTAAACTCTACTAAGGACAAGAAGGAAAGAATTGGACGTATTCTACAAATGCATGCAAACCACAGAGAAGATATTGAAGAAGTATTCTCAGGAGATATTGCAGCAGCTGTAGGGTTAAAAGATACCACAACAGGAGATACTCTTTGCGATCCTGCTCATGCGGTAATTCTTGAATCTATGGAATTCCCAGAGCCAGTTATCGATATCGCGATCGAACCAAAGGATAAGGTTGCAAGTGAAAAAATGGGAATCGCTCTTGCAAAATTAGCAGAAGAAGATCCTACTTTCAAAACCTATACCAACCATGAAACAGGTCAAACTATTATTGCTGGAATGGGAGAATTACACCTAGATATTATCGTAGATAGATTAAAAAGAGAATTCAAAGTAGAAGCAAATGTTGGTAAACCACAAGTTGCATACAAAGAAACCATTCGTGAAAAAGTAAAAGTAGAAGGAAAATTCATCCGTCAATCTGGTGGTCGTGGACAATATGGTCATGTATGGATAGAAATGGAACCATTAGAGCCAGGAACTGGTGTTGAATTTGAAAGCAAAATCGTTGGTGGTGCTGTTCCAAAAGAATACATTAAACCAATTGAAGAAGGTATCAGAGAAGCTTCGGAAAGTGGTGTTCTTGCAGGATATCCTGTTATCGACTTTAAAGCTACCTTAGTAGATGGTTCTTACCACGAAGTTGACTCTTCAGAAATGGCCTTCAAAATTGCAGGTTCTATGGCATTTAAAGAAGGATGTAAAAAAGGAAAATCTGTTATCCTAGAACCAATTATGAAAGTAGAAGTAACTGTTCCAGAAGAATACATGGGAGACGTTATAGGAGACATTAACTCAAGACGTGGAAGAATGGAAGGAATGGAAGCAAGAAGTGGAAACCAAATTATTCGTGGATTTATTCCATTATCTGAAATGTTTGGATATGCAACAGACCTTCGTTCAAAAACACAAGGAAGAGGAACCTATGCAATGGAACCATCTCACTACGAAGAAGTTCCAAAATCTGTATTAGATGCCATTGTAGCATCTCGTGCAAAGAAAGAGGAATAGAGAAGATAAAGAAAATGTAACAAAAATGTTGCAATTTTAGCAAAAGTATTATAAAATACTAGTGCAAATAATATATTCGTTATTAAATTTTAAAAAATATAAAAAATTAAAGGAGGAATTCAAAAATGGCAAAAGCTAAATTTGAAAGAACAAAACCACACGTTAACATCGGAACAATCGGTCACGTTGACCACGGAAAAACAACAACAACAGCAGCAATCACAAAATACTTAAGCTTATTAGGAAAAGCTCAATTTGAAGCATACGATCAAATCGATGGTGCTCCAGAAGAAAAAGCAAGAGGAATCACAATCAACACAGCTCACGTAGAATATGAAACAGACAACAGACACTATGCACACGTTGACTGCCCAGGACATGCTGACTACGTTAAAAACATGATTACAGGTGCTGCTCAAATGGATGGTGCTATCTTAGTAGTATCTGCAGCAGATGGACCAATGCCTCAAACAAGAGAGCATATCTTACTTGCAAGACAAGTAGGTGTTAAATTTATCGTTGTTTACCTAAACAAATGTGATATGGTAGACGATCCAGAATTATTAGAATTAGTTGAAATGGAAGTTAGAGACTTATTATCAAGCTATGATTTCCCAGGAGACGACATTCCAATTATTAAAGGATCTTCTCTAAAAGTATTAGAATCAACTTCTACTGATCCAAATGCAGCAGAATATGTTTGCATGAAAGAATTAATGGAAGCAGTTGATAGCTATATTCCAACACCAGAAAGACCAGTAGACCAACCATTCTTAATGCCAGTTGAAGACGTATTCACCATTACAGGACGTGGAACAGTTGCAACCGGTAGAGTAGAAAGAGGTGTTGTAAAACTTTCTGATGAAATCGAAATCGTAGGACTATCTCAAGAAAGAAGAAAAACTGTTGTTACTGGTGTAGAAATGTTTAGAAAATTACTAGACCAAGCAGAAGCAGGAGATAACATTGGTGTTCTATTAAGAGGTATTGATAGAAAAGACATCGAAAGAGGTCAAGTACTAGCAAAACCAGGAACCATCAATCCACATACAAAATTCACATCTGAAGTATACGTTCTAACAAAAGAAGAAGGTGGACGTCATACACCATTCTTCAACGGATACAGACCACAATTCTACTTTAGAACAACAGACGTTACAGGTGTTATCGAATTACCAGCAGGAACCGAAATGGTAATGCCAGGAGATAACATTTCAATGACAATCGAACTTATCACTCCAATCGCTATCGAAAAAGGATTAAGATTCGCTATTCGTGAAGGTGGACGTACAGTAGGTTCAGGAATTGTTGCTGACATTATTGCGTAAGATATACGTTTAAAACAAGAAATAGCAAGGATTACAAGAAATTGTAACTACCTTGCTATTTTTTGTTTCCCAACTCAGTTTAGAATGTGAAAGTACCATGAGAGGAAAGAACTAGATTTGAAATGTTAGTGTTAGTAAATTGAAAAGCTATATTGCAATTTACATAATTTTGTGATATAATGTAGACACTTTGTGGAAAAAACCACAAGTATAACTTATCATCTGCAATATGCAGAAATAAAGAGTGAAGGAGAAAAGTATGAAAGAGAGGAAGAAGCAAAGGAGGATGAAAGAAGAGCGGAAGGAAAGGGTAACATTTTTGCAGTGGTATGAGAAACATAAGAAACCCAAAGTAACTTGGGTAGATATTATTCTCTTATGTGTATGTTTTTCAGGAGCCTATTTTACGTGTATGTATTATATTGGTAATGGAGCATACAATTACACGGAAGAGGCTTATGACAATCTAAAAAAAGCCATTGAAGGAAATGTAACGGAATTTGGACCAGACTCGATTGCCCTAGCACAGGAAGTGAAAAACTATGACATTTCATTTAACAACGGTAAAATAATATTGGAATGTCGGGAACAAAGAGGTCATTTTGTGGCAGAGGTTAGTGCAGAATTATCTGCAACAGAATTATCTGAACTTAAGCCATATGAAGCCGAAATATCCAATTCCGATTCATCCGAGAAAGAACAAGATAATGAAATTGATTCCTCTGAAATGGAAACCAAAGCCTACTATGAAATTCCTACTACTAGGAATTATAATTCAAGAGAGGATTACTTAGTAGCACATTATTTAGAAGTTTGTTTAAAGATGATAGGTTTAGCTGTAAGCACTTGGCTGATAATCTTTAAGTTCCTTTGGCACAGTACTATTTTTTTAATTGCTCAAATAAAAAAACATTCAAAAGTAAAAGAAACAAGCGATAATACTTTTGACGTGCAAGAAACTTGCTAAGGTAGACTTCTAATTTTTCTCTTTGCTAGTGAATTAGCAAAACCGCAGTACTATTATAAAAATGGTACTGCGGCTTTGTTTCATTTAGAAGTGTTAATAGTAGCAAAAATAGTGTCCTAAGGGTGTAACTTTCCATTTGCCATGACCCTGTTCAAAAAGGGCCTGAAATACTACATTATCTGGCATTTCTGTTTCAACTTTTCCTCGTAAATACAATTCCATATTTTCTTTAACAGCTTTCGACGGAGTCATATTAATAGAACCAGTCATAACAGGTTCATATTGTCCAGAATCATAAATAACACCATGAATGGTATTCGGATATTCTTTATGTTTAATCCGATTTTCAATAGTATTTGCAACATAACATTGCTCCATAAATGGACAAATACCTGCTTCAGCATACACAATATGACACATAAGAGGATAATACTCCTCAAAAAGTTCATCTGCTGTTTGTTTTGCATCAAGATAAAGGGAATAAAGTTCTTCTTTATCTTCGAGGTATTTTTGCTTTTTTTCGCAAATTGTTTGATATTCTGTTTCAAACCTATCGATAAATTCATTGTACTTATTATCACGAAAAGTAGAAAATAATGGAATACGAGATATTAAATCCAAACACGCATTATAATTTTCTTCATATAAGGAAATAGCACTTTGAATATTAGATAGTTCTTGTTCGTATAGTTCAAAACAATCCGCTAAAGAATTGAAATACCGATTCGCTTCACTACATACTGGTGCATTTGTAACATCATGATAAAGACGAATAATCTCATTTTTACTCTCTGAGGTATCGATAAGATAAACAGAAATGTTACTATAAGTTTCGTCTAAGGTTTTTGTTGCTTCATCGATTGAATCTAAGATTCTTGTGTTACAGACATGAATTACAAATTCTTGTGTTTCTTCTGGAACAATGTCAATATGTAGTACAAATTTTAAAAAGAATGCAATTAGCATGAGCATGAATGTAGTGTATAATAAATATAGCAAACTCATTTTAGCATTCATCTACTGACAACTTCTCCTTTCTTCTAAATGGTATGGGCATAATTATATCACAACAAATATGCTTAAGTCAACATAAAGATGAAATTTGCTTAGGTTTGTCACAAAATCCATTGACATTACATACTTATTTTGGTAAAATACAAATAGTTGTTTGACCATTTAAACAAAGAAAAAGTTGATATCCGCCCAGCAACAGCGAATATCAATTAAATCTAACAAACAATCATGAATAAGGGACAACCCTTATTCTTATTATTTATATTATATGATAAGAATTGATGTTTGTCAATATTTTGGGTACAAAAAATAGGAGGGTGTGTATGCGAATTTTAATTAAAAATGCCAATGTGATTTCTATGGAGGAAACGCGTCCTAAATTGGAGGAAAATACGGATATTTTGATTGAAGATACTAGGATTAAGAAGATTGGAAAAGAAATTTGTGAAAATGCTGATAAGGTAATACAGGCAAGTGGCAAGATTGTTATGCCGGGGCTTATTAATACTCATGCCCATGTGCCAATGAGTATTTTTCGTGAAACCGTGGATGGCTATATTACACAAGATTGGCTAGAAAAGAAAATTTGGCCAATGGAGGATAAATTGACCAAAGAAGATATTTATTATGCTTCTTTACTATCTTTTGTAGAAATGATAAAAACAGGAACCACCACAATAAATGATATGTATTTTATGACAGAGGAAATTATAAATGCAGCAATAGAGGTAGGAGTTCGTATGCAAACGACTAGAACCTTAATGGATATGACTGGCGATGGAGATACACGAATCCAGGAATTAAAAGAATTATTAAATATCTATCAGGAAAAACAAGACAATATTACCTTTAATATTGGAATTCATGGGTTTTATACCACAAATGACGCATATCTTAAAAAATGTGTGCATCTTGCTAAAGAATACCATTTACCAATCCATATTCATTTTTGCGAAAATGACCAAGAAGCGGAGGACATTAAAAACCAATACCAAGTACAAAGTCCAGTGGAATTAATCAAACGTTATTTTAAAGGGATGCATGTGATATTAGCACATGCGGTAAAATTAACGAAACAAGAAATTGAAGAATTGTCAAAAGAAAATATTTCGATTGCCCACTGTCCAGTTAGCAACTTAAAACTTGGTTGTGGCATCTCGGATATTACAAGCATGAAGGAGAATGGAATAACGGTTAGCATTGGCACCGATGGGCAAGGAAGTGGTAGTAATTTAGATTTGTTTGAAACCATGAAATTTACTGCTCTTTTGCAAAAAGGAATCACAAAAGACCCAACGAAATTACCAGCCTATGAAGTATTAAAAATGGCCACGATAAATGGTGCAAAGGCACTAGGGTTAGATGAAGTAGGAAGTTTGGAAGAAGGAAAAAAGGCAGATATGATTATCTTAAATGTAGAAGAAGCAGTAAGTCAGCCAGTGAATAACATTTTTTCCGAAATCGTATATAATATAAAGGGGACAAATGTCGAAACCACTATTATTAATGGAAAAATTTTAATGGAAAATAGAAAAATGAAGAAAATCGATGAAAAAAGTATATATGAAGAGTGTAAGCGAATTATTTGCCGAATTCAAAATTGACTTTTTTGGGTAGATGAGATATAATACGAAAAGTCGCAAACAGAAGGATATTGTAATTTGAAAATAAACTTTTCATAATTATAGGTGTCTTTCAAGCAAAGCAAGAAAGGAATGGAATTTTGTTATGGCAAACCTGAAAAAAGCAATCATCACGTTACTTCTATTTCTACTTATTCTAACCGCCACAACAGTAGTATTTGGAGTAGCCTCAGGAAAGGCAACCCAAAATGCAAAATTAAAAAAGACCATAGAAGAAAGTTCGATTACTCTTGAAATTATACCAAAAGGAGACGAATTTGAAATACTAGAAGAAGAGGGAAATTGGTATCGTGTCAATTATAAAAAGATAAAAGGGTATGTAAAAAAAGAACTAGTAGAAATAACAAACAGGGAAAACAGTGATGATAACGAAAAGAATACAAAAGGACAAAGCCAAGAAACAAAAGAAAATAACGAAAATAGTAACCAACAGACAAAGGAAAATAATAAAAATAGCAATGAACAGAGCCAAGAAACGAAGGAAGGTAATAATACAAATACAGCAGGTAATACGCCAAACGAAGAACCAGTAACAAATACGGTGGACAATCAAACAACCACACAGGTAAGTGCACCAGTAACGGATATACAAACCGAGATAAAAGAAGGAAGTAAGGTATTTATTACAAGTGAAGTAACATTATCTTTACGACCATTAGTAAATTCCATGAAAATTGGAACTGTAAAGCAAAATGAACAAGGAACGGTAATCAATATAGCAAATGGATGGGTGTATCTTTCTATCAATGGTAAAACCGGTTGGTTAAGAAAAGAAAAATTAGCCGTACAAAAACAAGAAGAAACGGTGCCAACAAGTGTACCAGTAGAAGAAACGCCAAAGGATGAAGAAACAACAAAACCAGAAACAACCAAAGAACCAGAACAAAACGATACACCACAAGAAACAGTGCAAGAAAATAAAACTGCCTATGTTTCATCCGATGGGTTAAACATTCGAAAAGAAGCATCAACGGAAAGTGAAATTGTAGATGTACTTGGTAAAAATGCAAAAGTAACTATTGTGAAAGAAGAAGGTACTTGGTGCAAAATAACCTACAAAAATACCGAAGGGTATGCACCAAAAAAATATCTTTCCGATGAAAAAGTGGAAGTAACTTCAAGAAGTTCAGAAGCAAGAAATGCCGAAGTTACCAACATACAAGAAGTACCAGTGGAAGAAACCAAAAAAGAAACTACAACAAGTAAAACAAGCGAGCTTGTGAAATATGCAAAACAATATCTAGGTTCTCGTTATGTATATGGAGGAACCACACCTTCTGGGTTTGACTGTTCTGGATTTGTAATGTATGTGTACAAACAATTTGGAGTAAGTTTACCACATTCGTCTTCTGCACAATCCAAAAAAGGAACCAAAGTAGAAAAGGCAAATTTACAACAAGGAGATATTGTATTTTTCTCTGATTACAAAACCCACAAAGGAATTGGACACTGTGGAATTTATATAGGAAACAATCAATTTATTCATGCGTCAACAGAAAAAACGGGAGTGATTACATCATCCTTAAATAGCGGTTCATATAAAACGAGATATGTAACAGCAGTAAGGATATTCTAAGAAAACATTTAGGAACCTTCTTAAAAAGAAAGAAGGATTGCTTATGGTAAAACGACCAATGGTAATCATTACCATTCGGATGGATGATAGGAATTGTATTTGGGCTATACTGTCATATTAGTATAGCTCTTTTTGTCGTAGGATTTTTTTGGATTTTGACTTATGGAATCACGAAAAATAAAAAAATAAAAAGGTATGATGAGGTGCTAGCTTTTAGAAAATGGCTAATGGTGTTTTTGGCTTGTCTTTTAATGGCTACCTTGATTACCAAAATCGAAAATAAGAAATATGAACAAAAAAATAGGCAAATGGAAATGGGAAAAAATTATGTAGGAGTAGTGGTTAGTAATCCAATTCAAAAGGAGCAAGTAACACAGTATCAAGTAGAAATAAAAAAGATTGAGAAACACTCTTGTAACATCATGGTAAATATGCGTATCACCAAAGAAAGTAAGTTAGAATATGGAGATGAAATTTCCTTTCTTGGGGAATATCATAAACCAGACAGTGCTAGAAATGACAAAGGCTTTGATAATAGAAAATATTTACAATCAAACCGGTATTGTTCGGAACAGTTACAGTAAAAAAAGTGCAAGTTCTTAGCAAGGATAAAGGAAATGTTGTAAAAAAGTTTGCTTGTAACATACAAAAAGCTATGGAGGAGCAAATTCGTAAGAAACTGCTAAATAAAAATCATCAAGATATCTTACTTGGTATTTTATTAGGAAATGATGATGGGATGGAAGAAGAGGTAAAAGAAAACTTTAGACAGAGTAGTTTGTCACATATCTTAGCTGTATCGGGAATGCATGTAGCGTATTTGATAGCAATTGTGAATTGGCTTCGGAGAAAAAGTAGGAGTGGGAAAAAGAAAGACAAAAATTGGTATCGTGCTACTGCTTAGTTTTTTTATCATACTTACCAATCGGAACTCCTTCGGTAAGGCGTGCTTGTGTAATGGCAATGTTAGGAAATATAGCGGTATTGGTTTGTAGAAAAAACGATATCATCAATAACATGGCAATTTCTTTAGGCTTGATTTTACTACAAAATCCGTTTGCCATTACCAATACAGGGCTTATTTTATCTTATAGTGCAACACTAGGAATAATAGGGTTTGTACCAATATTAAAAGCCAAAATAGGAAAAAAACAAGAAGAAACCGAAAAACAAAAATGGATTACCAAATTAAAAGAGATTAGTATCGTATCGGCTTCTGCATGGTTTGTAATTTTACCGATTAGCATGGTGTTTTTTCAAACGATTTCCTTCACATTTCTTCTTTCCAATATGATGGTTAGTTTTCTAATGGGAATGATTGTTATGCTTGGTTTTTTAGTAAGTATCCCGATTTCTATTCCATTTGTAGCTAACATATTAGGTATTGTACTTTCCATATTAATTGGGATGAGTGAGTTTTTTTCTAAATTACCATTGTCGCAGGTTCTTGTTTGCTCACCACCAATCCTTGTTGTTGTATTGTATTACTGTAGTTTGCTAACATGGGTATCTATCCAAAACATAAGCCAAAAAACGGATAAAAGGAGAATTCACAAGCAATTTTTAAAAGGAATAGAACATAGGAAAAAGTGGCTATGGAGAAATAAAAAAAGAGTAGTAGTCGTGCTTACCATTATAATGATCAGTTGTTTTGTTTTTAAAACCTTGCCACAGGACCTTAGTATTCACTTTATCGATGTAGGGCAAGGAGATTGCACATTGGTTACTACTCCAAACCATAGAACCATTTTAATGGATGGAGGAGGAAGTGTAAATTTGGAAAAATATGATGTAGGAAAAAGGGTTTTACTTCCCTATTTATTAAATCATGGCATCAAGAAAATCGATTTGATGGTGGTGTCCCATTTTGATGCCGACCACTGCAATGGATTAATGGCAATATTAGAGAAGTTGGAAGTAAACAAGCTTATTATCGGAAAACAAAAAGAAGAATCGGAAGAATATAAAACCATCATCGAACAAGCAAAAAGGAAAAAGGTTTCCATACAAACCGTAGAAAAAGGAAATCAAATTAAAATAGAAAAAGACCTATGCCTCGAAGTATTATTCCCAGAAGAACCCTTAACATTACAAGGGTTAAACAATAATTCTCTTGTATTAAAACTAAACTATGGCAATTTTAAAATGTTATTTACAGGAGACATCGAAAAAGAAGCAGAACAAAAACTATTAAACCTTTATAAAAAAACGAATAGATTAAAAGCCACAGTCCTCAAAGTTCCTCATCATGGCTCAAAAACCTCCACAACTGGAGAATTTCTAAAAGCAGTAACCCCAAAAATAGCACTGATTGGAGTAGGAGAAAATAACCTATTTGGACATCCCAATGGCGAAGTTTTAGAAAGACTAAAACAAATACGGGAGTAAAATATTGCGAACCGATGAAAATGGGGAAATTACCATACGAGTGAATCAGAATGGGAAGGTTTGGATAGATAAGATGTTAAAATAGATTTGAACAATTTTGATAAGAGTAAAGATTCTTTAGCATTTGCCTAAATTAGGAAACGTTAAAAGGATGATCTAAAAACGATAAAAAGGAGATTGAAAAATGGATTATAAAATGATAGAAAATAATGAAATAGGAAGAACCATTAGAAGGTATTTTATTGAAGTAGAAAAGAGATATAGAACAATAGTAGAAACCCCACAAAATATATTTGACTTCATGAGATTAGCAATTGATCAGATTGAAGCAAGCACAAAGGAGATTCAAAATGTAAAATTATTATCAGAAAATAATTTGAAAGAAATCGAAAAAATACAATCTCAAATAGATGTTAAAATTAAGAAAGAATATTGCTTAGCTTCCTTGTATAAAAATTCCATTTTTGAAAATACTATAAAAGACAGATGATTAAAAGGAAAGAAGGAATAAGTAATGAAAAAATGGATGTATGTAATTGGGGTTATGATTATCATTTTAGTTGCTATTTTAGTGGGATATTATTTGTTTCAAAATAGTAGTCCGAAACAAGAGCCACGTATGCAGGCAGAATTTAAAAATACCGTTCAAGAGCAAAATATTTTGAAAGACAATATGATTGTAAATGAGATTAGTGTAAGTAGTGTGGAAAAGGAGAAAATTTCACCAAAAGCAACCTTGGTTCTTGAGAAATATTATGAGGAATGCGACCATACCATAAAAGAGTATGTTAAAATTCCGGAGGAATATGTAAATAAAACAAAAGAAGAATTAGAAGAATTGCAAGAGGATTGGGAAGTACAAGAATTTTCAAGTAGCCGAGTGGTATTACGAAAAAGAATGAATAGTACTTGTAATGAACATTTTGTCATACGCGAGAAAGACGGAATTATTGCGGTATATCAAGTAAAAGATAATAATGAAGAAGTATTAAAAGAAGAAACTGGTATTACCGTAGAATATTTAACCGAAAACGATAAATTACGCTTAGAAGAAGGAATTCGAATTTATGGGGAAGAGGAACTAAATAGTACGCTTGAGGATTATGAGTAAAAGAAAAATATGAGAAAATAGAAGAGAGGCCTAAATTCTCTTCTATTTTTGTATGGTTTCGTCATTAATTGTTAAATTTTCTTTTTTTAGATATCCTTGTGTATAAAAGGCCCTAAAGTACATAACAAGGGAGAAAATGGTCATCATTAAGGCTAAATAGTAAATATATTGGTCAAATGCTGGTAAAGGACTCATACTATATTCTGGATGATTAAAGGTGGTTATATTAAATTGTTTAATAAAGAAAGAGCTTACAATGGCAATGTAAAACAATACGGTCGAAAGTTTTCCATACCATTTGCTAGATACCACTAATTCTTTTCCATAAAGGAAAGAAGCTCCTGCAATCATGATACATTCTTTTAGTAAAACAATAATTAAAATCCATAAAGGAATAATGTGTTGTAAGGTAAGGGTGGCAAGTACAGAAACTTGCGTTGCTTTATCGGCAAGTGGGTCAATCAGTTTTCCAAAGTTCGTAATAAAATTAAATTTACGAGCAATAAAGCCGTCTAATACATCCGTTAATCCAGAAAGAGTCAGAAAAACAAATGCTAATATATAATTTTCTTCGCTTAAATATCCTACAATAAAAGGAATTAAAATAAAACGAAGTATGGTTAATGCGTTAGGTATATGTTTTGCCATGGAAAAATCCTCCCTTATGTAATATATTATATCATACAATTTTTGATAAAATTCGTCAAGTAATTTTAGGGAAGATTAAGAAGATATTCATAAATCGAGAAAATGAAAAAATGTAGGGGTCGATGCCTTCATCGACCCGCATGCGAAAATTTTATTCTATTTTACTTCAAACACCAATTCCTCTTTCGAGAAATCAATAAAAACTGTTTGCCCATCACATAATTCGGAGCGTAAAATCATTTCTGATAGAATATCTTCAACATAGCGTTGAATGGCTCTACGAAGAGGTCTTGCTCCATATTTGTAATCTGTTCCTTTGGCTAGCAGATATTCTTTTGCTGGAAGGCTGATTTCCATTGTAATTAGCTTGTTTTCTAAAGCTGTTTTGGTATCTTGCAACATTAAATCCACAATTTGTAATAATTGTTCCTTATTCAAACTATCAAAAATAATAATTTCATCAATTCGGTTTAAAAATTCAGGGCGGAAAGTTTGTTTTAAACTATCTTGTATTTTTGTTTTATCAATAGTGGATTCTTTTCCAAAACCAATCGAGTTGTTATTTAAGTGAGAACCTGCATTAGAGGTCATAATAATAATCGTATTTTCAAAACTAACTGCATTTCCTTGTGAATCGGTTAATTTTCCATCATCTAATACTTGAAGAAGAATATTAAATACATCTGGATGTGCTTTTTCAATTTCATCAAATAATAAGATAGAATAAGGATGTCTTTTTACTTTTTCGGTTAGTTGCCCTGCATCATCATATCCTACATATCCTGGAGGAGAGCCAATTAGTTTAGAAGTGGAATGGCTTTCCATGTATTCCGACATATCAATACGAATGATGGCATCACTTTTTCCAAACATTTCATAACTTAAGGCTTTAGCAAGCTCTGTTTTTCCTACTCCAGTAGGACCAACAAAGATGAAAGAAGGTGGACGTTTGGTACTTTTTAACCCTGCACGGTTTCTCCTAATGGCTCTTGCCACAGCACAAACGGCTTCGTTTTGCCCAATAATTCGTTTGTGCAAATTTTCTTCCAAAGAAAGTAATTTTTTGGTTTCTTCCTCCGTAATTTTTTGGACTGGAATTTTCGTCCAATGTTCAATCACAAGGGCGATGTCTTGTAACGTTAATTGCTTTGGTTTGGCTTTTTTGGTAAGAAGAGCAATTTGTTCTTCTAACCTACATTCCTTGGTTTTTAAATCGGCAGCTTTTTGGTAATCTTCGGCAGAGTCAGCAGTGGCCGCTTCTTCTTTTTCTTCTTGTACGGCTTTTAATTCATTTTTTAATAACTCTAACTGGTATAGTTCTTTATTATTTAAATTGATACGAGAACATGCTTCATCTAAAATATCAATCGCCTTATCTGGTAAAAAGCGGTCATGAATGTATTTTTCAGACATATTGACCATTTTTTCAATGACATTGGTCGAAATTTTTACCTTATGATATTCTTCGTAATATTTTTTAATTCCCTCGATAATTTTAATGGTATCTTCTACACTTGGTTCTTCTACTAAAATTGGTTGAAATCTTCTTTCAAGTGCGGTATCTTTTTCAATATGTTTACGGTATTCACGAAGGGTAGTAGTACCAATTAATTGAATCTCGCCATTAGCAAGCGAAGGCTTTAAAATATTGGCAGCATTGGCAGAATTTTCTGCATCACCTGCTCCCATAATATTATGAATTTCATCAATTACCAAAATAATATTCCCACAAGCTTTACATTCATCAATTAAGGTTTTCATTCTGCCTTCAAACTGACCACGAAACTGGGTTCCCGCTAAAATAGCCGTCATATCGAGTAAATATACGTCTTTGTTTAATAATTTAGCAGGCACTTTTCCAGCCGCAATTTTAATGGCAAGACCTTGTGCAATGGCTGTTTTTCCAACCCCTGGTTCTCCAATTAAACAAGGATTGTTTTTGGCACGTCTGTTTAAAATTTGAATCATTCGTTGAATTTCTCGATCTCTTCCAATTACTAGGTCTAATTCATTGTTTCGTGCTTTATTTGTTAAATTAGTGCCATAGGTATCTAAAAATTTCGTCTTTTTCTGCTTTACTTTTTTATCAACTTTTACTTTTTTATTCGAACCAGTAGTGGCATTGGAATCTTCACTATCTTCCATTTTTCCACCCACACCAAATAGGGCATTAAAAGGAATAGCAGTAGCAGAATCAAGACGAATATCCTCTGTGGACAAATTTTCAGTTAAATCTTTAAAAATCGTTTCAAATTGTGCTGTCATATCTTCTAAATTAACAGGGTCACCTTCTAGTACTGTGGATTGTTTAGTAAGTACCTCCAAAGGATTAATCCCTTTTTCTTTGGCACAATTATAACAAAATCCCTCTAAAGACTGCTCACCTTTTTCATCTTGTTTATTCACAAAAATAATCGCTGTGTTTTTCTTACATACAGAACATAACATTTATTAAAACTCCTAACTTTCTTTTTTCTATTAGTATATCATACAGGAAAAATAAGGAAAAGTCAAGGAGTGGAAAATAGGCATAAATAGGTTACATCGTGTCAAATTTGACGAAAGCGAAAATATGTGGTACAATGAAAAAGTCTTGGTAAAGACAAGAAGGGATGTTATAGGCATGAAACAAAGTAAAGGTGCTATTATGGTAGGAAGTATTACAATGATTAGTACAGTCGCAATACTTTTTACAAGTAGCATGGGAGGAGTCCTTTTTCATAAAGAGGTAGAAACACAAGAACCTGTTATGGAGATTTATGAAAGAGTAGTTGAAACCACAGCAAGGTCGTCAATTAATAGAACGAAAAAGAAGTTAGAAATAGCAAAAGATATGGATTTAAGTCTAAGATGTGGATTAACAAAGGAAGAATTTAAGAAACTGATTAAGAACTTAACACGTGATAAAACGGGCTTCTTTTATGAAAATAGTGATACCATATATGAAGTATGTGAAAAATATGAGTTAAATGAAATATTCTTTTGTGGATTAATTGCAGCAGAATCTGGTTGGAGTATTAGTAGTAGACATAGAGAAAAATGTAATTATATTAGTATGATGTCAAAAGGAAAGCTAATTCGTTATGCTTCGGAAGAAGAGGGATTAGAAGCAGCAGCTAAATTATTACATAATAAGTACCTAACCGAAGGGGCAACTTATTATAGGGGAAAAACACTAGAAGATGTACGAAAAGGTTTCTGCCCTAAAATTAAAAAATGGACGAATTTAGTTTATGAGCAAATGGAACAAATAGTCGAAGCATATGAAATGTAAAATAGAAATGATAAGAAAATTGGAGTAAATAAACAAACTCCAATTTTCTTATTGTGTAACGGGCAAGATTTCTTAAGTATTTCCCCCACAGGTTATGCCTGTGCGGTGGGTCAGGTTCTTATTATACAAGGAGATATCAAAATGAAAAAATTTTATATCATAGGGATGACAATTGGAATTGTCTTAATAGGTATTATGTTATTCGTAAAAGAGTTAGGAATAGAAAAACAATTAAAAAATCCTAGGAAAGAAGAAAATATACCAAGTGAAAATCAAATACAAGAAGAGACAACTGAAATTTTTGAAGCATATTACCAAAAAGCAAATGAAAAATTACAAACTTTAACACTAGAAGAAAAAATAGCACAACTATTGATAGTAGACATTTCAGCTAGTAGCAGTGTAGATACGTCTCAAAAATATGCATTTGGTGGATATGTACTTTTTAAAAGTTTTTTTGAAAACAAAACAGAACAACAAGTAAAAACAGAAATTGCAAATCTCCAAAAAACAGCGAAGATTCCACTTCTTATTGCAGTAGATGAAGAAGGAGGGAGTGTAGTAAGAGTAAGTGCTAATCCAAATCTTGTAAAAGAGCCGTGCTTATCATCAAGGGAATTGTATAAAAAAGGCGGTTTTGAGGAAATTAAGCAAGATACGATTCGAAAAAGTAAAGTGCTAGAAAATTTAGGAATCAATCTAAACTTTGCACCAGTAGTTGATATTGCTACATCTCCCAATGATTATATGTACAAAAGAGCCTTCGGGGAAGGAAAAGAGTTAACTTCTGAATATGCAAAAACGGTCATTCGTGAAAGTAAAAAAACGAAAGTATCATATACCTTAAAACATTTTCCAGGCTATGGAAACAATAAAGATACTCATGTAGGAAATTCTGTAGATACCAGAACTTATGAGGAAATTTGTGAAAATGACCTAGAGCCATTTCGAGCAGGAATTGAAGAAGGGGCAGAAGTGGTTATGGTAAGCCATAATGTGGTAACAAGCATTGATGAAAATGTGCCAGCTTCTATTTCATTAGCAATTCATAAATTGCTAAGAGAAGAATTAAACTATAGTGGGATTATTATAACTGATGATATGAAAATGGGAGCAATTAAAGAAAAATATAGTTTAGAAGAAGCAGTTGCAAAAGCAATACTTGCAGGAAATGATATGATGATTTTATCTATTGATAATACCACAAAAAATAAAACGACCAATAAGCTAATCACATATCAAGATATTTTGGAATATGTAAAGAGCAAGGTAGAAAACGAAATAATAAAAGAGGAAACGATAAATATAGCAGTAAAACGAGTTCTTGCTTGGAAATATAATAGTAAGTTAATGTAAAAGCATTGTGTAATTAGAAAAAATCTAGTATAATGGTACTAGATTTTTTATTTGGAGGCTAACTATTAAAAGTCAATAGTTTTTTAAGAAAAAATTAAAAAAGTTAAATTATTGGAAAAATCCTATGCCAAATAAGCCTTAACAAAATTGATTTTTTAAGGCTTAAGATAAGAAATATAAATTATCTTAATAAAGACGGATCAAATAGTATATTCTTTGTTTCAAGTATGTAAATAACTCTAATAAGTTTTTTGAAAACATGAGACAAAGCTACTCTATGACATTTACCTTTAGAACGTTTTTTAAAGTAAAAATCATAGAAAACATGGTTATTTGCAATTACAACCATAGTAACATTCATTAAAGCGTAGCGTAAATAGCCAGAACCTCGCTTAACCATTTTTCCTTTTGAAGACATAGTACCAGACTCAATAATACCTGGTTCTAATCCAGCAAAAGAAATCATTTTACTAGGATTAGGAAATTTAGAAATGTCTCCAAACTCAGAAATGATTGTAGCACAAGAATTTACACCAATTCCTGGAATAGAAAGAGTTGGTGGATTAAGCTCTTTGACAATTGTAGAAATTTGATTATCTATTGAATCAATTTTAGTATCAATTTCTTTATACAGATTAAGAAGAATTTGTAATTGCAATTCAAATATTTCATTAGATTCACCAATGGTGTTTTTAGCTAAGTCTTTTAATTTAATGAATTTTGAATAAGTAAAATGACTACGAGATAATGATTTTAAATAAGCAAAGTCTTTCATATTAGCAATTTTATCTGCTGATTTATATTTTTCAAGGATATACAAAGATGTAGCTGAAAATCTATTGCTAAAGAAAGGTTTAAATTCTGGAAAAATAATATCAAGAATATTAGTCATTTGAACCATATACTTACTTCTTTGCTTAACTAAAGTTTCTCTTAATCTAGATAGTGATTTCATTGAATATTTATGATAAAATAGTTTTGAATTTGGCTCATATGGAACAGATAAAAGTTTTTGAGCAATGGTCATTGCATCAGCCTTATCAGTTTTAGTCTTTC
The DNA here is from genome assembly GCA_947648215.1 of uncultured Clostridium sp. Classification (GTDB taxonomy): domain Bacteria; phylum Bacillota; class Clostridia; order TANB77; family CAG-508; genus RGIG8482. The sequence continues at coordinate 38,369 of CANSMW010000007.1, read as the reverse complement.
TTAAAGATAAAGATTTAGAAAATTCTTTAACTAAAAGAGGATTAAATTCCATAAAAGTATAATTGTTTTTTTCTAAAAACAATTTCAGATTCAAACCATAATGTCCAGTAGCTTCTAAACCGATATGGACATTAGAGTTATCATAGGGTTTCAACAAATCAAGAAATTGTCGAAATCCTTTTTTAGTATTTTCAAAAGATAAGTTTTCTACGATAATTTCACCTAAGTTATTGCAGATGAAACAATCGTGTTTGTATTTAGATATATCTATTCCAACATATATCATATACATGCACCTCCTTGGTTAGATTTTTAGCACTGTTTGTTTGCCACAAAACTTTCTACCTTGTATCCTCGCGATTATAATAAAACATCAAAGTGTTAACTAACTAATCAACAATTAAAATAAAAAATCTGTGGTTTGAGCCTCCAAAAACAGTCAAAGCTGTAGAAAAATAGGAACAAATCCACAGTGCAAACATATTATACAAAATTTTTAAAGAGAGGAGAGTATAATTAAGATATTTTGTATGTTTTAATTATACGAGGAAATATGGAAACGAAAGATAATAAGAATACCAAAAGTAGAATATTATATATCGCATTTGTTGTTATTTTAATATTTGTAGCAGTTAGTTTGTACCAAAGATTTGAAGAAAAGAATTTTAATGAGTTTGTAAGAAGTGAGTATCAGTTATATACTTCGGAATTTAAACGAGATAAAGAGGTAAAATATTCGAAATACGATAGTTACCGTATTAGATCAGAAATTGAAAATGATGCGATGTTTTATAAGGAAATTACAGTAACACCAAATACGCCTTATAAAGTAACTTGTATGGTAAAAACAGATAAAGTAAAAACGAAAAAAGAAGCCTCCATTGGGGGAGCACATATTTGTATTGCCGATACGGTAGAAAAATCCAAAAGTATCACAGGTACCAATGATTGGCAGAAGTTAGAATTTATTTTTAATTCCAAAAATAGAACAAGTGTAAAGGTAGGGTTTCGTTTAGGTGGATATGATGATGACTGTACAGGAACTGCATGGTTTTCCGATTTTACCATTGAATCTGGTTATCAACCACAAGATACCAATTGGAATTTTGCTTGTTTTGTATTTACCAATACCGATGTGGTCATTGATAAAAATGGCACGAAAAGCGAAATTAAGCTTGCCATGAACAGTACCGACGTTTCCGATATGAGGCAAAATATGTCTCGTTTTCAAAGTTCTTGTGAAGAATTGTCAAGAGGAAAAATGAAGGTAGATTACGACTTTATTACGATTTCGGAACCAATTACGACACTTTCCTATGATAACCAAAATGGCTATTTTGCAGGACCAGAAAATGTAGAAAAAATGATTGCACCATATTTGGAAGGAAAAAACTATGACCACATTTTTGTATGTTTACGTTTAGGAGATAATGAACATCAAAAAGATATTCCAGTTTATGACTGGATTGGTCTTGGAGGAATGGATTATTTAGGAATTGGATTTTCCAATATTCGTTTACCAAATGAAGAAAGAAACTATACCTATAAATACGATACCAGAGTAAACACTTTCCCAGAAGAAGTATTTATCCATGAGTTTCTACATTCTTTAGAAAGAATTGCAAAAGAGAATGGACTACAAAGACCAGAATTACACGATTACGCCCAATATGGTTACAAAGAAGAACGTTTAGAAGGACTAAAAGAATGGTACCGTGATTATATGAATAATAACATTAAAACAACATCTGGCTATACTGGACTAGATAGTAAAGTATATACCATGAAACCAAACCATGAAGAAGATTTTGACTATTCTTATAAAATAGAAGAATTCAAAGAACCAAGTAATATAATTGAAAAAATAAGACAAGTCATAAGCAAAGCCTTTCAAAACGCAAGCGTTATCATAGAGAAAAAAGAAGCAAATGCAACATAACAATTAAAAACAAAAAGGAGGGCAATACCAAAATATACCTTCCTACTACAAAGCCATAGCCCTATAAAAAGGCCCCTTTATTTAAGGTGACTGGGGGTTCTTAAAAGTTTATTGAAAATATAACAAAAAAGAACAAAATAATGAGAAAGGAAAACACTGGCATGAAAGTTTCAGAATTTAATTACAATTTACCAGAAGAACTAATCGCACAACAACCCACCATAAAAAGAGATCTATCAAGGCTTATGGTATTAGATAAAAAAAATCAAACAATCGAACACAGAAGTTTTAAAGACATTGTGGATTATCTTAAACCAGGAGACTGCTTAGTTCGAAATAATACCAAAGTAATACCAGCAAGGCTATATGGCAAAAAAGAAACAGGAGCCAAGGTAGAATTTTTATTACTAAACCGTATCGAAGGCGATGTTTGGGAAAGTATTGTAAGACCAGGGAACAAACTACATACTGGTGCAAAAGTAATTTTTGGAGATGGGCTATTACAAGCTGAGATTTTAGAAACCATGGAAGGGCGGGACCAGAAAAGTACAATTTCACTATAACGGAATTTTCCAAGAAATTTTGGATAAAATAGGACTTATGCCACTTCCACCATACATTCATGAAATCCTACAAGAAAAAGAACGCTATCAAACCGTGTATGCAAAATATGAAGGTTCAGCAGCAGCTCCAACAGCGGGTTTACACTTTACCGATGAATTACTAAATAAGATAGAAAAAAAGGGAGTGCAAATTGCTAATGTTACACTACATGTAGGAATTGGAACCTTCCGTCCAGTAAAAGAAGAAACCATAGAAGAACATAAAATGCACACCGAACATTTTTATTTAACAAAAGAAGATGCCGAAAAAATAAACCAAGCAAAGAAAAATGGTGGACGTATCATTGCAGTAGGAACGACCTCTTGTAGAGTACTAGAGACTGTGGCAGATGAAAACGGAATAGTAAAAGAAACCGAAGGAGATACCAATATTTTTATCTACCCGGGGTATTCGTTTAAATGCTTAGACGCACTAATTACCAATTTCCACTTACCACAATCGACTCTTCTTATGCTAGTATCCGCTTTAGCCGGAAAAGACTATATTATGAAAGCTTACGAAGAGGCCGTAAAGAAGAAGTATCGTTTCTTTAGTTTTGGAGATGCCATGTTTATAAAATAACGGAGGAAAAGATGAGTGAAAATAAAACAAAAGCTTTAATAAAAGTAAATGAAAATTCATTAAAAGAAATAGGAAAAAGAACACTTCCTAAAATTGCTGATGCTACAAAAAGAATTGCTAAAACAGTTGGTTGGGGAACCATGGCAGGATTAGGAATATATGTTATGGCAGTAGGTAACTTGCCATTAGCAATAACACGGAGGAATTGCAGGAGGGCTTGCATTAGCGAAAGGAATTCAATATGCAGGTTACGAAACAGAACCAGGTTTGATATTTGTATCTCAAATGAGAAAAGGAGAAAGGAAAATTTCTCAAGGAGTTTTAATAAATACCAATAATAAAATAAAAGAATATAATGTTGCACAGAAGGCAGGATTAATAGCATTACAGACATTAGTTGGATTTTCAAGATATCAAGAAAAATTAAAAAGAAGCAATTTTGAAAATGGAGAAAATGGAGAAAAGATATATTCTCAAAAAATTTCAACAGTAACACACGGAGTGAATATAAAGACATTGCAAATGATTGAGAATTTAGGATATATAAAAATAGATTCCATACAACCAGAAATGAAGCAAAATTTATTAGATAAAATGAGAGGAGAAATGCCGAAAGAAAAAAGAGGATTATTACTCCTAGAAAAAATTGTTTTTAGAAAATATGATGATTTTAAAAATATAGTATTAGCCACAATAAAAAGAGACAAAGATTCTTTAGAGAAAATGAAAAAAACGATGCAAAAAGTTACTTTTCGATTAACAGACAAACAAATTGATTTCGAAGAGTTATATAAAAAGTCAGGAAATTTAGATGAAGTTGAAAATAAAAATGAAAAAAGGGCATTAACAAGATTAGCAATTGTATTTGACAATAAACAAGGAATTCTGGCAACAAAAGTTGATATAACCAAAGATCGTTTTGGAAGAAATCAGATACATTATAGTGCAAAAGAACCATTTGGAAAACGAATGGAAAGAAGTATTGAGGACACAAAAGCTACTTTTTTTGAAAGATTAAAAAGAGGTGTAAAAACAAGAGGAATAGAACAAGATGCATTTACACAAATGGAAAAGCACCAAAAAGAAATAGAAAAAGGAGAGGAAAATGAAATTAGCAGTGACTTATGAATTATTACATACCGATAAAAATTCTGGAGCAAGAAGAGGAGTAATCCATACACCACATGGAGAGATACAAACACCAATTTTTATGCCAGTAGGAACACAAGCAACGGTAAAAAGTATGACACCAGAGGAGCTAAAAGAAGAAGTAAAGGCACAAATTATTTTATCGAATACCTATCACTTATACTTAAGACCAGGAAACAAGCTAGTAAAAGAGGCAGGTGGATTACACAAGTTTATGAATTGGGATAGACCCATTTTAACCGATAGTGGAGGGTTTCAAGTATTTAGTTTAGGTGCCTTAAGAACTATTACTGAAGAGGGAGTTACGTTTAAATCCCATTTAGATGGAAGCGAACACTTTTTATCACCAGAAAAAGTAATGGAAATTGAAAATGACTTAGGGTCAGATATTATGATGGCATTTGATGAATGTTGCCCATACCCATCGACATATGAATACACCAAAGCTTCCATGGAACGAACCACAAGATGGGCCATTCGTTGTAAAGAAGCACATAACAATACGGACAAGCAGAGTTTATTTGGGATTGTACAAGGTGGATTTTACAAAGATTTACGAAAACAAAGTGTAGAAGACTTAATAAAACTAGACCTTCCAGGATATGCGATTGGTGGCATTAGTGTAGGAGAACCAAAAGAAGAATTTTTGGATATTTTACAATACACGACTCCCTTATTGCCAAGTGATAAACCAAGATATTTAATGGGAGTAGGAACCCCAGATTACTTAATAGAAGCAGCACTTGCAGGGATTGATATGTGTGATTGTGTACTACCAACCAGAATTGCAAGAAATGGAACGGCCATGACTTGGAATGGAAAAGTGGTCGTACGAAATGCCACTTATGAAAGAGATTGGGAACCACTTGATCAAGAATGCGATTGCTATACTTGTAAAAATTATACCAGAGCGTATATTAGGCATCTAGTAAAGACAAATGAGATTTTAGGAGTTCGATTATTATCCATTCATAACCTAAGGTTCTTGACGAGTTTGATGGAAAGAGTTAGAATAGAAATAGAGAAAGACAATTTATTAAATTTCCGTGATGAATTTTATAAAAAATATGGGTATACAAAAGAATAGGAGGTATTGTATGCAAATTAGTGGAGGAAAATTTAATACCAAAAGCGAGGATGCGAGGGAAAAAAATAAGAAAATATCAAACGTGATATTAATCTGTATTGCAGTGGTAATTATTGCCATTATAGCCATCATGTGCACAATTATTTATATACAAAAAAACACATTTCGTGTCTATATTGATGGAAAAAGTATCAATTTACCAGAAGGCACCATTCTTTTTGATGATGCTACTGGAAAAATATATGTGGATATTATGGGAATTGCAAGCTATTTAGGATATGATGCTCATAAAGGAGAATTTAAGTTGTACACAGAAGATGAAAATAAATGTTGGGTAGAATGCAAAAATGAAACCGCTTCATTTTTCTTAAATTCAAATAAAATATCAAAAGTAGTTCCAAACCAAAGGGAAGACTATGAAGATTATATGATTTCCGATACCATTATTAGCAAGAATAACAAATTATATTGTACACCAGAAGGAATTCGCATTGGTTTTAATGTAACGTTTGATTATCGTGGAGAAGGAAAAAATATTCAAATTTATACCTTACCATACCTTGTAAAAAACTATACCACTCAATTTAAGAAGTTAGGATATAAAGAAGGAATTGATGATGAATTCAATAACCAAAAGGCAATTTTATATAATCTATTTGTTGTAAAAAAAGATAATAATTTATATGGTGTTGTTGATAGCAATAACCAAGAAGTGATTGGTTCAAGATATAGCAAAATGGTATTTAATGAAAATGCGAGAGAATTCTATGTTACCAATACTACCAATAAAAAGGGAATTGTAACCGAAAAAGGAGATACCAAAATCAATCTATTATACGATGATATCAATATGATTGATAAAAGCAACGGATTATATGTGGTAAGGAGTAATGGAAAATATGGTATACTTGGTAATACAGGAAATATTGTAATTCATTTAGAGTATGAACAAATAGGCGTAGATGTTTCAAAATTCCCCAATAACAGTATTACAAATAAGTATGTATTATTTGAAAACGCCATTCCCGTGTATCAAAATAAAAAATGGGGAATGTTCGATATAAAAGGTAATCTAATTTTACCATTAGAGTACGATACGATTGGATACTCTTCAGGAGCTAGTGGTAATTTAACAGGAAAAGCAGTAAACAATTTACTAATTATTCCAAGTTACAAGGCGATTGTATTCGGAAAAGATTTAACAGTACAAGACGGAAACAATACCAAAAAAGTAAAACGATATGGAATTTATGATAACAGAGGAAATGAATTAGTAGTAACCGCATTAGATAATGCCTATTTTGTAGTAAATGGAGGAGTAAATACCTATTACATGGAGAATAATGGAAAAACATATAATATAGAAGAATACTTAGAAAGACATCCATTACAAATCCAAACCACAAGTAGGGAAAGTGAAGAAACGAAGCAAACAACTAACACAAATACCAATCATACAACCAATAATGTAACATCAACCGAAGTAACCAATACAACAACGTTACAAAGTAATCCCCAAAACACGACGAATAGTGTAAGTGGAACACCACCACAAGGCAATATTAATATACTAGCACAGTAATCAATAAACGAAAAACTCTCCTACAGGGGAGTTTTTCGTTGTTCTAATTTTGAGGCATAGGCATATATATTACTAGACAAGGAGGGAGATTATGAAAAACTTAGCACAAACTACAACAATGGAAAGCAAAAATAGCATTTTTCATATGATAAAAGGGATTGCACTTGCTTATTTTATTACATTTCTATTATTATTTATATTTTCAGTTATATTAACCTACACCAATATCAGTGAAAATACAATAGCACCAATTATTTTAATGATTACGATTATTAGCATATTAATTGGAAGTAGCCTAAGTTCAAGTAAAATAAAGAAAAACGGACTAATGAATGGTGGGGTGATAGGATTTATTTATATTATAACTCTATACCTTATTTCCAGCTTTATTCAAACAGGATTTAGAGTAAATTTATATGCCATATTAATGATTGTATTTTCTATTTTAGCAGGTATGGTTCGGAGGAATTGTAGGAGTGAATTTGAAAAAATAATTGACAACGGGGAACTGTTATAATACAATAAGAAAAAAGTACAGTAGAGTACTTTAGAAAAGAGGAGAAAAGAAATGGAAAAAATACGTGGATTTGAAGTAGCAAAGGGGTTTGAAAATGCAGGAGTTTGTTTACCAGTTCGAAAAACAAAAGCATCTGCAGGATATGATATTGAAGCAGTAGAAGATTGCATTATACCAAGTTTTAAAAAAGGAGATAAACCAACTCTTGTAAAAACAGGAATTAAAGCTTATATGCCAAGTGATGAGGTATTAATTTTAGCAAATCGTAGTTCCAACCCCGGAAAAAAAGGATTAATTTTAGCAAACAGCATTGGAGTGATTGATAGTGACTACTATGGTAATCCAGATAATGATGGACACATCATGTTTGCCTTTTATAACATAAAAGAAGAGGATATTGAAATTAAAAAAGGAGATGCCATTGGGCAAGGAATTTTCCAAAAGTATCTAGTGACAGATAATGATATAGCTACAGGGGAAAGAATGGGAGGATTTGGCTCTACTAGTAGAAATTAGAAAAAAAGGAAAATACGTACAAAAAGACAAGAAAAAATTACCAAAAATCTTTTGACTTTTGGTAATTTTTGTAGTATAATAGATATGTTAGAAGAAGAGAAAAATTTATCAAAATTCAGGAAGGAGTGGCATAAAAAGCTATGTTTAATGTAGGAGACCATATTGTTTACCCAATGCATGGGGCAGGAATAATTGATTCAATTGAAGAAAAGGATATTTTAGGTGAAAAACAGGCCTATTATATACTAAAAATGCCAGGAGAGGTAAAGGTAATGGTACCAACAAACAAAGCAGAAGAAATTGGCGTAAGGGAAATTATTGATAAACAATCCGCAGATAAGGTATTTGAAATTTTAGAAGAAGATAAAACAGAAATGTCAAGCAATTGGAATAAACGATATCGTGATAATATGGATAAAATGAAAAGTGGAGATATTTATGAAATTGCTGATGTGGTTCGTAATTTATCGTTCAAACAAAAAGAAAAAGGTTTATCCACCGGAGAAAAGAAAATGTTATCCAATGCCAAACAAATTCTAGTAAGTGAATTAGTGCTTGCAGAAAATTCTTCCATAGAAGAAGTAGAAGGAATGATAGATAACAAAATAAATGCTTCTTTCCAAGAATTCGAAATTGACCATATAGAACCAGTACAAAGTATTGTAAATAAATTTATTCCATTTGAGGAAAATGCAAACGGAACAGAAAACACATAAGCAATTGAACCTATATAGTATCAAGATAACGTCAAAAGTAATTAAAAAACAAGACTGTAAAAAGACTAGGTGCCATCCAAAGCATACTTAGTCTTTTTTTGACAAAATGTGACAAAAAATCTTATGTGAAGTAAGAGGGAATTACGACATATTCGTCGAATAATATATAATAGAAAAGAAAGGTTAGAGGTTTTAATGGCACGATATAGTGATGAATTGGTAGATGAAATAAGAAGCAGTAATGATATCGTAGACGTGATATCACAATATGTAGTGTTAAAAAGAAGTGGTAGAAATTTTTTTGGACTATGTCCATTCCATCGCGAGAAATCCCCTTCTTTTTCTGTGTCGCCAGATAAGCAAATCTTTCACTGTTTTGGTTGTGGAGTAGGCGGAGATGTCATTCACTTTGTTAGTAAAATTGAAAATTTGGATTTTAAACAAGCCATTGAAGCTTTGGCGGAAAAAAGTGGAATAACTCTACCTAGCTTAACCGATGGGCAAGATATGGAAAAAATAAAACGAAAAGAAAGAGTGTATCAAATTAATAAAATAGCAGCACGGTTTTTTCCATGAAAACCTATATAAACCAGTAGCCAAATCGGCACAAGAGTATGTAAAAAAAAGAAAGCTAGATAACAATACTTTACAAATGTTTCAAATTGGTTTTTCCTTAAATTATGATGAACTATATCAAAAGTTAAAACAAGAGGGATTTTCCGAGGACGAAATGTTAGCTTCTAGCTTAATTGGAAAATCGGACAAAGGAAATTTCTACGATAAATTTCGTAGTAGGCTTATGTTTCCGATAAAAGATGTACAAGACAGAGTCATTGCTTTTGGTGGTAGAGTACTAGATGATAGTAAACCCAAGTACATCAATTCACCAGAAAATATTGTGTATAGTAAAGGAAGAAACTTATTTGGACTAAACATTGCTAAAAAAAGTGGCAAAGATAAAATCATTATGGTGGAAGGCTATATGGATGCCATTTCACTTTATCAAAGAGGAATTACCAATGTGGTAGCATCATTGGGAACTGCTTTAACAGAAGCACAAGGAAGACTTCTTCGAAAATATGCAAGCCAAGTCATTATTGGGTACGATTCCGATGGGGCAGGACAAGCAGCAACCATGAGAGGAATGGAAATTTTACAAAATTTAGGTTGCGATATTCGTATTTTACAATTAGATGGAGATGCCAAAGACCCAGATGAATATGTGATAAAATATGGTAGTGGCCGTTTTGAAAAGTGTGTAGAAAATGCAATTTCTTTAGTAGAATTTAAAGTAAAAAACTTAAAACAATCGATGAATATCCAAACAGCAAGTGATAAAATAAAGTTTTTAAATGAAATTGTAAAAATTCTTTCAAAAGTAGACAATAGCATTGAAAGGGAAATTTATATTGACCGAATTGCCAAGGAATATGGCATATCTAAAGAGTCTATCTATGCAGAAGCAAACAAAAGGGCATATAAGGAACATCAAGGAATTAAAATGATTCAAAAGCCAATGAAGTCTATGTTAAAGGAAAAAACGAAGAAAGAACAAAAAGAAATAGGAAACAAGAGGGAAAATGTGCTAATTTCGTTATTACTAAACCAAGAAATTGATGCCTATTCACAAATTAAAGAAAAAATCGCACCAGAGGATTTTAAAACAGAAAATAACTTTCAAATTGCAAAAAGATTGTATGAACACTTTGAAAAGGGAAATAGTAATAGTAATGTGCTAAATTTATTTCCAGAAGAGGAGCTAATGAGCCACATTACTAGTATATTAGCAGAAGATGATCAGATTTCAAACACTAAAAAAGCGGTAGAAGATATTTTAAATGGATATGAGAAAGAAAAACTACTAAACGAGAGAAATGAAATTGTGAAACAATTAGAAAATCCAGAGATTAGTAAAGAAGAAGCAAGTAATTTAGAAACAAGATTAAGTAATCTTATTATAAAAATAGCCAAAATGAAATAGGAGGAAAGTAAATGGCTGAGAAAAAAAGTAAAAAAGAACAAACCCAAAAGAAAGAAATGGAAGAAACAAAAAAAGTAGCAAAGGTAGCAAAAGTGCAAAAACAAGAAAAAAAAGTAGCAGACACAAATGGAATAGAAAAAGCAAGTAAAAAGCAAAAAGAACAAGCAAAAAACGAAAAGACGGCAAAGAATGCAGTAGCAAACAAGAAGGAAAAGGAACAAACCAAAAACCAAGAAATGGCAAAAAATGTAGTAACGAAAAAAGAAACAACAAAAGCACCAAAAGAAGAAATAAGAGTAGCAAAAAAAGTAGAAAATGAAAAAGTGAACGAAAATAATGAGCAAACGCTTGCAATGCAAAAACAAGAAACGAATAGTAAACAAGATGTAGTAGAAAAGAAAAAATCAGCAAAACCAAAAAAGATAGAAGAAAAAAATAAAACAGACAAACAAGAAAAGCCAAAAAATGTTGAACCAAAGGAAATAGAAAAAGAAGATAATAACGCAAAAGCTAGCAACACTACAAAGAAAACCCAAAAAGACACCTTACAAGAAAGCAAAAACGATGTAGAAATAAGCGAAGAGCCAGTTTTAGAAACTTCAAAAGAAGTAAAAGAAATTAGTGAGGATGAAAAAGTAAAAACAATCCTAGAAAAAGCAAAAAAACAAGGAAAGATTACTTATGGGGAAATTGCCTCTGAACTAGATGATGCGAATGTTGAACAAATCGAAAAGGTATTTGATGCGTTTGAAGAATTAAATGTAGACTTAAAAGAAGACTTAGATGATGAAGAACCAGATTTAGAAGACTTAGAAGAAGTAGAAGATATCAAAATAGAAGATATTAATACCATTACTTTAGATGGAGTAAGCACAGATGACCCTGTTCGAATGTACTTACGTGAAATTGGAAGAATTCCTCTACTAACCTATGAAGAAGAATTAGAAATTGCCGAAAAAGTATTAGAAGGAGATGAAGAAGCAAAACAAAGATTAGCCGAATCAAACCTAAGATTAGTGGTTAGTATTGCCAAAAAATACGTAGGAAGAGGAATGCTATTTTTAGACCTAATCCAAGAAGGAAATATGGGGTTAATTAAAGCAGTGGATAAATTCGACTACAAAAAAGGTTTCAAATTTAGTACCTATGCAACATGGTGGATTCGTCAAGCTATTACAAGAGCCATTGCAGACCAAGCAAGAACCATACGTATTCCGGTACACATGGTAGAAACCATTAACAAACTAATTCGTACCTCAAGACACCTATTACAAAAACTAGGACGTGAACCAAGTCCAGAAGAAATTGCCGAAGAATTAGAAATGCCAGTTGATAAAGTAATGGAAATTCAAAAAATAGCACAAGATCCAGTATCCTTAGAAACACCAATTGGAGAAGAAGACGATAGCCACCTAGGAGACTTTATTCAAGACGACGACAGCCCAGCACCACACGATGCAGCATCATACACCTTATTAAAAGAACAACTAGAAGAAGTCATGAATACTCTAACCCCAAGAGAAGCAAAAGTATTACGTTTGCGTTTTGGTTTAGAAGATGGAAAAGCAAGAACCTTAGAAGAAGTAGGAAGAGAATTTGAAGTTACTCGTGAAAGAATAAGACAAATTGAAGCAAAAGCTCTAAGAAAATTAAGACACCCAAGCAGAAGCAAGAAATTAAGAGATTATATGAATTAGGATTAAAAGTCGATACAAAATTATCGACTTTTATAATAGTTAATTTTACTTAACAAAAGGTAAATTAGTGAATAAGTAATTATATAGGGGAAAGAGAAAATGAAAAAGAAAATAGTAAAAGTCATAATGGTCATATTCATCATGCTAATTGGAATGTTGGCTTGTAACCAGGTACAAGCTAAAAGTTACCATATTACCCATATGGACATACAAGCCACGATTTTAGAAGATGGTTCGTTAGCAGTCCACCAAGAAATAACTTATGATTTTAATGGTGAGTATAACGGAATTTACATTGATATTCCAGACACCTTAAATACCGAAGAATACGATAAATTTCGAAAACAAACCACAGCCCTAAAAGATAGCCTATATAATGCAAGTGGTGTCACGATTACTGATGTTTCCGAAATAAAAGGAGATACCAAACAAGAATACACAAAAGTATCAAGCAGTAGTAATGGAAGAAGAGGCGTATATACCATTGAAACGACCAATGGTATCAAACGCCTAAAGGTGTATTCGCCAGCACACAATACCAAAAAGACTTTTCAAATTGAATTTATCCTAAAAAACCTTTGTGTAAAACATAATGATATAGGAGAATTGTATTACAATTTTATTGGAGGAGAATGGCAAACTACCATTCAAAACCTAAATATTGATATTCATTTACCAAACAATCAAACCAGTGAGGATTTAAAAATATTTGCCCATGGTCCATACAATGGCACTTGTAAAATTGTTTCTAAAAATCAAGTAAATTTATCGGTAACTAATGTAAAACCTCGGGCAATATGTAGCAGCAAGAGTATTGTTTCACAATGACAATATAACAAAAGGGGGAAAAGCCTCGGGCATTAATGCCATAAATCTTGTTATGCAAGATGAAGAAAATATTTATCATAACATAGAAAAAAAGCAAGACTTTACAAAGAAAATTTTTGTATTTGCTGGTATTTTACTAATCTACTGGATTATTCTAATTCTTCTTTTTGAAAAAGACAAAAAATATCCCGTAACGCAAGTGGAAGATGAAGAATTAATGAAAAAATATAATCCTCTCTTAGCAGGGTGTATCAGGGAAAGTAGGACCATTCTGGCAAGAGATATCATTGCCGTATTAATGAATTTGATTTCCAAAAAAGTGGTAGAGTTAGAAGTAACACCTACCGTGGTAGGGAAAGACGGTTATATTTATGAATTAAAGAAAAACGTAGAAACACGGTCAAGATATGGACGAAATAGAAAGGTATGTATACAACTGGTTTTTTGGAAGTGCAAGTAGACGAAATTTAGTAGAACGTTTGAAAGAAATGCCAAAAGAAAAAGAGGCAAACATAAAATTTAGAACCTTAAACGAAATGGCTGGGAAAACCTTGCAATCTTATGGAGCCAATCAGCAAATGCCACAAGGGCTACGAATTTTTAATACCTTATTACTTGGTATTTGTATTGTACTAATTTTAATCCATATTCAATTTAATGGGCTAAATATTTACACCAAAGAAGGAATAGGTTTTGGATTAGGAAACATATTCTATATGGCACTCATCTTTTTCCCAATGATTATGACACTTCTTTACATACCACTAAAAATCTTATCCATTATAAGGCACGGAATTAATAAAGTAACCAAACAGTTTTCAGGAAAAAAGATTGTTTCCACCACGATTGCCATTGTAGTATTAGATTTGGCAATTGTATTTGCAACCAATTTCTTTTTTCCAAACAGCTATCTTATTGCAGATGAAATTCTATTAGGAGTAGCATTTATCATCGTATTTACTGATAATTTAATGCTAAAAAACTCTCCTAGCATGATAGAAGATTTTAGCAAAATTAACCAAATGGCAGAGCGTTTAGAAAATACATTAATGAACGAACGTAATGTAGAAGAAGTCTTTTTGTGGGAACAATACCTAGCCTATGCGATTTCCTTCGGAACCGCAAAAAAGATTTCAAAAAAATTGAAAGATATGCCATCAGATGACGATTTACTAGGCTTAATCGAAGATAGAGATTTTAATGACTTTTTAATAACTGATTACTACATGTTCTACCATTACACAAGCCTAGACTACATTTTCCTAAGAAATTATTATAAATCCATAGGAAAAGTATGGAAAAGCTATGGGGGTAGCTCAGACGGCGGTTTCTCCGGTGGCTCTGGCGGAGGATTTTCCGGCGGAGGTGGTTTCTCCGGTGGTGGAGGCCGTGGAGGCGGAGGCGGTGCCTTTTAAGAAAGGAGATAAACGAATGGGATTACGATTAATTTATGGGAAATCGGGAAGTGGAAAGAGTGAATTTTGTTTTCGTGAAATGAAGGAAAAATTAAACCAGCTAAGTAAAATTTATATGATTACACCAGAACAATTTTCTTATATGCAAGAAAGAAAATTACTGGATGTGTTAGAGCAAAATGCGGTAATTCAAGCAGAAGTATTAACATTTGCTCGTATGGCACATCGTATTTTAAAAGAAGAGCGGGGGGCTTGCGAAAAACGAACTTTCGAAATCGGGAAAAGCAATGCTTATTTCTCATTTATTACAAAAACAAAAAAAGAATTTAACCTTTCTTAGTAGGTCTGAAGAAAATGTAGAATTGGTAATAGACCAAATAAAAGAATTAAAAAAACACATGGTAACCAATCCTATGTTACAAAATATAAAAAATCAAACCCAAAATCCATATTTAAAAGCCAAACTAGAAGACATTTCGGTTTTATATGAGGCATATGAAGAAACCATAAAAAATGCCTATATGGATGAAGATGATGTACTAACCATTTTAGGGAATAAATTAGAAGAAAGTAACATGTTTCAAGATACCATTATTTATATTGATGAATTTTCTGGCTTTACCAAGCAAGAATACGAAATTATTCGTAAGTTATTACGAAAAGCAAAAGAAGTAAACATTACCATCTGTACCGATACCCTAGAAGAGGCAAACGATTTAAACGATATTTTCTATACCAATAAACAAACCGCAAGTAAGCTAATAAAAATAGCAAAACAAGAACAAGTAGAAATTTGTGTGCCAGAGCCAAGAAACGAACTTTATCGATTTCGAAATGAGGAATTATGCCTATTAGAAAAAAATATGAGTGGACAAAAAAACGAAAAATACGAAAAGGAAACCTCAAATATCGAACTATTTCTTGCGCAAAATCCATTCTCAGAAATTGAACAAGTGGCAAAAACAATCATTCATCTGGTAAAGGAAGAAAACTATCGCTTTCGAGATATTTCTGTTATTACCAAAAACATGGAACAATATGCAAGTTTAATTACCGCTATTTTTACAAGGTTTCATATTCCCGTTTTTGCAGACCAAAAAAAGGACTTTAGCGATAATATCTTAGTAAAATATCTCCTTTCCGTGGTAGATATTTTTGCAAAGAACTGGTCTTATGAAAGCGTATTTCATTATCTAAAAACAGGATTTTCACCATTTACCAAAGAAGAACTATTTGAACTAGAAAACTATTGCATTTCTTATGGAATAAAGGGAAACAAATGGTATAAACAGGAATGGAAAATGGCAAAAAGTGAGGAAGAATTACAAAAGTTAAATCAAATGAGGCAAAAAGTAATTACACCATTATTGGAATTTAAAAGTAAATTAACAAAAACCAAAACAGCAAAAGATTTATCCAAAGCCTTATACGAATTTTTATTACAAAATGAAATATACGAAAAATTGCAGGAAAAGGCAGACGATTTACGAAAAAATGGGCGAATTGAATTAAGTAATATTTATGAAACTTCTTGGGATATTGTCATGGAAGTGATGGACGAGCTAAGTATGGTACTACCAGATGACAACCTATCTTTTGAGGAATATACCAAATTACTAAAAATGGGACTTGTAAGTAGTGGGCTTGGAACTATTCCTGCAACCATTGACCAAGTCATGATTGCAGATGTAGAACGAAGTAGAACCCATAAAGTAAAGGCAGTATTTCTAATTGGTATGAACGATGGCGTTTTTCCTACAAACCATAAAGAAGAGGGGTTTTTAAATGACCAAGATAGGGAATATTTAAAAGGGCAAGGAATGGAGCTTGCAAAAGATACCAAAGAACAATTATATGAAGAAAATTTTAATATTTACAAAGCCTTTACCATACCAGAAGAAAAGCTATTTCTTTCCTATGTATCTTCGGATAATGAAGGAAAAACGCTAAGACCCTCCATGCTAATAGCAAAAGTAAAAAGAATGTATCCAAAGCTAGTAAAGAAAAGTGATATGATACAGAAAAATAGCGAAATTACGACCAAAGAGGCGACTTTTTACGAATTATTAACCAATATTCGTGATTTTGAAGATGGAAAAGAGATTGATGAGATATGGTTTTTGTTATATTCGTTTTATCGTAAGGACAAGGAATATGGTAAAAGGTTAGAAGAGGCAACAAAAGCAATTCAGTACCAAAATAAACCCTGCCATATTTCAAAAGAAAATATACAAGAACTATATGGGAATACCTTAAAAACCAGTATTTCTAGGTTAGAGCAATACAAAAGATGTGCATTCTCGTTTTATTTAAAATATGGATTGGAGTTAAAAGAAAATAATCTATTTGAAGTAAAAAGCATCGATACAGGAAATTTCATGCATGAGGTAATTGATGAATTTTTCTCACAGGTTCTTCGGAAGGAATTTAAAACTAAAAGAAATGACAAAAGAAGAAATAGAGGAAATCATAAAAAATATCATTCGTGAAAAACTAACACAAAACCGAAACTACATATTAGGAGCAACCAAGAAATACCAAATACTAACCAAACGACTAGAAAAGTTAATCTTGCAAGCAATGAATTACATTATTGAAAGCCTTGTTCATAGTGATTTTGAAATTATGGGAAATGAAGTAGAATTTAAAACGAACAAAGAATATCCACCAATGGAAATAACCTTAGAAGACGGCAAACGAGTCGAAATTACAGGTAAAATAGACCGAATTGATTTTGCAAAAGGAAACGAAGGGGATTATATACGAATTATCGACTACAAATCTTCTGTAAAAAACATCGACTTAAACGAAGTAGTAGCAGGCTTACAAATTCAGCTTTTAACCTATTTAGATGCCATAACCAGTAAGCAAGAAAACCTCATTCCAGCAGGAGTGTTATACTTTAACCTAATCGATCCAATCCTAAAAGCTGACCGTAACAAAACAGACGAAGAAATCGAACAAGAAATAAAAAAACAATTCAAAATGCAAGGACTCATTTTAGCCGATGTCAATGTAATAAGAAAAATGGATAAAACCCTAGAAAAAGGAGCATCAAACCTAATACCCGTATACCTAGACCAACACCAAAACATTAGTGAAGCAAGGTCAAGTGTTATTACCAAAGAACAATTCAAAACCCTACAAAAACACATAGACAAAGTTATAAAAGAAATCGCAAAAGAAATCTACTCAGGGCAAATCGAAATAAAACCATACTACAACCAAAAGAAAAAGAAAACCCCATGCGACTACTGCGAATACAAATCCATCTGCAACTTCGACCCAAACTGCAACTCCTACTACTACATCCAAAACAAACCAAAAGAGCAGATTTTAGAGGAGATTGAGGAAAAGTAAGAATAAAAAAGCGAAAAACGTGTTAGCCACGTTTTTCGCTTTTCCTAGGACAGGATAAATGTTATTCACCACATTCATCAGCCCATTCTTCTTCGTCCACAAAGTAGCACAGTACAGTGTGCCGAGGAAAAAGCTGCCTCTTACAAGACACCTTAGCAAAGGCATATGTTGTTTCGCGAAAACAGTTAGTAATTTTAAGCAAAACATAGCCTGCCGGAATAGCGAAATCCTCAAGGTGGTAGGTCTGGCTGTCATAAGCGAAAATCGGAATACCTCCGATGTCACTTACACATTCGCACAGCTCCAAACTCATCTTGTTATGGTTCATGAATTTACAGTAGGCATTATCACATTTTCGCCACTGAAAATCAAAAACCAGCCGGCTAAGAGGTCTTGTTACAGCCCAAGCCGTATCCCCTAAAGCCTTACCAATAGCAACTACTTTGCCAAAACTTTTTGATGTTGTCATCATACATCCTCCTTATTTTTGTTTGAAAATCACACAAAAACCGGAGGCATTACTCTCCAATTTTTGTGATTGAAGAGCAACAAAAGTTCTTAATAAGTATATTATATCACCATAACACACATTATGTCAATTTTTAAACCATGAATTAACGTAAAAGAATAAAATTTAAGTAAATATTTTTAATAAATTAATTGAAAAAACGAATAAACATATTGACAATATAGGAAGAATTAATTATAATATAAGTAGATAAAAAAAGAGAAAAAGGCTTAGGCCCCTTTCTCGTGGTTGTTAGAATTGAAGTCTGATTTTGCTGGTCGTACTTCAATTCTTTTTCTATGTATACAAATACTATAACCGAACAAGTCCAATTAAAGATACTGTAATACCAATAGAAAGAACCACAAGCGCAATTCCAACACACAACTCCATAAGCCTCACCTCCTCGATAATGACATATTTAACATTACAAATCAGTAATGCTAATGAATGTCATCATAAAGTCATAGTGAGGTTTCTAACAACAGAACAAATGTATTATATGTTATGTAAAAAGTTAATATACTTTTACAAAAAAACAATACAAGTAAAAGTGATTGACTTTTTTTGGGGTTCATAATAGAATAGTAACAAACAAGGAGGGTAAGGAAAATTTATGGTTGACTTATCAAATGAAACAATGGTACATGTAAGAAACAATGGAGTGGAGTTTTTGCAATTTCGAAAATTGCTGGAATATCCGGAAATTGTACATTGTTATACCTTAAAGGCACATGATTTTGATATTGCAGGAAATGATACTTATGAGGAAAAAAGAGAAATTTTATATGCCAATTTTGAAAAATTGGCAGAAGCGTTGGGAATTAAGAAAGAGACGATGATAAGACCATATCAAACCCATACTAATATAGTAAAAAGAATTGATGAACAACCAAAAAAACTTACGATATTTCCACAGGAATTAACCGATGTGGATGGATTAATAACCAACCAAAAAGATATTACCTTTTCTCTAGGATTTGCAGATTGTACACCTCTTTATTTTTATGACCCAATAAAAAAGGTAATACGGTAATATTCATTCTGGTTGGAAAGGAACACTAGGAAAAATTCGGTGCAGTAGCAGTAAAGAAGATGATAAGTGAGTATCAATGTAAACCCCAAAACATTCTTTGCTTTATAGGACCATGTATTAGGAAATGCCATTTTGAAGTGTCCAAAGATGTAGCCGACCTTTTTAAAAAGGAATTTTCTTATTTAAAAGACATAGAAGAAATTATTACAGCTACCAATCCGAAGGAACAAAAATACACGATAGACACATGTAAAATTAACCAGAATATGATGATAGAAATAGGGCTTTTAAAAGAGAATATTATCGATAGTGGAATTTGTACGGTGTGCAATAGTGAGTATATGCATTCCTACCGAGCCCATAAAGAATTTGCGGGAAGAAATACCGCTATACTAGGAATGAAAAAATAAGGAGGAAAAAGTATGCGTTATCCAGAACATTTAAAATTAGGAGATACCATTGGAATTTGTGCTCCATCGAGTGGAACCGTAGAACCAGAAAAAATCCAGAAGTTAGAACTAGCAATCAAAAAACTAAAGACAATGGGGTATAAGGTTATTGAAACCCAAAGTGTTCGAAAAGACGAGCAAGGAAGAAGTGCACCAGCCAAAGTAAGGGCAAAGGAATTTATGGAATTATGGAACAACAAGGAGGTAAAACTCATTATTTATGCAGGTGGAGGAGACTTTTTAATGGAAATGCTAGATGAGTTAGACTTTGACGCCCTAAAAAATAGTACACCAAAATGGACACAAGGATTTTCCGATATTACGCATCTTAGTTTTTTACTAAACACCATATGTGACATCCCAAGCATGTACTGTGAAAATGTAAAAGACTATGGAATGACACCATTATACCGTAATCTAATGGATGCCCTAACCATAGAAGCAGGAGAAGAAATACGACAAACTTCATTTGAAAAATATCAAGTGGAAAAAGAGGATAACGAAGACGGAACCTACAACCTAACCACTCCAGTAAAATGGAAAAACATTAGTACACACGAGAAAATTGTAATGGAAGGAAGAGCCTTAGGTGGCTGTATCGACTGTGTAGATACCCTTATTGGAACCAAGTTCGATACAGTAAAAGAATATATCGAAAAATATAAAGAAGACGGAACCATATGGTTTTTAGAAGCGTACGAAATGAATACTCCATTATTGCAAAGAATTCTATGGAAAATGAAACACGCAGGATATTTTGAACATTGTAATGGAATTATTTTTGGAAGACCATATATCATGAGAGAAGATTATGACCTAACCCAAGACCAAGCCATACTAGATGCCATCGGCGATTTAAAACTACCAATCATTACAGAGGCAGACATTGGGCATGTACCACCACAACTTGCCATTGTACAAGGAGCAATCCTAAAAATTACATCAGAATATGGAAAAGGAATGATAGAAACATATTTCAAATAAGAAATTTTATCAAACAAACCAGTAAAGAAGTGGTTAAAAAATAAATGAATTACAAAAAGTAGGAGAAGAAGATGTTTGAAACGTGGGAAGAATTAGAAAAGTCTATTGTAGGATGTCAAAGGTGCAAATTATGTAAGAATAGAACCAACATTGTATTTGGAACAGGAAAGAAACAAACAGATCTTATGTTTATAGGAGAGGGACCAGGAGCAGACGAGGATAGGCTCCGGGGAGCCTTTTGTAGGAAAAGCAGGAAAGCTTATGAACATGGCATTTGAAGGTATTGGCATAAACCGAGAAGAGGTTTATATTGCCAATGTAGTAAAATGTAGACCACCGAATAACCGAAACCCAGAAGCAGACGAAGCAGAGGCTTGTTTAAACTATTTGCGAAATCAAGTGATGTTAGTAAAACCAAAAATAATTGTGTTACTAGGAAGTGTAGCATTAAAAAATATATTAGGAAACGAATATGGAATTACTGCCACAAGACGGAAATTGGATTGAGCGAAAAGGGCTTTTATATATGCCAACATGGCACCCAGCAGCCCTTCTTCGTGATGATAATAAAAAAATTGAGTTCTGGAAAGATTTAAAAGAAGTCAAAACCAAAATGGAGCAGATGAGTCAATAAGATACAAACATGTAATGATAATAAGATTTAAGAAAAAAGGAAGTAGGATAAGAATGATAAAGAATTTTTTTTGACATCTTAGAAATGTACTAGTACATAAATGGCTTGTGTTTGGTTTGTGTTGTAGAGCAGGAATTCCCTTTCGAGGATTGGTACATGATTTATCGAAATTTTCGCCTACAGAATTTTGGCAAGGGGTAAAATATTACCAAGATGGAAAAAGAAGTCCAATTCAATATGCAAAGGAAGACTATGGGTATTCGGTAGCCTGGTTGCACCATAAGGGAAGAAACAAACATCATCCAGAATATTGGTATGACCCAAATGCACCCAAAAGTTTACCAATCATGCCATTTTGCTATGCTTGTGAAATGATATGTGACCAACTAGCAGCAGGAAAAGTATACCAAGGAAAAAATTGGACAAAAGAATACCAGTTAACTTATTGGCAAAGGTGCAAAGACCAATTTATGCTAAACCCAAAACTAAAACAATTTGTAACAGAAATTTTAGAACAAGTCGCACGGACAGGGAATTAACAAAATAATCACGAAAAAGAGTTTAAACATTTGTTATAATCGATGTATAAAAGATGAAAAAAGTTTTGAATCCTTTTAATAGCAAGTTTTTACGGATATTGTTTTTTGGTGGATGACTGGTCAGGAAGAATTGACATTCTTTTTGGTTCATAATAAAATAAATGGAGTAAAATTTTATGGAGGAAATGTCATATAAAATAATATATGATATAGGAAAGAATATGGAATATCGTAAAGAAGAAATAAAGAATAAAGCAAATTACTGCTTAGGTTGTAAAGTGGCAATGTGTAAAAAGGGATGTCCTTTGGAGAATGATATTACAGAATTTATTGCGTGTATGAAAGAAGAAAAATATGAAGAGGCATATCACATTTTGTGTAATACAAGCGTATTATCTCCAATTTGTGGCAGAATTTGCCCACATAAAAGCCAATGTGAAGGAGCTTGTGTACGTGGAATAAAAGGCGAATCGGTTAGTATTGGAGAATTAGAAGCATATGTTGGCGATATGGGGATTAAGGAGCAATATGAAATTCCAAAATTCCATACGCAAAAAAAAGAAAAAAGAATTGCTATCATAGGGGGAGGACCAGCAGGTTTAACAGCAGGAGCGTGGCTTGTAAGAAATGGCTATGAGGTTACGATATATGAAAAGTATGACAAACTTGGAGGAATTTTAAGACATGGTATTCCAGATTTTAGGTTAGAAAAGGACATCCTTGATAAACAAATACAAAAAATTGTCAACTTAGGGATAGAGGTTCAATATGGAAAAAGTCTTGGCAAAGATTATAAATTAGAAGATTTAGAAAAAGACTATGATGCTATTTTTATTGCAATAGGAGCCAATATTTCGGCAAAAATGGGGATACAAGGAGAAAATTTACAAGGAGTTTATGGAGGAAATGAATTATTAGAACATGGTTCTCATCCAAATTATGAAGAAAAAAGAATAGCAGTAATTGGTGGAGGAAATGTAGCAATGGATACTGCTAGAACCATAAAAAGAATGGGAGCAAAAGAGGTTACGATTATTTACCGAAGAGCCGAAAAACAAATGCCAGCAGAAAGAAAAGAAATAGAGGATGCTAAAAAAGAAGGAATTAAGTTTTTATTTCAAACAAATTTAGTAGAAATAAAAGGAAAAGAAATTGTAACCGAAGTGGAATGTATCAAAACACAACTGGTAAAAAAAGAAGGAGAAACAAGAGAAGTACCAGTTGATATAAAGGGCAGTAATTTTATGTTACCAATAGATTATGTCATAATAGCAGTAGGCTCAAAACCAGAACAAAGGATTGTAGAAGACTTAGGAGTAGAATTAACCTCAAGAGGTAATATTAAAATTGACGAAAATTATAGAACATCAAGACAAAAGGTATTTGCAGGAGGAGACATTAGTGGAACCAAAGCAACAGTAGCATGGGCAAGCCGTTCAGGAAAAGAAGCAGCAAAGGCAATTATGAAGTACATAGAGGAAGAATACTATATGAACAATGTTTTTAAAGTGGGTGAAAATGTAAAGTATGGAAGTAAACAAAGCAGTTCAAGAGCGTAGAAGTATAAGAAATTTTAAATAGGAAGAAATTAAAAAAGAAGTAGTAGAAGATATATTAAATTGTGGAAGATTGGCTCCATCGGCTAAAAATAGACAACCTTGGTATTTTGTAGTAATAAAAAATGAGGTAAATGACAAAGTAGCTGATCTCATGATGGAATATATTAGAAGAAACGAAGAAAAACAAATAAAAAAGAAAATAAACATATCGAGTGGTATTAATTCTACTGCAAAAGTAATAAAACAAGCGCCAATCTTAGTTTTAATATTTAGACCCAAAGAGGATAATTGGATTATAGGAGATAATTCATCAATTGCCTGTGTTCAGAATATGTGTTTAAGAGCAACTGAGTTAGGGATGGGTAGCTTATGGATTAGAGATATTATATATGTTTCTAAAAAAGTAGCGAAAATGGTAAATCATGAAGATTTAGAATTAGATTGTGTAATTTCTTTGGGTATTCCTAATGTAAAACCAAATCCAAGACCGAGAAAAGATTTGCAAGATATAATGGAATGGTATTAATTTCGAGTTTACAAATTATGTTATCTATGATATAATAGGTCTATCTTAATAAAGAAACGGAGTAATTGATATGTGGAAGATTAATATAACGGGAAAAGGAGCAGAGGGAAACCGAATTCGAACATTTGGAATTTATGCACTTTGTGTGATTTTATTTTTTATTTTTTCAAATATTATGATTGATATTGCATTAAAGGCAACCTATGACCCAATTGATACCTATAAAACAGAGCCAATTGGTATGCAAATTGATATAACAGAGGCAAAAGCAACCTATGTAAATGGATATGTAGGGGGAAGTGTTACACATACCAATGAAGTTATGTCCACGGCATATGTGAAAATTGATTTGTATAGTAAAAGAGATGTATGTATGGGGACAAAGTATGTAGAGCTAAATCATCTAATACCATATAAATCACGTGAATTTCGTATGGGATTTCAATATACGGATGTTGATTATGCACGAATTACAGTAGTAGATGAAATACCAGAAAATACACCCGAGGAAGCATTTGAAAGTGAGAATTTAGCAGGACCAATGCTAATTGCTGCTGTTATTTTCCTATGTTTCTTTGGATAAAGAAAGTAAGTAAAAGAGTTTATCAAAATAAAGATAGAGAACTTGAAAAAAGTCTCTATCTTTTGTAAAATATAGGAAAGATAAGAAGAAAAGAGAAGAAAAATGACGATACAGGAAAATTTATTGTGGGCAATAGAACAGTTACAACAAAAAGGAATCGAAGAGCCAAAATTGAAAGCAAGATTACTACTTAGCTATTGTTTAGGAGTAGAAAAGGAGTATATCATGGCTCATAATACAAAAGAAATGAAAGACGAGAAGAAGGAAGAGTATAGGAAATTTATACGAAAATTAGAAGAGGGGTATCCACTTCAATATATTACGCATCATCAAGAATTTATGAAACTAGATTTTTACGTAGAAGAAAATGTACTAATCCCAAGGGCAGATACGGAAATTACAGTAGAAGAAGTAATTGCATACTGTAAAAACAAAAAAGAAAAGCTTCGCATATTAGACTTATGCACAGGAAGTGGTGCCATTGCGATTTCACTTGGAAAATATCTTCCAGATTGTGAAATTGTAGCAGTGGATATTAGTATAAAAGCATTAGAAGTAGCAAAGAAAAATGCAAAACAAAACAAAATAAATCACGTGACCTTTCTACAATCGGACTTATTTGAAAAAGTAGAAGGAAAGTTTAATGTCATCGTATCAAACCCACCATATATTAAAACGGAAGTGATTGCTACCTTAGAGCCACAAGTGCAAAAAGAACCAATGCTTGCTTTAGATGGCGGAGCCGATGGACTAATATTTTACAGGAAAATATTACAACAAGCAGGAAAATTTCTAGAAAAAAACGGAGCCATATTTTTAGAAATTGGCTATGACCAAAAAGAAGAAGTTGTTCGTATCATACAAGAAACGGGAGAATATAGCGAAATACAAACAAAAAAAGACCTATCTGGAAATAACAGAATGATTATGGCAAAAAAAGCAATTTAAGGTGTAACTGTTGAAAATAAAGAAATGTAGGGGCGACTAGCAGTCGTCCGTCTCACGGAGGTATACTAAAAAAAAGGCCCCTTTACTTAAGGGGGCTGTCGACGTAGTCGACTGGGGGTTCTTAAAGAACCAATAACACAATAAAGAAGGTGAAAATAAATGTCTTTTTCAAGAGAATTAAAAGAAGAATTAAGCAAATTAAATACATTAGCAAACAAGGAATGCGTGAAATGGGAACTGATTCGGGTATTTGATTAGTAACAATACGAATATCGCAAGAGGAAAACTAAAATATACAACCCAAAATGAGTACAATATTAATCGATTTGGCAAATTACTAAGCAATTTAGGTGTTGATTACAAAATCGAATTACAGGGAAAGGTATATGTTATTACTTGCAAAAAATTAGAAATAGAAGAAATAACGTATGAGAATAATGCCATAGGGTTATGTGTCAATTTAAAGCAAATCGATATCAAAAAAAAGGAAGCCATATTAAAAGCATTGGTAAGAGGATGCTTCCTAGGTGGTGGGTCTTGCAACAACCCACAGCATCAATATCATTTTGAAATACGTCTACAAAACAAAGAAAATGCCAATTTTGTACTTATGGTACTACAAGCCTTTGGAATTCCGGCAAAAGTTCTAACCAAAAAAAGTAATATTGCGATTTATTTAAAAGAAGCGGAAGAAATCTCAAAAACCTTAGCTCTTATGGGGGCTGGAAAAGCAGTACTAAATTTTGAAGAAATTCGTGTGGTACGTGATACAAGAAATAACGTAAACCGTTTAGTCAATTGCGAAACTGCTAATTTAAATAAAACCATTAATGCATCGGTAGAACAAATAAAACAGATTGAATATTTAAAGAAAAACAGGAAATTTGACATGCTTCCAGAAAATTTAAAAGAGATTGCAAATTTAAGACAAGCCCATCCAGAGGCAAGTTTACTAGAGTTAGGAAACATGCTAGAACCTCCAATCGGAAAATCTGGGGTAAACCATAGGTTAAAGAAAATTTGCGAAATAGCAAGGGAGTTAAGACCCCCCAGTCGTTCTTCGAACGACAGCCCCCTTAAGTAAAGGGACCTTTATTGTACGAGGTTTCATTTTGTGCAGATGGGAGGAAAAGCAAATGAAAGAAGAGTTGGGAATTTATGTGCATATTCCTTTTTGTAAACAAAAATGTTTGTATTGTGATTTCGTATCGTTTGCAAAAAGTGAAATGTGGGAAAAAGAGTATATACAAGCATTAAAGAAAGAAATTGAAGAAAATAAAGAAAAAGCAAAGGGATATTTGGTAACTACCATTTACTTTGGCGGGGGAACCCCCTCTTATATAGATAGTAAAGCGATTGTTAGAATACTAAATACCATAAAAGAAAATTACGAAATCGATAAACAAGCAGAAATAACCATAGAAGTAAACCCGGGAACGGTTACCAAAGAAAAACTAGAAGATTATAAACAAGCAGGAATCAATCGTTTAAGTATAGGCTTGCAATCAGCGGATAATGCAATATTAAAACAAATGGGAAGAATTCATACCTATGAGCAATTTTTAGAGACCTATGGGTTAACAAGAAAAATCGGCTTTTCCAATATTAATGTAGATTTAATGCTGGCACTACCAAACCAAACCGAAGAAATTCTAAAAGATAGCTTACAAAAAGTAATCAACCTAACCCCAGAACATATCTCCTTGTACTCACTAATACTAGAGGAAGGGACCCCAATGGCTACCTTGGTAGAAGAAGGAAAACTAATCTTACCAGACGAAGAAACCGAAAGAAACATGTACTGGAGCACAAAAAAGATATTAGAACAAAACGGCTATCTCCACTACGAAATTTCCAATTTCGCAAAACCACAAAAGAGTTCCAAACATAACCAAAACTGCTGGAGCCAAAAATCATACCTAGGGTATGGACTTGCTGCTCATTCCTACTACAATAAAACCAGATATTCCAACACCACCAATCTACAAGATTACATGGCAGGGGAAGGGTTAAAGTCTGCCCATGAAAAACAAACCATCCACGAAATCCAAACCAAAGAAGACGAAGAAAAAGAATATATGTTATTGGGATTAAGAAAAATACAAGGAGTATCCATAGCTGAATTTAAAGCTAAATTTATCCAAAATCCAATCTATCTTTTCAAAAAAGAATTAGAAAAATTAGTAAAACAGGAATTAATAGAAATAGACTTAGACACGATAAAATTGACAAATAGGGGACTAGATTTTGCCAATCTTGTGTGGGAAGAATTTGCATAATACAAAAGAGGTAGATTGCATACCTCTTTAATAATAAATCATATAATCAATTTCTGGAAAAATTGGGTCTTTTTTGGCAATATCTTTTAAGAATTCCTCATCAATGGAATCGGATTTTATTTGGTTGTATAATTTGGTAAATCTTCCAATATGGTCTTTGATACGTTTTTTGGCGTAATCTACCATGGTTCCATTGGTAATAATAAATAACCAATCACTACTTTGAGCAAGAAGTAATTCTCTTGCACATTGGTTTAGTGCTTGTTTTCTTAAGGTATTTGTCTCATTTGGATATAAATGCACAAGTTCTACCATACGGTCTCCAGCAACATGTAAATGCCTATGTACATAGTCATTGGTTGGGTTTAGCCATACACCACTATAACCATTGGCACCCCAACTAGAACGGCAAGGAGTAGATACTTGAATATTTGGGTAATGGTCAATATATTCACTAGGAGTAATTAGTTTAAAATCACACTTATCGTAGTATATTTTTTTAAATAACACATATAACCAATCTGGACCTTCATACCACCAATGGCCATAAAGTTCTGCATCATAAGGGCATAAAATAATGGGTGGAGTATCCATATGATTGGCTAAATTTGTAATTTGTGCTTGTCTACAATCAAAGAAATGCCCAGCTTGTTTTTCCACACTATCCATAGCCCATCTTGGGTTGTAATAGTCTTTTTCGCTGGTATCTCCGGTAATGCGGTAATATTTAATGCCAGTAGGAACACGAACACCATCATAGGTAAGATATGGTTTGATATAATCATAATCCACGTCATACCCAATATCACGGTAAAATTCACGGTAATTATAATCCCCTGGATAACCATTAATTGAGCTCCATACTTGACGAGAAGATTCAATATCACGTCCAAAGGCAACCATGCCAGTGGGAGAAACGATAGGTGCATAGGTACCATATACAGGGGTAGGGTTAGCATATAAAATACCATGGGATTCGGTAATAATATATTCAATTCCAAATTCTTTTAAATATTTGTCAGCTTCTGGCACATAACCGCATTCTGGAAGCCAAATACCACGAGGTTTTCTTCCAAAATATTTTTCATAAGTTTGTACACCTACTGCAATTTGAACTTTTACGGTATTTTCGTTAATATATAAAATTGGAAAATAACCATGGGTTGCACCACAGGTAATAATTTCTAATACACCAACGTCTTGCAAATGTTTAAAACCTTCAATGATGTTACCGTGATACACATCTTGAAAAATGTGTAAGTCATTAGAATAACGGTCAAAATAATAATACGATAGTTCATTTAAACGTGCATCATAGGAGGTGCGTTTGATTTCTTTTTTTGAAAGTTCAATATGTTTTTTTAAATAGTTTATATAACGTTTCTGTAATAGTTTATTATCTAACATATTAAGAAGAGGAGGTGTCATCGACATGGTAATACGAAAATTAACCCCTTCTTCCACTAATTTGTTAAAATTCGTAAGTAAAGGAAGATAGGTTTCGGAAATTGCTTCAAATAGCCATTCTTCTTCTAAATAATGTTCACTTTCTGGATGATGCACAAAGGGTAGATGTGCATGTAAAACAAAACTAACATAGCCTTTTTCTTGTTTATTCATAGATTTCTCCTTCGTAAATTTGTAGGGGCAGATTTAATATCTGCCCACATTTATTCTAACGCATATAATGATTTGTAAGTGACAAAGCCACTAACTTAGGTCATTTATTTGAAACTAGAAGATGAAAGGGAAGATGGATTTATTAAATTACCGTCAACGATTTCATCAAATAATTCGTTTTTATAAATCTGCTTATATAAATCATAAATACCATAAATTTTTTGCATGTTTTTAAAATTGGATAAATGCGAAAAGTGTTTTTCTGTAACTTGTCCTGTTTTAACATTACGGTAAGTGACATGAGGGTCGAAACGTTCAAATAAAATATGATCATTTGGTGTTTCCATTTCATTAGAAGAGGCAATATAGATGTAAGGGTCTTTTACTGTATTTTGGTAATGATTAGGACGTCTACCAAGTTCAATAACATAGTCACAATTTGCATCATTTACATGTAAATACCAACTATTGGCAAAATCATTAATTTCAATTTCAAAGGTGTAATTCATGGTAGTATTATGAACTAGCAAAACAGGTTTTGTTTTAGAAAAAAAGTCTTCTCCATATTTGGTAGTATATGTTAAACGATCCTCATCTGAAATATCCCAATACACAAATAGCATTTCTGGTGTTTGTGCAAGTACTTTAACAGTAGTTTGGTTATAACGATAAGGCAAATCATAATATTCCAAAATCTCGATTTTCTTTTTTGCAACTGCGTTTTTTCTAGTAGAGGAAGAACTAGAAGCCGTTGTTTTTTTTGCAGAAGTAGCACTAGAATCCTTAGCTTTTGCAGTTGTAGTTTTCTTAGTAGAAGAGGCACTAGAATCCTTAGCTTTTGCAGTTGTAGCTTTCTTAGTAGAAGAAGTACTAGAATCTTTAGCTTTTGCAGTTGTAGCTTTCTTAGTAGAAGAAGTACTAGATGTCTTTGTTTTTGTAGCTGTAGCTTTTTTAGAAGAACTAGAAGCCTTCGCTTTTTTAGTTGTAGTTTTTTTAGTAGTAGAAGTACTAGGTACTTTGGCAGTTGTTGTTTTTTTTGTGGTAGATGAAGTGGATTTTTTTGTAGTAGCAGTAGATTCCTTTTTAGTAGTAACTTTTTTAGATTTTGTAGATGCAGTAGCATCTTGTTTTGTAGTAGCTTTTTTAGTAGTTGCGGTCTTTTTAGGAACCTTTTTTACTTCAGTATTTTCATCTTTTTTCTGTTTTACTGATTTAGCTACATCTTTTGTTGTTCTTGGCATCAAAAAATACCTCCTTGGTACAAATTAAATTTCTTCTACTATACTATACTAAAAGCAAAATAAATTCAAGTAAATTGTCGAAATAAATACAAAAATAAATAGAAATATAAGCAACAATGCTAAAAATAAAAAAAGTAATTTATAAGAAGTTTAAAAAATAAAATTTTGTAAAAAATAGTAACATATTTTCAAAATTATTATAAAAAGATTATTTATAGGAGGGTGAATAATGGCAAACAGAGATAGTGATTTTTTAAAGAGAGTAAAAGTTTCAGATGAGCATAAGGAGGTAGAAAATACATCACCAGATAGAAATGTATATACTTGTTTAAAACTTATGGAAGATACCAATAAAATTGAAAAATTCTTATTATCAATGAGACAACAAGAAGTTGATGGTAAAAAGATTTCTACGAAGTTATCAACAAATTATTTTTATAATATTTGTGCGCAACTTGGTTATGCTGAATTTGATTTTAGAAAAGGTAGAATAAATGGAAATGAATTTGATAGAAAAATTGATGAGGTATGCAAAAATTCTAATTTAGATTTTAGCTATTTGATGGAAACTGTAAAACAAATATCATTGTTAGAAAAAACGCCTAATCAAGAAGAACGTATAAAATTAGTACAGGAGATAGAAAATAAGGCAATAGAACAACATGAAAAATTAGCAAGTGAAAGAGAAAATGATTAAGCAATATTGCACTTTTCCTCTTGATAAAGACTTCGTTATGTGGTAATCTAGTAAAGACGTAAAGGAAAGGTGATAGTGTGAAAAGAACAAAATTAGAGGATAGAGAATTACCAAGTTATACCAAAGGAGAAGAAATTGCAAATATGGTAACTCACATTATTGGTGGAGTGATTGGAATTGTTGCGATTGTTTTATGTAGTATTTTTGCAAAAGATGCTTATGGTATAGTAAGTGGAGTTGTTTTTGGGGTATCGATGTTAATTTTATATACGATGTCTAGTATTTACCATGGCTTAAGCCCTAAATTGAAAGGAAAAAAGGTATTGCAAGTATTAGACCATTGCACCATATTTTTGCTAATTGCAGGTTCCTATACCCCTTTTGCACTATGTACCTTACGAGAGTATAATGTAGGGGTTGGATGGACGATTTTTGGAATAATTTGGGCAGTTGCTATATTAGGAATTGTGTTAAATTCCATTGACTTAAAAAAATATAAAGTGTTTTCTATGATTTGCTATTTAGCGATGGGCTGGTGCATTATTGTTAAAATTAATATATTACCGGGATTGCTTGGTATGCAAGGTTTTATTTTATTATTCATAGGAGGAATGGTATATACTTTAGGTGCTATATGTTATATAATCGGTAAAAAGCATAAATACATTCACACGGTATTTCATGCCTGTGTGCTAATTGCAAGTTTCTTACATTTCCTCTGTATTCTATTATATGTTATCTAAAGAAACCATATTGAAACGGAAAAGTTTGGATAAAACGAGGAAGGAGCGTATGATGTATTATACTTATATGTTACGATGTGAAGATAATTCAATCTATACAGGAATTACGACTGATTTGGAACGAAGAATGAAAGAACATTTTGAAAAAGAAGAGAAGTGTGCCAAATATACTCGTCGCCATACGGCTAAAAAACTAGAATGTGCTTGGCAAAGCGAAAATAGAATTTTAGCTTCGAAATTAGAATATGCCATTAAACATATTTCAAAAGAAGAAAAAGAAAACATCCTTCAAACCCATGATTTAAGCAAAATAAACAAAATTGAACCAGAAAATTATGTATTAGTAAATATATAAAAAGGATAGAATTCGAAGAAATAACAGTACAAAAAAGCCCCCTTTACTTAAGGGGGATGTCGATGTAGGCTCCTAAAGGGTTTTATTTCTTAAATTTGTATTAATTTGTACCACATAGTGTTGAAAAAGACGAAAGTTAGTGGTACAATGGCAAATGTATGAAAAGGGGGAAGGTTTCATGCTAAAAAATGTATTAGAAGCCTTAGAAAAATCAAGTAAGCAAAATGAAACCAAAATTATTTTTGGACAAAGCGATAGAGAAATTACTTATGGAGAGTTTGTAAAACATGCCAAAACCATTGGGACAAGTCTATTACAAAAAGTTAGTAAAAAACGAGTTCCGATTATGATATGGCTTGATAAAACCATAACGTGCCTAGAAACCATGATGGGGGTATTGTATAGTGGCAATTTTTATACCATTGCAGATACAAAGTCACCAAAAGAACGAGTGCAAAATATGATAGACATTTTAGAATGTCATACTGTAATTGCAGATGCCAAAAATATTGCGAAATTAGAGAAATTAGAATTAAAAGGAATTCATATTTTACGATATGAAGATTTATTAGAAAACACAATTGATGAAACAATACTACAAGAAGTAAGAAATGCACAAATTGACACAGACCCAGCTTATGTGTTATTTACCTCAGGGTCAACAGGAGTACCAAAAGGAACCGTGGTAAACCATAGGTCAATTCTTGCTTATACTAGTTGGGTACAAGAATGTTTTGAAATTAATGCTAACACGATATTTGGAAGTCAAACACCTTTTTACTTTAGTATGTCAATTTTAGATGTATATACAACAATGTTAACAGGAGCTACTTTATACATTATTCCCAAAATGTATTTTTCGTTTCCAGTAAAACTCATTGAGTTCGTAAAACAAAAGAAAATTAATACCATCTATTGGGTACCATCAGCGTTATGTATTGTTGCGAATCTTGGGGCATTAGATAACATCAATTTACCAGATTTAAAAAAGGTATTATTTGCAGGAGAGGTTATGCCAGTAAAACAGCTTAATATGTGGCAAAAAGCTTTACCAAATTGTATGTATGCAAACCTTTATGGGCCAACCGAAACCACAGATATTTGCACCTATTATATTGTAAACCGAAAATTTGAAAATAACGAGACCCTACCAATTGGCACACATTGTAATAACTGTAACATCATACTACTAAAAGAAGATGGAACCGAGGCGAGTGAAGGAGAAGAAGGAGAGATTTTAGTAAGAGGCACGTTTTTAGCTGACGGCTATTATGGAAATGAAGAAAAAACAAAAGAAGCCTTCATACAAAATCCACTAAACACAAAATATCCAGAACTTGTTTACAAAACAGGAGACATCGGAAAATATAACGAAAAAGGCGAATTATTATATGTATCTAGAAAAGATTATCAAATTAAACATATGGGATACCGAATTGAATTAGGAGAAATTGAAAAAAACATTTATGGGGTAGAAGGAATTATTCTTTGTGCTGCTATATACGACGAAAAGGCAGATAAAATTATCCTATTCTACCAAGGAACCATAGAAGAAAATGACTTAGCCAAACAAGCAAGCCCAAAATTATTACCATACATGAAACCAAACCAATACATAAAACTAGAAAAAATGCCATACAACGCAAACGGCAAAATCGACCGCAAACAATTAAAACAAAATATAAATATGTAGGGATTGACCTCGTGTCGACCCAAACAAAAACAATAAAACAATGTAGGGATCGATGCCCTTTATCAACCTAAAAGAGAACCATAAACCGTAAAAACATTCTATAAAGCCATGCAAAAAGAGGCTCCTTTACTTAAGGGGGCTGTCGCCGATAGGCGACTGGGGGTTCTTAAACAAGCAATGAAAAATAAAATAGAGTAAGGAGGAAGACAATGGAAGAAGTAATGAAAATTTTAGAATTTGTAAAACCAGGGGTAGATTTTCAAAACGAAGATAATCTAATTGAAGACGAAGTGTTAGATTCTTTTGATATCGTTAATTTAGTAGCAAGATTAAACGATGAATTTGATATTGAAATTACACCAGCAGATTTACTTCCCGAAAATTTTAAATCAGCCGAAACGATTTACAAATTAACCCAAAAATTACAAGAAGATTAAAAAATAAAAAGGGGAAGAAATCATGGTAATTAATTCATTAGAATTTCTACTATTTGTTGCAATAACCGTCATTATCTATAAAATCATACCACCCAAAATAAAATGGGTAGTGTTACTAATAGCAAGTTATTTGTTCTATTTCTTAAATAGCACGTATATGACAATCGCAATTTTAACAACAACCGTATCCGTGTACTTGATAGCCTTAAAGATAAAACAAATAAACGAACGTGTAACAATAGAATTAAAAGAAATCGAAAACAAAGAACAAAAGAAAACCAGAAAAAAGCAAGCAAAAACAAAACAAAAATCGATATTAACCATGGGCATTTTATTTAATTTAGGAATTTTGGTGGTACTAAAATATTCTGGCTTTATTGGAGAAAATATCAATTCTCTTTTTTCAATCTTACATATGAATGTGGAAATGCCAATTGCCAAATTTATCCTACCAATTGGGATTTCCTATTATACGTTACAAGCCATTAGTTACATCGTAGATGTTTATAGGGGAAAAGTAGAGGCTGACAAAAATTTAGGAAGAGTAGCCTTGTTTTTGGTATTCTTTCCACAGGTCGTACAAGGACCAATTGGAAGATACGATATGTTAGCAAATAACTTATATAAACCACACGATATTACCTATGAAAACTTAACTAGTGGAGCACAACTTATGTTATGGGGTTATTTTAAGAAAATGGTAATTGCAGATAGAATAGCTATGTATGCAAATGAAGTATTTACCAATTACACAGCATATTCAGGTCCCATTATTATATTGGGAATGATTGCCTATACGATACAAATTTATGCAGAGTTTTCTGGTGGAATTGACATTATAAGAGGTGTGGCAGAAATTTTTGGAATTCATTTAAGTAAAAACTTTGAAAGACCTTTCTTTTCAAAGTCTATTGATGAATTTTGGAGAAGATGGAATATTACACTTGGTACTTGGTTAAAAGACTATGTGTTTTATCCAGTTTCCCTATCAAAAGCCTCTATTAAAATAACAGAAGGTGCAAGAAAGATTTTTAAAACCTCGTACTTATCCAAAATAATACCAGTTGCCTTTTCTTTATTATGTGTATGGGTAAGTAATGGAATTTGGCATGGTTCTGGGCTTAAATATTTAGTGTATGGCTTGTATTATTATGTGCTTATGATGCTTGGAAAATTACTAGAACCACTTGGAAATAAAGTGATTTCGGTATTTAAGATTAATACCAAAGCTTGGAGTTATCGCTTTTGGCAAATGATAAGAACTGGTGGACTTGTATGTATTGGTATGACCATTTTTCGAGCGCCAGATTTACAAACAGCATTTACGATGTTAAAATCGGCGTTACATCCACACAATTTAGAAAGAATCTTTAATGGGCAAGCATTTTTATTGGGTGGGATGAAACCAGAAGACATTACCATTTTAATCATTTCTATGATGATTTTACTAGGTGTTAGTCTATACCAGGAAAAAGGAAAGAGTGTAAGAAACTGGCTAAAAGAACAAAATTTATTATTTCGATGGCTTGTACTGTATGTTATGATATTTGCCATTATTCTATTTGGCATTTATGGACAAGGGTATAATGTACAAAGCTTTATTTATGGACAATTCTAAGGTAAGGAAATGGGGTTATGAGTAAAAAAATAGAAAATAGTATAAAAGGAATCATATTTATTGCCATTTTTATCGTGCTTTTTTGTAGTGTTGGAGTATTGTTAAATCCAAATGGAACGTATGAAGAATGGTTTCAATCTTATTCGGTGATTGAGTTTTATAAAAAAAAGGAAGATACGGTGGATATCATCTATGTAGGAAATTCTTGCATTTATACGGGAGTTTCGCCTTTGGAGATATATGATAGGATAGGGGTAACAGGATATCCTTTGTCAACGCCAAGGCAAAAATTATGGGCATCGTATTATTGGATGAAAGAGGCACTAAAATACCAAAAGCCAAAAGCATTTTTTGTAGAAGTAGGAGAGGCTTTTGCTACAAAAAAGAATAATGATGAGTTAGCAATCAGAAGGGCGATAGATTCCATGAAGTTTGGAAAAAACAAATTAGAAATGATAATGGATTCGAATTTTGAATTATCCAATTTTGATAAGTTATCCTGCATTTTTCCAATTTTACGCTATCATTCAAGAGCTACCAAATTAAAAGAAACCGACTTCCGAAAGTTAGTGGTAAGAGAAGATTATACTTTTTGTGGCTTTTTTGTAAATAAAGTAACAAAAGGCTACAAAGGAAAATTCGATAAAAAAGCAAAGCAAAAATATTTAGAACTAATGGAAAAAGCAAAAGTAGAAAATACCACAGAAATTTCAAAAGAATCCGAAGAAAAAATGAAACAAATGGTAGAGTTATGCAAAAACAATCATTGTGAATTAGTCTTAATTAAAATTCCAGAACCACGTGACTGGACACCTCAAAAAAACCAAGCAATTACCGAATTTGCAACCAATAACCATATCAAATTTATTGATTTAAACTATGACGAAAACATCAACATTAATTGGGAAACAGATACACAAGACGAAGGAGACCACCTAAACATAAAAGGAGCCGAGAAAATAGGCGAATATTTAAGTAATTACATTAAACAAAACTTTACCATAGAAGACCATAGGAACGATGAGAATTACGGGGAATGGAATGAGATGTTAAGAAGGTATAAAGAAGATAAAAGTATAACAAAATAAGAGGAAACGAGAAATGTTTCCTCTTATTTTGTTGGTGAATTAAAAAGGTAAAATCTAAATAGTCCTCATATTTTCTACCAGTATAGTCAGCAGACTTAAATCTTTTCTTAAGTTTCTTCCTAGATGATTTTCTAGTGATTTTTCTACGTAAATCAAGACTGGTGATATCTCAATCATTAAAAAGACCCATTTCTATGTAGGTTTTTTACATTGAGTAATTTCTTATGATTCTGTAAAATAGTGAAAATAGATTGACCTTGTTTAATTAAAGGAATATGATATGAAAATTCATAAAGTTCATTAGTATTTAAATTAACACCTTGTGTAGCATTTTTTAAAGTGTAAAGATAATTCTTGTGAGTAACATTAGCATAGTAGAAGTATTGTTAAATTTCTAAAAATTACCACCCAAAATGTGTTGACAGAGGAAGTAAAAGGTGGTATTATAGATAATACAGAAACAAATTACTTGGAAGTGACATATTTTTAAGTAAGAAATTAGTAATGGAAAACACGTAAGAAGTAAGGCAACTACTAGTTTTTTCTTTTGCTCAATTGAAAGAAAAAGAGAGAAAAGAAAAAATATTAAAATATTTTTAAAAAATGTGTTGACAAGTAAAAAGTGATGTAGTATAATACAAGACGTTCCTTTAAAAAAAGGAAGAAAAAAGCACATTGAAAAATAAACAATAAATCCTTTGAAAGACCAATAGCGGTAGTTTTCGTACTACCAAACAAAAACGAAAAAGGAAATGAAGCTAAGTTTAAACGAAGCTTGTAAATAACAGTTCTAGTAGAGCTGACTTAACAAGAGAGTTTGATCCTGGCTCAGGATAAACGCTGGCGGCGCACATAAGACA
>CANSMW010000006.1 GCA_947648215.1 uncultured Clostridium sp. | reverse complement strand
AAAAAAGAAAAAAGAAGATTACGAAGATTATAAAACATCTGGATTAGGTATGCCACGGAATAAGCAAAGGGCTTATATTTAGAAATTGGCACATAGAAGATACAGAAAAATATAAAAATACATTTGAATTAATTAGAAGAGGTTTGGACTTTGGATACAGTTCAGACCCTTCCGCCTTTTTACAATTTAATGTAGATTTAAAAACAAAACGAATTGTAGTATTTGATGAGTTTGGAGCAATAGAATTAACAAACGAAATGCTTGCAAGAGAATTAAACAAAAGAATAGAACCTTACGCATTAATAAAAGCAGATGCAGCAGAGCCAAAATCAATAGCAGAATTAAATAACCTAGGAATAAATGCAATACCCGCACAAAAAGGACCAGATAGTGTATTGCATGGCATCAAATATTTAAAAGGTTTTGAAATAATAGTAGACCCTAAATGCAAAGGCTTAATAGAGGAGTTAGGATTATATAGATGGAAAGTTGATAAGCTAGACAATCCATTAAATATTCCAGAAGATAAAAACAATCACTACATAGATGCGTTACGTTATCGGATGTGATGATTTATATTTGAGAAATTAGGAGGTTTGAAATGACACAGACAGAAGTAATAAAAAGTTCATTACCCAATATGAATAGTGAGATAATAAAACAATTCTTAAACGATGATGCAATAAGTCCATTAAAAAAGCAAATGAGAGTTGGAGAACGATATTTTGAAGGAAAACATGATATTTGTTATAAGAAGTTAAATGAATACACAATAAGGGACGTAAAAACAGAAAATGGAGTTAAAAAATATAAGGAAGAAACAATAGAAATTCCAAACAGGTCACTAGTTAAAGTTGCTCATCGTTATCATTGGAAGCTTGTCAAACAAAAACGTGATTATACAGTAGGCAAACCAATAACTATTACATATGAACCTATTATAGAGCACGAACTAAATGAAGAGCAAAAAAAGAAATTAAAGCAACTAAATAAAAAGATAGTAGATAAGTTTTGGAATATATTAGGAGTAGGATTTGACAACTTTTTAAGACAAACAATTGTAGATATGTCTAATAAAATTTATGCTGTTTGGTACCCATATTATGACGAACAAGGGAATTTAAAATATACAAGCATAGAACCTAAAGAGATAATTCCTATATATGATACCAAAACACAAAAAACACTAACAGATATTCTACATACTTATAAAATTATAGAAAACGATAAAAAGAAAATATATGTAGAATGGGCAACTTCAGAAAACACAACATATTTTATTGAAAATAAAAATGAAATAACTCAAACCGAAGAATATTTACTAGATGTTTCAAGAATAAATCCAGAGCCACATTGGCTTACACAAACAATGTTTAATGGACAACTTGTTAGAACGGAAGAACATAGTTGGGGTAGAGTACCATACATAATCATCAAAAATAATGAAGAAATGGAAACAGACCTAGAACCAATTAAAAACTTAATAGATGCATATGATTTGATAAATTCCAACTTTATTAATACAATTGAAGATTTGAAAGAATTTATTTATAAAGTAAATGGATACGGAGCAGAAGACTTAACGGAGCTAGTTGAAAGGATTAAAATAATGGGTATTGTACGTAATAATGATGCAACAGGAAGCATAGGGGTTGAGACAATACCATTTCCATACGAAGCAAGACAGATTATATTGAAACTATTAGAAGAAAAGATATACGAATTTGGCAGAGGTGTAAATACTAATCGAACAGAACTTATAGGACAAGCACCAAGCGGAATATCATTAGAGTTTTTATATACTGATTTAGATAGTAAAGCAGATGACTGCATAAACAGTTTAAGAGAAGGCTTATATCAATTATTTTGGTTTATTGCGGAACATTTGAAAAGAATAGGAGAAATTCCACAAGACTTAAATGTATTTGATTTTAAATTTACATTTAATAAATCGAGAATATTTAATACAACAGAGCAAATTGAAAGTCTTAACAAAGATACAATGCTAAGCTTACGCACCAAATTAGAGAATCATCCATTAGTTGACGACGTAGACCAGGAGCTACAAAGAATTGAAGATGAGAAAGAAAAAGAGCTTGATGAATACAGTAGGATAATTCCAAAAGAAGCAAGCATCAATAAAGATGGTGATAATGATGCAGAATAACAGATACTGGCAACAAAGATTTGTTTTACTAGAGGAAACACAAACTAAAAATGCAAAGGACTACTTAGATATACTAAAAGAGGAATACGAAAAATCATTACTACAAATAAAGAAAGACATAACTAATTGGTATACAAGGCTTGCGGATAATAACGAAATAAGTTATGCTAATACCAAAAAACTATTGAATAAAAAAGAACTAAAAGAATTTAAATGGACAGTAGAAGAATATATAAAAAAAGGAAAAGAAAATGCAATAAGTCAGAACTGGATGAAAGAACTAGAAAATGCAAGTGCAAGAGTTCATATTGAAGAATTAGAGACTATAAAATTGCAGATACAAAATGAGTTAGAACAATTATATAGCAAGCAAGACGAGGGGATTACGAATTTAGCAAAACAGCAGTATCAAAATTCTTATTATAAATCTACATATGAAATACAAAAAGGATTAGATCAATATGAAAGCATACAAGCAATAGACACAAAAAAAATAGAAAAAATCATATCAAAACCTTGGACAACAGACAACAAAACATTTTCAGATAGAATATGGAACAACAAAAATGAATTAACCAAGACCTTGCAAACTGAATTAACACAAGCAACAATAAGAGGAGATAGGATTGATAAAGTAATAGATACTATATCGAAGAAATTTGATGTAGCAAAAAACAAAGCGAGTAGATTAGTAATGACTGAATCTGCTTTTTTTAGTTCCGCAGGACAAAAAGATTGCTTCAATAATTTAGGAGTAGAAAAGTATGAAGTAGTGGCAACGTTAGATACTCACACATCAGAAATATGTCAAGAACTAGATGGAAGAGTATTTGCTATGAAAGACTATCAAGTGGGAATTACTGCACCTCCATTTCATGTAAATTGTAGAACTGTAACAGTTCCTTATTTTGACGATGAATTTACGCAAAACGAAAAGCGTTTTTATCGTGATGAAAATGAAAAGACTAGATATGCAAATGCAAATATGAAATATAAGGAGTGGTACAATAAATATATAGATAAAGAAGAGGGAATAATAGATAATTTATTTAATAAAAATCAGAAAGTTCAATATAAAGATATCACTAAACGAAAAGCTAATATTATTAATCAAGCATTTAATAATGAAAATATAAAAAATATCGCTTTAAATACAGATATAAAATCAATTAAAGTAGGTGGAAATAAAGCATATCACAAAAATGGCAACATAGTTTTAAAAGAAAATTACGATAATCACACAATAAGACATGAAATAGCTCATTCAGTAGATTATAATAACAAATGGATATCTTCAAACAATAAATTTATAGAAGCTATACAGAAAGATAAAGAAGTAATTTTAAACAATAAAGACTTGTATAAAGATATTATAAAAAATAATAGCAATTTGGTAGAATTAAGTGATATAATGAGTGGTATAACAAAGAATGAAATAAAAGGTAGGTATAAACATAATAATAAATATTGGAAAAAGCCAAATAAACTCGAAAGAGAGATATTTGCTCAAATGTTTACAGTTGCTGGAAATGATGATTTGATACAATTAGAGTTATTTCAAAAGTATCTACCAAATACTTTTAAAGAATTTGATAATCTTATTAGGAGGTTGTTATAATGTTTGTTGAGCCAATAGACAAAGAACTAGAGCAAAAATTAGATGAATATGAAGCTGTATTTCCTGAGGGGTTTCCATTAATGCAATTTGATGGAACAAAACAAGAATTAATAGAAGAGTTAGACAAATGCATTAAAACAAAAACAGAATATGATACAAGTTTTTGGGATGATCCAGATATTTTAACTTAAGGTATTAAAATTTTATAATTATAAATCAAAGGCGTAGAAATACGTCTTATTTTAATGCCTTTTTAGTGGTTTGTAGGCGTAAAAGAACAAAGCACAAAAAACATACGAGAAGCAACCTCGTAAAAAGCGTAATGGAGGTAAATTATGATAAAGGAATTGCTAAAAAAATTAGGTTACACAGATGAAGATGTAACAAAAATTGAGAAAGGATTATCTGATGAAAAGATATTCTTAACAAAAGAGGAGAATATCGAAGAAAGATACTCCAAACTAAAAACTCAAAAAGAGGATTTAGAAAAACAGATTCAGACATTGACTGAAACTAACACAAACATTCAAACAGAGTATGACAACTATAAGAAAGGTTCAATTACTCAAGAAGAATATGAAACAAAAGTAAAAGAAATACAAGAAGAGGCAGATAGCAAAGTAAAACAAAACAATTTTGACAGTAAATTAGCAGTTAAGTTAATGTCAAAAGAAGTTAATGCTAAAGATGCAGTAGACATCAAAGCAAATCTTGATATGTCAAAAATTAGTCTAGACGGAGAAAACTTCATTGGACTAGATGAACAAATCAAAGATTTAAAAGAAAGAAAAGACTATTTGTTCAATAAAGAAGAAACTGTAATTACAGGAACTGGAGAAAGTGGTCGACAAAAAGCAGATGGAGATAAACCAGATTTTAGCCAAATGTCTTATGACGATATAGCTAAATATTTAGAAGAAAATCCAGATGCAGAAATTGAATAAAAAAGAAAAGGAAGGTAAAGAAATATGGGAAATTTTGATTCAAAAAGCTTTAATGAAAAAGCATTTAAGTATTCAGTAGAACATGCTAGAATACCAAATTTAAAAACAAATGAACTAAAAAAATCAAAAGCATTAAAAGGAAGTAAAGATATAAGAGATGTATTTACATCACAAAACGGGACTGTTTATGCAGAAATAGCAATGAAGGGATTATTAGATGGTCAAGCTGTTAACTATGATGGGCAAACTGATATTGAAGCAACAAAAACCAAAACATTTAATAGAGGAATAGTTGTCGTAGG
This sequence comes from uncultured Clostridium sp., assembly GCA_947648215.1. Lineage (GTDB taxonomy): Bacteria > Bacillota > Clostridia > TANB77 > CAG-508 > RGIG8482. Next base: position 100,308 of record CANSMW010000006.1, on the reverse strand, counting down.
ACGTGCAAAAGCATGGACGGAAAAAGATTTTTCTGATGATGTGTCAGGAGAAAAATTTATGGATAATGTTGCAGAGCAAGTAGCTGAATACAAAGATGGATTAGACCAAGATACGATACTTGCAGTATTAGAAGGTATCTATAAAATGACAGGTACTAAAAATAATGAATTTGTTGATAATCATACAACAGAAGTAGAAGGAAATATGACAGCTACTACTTTAAATAGTGCTACAAATAAAGCATGTGGTGCAAATAAAAAGAAATTTACAATGGTGTTTATGCATAGTGATGTTGCAACTAATCTACAAAACTTAAATTTAATTGAACATCTAAAATACACTGACAAAGATGGAATAATAAGAGATATAGATTTAGGAACATGGAACGGTAAATTAGTAATAATTGATGACGATATGCCAGTTGAAACAGTTGAAGCAACAGAAACAGAAGAGGCATATACAAAATATACTACATATGTTCTAGGAGATGGAGCAATTGATTATGAAGATATTGGTGCTAAAGTACCTTATGCTATGGCAAGAGATGAAAAAACAAATGGTGGAGAAGATACTTTATATATGAGACAAAGAAAAGTATTTGCACCATATGGTATTTCATACACAAAGAAAAATCAAAAAACAGATTCTCCAACAGATAATGAGTTAAAAGATGGAGCTAACTGGGAAGTTGTACATAGTGGAGAGTCAGTTGCAGCACAAAGAAGTTATTTAAATCATAAAGCTATTCCAATAGCAAGAATAATCTCTAAAGGGTAAGGATTAATTCCTTATCCTTTTCAGGAGGTAAACATGGAAGATATATTAAAGAATATAAAAATAGAACTAAAAATATTAGGATATAAATTACAAGAGGATGATAATAATACATTAGAATACCTAATAAATAAACATACTTCACAAATAGTACACATATGTGGATTAAAGGAAATTCAAGAACCATTATCTTATGTGGTGGTTGACAAAGTGTGTGCAGAGCTATTAAAAAATAAAATAGCATTAGGAGAAGATATAGGTATTGCAATAGGAAGTAATGCTAAAAATATAAAAATAGGCGATGTTACTGTTGATTTTCCAGCAAACTCTAGTAATGATGAAAAAATATCTTTAATTCTTGAAAAATTAGAGAAAAAAGATTTCGATTATTCGCCATATGCAAAGATGAGGTGGTAGAATGTTTTTAACTGAGCAAGAAATATTACGAATAAGACGAGCAATAGAGAGCGCATATGATTGTAAATGTGACATTATAGAGTATAAAGCAACCAAAAATCCAACCAATAAACGAACAGAGCATAAAGAAGAAACAGTGCTCAAAAAACAAGATTGTAGAGTGTCATACAAAATAATTTCGAACGCTAATGAAAGTGAAAATGAAAATAGTGTAACTCAAATAGTTAAGCTGTTTATTGCCCCAGAAATACAAATAAAACCACGGTTCGAAAATTATAATTACAAAAGGTGATTGGGCTAAAGAATATAAGAATAGTGGAGACCCTGCAAGATATGATACACATCAAGAAATAATACTAGAAGTATTTAAAGGATGGGCATAGATATGGCAAGATGGGGAAGTTGTGATTATAGTGAACTAAAGAAGTTTCAACAAAAACTAGAAAAATTAGCAAATTCCGAAATTGATAAATTCTGTAAAGATGTTGCAAAAGAGTTGGCACAAAGACTACTGCGTAAAGTTATCTACAAAACACCAACACGGAATTTATTCGGGAGAAACTTATACATGCATTACTGGAAAAAGTCATCAAGGAAATAAGGTATCTGGCAAAGTTGGAGGAACACTAAAAAGAGGTTGGACAGCCAAGACAGAACAAGAAGCGGAAAGTGGAAACAAAAATGGGAAAAATGTTGCTGAGTGGGTAAATGAATTACCAATAAGAAAAAGAGGCACTATATTTCAAGTAGATGTAACAAATGTGGTTTCTTATGCATCATATGTTGAGTTTCGGACACAGAACAAGAAATCATAAAGGCTGGATTGAAGGGCATAAGATGCTAATTGTTTCTGAAAATGAAATAAATGCGAACTTGCCTAAATTCATCGAGCAAAAACTAATGCAATTTATAAATGAGGTGTTCAAATGAAAATAAACGATATTATAGATGGAGTTTCAGTAAAAATAGACCGATTATTTGGAGATGAATATACAATTTATACAAATAATGTTAAACAAGGATTGGAAATGCCTTGTTTTTTTATTAAGTCATTACCAAGTAGCAAACAAAAATTAATAGGTAATCGATATGAAAACACTACCAACTTAGTAATACACGCTATGTTAAAAGATAGTAAAGATATAATTGAAAAACTTAATGATATTGCAGAAAAGCTATATGAACTTGAATATATTGAGCTATTGAACAAAGATTTACTAAAAGGATATGACATGAAAACAGAAATTAGTGACGAAGTATTGCTATTTTTTGTGACTTATAAATACTTCACATATAAAGAAGTACAAAAAGAAAATGAAATGGAAAATCTAACCATAAATGGGGAGGTAAAAAATGAATAAGAAAAAAGAAGAAAAAGACATGCAAAAATTTAACAAAAAGCAAATCATCAATAGTAAAAAATATTCTAGGAATAGAGATATTTTAGAAGCTATATTAAAAGAGAATACAAGTTATTCTACTGAAGAGGTAGAACAAAAAATAAAAGATTTTATGAAAAGGAAGGTGTAAATTATGCTAGGAGGAGGAAATTTTACAGTACAAAATAAGGTATTGCCAGGTGCATACATCAATTTTGTGTCAACACAAACCGTTGCGACCAATATAGGTGAGAGAGGTGTTGTAGCTTTAGGGTTAGAATTAGATTGGGGAAAAGACCAAGAAATGATTGAAGTAACATCAGAGCAATTTGCAAAGGATTCGTTAAAAATATTTGGATATGATTATGCAAATGAAAAAATGAAAGGTTTGAGAGATTTATTCAAAAATGCTGTTAAGGGATATTTCTATAAATTAAATAATGGTGGAGAAAAGGCAACAAATGACTTTGCAACTGCAAAATATGCAGGAAAAAGAGGAAATGACTTAAAAATAGTAATTGAAAAAAATGTTGATAATGAAACTAAGTTTGATGTAATTACATTATTAGAAACAAATCGTGTTGATGAACAAACTGTAGCAACAGCGAGCGAATTAGTAGATAATGATTATATTACATTTAACAAAGAAGCAACTTTAGTGGTAACAGCAAGTACACCTCTTGTAGGAGGAACAAATGGAACTGTTACAGGGCAAAGTCATCAAGATTTCTTGAATAAAGCTGAATCCTATAATTTTAATGCTCTAGGTTGCTTAAGCAAAGAAGCTGAAGTAACAGCACTATATGTAGCTTATACTAAACGTTTAAGAGATGAACAAGGAGTAAAATTCCAAAGTGTTTTATATAGAACAAACGCAAACTATGAAGGAATTGTAAATCTAAAAAACAGTGCCGATGAAGAAGAAACAGGTCTAATTTATTGGGTAGTAGGAACAATTGCAGGATGTGCAATAAATGCTTCTAATACTAACAAAGTATATGATGGAGAATATGTAGCAAATACCGACTATACACAAAGTGAATTAAAAGAGTGTATTAAGAACGGAGAATTAGTGCTACACCAAGTTAGTGATGAAGTAAGAATATTAACTGATATCAATAGTTTGGTAGATACTATAAACGAAAAAGGAGAGGATTTTAAATCTAATCAAACAATCAGAGTTCTAGACCAAGTTGCCACAGATATTGGTAGTGTGTTTAATACTAAATATTTGGGAAGAATACCAAATAATGAATCTGGAAGAGTTTCGTTATGGAATGACATTGTTACTCTATTTAAAGAATACGCAACTTTACAAGCAATCGAAAATTTTGATTCAGAAGAAATAACCACAGAAGAGGGGAACGATAAGAAATCCGTTGTTGTTAATAGTAAGGTACAACCAATTAACGCAATGGAAAAACTATATATGAGTGTAGTAGTTCAATAGAGAGCAATAATAAAATTGTTCTCTTTAATTTTTTTATAAAATAGGAGGTAATTGAAAATGAATAATCCAATTATGAATGCAAAGGATTCTATTAGTGCATCGCTAGCAGAGTGCTTTGTAACAATAGAAGGTAACAGATATAATTTTATGCAAGCTTTAAATTTAGAGGCAAAATTTGAAAAAACAAAAACTGAAGTTCCAATCTTAGGAAAAACGGGTAAAGGAAATAAAGCTACTGGATGGAAAGGAACAGGAAGTGCAACTTTCCATTATAACACATCAATTTTTAGAGTTTTATTAGAAAGATATAAGAAAACAGGAGAAGATGTGTATTTTGATATGCAAGTAACAAATGAAGACCCAACTTCAAGTGTAGGACGTCAAACTGTAATATTAAAGGATTGCAATATTGACGGAGGAATTTTAGCAAAATTTGATGCAGATGGAGAATATCTTGATGAAGATATGGACTTCACGTTTGAAGATTTCGAAATTCCAGAAAAGTTTAAGCTATTAAACGGAATGCTAAAATAAGTTTAGAAAAGAGGTAAAATTATGAATTTAGAAGCATTTATGATAGAAGAAAAAGAAGAGGTAATAGACTATATTGCCTCTCAAAGATTTAAAGATAAAGAAGGAAAGCCAATTGCATGGAAACTAAGAACAATAACAGCAAAGGAAAATGATGAAATCAGAAAACAATGCTATAAGCAAATTCAAGTACCAGGCAAAAGAGGTCAATATAGACAAGATTTTGATACCTCAAAATATCTTGAAATGTTAGCAGAAAAATGTATTGTAGAGCCAAATCTTAATGATGCAAAACTACAAGATTTCTACCATGTAATGAGTGCACCAGACCTTTTAAAAGAGCATTTATTAAAACCAGCAGAATACGATGATCTAGTAACAAAACTACAAGAAATTAACGGATATAACTTAGATGAAGCAGTAGAAGAAGCAAAAAACTAATTAAAGAAGGCGATGCTGAGGCAAATTATGCCCACTTCTGCCTTCATAAATTAAAAAAGTTTCCTCACGAGTTTCTAGAACTCCCCTTCAAAGAAAAAGCATTTATTATAGCAAGCATACAAATGCGAGTAGAAGATGAGAAGAAAGAAGCAGATAAGCTAAAAAGTAAGGCTAAGAGGTAAAAAGATATTTTCAGTTTTCTTCCATTTTCGATATATTTATATAGGTAAATGTTATTTTTTAATGAAAAGATATAGACATGAAATAAGATGCATTTAGGGAGGAAGTAATGGAAGAAAGTATATGTGTAATAATATGTATAATTGTAGCATTAGGTATAGCCTATAATATTGACAAATACAATAAAGAGAAAAAAATCAAAGAAATAAAAGCTGAAAATGAGAAAATAATATCAAATAAGGAATTAAATACACTTAGCGAAAGTACAAACTTAAATAAAAGCAATAATGACACACAATTAGAATTGTACATTCAAAACAAGGCAAGACAAGATCAAGAATTGATAGATATTGAATCATCTAAAATTTTAAATATTAATAACTTTAAGATACCTAATGATATGTTAAAATTACTTTGGATTGGAGATGGATTACTTAAAAATTATAACATACAAGCAGAAGTTAGAAACTACAAAGATACAGATATTGCTTTTATACAAACAATTGAACCTTCATGCATATTTACTGAATTACCAATAGAAGAATGCGACAGTTACGATTTATCTAATGTTGATAATTTAGGCTATTATCCAAATTATTTTTCATTAGATCCAGAGCAGAAATTTTATTATTTGAAATGGCTTGAAGATATTACGCAACATATACCGATTGGGTATGTATTTATATTTTATTATGGTTTAGAAAGGCATTTGATTGAGGGGAATTTTGAAGAAGCTTTTCAAACAATATTGAAATTAAAAAATACTTTTGACAATGCATCATTTCAAGCATATTCGACAGATGCATTATTAATTGCGTGTGTTTTAAAAAATAGAAAAGATTATTTCAAACAATTGTTGGGATATATAAAACAACCAGATATACTTTGTATTATAAAAATATTTTTAAATGAACCGTTAAGTTCTGAAGAATTGATAGATATTAGAAAGTCGGTGGGTTTTACTAATAATTATTACATAAAAAAAGATTACAATCTATTTAAAGATGAATTAAATAAGCTACTTGTAGATAGATACGGAAACTCATTTTATCCGACAAGCAATACAATAATTGACAATACAAATTCATATCTAACTTTGGCAATGGCAAACATTTCACTAGAGAAAAGATTTGCAAAAATACCAGATGTTTACAGTAATAAAATGTTTGCTAAAGAAATAAAAGATATGTTGGTTGAAACACATAATAAAATAAAAAATAGCAGAAAGTAATTCAAAAAACACTTACTTAGGTAGGTGTTTTTAGTATAATAACAGTAAAAAATCATAAAATATATTAAAAAGATATTGACAATGGTTAAATACTAAAGCAGAGGAATTAAATATAAATTTTTCACAAGTTTTACAAGAAGCTCTGCTACAAAGAATATCTAAATAACAAAAACTAAGCACTAGATTAAGTTCTAGTGTTTTTATTATGCTCGAAAGAAGGTGAAACAATGGCAACAATATCAACGGCGATACGAGTACAGGATGCAATGACACCAGCATTTCATTCAATGAATACAGCATTAAATATTGTATTAAATAGTTTTGAAGCAATGCAGACAGCAAGTGGCAGAGCTATTGATACAGCAAGTATTCAGACAGCAAGGCAAGAACTAGCAAATGCAAATGTAGTAATGCAACAGGTAGAAGAAAATGCAAAAAAAGCAGGTGAAGAAAGCAATAAAATGCCACAAGGATTTGAAAAAGCTAATAATTCAGCTAATAAATTGCTTAAAACTTTAATGGGGTTTTCAATAGTTCAAAAAGTAACAAATTTAGTAACAGGACAAGTAAGTAGTGCTATGAACAGATTAGATACTCTTAACAATTATCCAAAAGTAATGTCTAACTTAGGGATTGATAAGGCACAAGCAAATGCTTCAAAACAGATGCTAGTTGATGGATTACAAGGTCTACCAACAACATTGGATGATGCAGTTAGTTCTGTTCAAAATTTTACAAGTGTTAACGGCAATGTTAATAAAAGTACAAAAATGTTTTTAGCGTTAAATAATGCTATTCTTGCAGGTGGAGGCAGTACACAAATGCAACAATCAGCACTAGAACAACTATCGCAATCATATGCAAAAGGAAAGCCAGACATGATGGAATGGAGAACAGCAATGACAGCTATGCCAGCACAAATGAGACAAGTTGCAAAGGCTATGGGATATGCAGATGCTAACAAACTAGGAGAAAAATTAAGAGCTGGCAAAGTTAGTATGAACGATTTTATGAATACATTTATACAATTAAATGAAAAAGGAACGGCAGAGTTCCAAAGTTTTGAACAGCAAGCAAGAAATGCAACAGGTGGATTTGCTACTTCAATTGCAAATATGAAATCAGCAGTTACAAGAGGAATTACAAGCATAATTACAAGCATTAACAATGGACTAGAAAAAGCAGGACTCCCAACAATACAAACAATGATACAAAATGTTGGTAGTGCAATTGAAACAGGACTTAATAAGATAGGGGATATTATCAGTAAAATAATTCAAATACTATCACCTGTTTTTTCTGCTATTCAATCAATTTATAACTTCATAAAAGATAATTGGAGCATAATAGAACCAATTATACAAGCTATAATTGTTGTATTGGGAATATATTATACATATACTTTGTTGGCAAAAGTGGGTACAGATATGCTAAGATTTGCTTTTAAGGCATTGACAAATCCAATGTTTTGGGTAATGACAATTATTATTGCAATTGTTGCTATATTGATATATTTGTGGAAAACTAATGATAACGTAGCTTATGGTATATTATACGCTTGGGATGCATTAAGATTAGGAGTAATGATGTTAAAATTAGGCGTTCAAGTAGCGTTTTATGCAATTGTAGTAGCTGGATTATATATGTACCAAGGAATTTTAGGCATTAAAATGGGATTACAAACGGCATTTTATATGATGAAGTTAGGAGCATTAGCATTACAATTAGGTTTTGAGGGAGTGTGCCAAGGAATCGTTAATGCTTTTGTATGGATGTATAATGGAATTGTAAAATTGTTAAATGCATTAGGTGGCAAATTCGAAACAATGGAGTATGCAGATTTTACAAGCAAAACAGTCAATTCAATAAATGACACCATGTCAGAATATGTGAATGCAGTTTCAGAAACTTATGGACAAATGGAAGATACTAATGCAAATATTGCAAAATATCAAGCAAAACTTAATGATGTTATGAATAATGGAAGTATGGAAATTGTTTCAAAAGCACAAGAATTTAATACAACAAGAAATGCAAGAGTAGCAAATAGAAATGGAGCATTAAATAATATGGCAAATGGAGCACAAAGTGCTATGCAAAATGCTATTGGTGCAACAATTTCTAGTGACTTGAGTAATATAGCAGAAAATACAGGAGGAATAAAGAATAAGCTTGATGTAACAGAAGAAGATTTGCAATATTTGAGAGATATAGCAGAAAGAGAGACTATTAACAGATTTACAACTGCAGAAATAAAAGTAGAGATGACTAACAATAATAATGTTAATAGTGGATTAGATCTTGATGGAATAGTTGATAGCTTAGGACAAAAACTAGAAGAAAGATTAGAAGTAGTAGCAGAGGGGGTATATATTTAATGTATTATTTTTACTTAGATAAAATATTATTACCAATTGCACCTGAAAAGCTAGAATTAAAAATAAAAAATCAAAATAAAACTATGAATCTTATAAATGATGGAGAAATAAACATGATAAAGACACCTCGGGTTAACCGAAGTGTCTTTTGATATTTTATTGCCTAATTCTCATTATCCCTTTGCCGTATATAAAAATAGTTTTCAACCTGCCAAATATTTTTTAGAGGAGATTGAAAAGTTGAAAACAGGAATGCAACCTTTTCAATTTATTGTATCAAGGAAAATGCCTAGAGGAAAAATTTTATATGACACCAATATGAAGGTTACTATTGAAGATTATACGATTTCAGAAGAGGCAAAAGAAGGATTTGATGTGAAAGTAAAAATTAAGTTAAAACAGTATAGAGATTATGCGACAAAAACAATGCAAATAACCATAAAACAATATAAACCTATTGCAGTTCAAACTACTGTTCCTAGACCAGCAACAACAGCACCAGCCGTGAGAACATATACAGTAAAAAAGGGCGATTGTTTATGGAAAATTGCAAAAAAATACTATGGAAATGGAAATCAATATATGAAGATATATAATGCGAACAAAGATAAAATCAAAAAACCAAGGTTGATATATCCTGGACAAGTATTTGTGATTCCGTGAGGTGATTAGAATGGAAAAATGCGAACTATTGATACAAAATGGAAATAAAGTGTATGCACCAATTGTAGAAGAAGGAATTGAGTGGGAAACCGAAAGAAAAGGAAGTCCACGGGAAACTAACATTTAAAGTAATAAAGGATAAATTATTAGAGTTTACAGAAGGAAATGCAGTAAGATTTAAATACGGAAACAATAATACCTTTTATGGATTTGTATTTACTAAAAAGAGAAGTGATAATTCTGTAATAACAGTAACAGCATATGACCAGTTAAGATATTTTAAAAACAAAGATACATATGTGTATAAAAATAAAAGTGCTGACGAAGTAGTGAAAATGCTTGCAAACGATTTTTTATTAAATGTAGGTACGTTAGAACAAACAGGATATAGAATAGCGAATAGATCAGAAAGCAATAAAACATTGTTCGATATAGCACAAACAGCAATAGATTTAACTATACAAAATAGAAATGAAATGTATGTTTTATATGATGATTTTGGAAAATTGTGTCTAAAAAATATAGAACGAATGAAGTTAGGGATTGTTATTGATGAAGAAACAGGAGAAAGCTTTGATTATAGTTCTTCAATAGACAATAACACATTCAACCAAATTAAACTGACATACGACAATAAAGACACAGGGAAAAGAGAAGTATATATAGCAAAAGATACATCACATATAAATGAATGGGGAGTGCTTCAACATTACGATACTATTGACGAGAATACTAATGGACAAGTAAAAGCAGATGCACTGTTAAAATTATATAATCAAAAAACAAGAAAATTAGAAATAAAAAATGCAATCGGGGATATTAGAGTAAGAGGAGGTTCGCTCGTAATTGTGAAAATGGATTTAGGAGATGTCAAATTGCAGAATTTTATGTTGGTTGAAAAAGCAAAACACACTTTTAAGAATAATGAACATCTTATGAATCTTACTTTGAGAGGAGGAGAGTTTATAGCATAATGGCAGATATAATTGAAGTAATAAAAAAAGCATCGAGAGAAGCAGAGGAACAAAATTCGCCTACTAATGTTTTGTTTGGAACAGTAATAAGTACAGCTCCTTTACAAATACAAGTAGAACAAAAGCTAACATTAACAAGAGAATTTCTAATATTAACTAAAAATGTGGTAGATTATGATGTAAAAATTAGCTTGAAATGGAATACAAATAGCAAAAACTTAAATGCAAATCATATGCACGGAGTGGAAGGCGACATTCAAGTAAGCTCTAGCATAAATCCAAATAAAGATAACCAAACAATCTCTAATCAAATTAGTTCTAATATGAGCATACAAAACACTGATATTGAACTTACACATAATCATGAAATTTCTGGAACAAAAACAATAACAATTCATAATGCGTTAGAGCAAAATGATAAGGTAATATTGATACAACAACGAGGAGGACAAAAATTTATAGTTTTGGATAAAATTTATTAAGGTGGTGGTAAAAATGATACCGCAAAATGACATACAAGAAGATTTTAGCATAGAAGAACAGGCGAACAAAACATATAAGCTAAATACAGAAAAAAATATTATAGAAGGTATGTGCGATGAAGCAGAAGCAATAAAACAGACAATATATTGTATTTTAAATACAGAACGATTTGAACATTTAATATATAGTTGGGATTATGGTGTTGAATTTAAAAATCTAATTGGAGAGAAAAGCACATATGTGATTCCAGAGGTAGAAAGATTGATAAAAGAGGCTCTTATGCAAGATGATAGAATAGAAGATATAACCGACTTTGAATTTACACAAAGCAAAAACACTATAACGGCAAAATTTAAAGTAATTACTCAAAATGGGGATATTGAAATGGAAAAAGAGGTGAATATATAGTGGAAGACTTAGATGAATATTATGATTTTGATAATATTTTACGAAGAATGATTGATAAAATACCAGATAATATTGATAAAAGAGAAGGGTCAATCATATATAATGCGTTAGCACCATGCGCTGCTGAATTGGCGCAAATGTACATAGTTCTAAAAGATAATATTGACTTAGTATTTGTTGATACAGCAACAGATGAGTATTTAGACCGTTTATGCAATCAAATAGGAATAGAGAGAAGAAAAGCAACAAATGCAGTTAGAAAAGCAAAATTTTATAATGAAAATAATGCATTGATGAACATAGAACTTGGGGAAAGGTTTACCTTAAATGATTTGACATATCAAGCAATAGAAAAAATATCAGATGGTATATACGAATGTAAATGCGAAACAGCTGGAACAGAAGGAAATAAGCAATCAGGAACATTGATTCCTATTAACTATGTTCAGGGATTAGGCAAAGCAATATTAGAAGATGTACTAATACCAGGACAAGACACAGAAACAGATGAAACATTAAGAGAAAGATATTTTGAATCTATTAACGAAAAGACATTTGCTGGAAACATAGCTGACTACAAGAAAAAAACAAAAGAGCTAGAAGGAGTTGGTCTAGTTAAAGTAACACCAGTATGGAATGGTGGAGGAACTGTTAAGTTAACAATATTAGATAGTGATTATAATAAGGCAAGTGAACTACTGATTGAACGTGTACAAGAAGAAATATGTCCAAGTATGAGTAGCGATGGTTTAGGGTTGGCACCAATTCGGACATATTGTTACGGTGGATACTGTAGAAGAAGTAAAAATTAACATTAGTACAAACATAACAATAACAGAACAAGCTAATATAGACACAATAAAAGCAACAATAGAAAGCGAAACACAAAAATATTTATTAGAAATAAGAAAAACATGGGAAAATGATAATAACTTAATAGTTAGAATTTCGCAAATAGAATCCAGAATATTAAATGTAAATAATGTTTTAGATATAGCGAATACACAAATCAACGGAGGAACTTCTAATGTAGAATTATTATCTAATGAAATACCAATTTTAGGAAACGTGGAGGTAAATGTATGAAATTGATTGAATACATGCCAAATTTCTTAAAAGATATTAGAGAATACAATATAATTTTTTCAAATGAAGATATAGAATTGGATTTGTTAAAAGAAAAAATTGAAAAAGTATTAGATGAAGTTATTGTAAGTAGTGCAGAAACTTATGGAATAGACAGATATGAAAAAATATATTCAATAAACAATAATTCAAATGACATCACAACAAGAAGGTTTAACATATTAAGCAAGATAAATAATCGAGTTCCATATTCATACAGCTGGTTAGTCAACAAATTGGATAATACGATTGGGAAAGACAATTATGTTATAACACAAGATGTTAATAATTATAAAATAAAAATAGAAATATTGGCAATGTTTAAAGATATTGCAGAATTATTAAACAAAGATTTAAGAGAACAGTTATCAGCTAATTTAGAGATAACTGTTAATTTATTTCAAACAGAAGAATGTATGACATATTTTGCAGGTATTGTTCATACAGGTGATTTTTTAGAATTAAGGAAGGTGATATAAATGTCAGTTTTTGGAGGTTTAGTACTAACCAATAATGGCAGAAATTTGTTTGCAAAAGCGCAAACAGGAAAATTGTTAAATTTTACAAGAATAGTATTAGGAGACGGACAACTAGGTAGTTCGGAAAGCATAATAAATGTATCACAATTAAAAAATGAAGTTTTAAGTTGCAGTATATTAAATATGAAAATAATGCAAAACAAAATGGCAAAAATAACATTTATAATAAGTAATCAAGAATTGGAAGAAGGATTTTATTGGAGAGAATTAGGGATAATAGCAGAAGATCCGGACACAAAAGAAGAGGTATTATATTGTTATGGAAATGCAAGAGAAAATGGAGAATATATTAGTGCTAAAGGCGAGGAAGATATCCTAGAAAAGCATGTTAGTATAGATATTAGTATAAGTAATGCAGAAAATGTTTCTGCTATTATTGATGAAAGCTTGGTATTTGTAGACAAAAAGGAGTTAGAAGCATCCCAACAAGACCTACTAGATGACATGAGCAAAACCTACACAGGAACAAATATAACAGCACCTACCGTAGAAGGATATGGCAGAATAAATAAGGTATGGGGTCACATAATAGAAGAAGGTACAGGAGAGAAGAGCCCAACGAATCCGTATACGCTAAGATGTGTGGGGGATGATGTGAATTTGGCAGAAGAGGTAAAAATGGGATTGGTTACATCAAATGGTTCAATAATTTCAACAACTTCAAATTTTATTTATACAATTGCTAAAGTTGAACCAAATACGACATATATAATAAGCAAAAATAAAGGAAATAGATTTCAAGTATATGGTACATGGGATTATCCAGCACCAGGAGTTGAGATAAAAGAAACTTATTTAGTAAAAAATGAAGGAAGTTTAAAGCAAATAACCACATTAAGCACTGCTAAATATTTGTTTATATATTTAGATAATTCAGGAGCAATAGATATAAAAGTTAAAATACAAAAAGGTTCTATTGCAACACCATACAGCCCATATAACAAAGGTACAGTCGAAATCATAAGCCAAAATGGAGATGAACAAAGTTCTAATACAGTAGTAACAAAACCGTTATGTAGTTTACAAGATAACGAAGGAAATATAGTAGCACAAGATTGGATAGATTACAGCAGAGGTGTAGTACATAGAGAGTGTGGGTATATAGGTTCATACAATAATGAGAGCATATCAACTCAATATATTAGTAGCACAGGAAATTTAACAGCAGGGGCAACAGTAGTGTATAAGCTAGCAACAATAGTTGAAGAACCAATCGATTGCTCTAACAAAATTGTACAATACTCTACTCAAACAACAGTATCAAATCGAGATGGAGCAAAAATAGAAGTAAGTTTGACGAATAATGAAGCAATTGCAGAAGTGAATGGGGAATTTAAAAATAACGAAATTCAAACAATTACAAACGAAAATGGAACAGTTATAAAGTTTCCAAATGGAATGTCTATATGTAGTTTTTTTGGAGAAAGAGCAACAGGAAGTACATATGGTGATGTGATATGGAATTATCCTATGCCATTTAAAGAAGCTCCAGTTGTGCTTGGGTTAGCTGGACAAGGAGAGAATTATGCAGTTTTACAAATGATGTTAAATAGTCCAGGTACAAATATGGCAGTTGTACAATTCTTGCAAAATAATAGTTATTATGTGAGTAAAAAAGCAAAATTTTCTATTGTGGCAATTGGTAGATGGAAGTAGGTGTTAAAGTGGAGATATCAGAAATAGAAAGATTGGTCCAGGTTGAAGATAGAGCAAAATCAAACACAAAACGTATAGATGAACATGACGAACAAATCAAAGAACTAAACAATGTGTATCTAGCTCTAACAAAAGTAGACGATAAAGTTACAAATGTAGAAAAAGATGTGATAGAGATAAAATCAGAAATAAAAAAAGGAAAAGAGCAAAAACGGTATGAAGTGGGATAAATTAGTTGATTATTTATTCTATGCAATACTGGCATATGCTCTTTTTAAATTAGGATTAAAGTAGAAAGGGGTGAGAAATAATGCAAATAAGTAAAGGAACAATCGTAAGAACCGTTATGCTAATTATTGTACTAGTTAACATGATTCTACAACATTTTGGAATCGATGTAATCAAAGTAGACGAAAGCGAAGTATTAAGTCTAGTTGAAACAGTAATCAATCTAGCAGTAATAATCGTAGCGTTCTGGAAAAATAATAGCTTTACAGATAAGGCTATAAAAGCAGATGAGTTTTTAAAAAATTTGAAGGAGGAAAATTAAGATGGAAGAAGAAATTGTTTTAACACCAGAAATGGAAAAAGAATTATCAAATAACGAAGGAGGGGAAGAATAATGGGTACAGTTTCAAGTTTAGCAAATAATACAATTCTAGCAGATATTAGTAATTATACTCAGGGAAGAAATGGCTACAAAATATGCAAAATAACACCACATATAATGGCAGGGGTCTTAACAGCAGAACAATGTGCAAAAAATATATTTGGAAATCCAAACAGAAATGCAAGTGCAAATTATTGTATAGGTAATGCTGGAGATATAGTTTGCAATGTTTACGAAGAAGATAGAGCATGGACATCTTCAAATCGAGCAAATGATTATCAAGCTATTACAATTGAAGTTTCTAATAGTTCTACAGGTGGAAAATGGGCGATATCAGATGAAGCTTGGAATAGCTTAGTTGCATTATGTGTAGACATATGCAAAAGGTATAATTTTAGACTTACATATGATAGTACACCAAACGGATCATTAACAAGACACAATATGTTTAAAAATACAAATTGCCCAGGACCTTATTTACAAAGTAGATTTCAAGAATTAGCTGATATAGTAAACGCAAAATTAGATGGACAAACAGTTCCAAATTCTGGCCAGTCAACGGCCACAACGGTTACAGAAAGCCAAACAGCTAAAGAACAAATCGATGTTGATGGAAGATGGGGACAAGAAACAACTAGAAAAGCCCAAAAGGTATTTGGAACACCTATGGATGGCGTTGTATCTAATCAGCATTCAGTATACAAAGATAAAAATAAAGGGCTATTAGCATCTACTTTTAAATGGAAAGAGAATCCAAGCAAGAATGGTTCAGTTTTAATCAAAGCTATTCAAGAGAAAATAGGTGTCAAAAAAGACGGATTTATTGGACCTAAAACAATTAGAGGTATGCAGATGTGGCTAGGAACAACTGTAGATGGATATGTTTCTGATCCATCAGAAATGGTAAGAGCATTTCAGGAATGGCTTAATGCACAATAAACATATTGCGCTATTTAACATAATGTGGTAAAATGGTTTCAGAAACCAATAAAGGTAAAGCAGGAGGACGTGCATGGAACGGGAAATATATAACGATCAATATGTGGAAGCTAAAGAAATGGTGAAATTTATTTTAAAAGGACACAACGAAACAGAGACGGCAGATGAATTTTGTACGAGTAAAGACACAGTGAGGCGTAGGTTAAAAAGTATAGGATATACCTATGCAGATCTAAAAGAGTTGGCTGACAAACGTTCCAAGAGACAGGGTAGGTAAAACTACTCTGTCTTTTTTGCGTTATGTCGAAGAATGTCGAAATATTTTTGTTGATTTTTCAATGGTTTCGTGCTAAAATAGAAATCGATCGGAAAAAATGAAAAAATGGATATGCATTATGAGAGTTTTGATTAAGAAGTAGGTGGGAGCTACTTCTTTTTTTGTCCTCAAAACATAACAAAAAGACAGAAACGGAACAAAGCGGAAAGGAACCTCAAGAATATTTTAATTTTTTTAAAACCTCCAAACACCATAAAATAACACAAAAGGAAAGATGACGACGAAAAAAGTTAAAAAAGTTTGCATTTTTTTGTAACGAAATGGGTAAAAAATGACTCTTATATAGTGAAGGATAAAAAGAGAGACAAGATATCCCTGGCAGTTTATCTCATCTCTCTATAATGTAGTATGATATCCACATACACATGGATATTGTACTACGTTCCTTCAATATATTATGAAGGAGGTTCCATAAATGGAAGAAAAAATTTTGAAAGAGATTGTTATAAGGGAGGAGGAGTACCAACAAATAAAGCAAAGATTAAATAAAAAAGATGATTATTTTAGCAATAAGGAATTAGAAAATTTAATGCAATTTTTAATGCAACGCCAAAGAAAAAGTATAAAAAACGAAGAGAAACGAGATAAAACACAAAAATGAGAATGCTTTAAAAAAAAGCTTAAAGTAGCATGTTTTAAGAACATATAAAAAACGAAGGAAAATTATAAAAAAGCCTTGATAGCCCTTAGGAACCAGTGTCAACGACGTGGGGGTTCGAGTCCCTTCATCCGCACCAACATGTATCGGTTCGAACTTTATAGAACAGATACATAAAATATCATTCTAAAAAGAATGGTATTTTTTTGTACCCAAAATTATTCCAACTCAAAAAAAGCATAGTGCTTAAAATAAGCTACGTAGAATAATTATAGATTATAGCAATAAATTAACCAGTAAATTAAAAATATTAGTCTATTTTGTTGTTGCAAAGTATAAGAAAATATGTTAAAATTTTTATGTAATATATCGCAAGGAAGTAGCTATTAGAAGACCAATCTCTTTTAATAGCTATTTATATAAGGAGGATTTATGAAAAAATGGTTTGCTATTTTACTATTTAGTTTTGTACTAATGTTATGTGGAGGATGTGTAGAGGCAGCATCTTTTAGAATAACGGCTTCTGCTTCTAAGGTAAATCCAAATGGAACATTTAGTGTTTCGGTGGGAGGAGATTGTATTGGTAGAGTTAATTTAAGTGTAAAAAATGGAACACTATCTCAGAGTAGTGTTTGGGTAGAACAGAATTCTCAAACAGTAAATGTAAAGGCTGGTGGTAGTGGTAGTGTTACTGTAACCGCAACACCTACTGTGGGATTTTCGGATGCGGATGGAAATGAGTATAAGCCAGGGTCAAGAAGTGTGACAGTTACAATTGATGTACCAAGTGTACCTTCTACGCCTTCTGGAGGTTCTAGTACTCCTAATACAACACCTTCGGGAAAACCAAATACGCAACCAAATAAAAATCCAACAAAGCCTACAGTAAATAATCAACAAACAGTGGTACAAGAGAAATCTTCTAATAATTTATTATCATCATTAAGTATTAATATGGGAACATTAGAGCCAGAATTTAATGCCAATGTTACTGAATATAGTGTGAAGTTACCAAAAGAGGCAAAGACCATTTCTCTTCAAGCTGTATGCCAAGATAGTAAAGCTACAGTAACAGGAATAGGGGACATTTCGGTTGAAGCAGGAGAAAATATAATTACTATTACGGTAGTTGCTGAAAATGGAGAAGAACGAAAATATATGTTAAAAGCATATGTTGATGAAACACCAAATGTATATCTTACCTATAAGAATACGCAGATTGGAGTTGTTCGAAATTTAAGAGATGTGGTTATTCCAGAGGGTTTTTCGGAAAAACAACATAAGGTAAATGAACAAGAAATTCGTGTGTATGACAATGGCCATTTTTCTATGATTTATGGTGTTGACCATGAAAATAATAAGAATTTTTATATGGTAGATATGGAGAAAAATGAATGTATTTATAAAATAATTCCAATAACCATTCTAAACCATTTCTTTTTCCTAGGTGATTGGCAAGAAGAAAAGGAAGGTTTTGAGATATCCTCTAGGACAATTGAGGAAAAAGAGATAATGGGATATCAGTTTAAGAATGGATTTGCTGATTACTTTTTATTATCGGTAATGAACAAGGAAGGAGAAAGGCTTGAATATTTATATGAAGCAAAAGAAGGAACTTTGCAACGATATTTAGGTAGTGCTCCTGTTAAATATGAAGAATATGAACAATTAATATCGAAAGGCAAGAATCAACAAATTATAATATATAGTTTAATAGCGGTAATAGGAGTAGGTACTATTGGATTTGCAATTGTAGTTTTTAAACTAAGAAAGGAAAAAGTAGATGAAGAAGTGCATTAGTTTTTTAGTAGCGATATTACTATGCTTTCAGTTCAGTTTTACTTGTTATAGTTATGCAAATGATGTTGAAACAGTTAATCCTAAAACAGAAACAATAAAAGAAAAACAAGATAAACCACAAAGTATTGCTAATTATAATGAATTGTATGGAATAGAACCATTAGAAGATACCCCAATTGCGTTAAGCCAAGAAAGCAGGTCAAACCATCTAAACATAAAATATTTGGCTGTTTTTATCGAATTTAAAGGTAATACCAATCAACACAAAATAAAGGATGAGGATTGTGTTAAAAATGCCAAAACAATTTTTAACAGTGATGAATTGTTTGAAATGACTACAGTAAATGGGAATACAGAAACCAAAATGAAAGTACCTTCTTTTAAAAAATATTATGAAACACAAAGTTATGGGAAATTATCGATTACAACGGAAATATTTCCTAGACAAGGAGATAAAGTAGTCGCTTATGAAACATCACAACCAATAGGATATTATTTAAGACAGAGTGACCAAAATCCACAGGGATATAAAAATGCTAGTGAAGGTTTGCAAAGAGAAACGGAATTAGTAAATGAAGCAGTTGCATGGGTATCAAAGCAAATTGAAAATGCGGGAATAACAAAAGAACAAATTGATGCAGATGGTAATAATGTTGTAGATGCTATTTCGTTTTTTGTGGAAGGACAAAATAATTTACAAACTAAGCCAGCTTGGGGGGATATACTATGGTCACATAAGCTAGATAATAAAGGGATTACTGAAACAATATTAGGAAAGAAAGTAGTACCTTACAATCTTATTTATGTAGAAGATTATACCCAATCAGCAAGTATATTTTCGTTAAATCGAAGTACTTATGGTACCATTATTCATGAATTTGGACATACATTAGGATATATGGATTTATATAGGCATAATGCTTCTAATAATAGACCAGTTGGCTTTTATGATGTTATGGGAAATACCATAGGTTCTAATCCACAAAATTTATTGGCGTATTTTACAAGTGAATATCGTCCACAAACGAATTGGCATAAACCATTACCAGTTATTACGAAAACCACTAATTCAATTACATTAAATAAGCCTAAATTTGTGGATGATAATGAAAAACGTGCGATTAAAATACAACAATATGCAGGAAGTGACGAATATTTTGTGATTGAATATCATGAAAAGCAAGCTACATACCAAGATTACTGTGCTGATCAAAGTGGAATTATTGTATACCGTGTGAATGAAGCACGTAAAGGTTATGGTAATGCTTATGAAGGAAATCACGGAGAAAATGATCATATATTTGTATTTCGACCAAATGAAACTAGCTTAGGAGATGGAAAAGGAAACTTAGAACAAGCAACTTTAAATAGTACACGTACTGTTTTAGGAAAAGCAATTGATAAAAATAATAATGCATTCGATAATAAGACGATTTATTATTCGGATGGAAGTAATTCTGGAATTGTTGTTGAAGTAACATCCCAAACAAATGAATCGGTTACCTTTAATGTAACATTTCCAAACTTACAAGGAGAAGGAACTAAGGAAAAACCTTACTTAATTTATGATGTAGATACCTTTTTTTACTTAATGAAAATGGAAACCAAAAACCAGTATTATCAATTCATGAATGATTTGGATTTTGCTAATATACAAGATTATCCTAAAATTGAGTTTAGAGGTAATTTGAATGGAAACAATAAAACATTAAAGAATATATCTGCTATAGGAACAGGTGTATTTAATACAGTAGGAGATTTTACAGTTCCTTCTATTATCGAAAATATAAACATCGAAAACATTAAGGTAGAGCCAGGAAAAGGAGAAGCTCTTGGTGGTTTTGCAAACTCAGTTGAAAATACGACACTAAGGAATATTCACTTAAAAACAGGTTCAGTTAAAAATATAAAAAGTTTACAAGGTAATAGCATTGCTTCTACTGGTGGATTTGTAGGAAATGCTTATGATACGGCTATTATCGATAATTGTTCTACTTCGCTTAATGTTTCTTCTGAAAAAAATGTAGGTGGTTTTATTGGAATGAATTCAAATGCTACGATTAAAAATAGCTATGCCAATGGAACAATTTCGGCCAATACCAATATAGGCGGTTTTATAGGTGTACAATATGTAGACGGTAATCCATACAATGAACCACAAAAGGTATATTTTGACTATTCCAAAACCAAAATAGCAAATGCTGTTGGAACAGTAGTATCGTTTGATTCAAATTTGACATTACCATCAAAAGAAGAAATGGAAAAAGGAATTGTTGGAATTTCTGTTTTAGAAGAAATTAATATCAATAAAGTAGGAGAAGTAAACTATACGATAACAACTCATCCTACTACCACTCTTGCATTTTCAATTCGTTCAAGTGATACTACGGTAGTTCAATATGAGAATCACAAATTACGAGGGATTAAAAATGGTACAGCTAAAATCTATGTAGATTTAGAAGTGGGAACACAAAACATGAGAATGCAAACCAAAGTAAATGTAAGCAATATAACAAACGTTACAAATCCTGTTTTAGAAACAGAAGTACTAAACCATTTTGGATTAACAAAAAAAGATGGGTATGTAGTAGGATTTAACTTAGGAAGTAAGGTATCTAGTATTAAAAGTATGCTTTCAAGCTATCCAAATGTAAGACTTTCTAGTTTTAAAGATGCTTCTGGAAAAGAGATTTCAGAAGGAACCATAGCAACTAATATGCAATTTGTACTTACCTTTAATGATAGGCAATATCATTATACAGTTGTAGTAAAAGGGGATGTAAATGGGGATGGATCCATTTATGCGACCGATTATGTCCGAATAAAAAATCACATTATGGGGAAAGCAACATTAACAGGAGCATACCTAAAAGCAGCAGATATTAATAACGACAATAATGTCTATGCGACGGATTACGTAAAAATTAAGAATTATATTATGGGAAAAGGTAGTATTAGCCAAGAATTCTAAAGTGGCTAGTAAAAAAGTTTGTAGAAAAGAGTAGAAAAGGATGGAAAATCGTATACCAGTACAAAAAAACAAAGAATATATTGTTACAATAATTGATTATGGGTGTGAAGGAGAAGGGATTGCCAAAATTAATAATTTTACTATTTTTATTCCAGAAGCCATGAAAGGAGAAACCGTAAGAATTGTAATTGTAAAAGTAAACACCTCTCATGCTTTTGGAAAGGTTCTTGAAATACAAACACCTTCAAAAGCAAGACAAGATACGGATTGCAGTACTTTTAAAAGATGTGGTGGCTGTAATTTACGACACATGAAATATGAGGAAACCTTAGCATTAAAGAAAGATATGGTACAAAATTTAGTAGATAAGACATTAAAAAGTAAAATAATGGTAAAAGACACCATAGGAATGGAAAAACCATATCATTATCGTAACAAAGCGCAATACCCAGTAGGATACAATAAAAATGGCGAAATGGTAACAGGGGTATATGCTAAAAGAAGCCATGAAATTGTCGAAATAAACACATGTGCCATTCAAATGCCAATATCCGAACAAATCGCAAAATTCATATTACAATGGGGAAAAGAAAATGGAATTTGTGCTTATAATGAAAAAAGTAGAAAAGGACAACTTCGTCATATTGTAATCAAAGTAGGATTTCATACCAAAGAAGTGATGTGTGTTCTTGTTACAAACGAAAAAAACTTACCAAATGAAACCAAATTAGTAGAAACCTTAAAACAGAAATTTCCTGAAATTAAAACAATTGTGAAAAACATTAATAACAAAAACACAAATGTCATTATGGGAAAAGAAAATTACATATTATATGGAAATGGATATATACAAGATAAGCTAGGAGATTTTACTTTTACCATTTCACCACTATCGTTTTATCAAATTAATCCAATTCAAACAGAAAAGTTATATCATTTAGCAATTGAGAAAGCAAATTTAGAAAAAAAGGACATTGTATTAGATTTATATTGTGGCATAGGAACCATAGGAACCTTTGCTTCTCCACAGGTAAAACAAGTATATGGTATAGAAGTAGTAGAGCAAGCCATAAAAGATGCAAAGGAAAATGCTAAAATCAACAAAATCCCAAATATGCAATTCTATTGTGGAGAGGTAGAAGAAATTTTAGAGAAAGTATTGCAAAAAGAAAACATGGTACCAAATGTTGTTTTTGTAGACCCACCAAGAAAGGGACTAGACGAAGTAACTATTCAAAATATCCGAGAACTAAAACCAGAGAGGTTAATATATATTAGTTGCAATCCTGCCACTCTAATGCGAGATTTGAAGCAATTAGAAGAAGAATACGATATACGAGAACTGCAACCAGTTGATATGTTTCCTTTTACCTCGCATGTGGAAGTAGTCTCAGTGCTAGGTAGAAAAGATGAGAAAAAGCCTAAAAATCAATAATTATAAAAATGATTGAAATAAAAATTTTAGCAAAAAGGGAGAAATCAAAAAAATTTATAAAAAGAATTAGCAATATGGAGTGTGGGGAAAAGAAATCAAATAAATAATTTTTAACCAGTGTAAAGCATAGAAATATGCTTTATTTTTATGCGAAAAAGGGTATAACTAGAACAAAAACAAGGGATTTTACGCTAGAATTATGTCCAAAAACGGTGGGAGTATTTTTTTATAATTCCCCCTTACAAACCCCTTTTATACTTACTCTTTACTAGCTGAAAAGAATATATATATTTAATAAAAAAATAAATTAAATTGCACCTTTGCATTATTAAGAAAATGCGACTAAAATAAAAGCAAGTAAGGAGGAATGAGTGATGAGAAAGATTATTGCAGTTATAATAGTCGCAATGATTTCTAGTTTTAGTTATTATGGAGCAGTAAACGAAAAAGGAGAAAAAGTAGTAGATTTAACAACCAATATACAAGAAGAAAATGTTGTAGAAAATGAATCAGTAGAAGAAACACAAGGAAATATTATAGAACAAATAGAAAATACAATAGCACAAGCAGAAATACTCCAAAATGAAGAAATAATAACACAAAATGCAGTAAATGAAATAACAACACCTGTTGCAGAAAAATCGAATACAAGTAAAAATAATAATGCAAATAAAGTAACAAAGAAAACGCAAGACAGTCAAACTACTACACAGACAAAAGTTACAGAAGAGCAAAAGAATGTAGCAATAGAAGAAACAACAACAAATAAAAGTACAAATCAAAATTCTAATACCAATAATGCACCAAAATGTAGTCATTCAAATAGTAACTGGTATAATTCAAAAGCAGAGGCAATAGCAGTATATAATGCAGAAATAAAAAAATGGGGCGATAAATGGGCAAACTATGAAATAGATAACGATACTTATTATAAAAATTGTCCTAGTGGATATGAAGTATTGAGTTGTCCATATTGCAATAAATGGAATATAAATTTATATTATTAGTGAAAAGGTAGGTAATAGAAAATGGAATTAAAAAAAGAATATGTTAATGAAAAAACAGGAATAGCTTATACATTAAAAGAAAATTATTATTTTCCTAATCTATCAATATCAAAAAACAAAAACTTTACTATTGGAAAATATGGAAAAGCACGATTAAGACACATTAAACAGTACAACAAAGTTTTATATAACAACTTATTATTAAGTGGAAAATTAAATACTTATTTACATTCAATAGATACGAAATGTAATACAATTTTAGAAAGTCTAATAACAAAACTAGCTAAACAAGAAAATGTTACAGAAGATTTAAAAGCAAGTTATCAATTAGAATGGGTAACTAGAATGAATAATATTAAAAATAGAGCAGAGGAAATTATTTATAACGAGTATGTATATATTTAAAAATAGAAATCAAATTATAGCCTTATATCGAATAAAAAATTGATATAAGGTTTATTTTTTGGCAAGTAAAAATGTTTTATAAAATCTGCATTGATAGATTTATCTATCAGTGTAGCGAGCATAGGTTTTGTGTCGCACACAAAACCGACAACATTTGTTGAAAGGGGTTTGGCACCCCTATAACCCCAGCTAGAAAAGTTGAAAGGAAGTGAAATTTTATGCAAGAAAGAATAGTAGATATTCATATAAGAGTTAGCGAAAATGAAAAGAAAAAATTACAACAAAAAGCAAAAAAATGTAAATTATCTTTATCAAATTATTTAAGAAAAACAGGACTAAAACAAAAAAAATATCCAATACCAGATAAAGAATTTTATCAAATTTATTTACAAATTTGTCAGTTAAAAAATGATATTTTCAAGATAGATATAGACAAAATAGAAGAATGTTTAGAAGTGATAGAACACAATTTTTTAGTAATTTATAATTCAAAAAGTAATGGAGATGATGAAGATGGCGACAACAAAAATATGGGCAGTTAAGGATAGTTTATCACGAGTAGTTAAGTATGCAAGCAACCCAGAAAAAACAATAATTTCTAATCTAAAACAAGTATTATTATATGCAGAAAACAATGAGAAAACAGTTGATAAAAAAGAAAAAACTATGTATGTAACAGGAGTGAATTGTAATAGAAAAACAGCTTTTGAAGAAATGAAAACAACACAAGAAAAGTTTGGAAAATGCACAGGAAATATTGCATATCACGCATACCAAAGTTTTAAGACAGGCGAAGTTTCTCCAGAACTTGCACACGAAATTGGAGTAAAACTTGCAAGGAAAATGTGGGCAGAACACCAAGTATTAGTTGCAACACATTTTAATACAGGCACATATCATAATCATTTTGTAGTATGTTCTGTTAATATGTTTACTGGAAAAAAATTTAATTGTAACAAAGGTGCATATTATCGTTTTAGAGGTTTATCAGATGAATTATGTAATGAAAATAATTTAACAGTAATTAAGAATCCAAAAGGAAGAACACCAAGAAATATATATTTTGCAGAAAAAAGAGGAGAGCCAACAAAATATAATCTAATGAGAAAAGCAATAGATGAAACAGTAGAAATATGTGTAAGCTATGCACAATTTAAGAAAGCAATGTATAAAAAAGGTTATGTTATAAATGATAATCCAAACCGAAAATATGCTACTATTCGTTCAATAAATGATAAAAAAGCAACAAGAATGTATCAATTAGGAGAAAAATATACACTTAAAAATATTGCAGATAGAGTATTTAATACCCCTTATTATGTGCAAGAACAGTATTATAAATTTATAAAACCTAGAAAGATATACAAGAAAAACAAAGTATGTATGCTTAATGGGAAATTCAAAGATATAAGTAAAATTACAGGGCTTGAAGCTCTTTTTTTATTGCTTTATTACTTATTAGGACTAATACCAAAAGAAAATACTAGAAAGCCATTATCTCCAGAAATGAAACAAGAAGTAAGGAAAATGCAAAGATATTCTAACGAAATAAGACTAATAGCAAAAGAGAAACTACAAACAACAGATGATGTAAAAAGCTATATTTCACAGAATGAAAAGAACATTGCAGAAGTAACTGGAATAAGGCAAAAATACAGAAACAAATTAAGAAATTGCAAAGATGATGAGTTAATAAAAGAATATAAAACCAAAAGGGATGAATGCACTACAATTCTAAAAGATTATAGAAATAGCTTAAAAGTTGCAAATCAAATCGTTGAAGATAACCCAAAAATCAAAGAAGTAATAAGAATAGAAAGACAAGCAAGAAATGAAGAATTGCAACAAACAAAAACAAAATATAAAAATAGGGAAGTGAGATAAAATGAGTGAAAAAATTGTAAATATAAAGGAATTACACGAATTTAAAGATAACCCATACCAAGTAAAAGATAATGAGGATATGAAAGATTTAATTGAAAGTATAAAAGAATACGGAGTTATAGAGCCGTTAATAGTAAGGAATAGAGAAAAAGGAGGATATGAAATAGTGAGTGGGCATAGAAGAAAATATGCGTGTGAAAAAGCAGGAAAAATCGAAATTCCTGTTTTAGTTCGTGATATGGATAAAGATATGGCAATAATTACTCTTGTAGATAGTAACCTACAAAGAAGTGATATATTACCAAGTGAAAAAGCCTTTGCTTATAAAATGAAATTAGAGGCAGAGAAAAGTCAAAGCAAAAAAAGTTATGGACACAATGTCCACAAGTCCAGAGATAAAATTGCAGATGGAATAAGTGGTAGGCAAGTACAAAGATATGTAAGATTAACAGAACTTATAAAACCACTATTACAATTAGTTGATGAAAATAAAATGGCAATGAACCCAGCAGTAGAAATATCATATTTAAAAGAACAGGAACAAAAGGACTTATTAGAAACAATAGAAAGCGAAGATTGCACACCCTCATATTCACAAGCAATAAGAATGAAAGAGTTAAGCAAACAAAATAAACTAGATATGGATGCAATTTTCAATATAATGATAGAACAAAAACCAAATCAAAAGGAACAGATAAGGTTTAAAGTAGAAAAATTAAAAAGTTATTTTCCAAAGGGTTATAGTACAAAACAAATGGAAGATGTTATAGAAAAATTGTTAAAACAATATAAACAAAAATGGAAGAATAAAGATTTAGAAAGGTAGAGAGAAAACAGAAACAATGAAATGGAAAAGGCTAACAAATAAGTTAGTCTTTATTACTTTCTTGTTCAGCAGTATCAAATGTTGTGTCAGTAAAAAATTCGCCTAATGTAATTTCAAAACCCTCGCATATATGCAATAGTGTATCAAGTTTTAGCAGTTCTGTTTTACCACTCATAAAAGTAGATATAGTAGAGCAAGGAATACCAGTAGCTTTGCATAAATCCCATATTTTCATATCTTTTTGTTTTAAATAATATTTTATTCGTTTTCTAATTGCATTTGATAATTTCATATAATTTACACCCCTTTATAGTTTGTACTAAAAAATTAATAAAATTATATAAAAATACGAGTTGACACCACTTTGGTAAATTGAAAAAATATAAAAAATATTTCAATTTACCAAACTATATCGTTGAATTGAAAAAATAGTTATGATAATATTACTTCAATGTACCAAACTATAAAAGGAGGAAATTATGGAAGATTTATATGAAAATAAAATACTTGACGATTTATATGAAATAAGGGAGGGATTTATTACAAGTTATAAAAAGAAATACGGAGAACTAGAAGAAACAAAGAAAGCAGAACAGGCTGAAGATGAGTTAGTAAACTTTATGAAAAAATTTATTAAAGATGAAAACACTATGAAAGAATTATTTGAGAAAATAAATAAATTTGAAGGGTATGCATTAGATGAAATGTGTTTTTGGCATAAACCATATTATAAATTAGGATTTATAGATGGAATGAGATTAAAAAAAGAAATAAGAGAAGGAAAAATAATAGAAAACACATCAAATGATAGTATTATCTTACAAAATATAAATGAAATATCAGATTATTTTGAAGAACAAAAATACAGAAATTTAAAAAAGAATAAAGAATACGATAAAATTAGACACAAAATTGAAGAAATAAAAAATAAGTATCCTAGAGTAAGAGAATTTTTTGAAGATGACAAAATAGAACAACTTACTAAAAAAGAAATGAAAGCAATTTTAGATATAACAGAATTACAAAATGATAGGGCTATGTATGAGGCAGACGAAATGCTAAAAATAGGATTGCGAGAAGGAAAGGCATTGTAGGGTGGAGAAAATGGAAAAAAGAGAATATAAAGTAAATGAAATATTTGAAAATCAAATTTTGAATGAAATATACGAAACAAGAGGAGATGGACTAGAATGCTTTTATATAAGAATGTATGGAGAGCCAGAAGAAATAAAGGAAACAAAAACAAGATTTTTCAAAAATAAAGAAAACAAGAAGATACAAGAAAATAGCTTTTTCTACCGATACATAGATAGTATTATGCAATTTTTAGAAGATAATAGATATAATATTTGGCAAAAAAGAAAAGATTACAAGCAAATAAAAGATAAAATGAGAGAAATAAAAAATAAATATGCTAATGTTAGGCTATTTATTGAAGATAGAGTAGTAACAGCAAATTTAACAAAAGAAGAATTGAAAGCTGTTCTTGAATATATCAATTTAGATGATGAGATAGAAAGAATAGAGAAAATAGAAACTTTTAAATTGGGATTAAAAGAGGGCAATTGGTTATAAGAGGTAGAAATATCTCTTGTTTTTTATATGTATTGTTTTTATAATGAAAAACTGATATAATTATCCCAACAGATAGTAATTTGAAAGTGAGATTAAAAATATGAAAGAGTTAGTAGATTTTGTGGTTTTAATAATAATATATTTTTTGAAATTTTATAAGAAATGGAAAGAAAAAGGTAGAGATGTACTGTTTGTAAATACTTTAATGTATATATACTTATCTTTTGTATTGTATTTTACTTTAATGCCTATAATAACATCTTTACCATTTATATTTAATCACCCATACGATTCAATAAATTTAGTTCCATTTATTGATGTTTTAAATGGCAGAGGTGACTTCGTTAGACAAGTAGGATTAAATGTGATAATGACAATTCCTTTTGGCTTTTTAATGCCTTTAGTAAAAAAAGAAAATGCTAGACTATTAAAAGTTGTTTTTTATACCTTCTTATTAAGTCTAGGAATAGAATTATTACAGCCTTTAATAAATGGTTTTAGGTCAGCAGATATAACGGATTTAATAACTAATGTCGTAGGTGGAAGTATTGGATATATTATGTATTTAATATTCAAACCATTAACAACTAAAATATTAAATTATATAGGTCATAGATAATTACAAATTACATGTTTGTAGTTACTTAAAATAATAGTAAGTTATCATTGAGATGAAATAGTAATGTGAAAGTGAGATGAAATTATGAATAATGAAGTAACCAAAGTTATTGAAAAATTTAAAGAAGTAAAAAATATATTAAAAGATTTTTCTAATAAAGATGAAGCGATAGAATACCTTGTTAATGAAACAAAACTATCAAAAGAAGACTGTTCTACTGCATACGATATTATTATGAAAATTGAATCTATCGAGGAGGAATAATATTATGACTGAAAAAGAAAAAATGTTAGCAGGAGAATTATATGATGCTAACTATAATGAAAATCTAATAAAAGAAAGATATTTGGCAAAAGATAAATGTTATGATTATAACCAATTAAGACCATCAAACAATGAAGAAAAAGAAAATATTATAAAAGAAATTTTTGGAAAGACGGGAAATGTCTTTACTATTGAACAACCTTTTATGTGTGATTATGGATACAATATAGAAATTGGAGAAAACTTTTATGCTAATC
This sequence comes from uncultured Clostridium sp., assembly GCA_947648215.1. Classification (GTDB taxonomy): domain Bacteria; phylum Bacillota; class Clostridia; order TANB77; family CAG-508; genus RGIG8482. The sequence continues at coordinate 70,151 of CANSMW010000006.1, read as the reverse complement.
ATAACTTAATTATATTGGATGGAAATAAAGTTCAATTTGGAGATAATGTTTTTATTGCACCAAATTGTAGCTTTTATACAGCAGGGCATCCACTAGATGCAGAAAGAAGAAATAAAGGATTAGAATATGCAAAACCAATAAAAGTAGGAAATAATGTATGGATTGGTGGAAATGTTATTGTACTTCCAGGGGTAACTATTGGAGATAATACTATAATAGGTGCAGGAAGTGTTGTAAATAAAGATATACCATCAAATGTTGTAGCAGTCGGAAATCCTTGTAAAGTAATAAAACAATTATAATAAAAACTTACAATTTAGAGGTGTAAGATGGAATATAAAGAATATGGATCAAAGAATAATGATATTATAATTTTATTGCATGGTGGTGGTCTTTCTTGGTGGAATTATATAGATGAAATAGGATTGCTTGAAGATGAATTTCACATAGTTGTTCCTATACTAGACGGACATTCGAATAGTGATACAAATTTTACTTCCATTGAAAGTAATGCTTTAGAAATAATAAATTTTATAAATGATAATTATAATGGAAAAGTAAAACTAATTGGAGGATTATCATTAGGAGGACAAATATTGTTAGAAATACTATCTAAAAATCCCAATATATGTGAATATGCTATTGTTGAAAGTGCTTTGGCAATTCCTATGAATTTTACTTATAGAATGATAGAGCCAACATTTAATTTATCATATTGTTTAATAAGTAAAAAATGGTTTTCAAAACTACAGTTTAAAAGTTTAAAACTTAAAAACAGTTTGTTTGATATGTATTATGAAGATACTTGTAAAATTACAAAAAATAATTTAATTGCTTTTATGAAGTCAAATTCTAGTTATGAAGTAAAAGATACTTTATCACATACTAGAGCAAAAGTTCTTGTATTGGTTGGAAGCAAAGAAAGACCTATTATGAAAAAATCGGCAACTAAAATTGCTAATTTAATACCAAATAGTGAACTTGATATACTACAAGGATATTATCATGGGGATATTAGCATAAATCATGCAGATGATTATGTTGAGAGAGTAAAGAGATTAGTTCGCTAAATTACAAGTTATAGAGAGGATTATCATAAAGATTATATAAAAAATAAAATATAACAAAAAGAGATATTAAAAACAAGTTAGTATCTCTTTTTTGTGTCTAATTATATTTTAAATCTAAATTTTCATTAAAAATTTTTTTAAAAATGTCCCATTTTTCATTTCTCAATCGCTGTTATAGATAAGAGAGAAATCTCATATATAAAAACTTCAAAAAAATAAAATTTTTTTTTAAAAAGGTTAAGTTTTTCATTTTTCAATCGCTGTTATAAGTAAGAGATTAAAAATCACATATATAAAAATAAAATTTTTTTTGAAAAAAACATAACCTTTTTAATTTTCAAACGCTGTTATATATGAGAGGGAAAATCTCGAAAATTTAAGGAACATTGAAAATTGAATAGCAATTCATTAGATACAGTCCTTTGATTACTTGAGCTAGTAATAGTTTCTATTACTTAAAATATTAGTTTGCAACTAATAAGGCGAAGATAAGTGTAAGAGGAAAGAAACTTTTGTATAGTCATAGAACGAGCGTTAAAAGCGTCCCACGCAGTGAGTACAAGCCTGTGGAGCAGGTAGGTGAAAATCCTATGAGATGTAAGCAAAACATCTGTCTAATGAATTATAGGAAAAGGTATAAAGAGAAAATATACCAATAACTATCAACAAAAGTTAAAATGGTAGTGTTTTTATCAATTACTTAAGAGGAGATGGTAACATTGATTGAGAAAATTTTAACAAATAACAGTGAAAAAGTAGACAAAAAATTACTCCAATATACACTACAATTAAGAGCATTAAATCATTTAAAAAATAATAATAAAATAGATGAAATAGTATATAAATCAACAAAAGCTAAAATAAACAAAAATTCACACATTTGAAAATAAGAAGATAAAAATATAATGTGTTAGTGGTTAAAAATTGGAAAAGGAGGTATGAATGAATGTAACTTTAATAAAAAAAGTCGATGGACGAATAAATCGTACAACTGGTTTAAAGGTTACAACAGGATTAAGAGTAACAGCATATTGTAGAGTAAGCACAGATGATGAAGACCAAAAAAACAGTTATGAATCGCAAAAAGCATATTACAAAGAAAAAATAACCTCTAATCCAGAATGGAGGTATATAGAAATTTATGCAGATGAGGCAATTTCTGGTACATTAGACTATAAAAGAAATGACTTTATGAAGATGATACAGGATGCTTTAGATGATAAATTTGATATGATAATGACAAAATCAATATCAAGATTTGCAAGAAATACAGTAGATACACTAAAATATGTGAGAATGTTAAAAGAGCATAATGTAGCTGTATTTTTTGAAGAAGAAGGAATAAATACATTAGAAATGTCAGGAGAATTACTATTAACAATATTAAGTTCAGTAGCACAACAAGAAAGCGAAAACACATCTACACACGTAAAATTAGGACTAAAAATGAAAAAGGAACGAGGAGAACTAATTGGATTTGGTGGTTGTTTAGGCTATACTTATAATCCAGAAGATAATACTTTAACTATAAATGAACAAGAGGCAGAAATTGTTAGACTAATTTATGAAAAATATTTAGAGGGATTTGGAGCAGAAAGTATATCAAGACAATTAACTAAACTGGGAATAAAAACACCAAAGGGAAAAGATGTGTGGTGCGAAACAACAGTAAGAAAAATATTAAAAAATGAAAAATACAAAGGAGATGTACTACAAGGAAAAACATTCACAATAGACCCAATTAGTCATAAAAGATTATCTAATATGGGAGAAGAAGACCAATACTATATTTCTAATCATCACGAGGCAATAATAGACGAAGAAACATTTGAAAAAGTACAACAAATAATGAAAGAAAGAAACGGAGGAAGGTCAGCAAGTAGGAAAGTTGGAAATGTAGGAAGAAAATACCCAATGAGTAATAGAATTAGATGTGGATTTTGTGGAAGTACCTTTACAAGAAGAAGTCTATATACAACAGCAAATCCAAAACCTGCTTGGCTATGTCAAACAGCAAGTAAACTAGGAAAAGAGTTTTGTAATAAATGTAAAATAATGAGAGCAGATGTATTAGAAAAGTCATTTATAGACGCATATAAACTACTATGTAATGATAACAAATTATTAGTAGACAATTTCCTAAATAATATATCAAGTGTAATGAAAAGCAATTCTCCAAAAGATAATATAAAGAAACTAGAAACACAAAAAGAAGAATTAAAAAATAAATGCAATAAGTTATTAGATTATATGCTAGATGGAACAATTACAAAAGATACTTATACAGAAAAGAAAGATGAGTGTTTATTAAAAATAAAAGAAGTAGACACTAAAATAATGGAAATTCAAGCAAATATGGAAGATGACAACAGCATAGAAAGAGGCATAAAGAAATTAAAAAAAGTTTTTGACACTAATGCTATTATGGAAGAATTTGATATAGATGTCTTTGACACACTTGTTGACTATATTATTGTTGGAGGGTATAATGAAAGTGGCAGAGCAGACCCATATATGTTAAGATTTATTGTAAAAACTCGTTCAAATATGTTTAAGAAAGAAAAAGATGTTTCAAAAGAGCATATAGTGGAACGAAACAAATTAACACAAGATTATAAAAATATAGTGTTATTAGATTTTATAGACCAACAAAATTTTATAGCATACGATAGAGATAAAGAGGGAAACTTTAAAAAGAAAGTAATAAAAAAGGTTAGAGTTAGGGTAGAATGTGATATGAGTAATGAAAATTAGTAACCTTACAACAACACTTACTCCATATTAAGACTACCTTACATTCAGCCCCACACCACACATGTGGAATGTGTAGCGGTGCTACAACTAAAACAAGACATGTAATACTTGATTTTGATATAGTTTCAGAGATTATAACTTTTGAGGAAAAAGGTAGATTTGGAAAGGAAAAGCATCAAAACTTAGGTGTGAAAGTTAAAGTGGTTGCTTAAGTGGTAAGTGGAAACACATAAATGAAATTTTACAAAATCGAGCAAAATGTTTGAAATACTAGAAAATTTGAAATTGTGTCTCTGGTAAGCATAACAGGTATAGGTTGTGTTGGTTAGTAGATATGTGCTGATGTCTATTTTTTATAGGACGGAAATTTAATGAAATTCGGCTTATAAAAATTCATAGGACGAAAAAATGAGAAAAATCGTCCTATACATTTGCATATCAATTTTAATCTCCAATAAAAATAATATCAAGAGTAAATAAACTCACTTTGTTCGCTCTTGACATTATTTCTATTGGAGATTTTGGATCAATTAAGCAAATGTAAGGATAAATATGTTTTGTAAATATTGGCAAAATACTATGAAAAATTGTTGATTTGTGATATAAATTAGGAAGAAAGATAAAAAAATATAACTGTTTAAAGTAGGAGTAAGGAATGAAAAGAGATAAAATAGTAAGTAGTATAGAGGAAAAAGATTTAGAACAATTAAAACAAATATTAAAAGATGTTTTTAATAATAATATAAGCTATGAGAAAATGCAAAATTTATATAAAATATCTAAAGATAATAAAGATATTCATGTATTAGGATATTATATAAATGATAATTTAGTAGGAACAGTAACTTTAAATATTTTAACATTGCCATCAGGAAAAGATGCAACTATATGGGATTTAGCAATAAGAGAAGAATATAGAAGATTAGGAATTGCAACAAAACTGATGAATAAAGCTGAAGAAATAGCAAAACAAGAAGATATATCAAGAATATGGCTATTTAGTGGCTTTCATAGAAAATGTGCACATGAATTATATAGAAAACTAGGATATGATGAAAATAGAGATAAAGCATTTGTAAAACAAATATAATAAAAAGTAAGGAGAATGTAATTAATTGAAAATAGGAATAGATATAGATGATACGATGGCAGATACTTTTGATTATTTAATGCCATATATAGCAGAATTTTTTGAAATAGATATAAAATATTTGAAAGATAATAATATTTCATATAGTAATTTACCAAAGAAAATGAAAGAGCGAGAACTCCAATTTGCAAAGAAATATTATGATAAAGTTATTCCTAGTACACCTTTTAAGCGAAAAGTCGCAGAGTATATTGATAAAATTAAGGAGTTAGGGCATGAAATAATAGTTATTACAGCAAGAGATAAAACTTTATATACTGATGAATATAAAACTACTATTGAAGAATTAAAAAACAACAATATTCACTATGATAAATTAATTTGTGATTTTGATAAAGCAAAGGCTTGTAAAATTGAGAAGATAGATTTATTTATAGATGATTCTATTGCAAATTGCAATAAAGTTAATGAATTAGGAATTAAAACCATATTATTTAATAGTGAAAGCAATATAAACGATAAAACAAATTTATATAGAGTTGATAGTTGGAAAGATATATATGAAAAGATAAAAGAAAACGGAGTTTAGATATGATATTATATGCAACCAAACAAACAATAAAAGAATTGAATATACCAATGCCAGATGAATTATCTACATTTAATAATATAATTGCAAATAAAGTAATTGAAGAGCAATCAGGAGATGAATTATTAGAATGGGGATTAAAATTATTTTATTTTGATGGTAGAAAATGTATACAAGCTATAAATTTTGCAAGTAAGTTAGCAATATTTTTATTCGATATAAAAAATGAAGAAATCGGTGATATTGCAAATGGAATCGCTATGTATTTAAATGAAATCTATAGTAAAGATTTGAAGATGAAAAGAATTTTAAAAAAATTTTATGATGAATATCCGGTATGTGCTTTTTCTAGATTAGTAAATAAAAGCATAATATCATCACTCAATCATAATCAAACAGTATATACAGATGATGGATATAGATTTTATGAGTATATAGATAAGAATATATTGAAGTCAGTAGAAATTAATAGAGACTTTAACTGGAAATATTTGTCTTCAAAAGTTATAAATGGTAAAAGGGATTATATATATCCTGCAGAATATTTTAGAGAGTTGCTTATTAATAGATATGGAGGATAAAAGAGTGAAAGTGGATAAACCAATAAGAAAAGCAGTAAGATGCTATTTAATAAAAGATAATAGTAGTAGTTACTAAATACAATCAAGGAAATAAAAAAGAAGGATATTATGATATACCTGGTGGAAAATTGAAGAAGGTGAAAATCCTGAAGAAACTGGATTAAAAGTTAAAAATTTAAAATATAAAGGAAATATGATAATTGAATATCCTAATAGAATATTTGATTTTGATGTATTTATTACAAATGAAAGTGAAGGTGAGCCACAAGAATTTGAAGAGAATACATCAGAATGGATGGAAATTAATGAATTATTACAAAAAGAAAAAATATTGTCTAATATAATGATTTTAAATAGATTTTTTATAAAAGGATTAGTTGATGATAAATATAACTTTAAAATGTATATTCAAGTAGATGAAAAAGAAAACATTTTAGATGTTGAATACAAATTAAAAGATAATGAATAGTTATATTATTAAAAAAATAAGAAAGAGAGCAAGTGTATGATAAGAAATATAATATTTGATATAGGTGGAGTGTTACTTGACTACAATCCAAAAACATATTTAGACAAACTAAATATAGAAGATGGTAAAAGAAAAGAACTAAATGATATAATTTTTCATAATCAAAAATGGAAAGATTGCTTAAATGGATTTATAACTAATAGTGAATTAATAGAATATTTGATTAAAGAAAATCTAAAATATAAAAATGAAATAGAACAGATACTTAGCAAAAACAATTTAAAATATATGCTATCACAAAAACAAGAAATGATAGAATATTATAAATTTTTAAAACAAAAAGAATATAAAATATATTTGTGTTCAAATATAACAGAAGACACTTATAATTATATTAAGGATAGTTTTGAAATAATACAAGTAGCAGATGGAGGAGTATTTTCTTGCTTTGAAAATATAAGTAAGCCTAATGTTGAAATTTATCAAAAGTTAATTGAGAAATATAATTTAGATATAGAGAAATCAATTTTAATAGATGATACTAAAAGAAATATAACAAGTGCTAATGATATTGGATTAAAGGGAATATTATTCAATAATATTGAAGATATAAAGGAAATTTTGAAATAAAGGTGGAAGAGAAATGGAATTTGAATTAGTAAGAGTTGAAGAAAAGGATAAAAGTATAATATATAATTTAATGCAATTATATACATATGAACTTAGTTTTTTTGAAGATGAAACTGCGACATTTACAATGTTAGATTCTGGATTATATGTAATGAATAAATATGTTGAAAGATATTGGCAAAATGAAAATAGACATCCATATATATTAAAACATAATAATAAGTTAGCAGGTTTTGTTTTACATAGATATAATGAAGAAAATATGAATGAAATAGCTGAATTTTTTGTCCTTAATAAGTATAGAAAAATGGGAGCAGGTACATTTATGGCAAATAAGATGTTTGAGTTATATAAAGGAAAATGGGAAGTTAGAACATTAATAAAAAATGAAATGGCTCAGAAATTTTGGAGAAAGATTATAAAAGATTTTACAAATAATAATTTTGAAGAAAAATTAATTAGAGAAAATTCAAGATTAGCATTTTACTTTGAAAGTTAAATTTATAGCATGGATTTTATTATATATCCGTGCTATAAAATTTTATAAGATAGAGAAGAAATAATAATGTAAAAAAATCCAACAACATAAAAACAAATGTTTGACAAGAAACTAAAAATATTATATAATACGAAAAAATAATTAAGGAAGTGGTAAGGTGAATTTAACAGAACTAAAAAAAGAAATTATAAAAAGTACAATAGAAAATTATAAAGTAAAAACTAATTTCAGTTCATATGATTTTTTAGTGCAAATTGGAGGATTTATTATCATTGCGAAACCAATTTGTTTAGAAAAAGAAGTAAGGTATGAATTTATGTTAGATACACAATTTTTATCCAATAAAGAAATTACTTACGAAGAGTTACTTATGATAAAAAATATTATTGATTTATTAAATAAAAATAAGAAGTTAGCTTTATCAAGATTGAAAAAATGGACAATTGAAGAATACATAGAAGATAAAAGACAAAGAGAACTAAGAAGTCAGCAAATGTTAGAAGCATTGAAGAGTGCATTTGTAAACAGAACAAAAGATACATAAGGAGGTATTTTTGTATGAATGATAACAACAAATTAGAAACAATTTCAAATCTTTTCGAAGGAAATGAAATAAGAAGTATTTGGAATCCAGAAAAAGAAGAATATTATTTTAGTGTTATAGATGTTATTAAAGCTTTAACAAATAGTAATATTCCTAAAAGATATTGGTCTGATTCAAAAAGAAAGTTAACAGAAGAAGGAAGTCAGTTGTACGAAAATATCGTACAACTGAAAATAAAATCTCGGGAAAGATGGAAAAAGTTATTTAACAGATACACTAGACACAAAAGGAATTTTAAGATTAATAGAAACAATACCAAGCTCAAAAGCAGAACCATTTAAATTGTGGCTTGCTCAAATGGGAAATGACAGAATAAATGAAATCTTTGATCCAGAAATTGCTATAAACAGAGCAATAGATTATTATAGGAGTAGAGGATATGATGATAAATGGATTGAAGCACGATTAAAGGGTATCTTAGAAGAGAATAAAAAGCTAGATAGCTAAAATGATACAAATGAAGAAAATTAAATTTTATAAAAATACAGAGATTAGTTCACCAAGTGTACTTATAATTTTAAATCCAAAATTATTTTTTAAATACTTCTTCAGAAAGTTTTTTCATCTTCTCACCAATAATGCGATTTTGATTTTCATCAACGACATAGATGCCATCTTTATATCTAATAATATCATCTTCAACAGCATTAGGAGAAACTTGAGAAATAGGAATGTCTACCATTTTACCTGTTCTTCTATTTTCACATACAGCAAAAACTTCATTATCACCTTCAAACCTGTCAATAGTATATAAATCTGTTTTATTCAAATCAGGAGAAAAACAATTTGATAGATAATTTTGTAATTCTTTAATAAAAGAATCAATAAAATTGTTTGAAATATTGTTAGAATTGTTATGTTCTAAAGAATTAAAAAAAATTAGATTCATAAAAAATCAGTCCTTTCTGTTTAAATTGTTATGGGAAAAATATATAGATAATATATATCTTAAGAATAAAACAAAATTATTATATAATGGTAAGCATAAAAATACAATAGAAATTTGGAAAAAAATAGAAGAAACTATTTCAAAAAAGCTATTTTTACATTATAATTTTGTTAGAGGTAAAAGATTATGAAAAATAATAAGAAGAATTTGAAACAGATTATCTATACAATAATTATAACAATAATGCTAATAAGTTTAGTATATGTAGCAACAAGAAATAATAATTATATTGGAGAATTACCTACAGAAGATATTATAAAAAGTGAGGAACTTCAAATATATTTTTTAATGTAGGACAAGCAGATTGCATTTTAGTAAGAAGTAATGGTAAAAATATGCTTATTGATGCAGGAGATAACGAAGATGGTACATTATTAGTAGAATACATAAGAAAATTAGGAATAAACAGAATAGATTATCTAATAGGAACACATGTTCATGAAGACCATGTAGGAGGAATGGATAATATTATAAGAGGATTTGAGATAGGAGAAATTTATATTCCTTATACAACCAATAAGTCAAAAAGAAAATTCTATGAAGACGTAATTAATGAAGTAAAGCAAAAGGAATTATCAATTAATTATAAAAAAAAAGGAGATAAGTTTGAATTAGGAGAGGCAAAATGTGAAATTAAAAGTATAGATAATTCAGATCCAACGAGTTCTAGCAAAATAAATTCAACTTCAATTGTCATACAAATGGAAGCAAATAATAATAAATACTTATTTATGGGAGACGCTGAAGATGATGTAGAAACCAATAGTAAAATTATATGGGAAGATATAGATGTTTTAAAAGTTGGTCATCATGGTTCAGATACAAGTAGTACAGAACAATTTATAAATAAAGTGTTACCAGAAATGGCAGTAATATCTGTTAATAGTAATACAAATTCATATGGACATCCATCTGAAACAGTAATAAAAAGATTACAAGATAAAGAATGTGAAATTTATAGGACAGATATGAATGGTACGATATTATTAATAAATGAAAATGGAATTAATAAAGTACAAATGCTTGATACAAAAGTAAATGCAGGAAAATAGAAAAAAGGGAAAAAAACGAGAATTGAACTTTATAAACAGCATAATATAATCGTATTATCAAAAAATGTAAAACAAGCAAGTCAGTCGAAGCTAGCCGACTGGCTTTTTCTGTTGTCTTTTTTGAAATTTATTTCAAGCTAAGGAGGATTTTTATGTTGTACGAAATCAATTTTGATAATACGAAGTATTAAAATAGCAATACTAAACAAAACATTCAGTACAGGACTAATTAAAGAAAAGAGATATTTAGAGCTAAAACAAAATATTTTACAAGAATATAATTTAACTCACATAGTTATTTAAAAATATAAATTTTTGATGTATAATAAGCACATAAAGATTCTCTAAACTTGAGAAAGGAAGGTTAATTTTGAAAGTACAAGTTATAGAGAAGAAATAAAAGGAAATAGTGATTGGAAATATGTTGGTATTTATGCAGGAATAACAGGAACACTAGACTATAAGAGAGATGGCTTTATGAAAATGATGCAAGATGCAACAAGTAACAAATTTGATATGATAATTACAAAATCAATATCAAGATTTGGAAGAAACACAGTAGATACTTTAAAATATGTAAGAGGACTAAAAGAAAAAGGAATTGCCATTTACTTTGAAGAAGAAAGAATAAATACTTTAGAAATATCTAGAGAAATTATGCTAACAGTACTTAGTGCAATGGCACAGCAAGAAAGCGAAAACATATCTTCTCATGTAAAACCAGGATTACAGATGAAACAAAAAAGAGGAGAACTAATTGGATATAATGGCTGTTTAGGATATGTATATGATAAAGATACAAAAGAAATATCAATCAATTATGAAGAAGCAGAAATAGTAAGATATATTTTTGAAAGATACTGTCAAGGAGTAGGCTGTACAACTATTGCAAAAGAACTAACAAATATGAAATATAAAATTTCAACAGGAAAGAAGAAATGGCACGAATCAACAATAAAAGGAATCTTAAAAAATGAAAAATACAAAGGAGATGTCTTACAAGGAAAAACATATACAACAGATCCAATATCTCATAGAAGAGTAGTCGATATGGGAGAAGAAAATCCATATTACATACAAGATCATTATGAGGAAAAATATGAAAAAAACTCCCCAAAAGGAGAAAGCCTTTTTTGGTCCAGAAGGAGTTAATTCTTCTGGGCTTTTTCTTTATTCACAAAAATTTCACAAATAAAATTAGCAATTAGGGTTGACAATTGCTAATTTTGGTTATAATATATACGAAGAAATTAGCAATCCAAACTTTCAAGTGCTAAAAAAGAGGTGATAAAGGTGCTAGATAAGCGTAAAAAAGAGATTTTGCAGGCAGTTGTAGATGAGTACATTAATACCGCAGAACCAGTAAGCTCGGCAACACTTGTTGAAAAATATGGGCTAAATTATAGCAGTGCAACCGTCCGAAACGAATTAGCAGAACTTGAAAACAATGGTTATTTAGATAAACCTCACACATCTTCTGGCAGAGTACCTTCGGAAAAAGGATATCGATTTTATGTGGATGAATTAGTAAATGAAGAAGATATTTCTCTAGAAGAAATAAAATACATTCAAACAAAACTAGCCACAAAAGTAAACGAAATCGAAGACTTAACCAAAATCGCAACCTCAACCTTATCCGAAATTACCCATTACACTACGGTTGCCATTCGGACCAAAACCAGATAGGCAAACCATAGAAGAAATCAAATTTGTATTATTAGGCACAAGAATGTTAATGGTTGTGATTGTAACCGATACGGGAATGGTAAAAGAAACTATTATAAAATACGATGAAGACATTAATACAAGCCAAGTAGAAACTTTAAATAATTTGTTTAACAGCAAATTACAAGGAAAGCCACTTAATAAGATTGATAAACCAATGGAAGAATACATTTTTTCCGAAATCAATTACAGTATCGAAGTTATAAAGCCAATTATAGAGCAAATTAACAAAGTTATTGAAGAAGAAAACGACATTTATTTAGAAGGAACCAAAAAAGCCTTTGATTTACCAGAATTTAAAAGCCTAGAAATTGCCAAAAACTTTGTGAATATCTTAGATGAAAAAGAATTAGTACTAGACATGCTAAATTCTGGCATTGCAAAAGATATTAATGTTTACATAGGGGACGAAAATGATAATGAACAATTAAAAGATTTTAGTATTGTTACTTTTAAACATTCGGTAGGAGATAAAGATTTAGGAACCATTGGAATTATAGGACCAAAACGAATGGATTATTCAAAAGTAATTTCAGTTATGAAATACATTAGTAAAAAAATGAAAGAAAAAGATTTATAAAAAGATTAATATAAAAACAAAATTTTTATACCCATGTGTGATTTAAGGTAAAGTAAGAAAAAATGGTATTTAATAGGAAAACAAAGAGATGTAGGGGCGATTTTAATCGCCTGAGAGCAGGTATTTATACGTACTTTTAAACAAACAAGAAAGGAATGAGTTTAAAATGGAAGAAAAAAAGGAAGAAGTAGAAAAAACAACAAACAATGATGAAAAACAAAAGTTAGAAAGAGAGGAGAATAACAAAAATCAAAATTTAGAAAATGTAATGAAAGATACGGCAAAACAAGAATTAGAAGAAATGACAGACCGTTACAAACGTTTAATGGCAGAATTTGATAACTTCAAAAAAAGAAGTGCCAAAGAAAGAGAAAGTTTGTATGATTCTTTAACGTCCGATATTGTAACATCAATTTTGCCAGTGCTAGATAACCTAGAAAAAGCAGTTTCTACCAAAACCGAAGACCAAAACTATAAACAAGGAGTCGAAATGGTATACAAACAGTTTATGGATACGTTAGCAAGCTTAGGAGTAGAAGAAATAAAAACAGTAGGAGAAACCTTTAACCCAGAATACCACGAAGCAGTAAGCAGTGTGCAAGACGAAAATTTAGGCGAAAAAGAAATAAAAGAAGAATTTAGAAAAGGTTATAAAATAAGGGAAAAGGTAATACGCCATTCCATGGTCGTTGTTGCAAATTAAGTTAGCTGTTCGAACGAAGTGAGGTACAGATAACTTATGCAAAAGAATTTATTCTTTTACATTACATTATAAAGATGTTATTAAATTTTTAATATATAAATTACAAAAGATAATAATAATAAATGATTGTGCTATCGCCTTTGGCGATTACAAATTATTATATACGTTAGAATAAAAAAATAAATTTTAGGAGGAATTTAAAATGGGAAAAATTATAGGAATCGACTTAGGAACAACAAATTCATGTGTTGCAGTAATGGAGGGTGGAGAACCAGTTGTAATACCAAATGCAGAAGGAAATAGAACAACCCCATCTGTTGTAGCATTTTCAAAAAATGGAGAAAGATTAGTAGGACAAATTGCAAAACGTCAAGCAGTTACCAATCCAGACAATACGGTTATCTCCATTAAGAGAAGTATGGGAACAGACAAAAAAGTAAAAATCGAAGGGGATGAATTTACCCCACAAGAAATTTCAGCCATGATTTTACAAAAACTAAAACAAGATGCAGAAAATTACTTAGGAAGCGAAGTAAAACAAGCCGTTATTACTGTACCTGCATACTTTAGCGATTCACAAAGACAAGCTACCAAAGACGCAGGAAAAATTGCAGGCTTAGAAGTATTAAGAATTATCAACGAACCAACCGCAGCTTCACTTGCTTATGGTATGGATAAAGAAGACCAAGACCAAAAAATTATGGTATACGACTTAGGAGGAGGAACCTTCGATGTTTCTATTCTAGATATTGGGGATGGTGTATTTGAAGTATTAGCAACCAGTGGAAACAACCACTTAGGAGGAGACGACTTCGACCAAAAAATTATTGATTACCTAGTAGCAGAATTCAAAAAAGAACAAGGTGTTGACTTAAAAACCGATAAAATGGCAATGCAACGATTAAAAGAAGCAGCAGAAAAAGCAAAAATTGAATTATCTGGTGTACAACAAACCAATATTAATTTACCATTTATTACAGCAGATGCAACAGGACCAAAACATATGGATATTACCTTAACAAAGGCAAAATTCGAAGAATTAATTCGTGATTTAGTAGAATCGACGGCAGGACCAGTAAACCAAGCCCTAAAAGATGCAGGAATTTCTGCTTCTGATGTGCATAAAGTATTATTAGTTGGTGGTTCTACAAGAGTACCATGTGTACAAGAATTAGTAAAAAGAGTAACAGGAAAAGAACCAGACAAGGGAATAAACCCAGACGAATGTGTTGCCATTGGTGCAGCAATTCAAGGTGGTGTATTATCAGGAGATGTAAAAGATTTAGTATTACTTGATGTAACACCATTATCATTAGGAATTGAAACTTATGGTGGTGTATTTACAAAATTAATCGAAAGAAATACCACTATCCCAACCAAAAAATCACAAGTCTTCTCAACTGCTGCCGATGGTCAAACCAGTGTAGAAGTTCACGTATTACAAGGAGAACGTGAAATGGCTGCTTACAATAAAACACTAGGAAGATTCCAATTAACAGGAATTCCAGCAGCACCTCGTGGAGTACCACAAATTGAAGTAACCTTCGATATTGACGCAAACGGTATTGTTCATGTATCAGCAAAAGACATGGCAACCGGAAACAGCCAAGATGTATCGATTACAGCAAGCACCAATTTATCGGATGAAGACATTGAAAAAGCAGTAAAAGATGCAGAAGCACATGCAAGTGAAGATAAAAAGAAAAAAGAGGAAATTGAAGCAAGAAACAATGCAGAAAGCTTAGTATACAACAGTGAAAAAACATTAAAAGAATTAGGAGACAAAGTTTCAGGTGAAGAAAAAGCAAAAGTAGAAACCGAAATTGACAATGTAAAAAAAGCCTTAGAAGGAACCGATATTGACAAAATAAAAGAAGCAACTGAAAAACTAACACAAGCTTTCTATGAAGTATCTGAAAAACTATACAAACAAGCAAATCCAAACGCAGGAGCAGAAGGATTTGACCCAAGCCAGTTTGCAGGAGCACAAGGAAATGCGGAAAATACAGAAAATGATGGAAATGTATATGATGCAGACTACAAAGTAGAAGAAGACGGAGAAAATAAATAAATTGTAGGGGCGGGCCTCGTGTCCGCCTGTTTCAAAAAAAGGGGTGTACATGATATGCAACCCCTACAAAATCATTTTAAATAATGGTAGTGGAGGAAAATATGGCGGAGCAAAAAAGAGATTATTATGAGGTATTGGGTGTGAATAAAAACGCGAGTGATGATGAGCTAAAACGTGCCTATCGTAAACTGGCTAAAAAATACCATCCAGATGCAAACCCAGATAATAAAAAAGAAGCAGAAGCAAAGTTTAAAGAAGTAAATGAAGCATATGAAACCTTGTCAGATGCCCAGAAAAGAAGAATGTATGACCAATTTGGACCAGATGGACCACAGGGCTTTGGCGGTGGTGGACCAGGGGGAGGATATTATTCTTATTCTACCTCAGGTTTCGATGGCTTTGATATGGGAGATTTAGGAGATATTTTTTCATCCTTCTTTGGAGGAGGTTTTGGAGGTAGAAGCTCAGCAAGAAACAATGGACCAACCAAAGGAGCCGATTTACGTTATAATATGGAAATCAGTTTTGAAGAAGCTTTTTTAGGTGTGGAAAAAGAAATTAGCATTAGCCGTGATGATACGTGTGATACCTGCCATGGAAGTGGTGCAAAACCAGGTAGCAAAGTAGATACTTGTACCATGTGCCATGGAACAGGAAAAATACAACAAATACAAACCACGATTTTAGGACAAATGCAAACCACAAGAACTTGTCCTACTTGCCATGGAGAAGGAAAGGTAATAAAAGAACCATGTGATACCTGTAGAGGAAAAGGAACCGTTCGAAAACAAGCCAAAATAAAAGTAAAAATTCCAGCAGGAATTGATGAAAACCAAACCGTTGTATTAAGAGGAGAAGGAGCACCAGGCACTAAAGGTGGATTAAAGGGAGACCTATATATTACCGTACATATTAAAAGGCACAATATCTTTACAAGACAAGATTATAACGTTCTTTGTGATATCCCAATCACATTTACCCAAGCAACTTTAGGGGCGGAATTAGAAATTCCAATGGTCGATGGCTCTAAAGAAAAATTTAAAATACCAGAAGGAACCCAAACGGGAACGAGATTTCGTATAAAAGGAAAAGGTTTTAAAGCTGTTAACAGAAATTATGAAGGGGATGTCATTTTCACTGTAGAAATACAAACCCCAAAACGCTTATCAAAAGAACAACGAGAGTTACTAGTAGAGCTTGCCAAAACCATGAACGAACAACCACCCGTGAAGAAAAGAGGAATATTTGGATAAAAAGAGAGTACTTGATTTTTTGGGAAAAAATGATATAATTATGTCAGTTAAAATAATTAAAGGGGGAAATGAAACATGGAAGCAAAAATTGTAGGAGACATGTTACCAGCTGTTGTTTGTAAATTAGCAAAAGGAGAATCGGTTATTACCGAAAATGGTGGAATGAGTTGGATGGATGACGGAATTGAAATGAAAACAACAACCAATGGCGGAATTATGAAAGGAATTGGAAGAGCATTTGCAGGAGAATCTATTTTTATGAACTTATATACAGCCCAAAAAGATAATGCAGAAATCGCATTCTCGTCTTCTTTTCCAGGACAAATTTTAGAATTTGATTTAAAAGAAGGAGAAAGCATTATTGCACAAAAAAAGGCATTTTTATGTTCAGAGAAAACAGTCGATATTAAAATGCAATTCCGTAAAAAATTAGGTGCTGGTTTCTTTGGCGGAGAAGGATTTATTATGCAAAAAATAACAGGACCAGGAAAAGTATACTTAGAGATTGACGGAAATGTTATTAAAAGAGAATTAGCAGAAGGTGAAAAAATCAAAGTAGACAATGGTTATGTTGCAGCTATGACACAAGATGTAAAACTAGATATCGAAACGGTAAAAGGTGTTAAAAATGTTTTATTTGGTGGAGAAGGTCTATTTGTTACATCACTAAAAGGACCAGGAACAGTATACTTACAAACAATGCCAGTTTCAAAACTTGCAAGTTTATTATATTTAGGTCAAGCAAAATAAGAATAGAAAAGAAAAAGTCGATGGATTTATAGCTTTCCATTGACTTTTTTTAGAATTTTGGTATAATAAATAAGCAAATGGAGTGGTATCGAAGTGGTCATAACGAGCTACACTGGAACTGTAGTAGTCGGGAAACCGGCCCGTGGGTTCGAATCCCACTCACTCCGCCAGAAATAGTGACTTTCAAGACTTTTGAAAATTGCTATTTTTTTATTTTTTAACGAAAAAGTGTGTTACTTGTCCAAAGTTGTAATGTTTGGTTGAAAAATAGTAAACAGTGCTTATTTCGTAAGAAGAGGTTATAAAATGGAAGAAATGGAATTAGAAAAGATAGTAGAACCAATTATAGCGTGGTATGTAGAAAATAAACGAATGTTGCCTTGGAGAAAGGAAAAAAATCCCTATAGCATATGGGTTTCAGAAATTATGCTTCAACAAACGAGGATTGAAGCAGTTAAAGCATATTATGAACGTTTTATGAAAGAAGTACCAAATGTGGAAAAATTGGCGAAAATAGAAGAAGCCAAATTACTAAAATTGTGGGAAGGGCTTGGCTACTATTCAAGAGCAAAGAACTTAAAAAAAGCAGCCATCAAAATTTGCCAAGAATATAAAGGAGATATGCCAAAATCTTACCAAGAATTAGTAACCCTACCGGGAATTGGAGAATATACAGCAGGTGCCATTGCTTCGGTGGCATATAATGAAAAAATACCAGCAGTAGATGGTAATGTATTACGAGTAATTTCGAGGGTTATGGCGAGTACAAAAGATATTTTACTTTCGGATACCAAAAAAGAAATAACAAAAAAACTAAAAGAAATCATGCCAAGTAAAGCAGGAGATTTTAATGAAGGTCTAATGGAATTAGGAGAAAGAATTTGTATTCCAAATGGAGAACCGATTTGTAAGAAATGTCCTATAAAAGAGTATTGTATGGCATATAAAAAGGGGATAACGAGTCAAATTCCAGTACGAAAAAAAAAGACAAAACGAAAACAAGAAAAAAGATGGGTTTTTTTAATTGAATGGGAAGATAACATTGCAATTCGAAAAAGAGGAGACAAAGGGCTATTGGCAGGCATGTATGAATTTCCAAATATAATAGAAAAAGAAAGGCTGGAAAAAGAGCAAGTATTACAAGAATGGAACCTAAAAATAGAACAAAAAGAAGAATTAGGAAAAGCAAAACATATCTTTTCTCATATAGAATGGAATATGGAGGGATGGCGAATAAAGGTAGAGAAGAAAAACAAGGATTTTATATGGGTAAAAAAAGAGGAAATTTTAGAAAAATATGCTATTCCAGAAGCATTTCGATATTACAAAAATAAACTATAATAGTAAAAACTTCCATTGAAGTGAAAAGAAAAATAAAGTATAATCAAAATAAGAGGTGGTTTATTTTGATTATACGTAAATGCACGAAAGAAAAAATTTTACAAAAAGAATTGAAAGGGTGTTTTCAGTTCTTTAATAAAGAAATTAACCTAGATAAACAAACAAAGGGATATGGGTTAATTCGTGATAAATCGCCTTACCATAAAGAAATTGCAAGTATTGCATCGGTGGGCTATGGGTTTGCAGCACTAATCATTGGAGTAGAACATGGCTGGTTATCATATGAAAAAGCATATGATAGAGCAAATAAAACTCTAGATACGTTTTTACAGAAAATAGAAAATATTCATGGGTTTTATTATCATTTTGTAAATATGAGAACCGCAAAAAGAGAATGGAACTGTGAAGTATCTATTATTGATACTGCTATTTTTATTTGTGGAGCCTTAACAATTGGAGAATATTTCGGAGGGGAAATAAGGAAAAAGGCAGAAAAGTTATATGAACAAATTGATTGGGAATGGTATCGAAATAAAGAAACAAATCAATTCTATATGGGTTATACCAAAGAACAAGGCTTTTGGGGCAGTTGGGACATGTATGGAGAACAATTGATGTTGTACATATTAGGTGTTGCGTCAAACACACACCCAGTCAATTCCTCCATATACGATGATTTTGAAAAAAAGAAACAAGACTATGGAGAAATAAAAGACATTATTTTTACTTATTGTGGAACTTTGTTTACCTACCAATTTTCACATGCATGGATTGATTTTCGAAATATAAAAGATAAAAACGGAATCGATTGGTTTGAAAATTCAGTAAAAGCCACAAAAGCAAACAGGGAATATTGTATAAAAAATAAAGATACCTATCAAACATATGGCGAAGATTCGTGGGGGTTAACTGCATGTGTGGGACCAGATGGGTATAAATCCTATGGAGCAAAGCCATGTTTCGTGGATTTAAACCTAGAAAACGATGGGACAGTAGCCCCATGTGGAGCCATTGGTTCGGTGGTATTTACGCCAAAAGAAACTATGGAAATGATGAAATACTTATACCATACATATCCAAAGCTATGGTCGAAATATGGATTTTTAGATGGATATAATATAGAAAAGAATCAATTATGGGTATCGAAGGAATATATTGGAATTGATAAAGGAATTTCAATGGTTATGATTGAAAATTATTTAAACCGGAACTATATGGAGATATGCTATGCAAAATGAAACCATAAAAAGGGGATTGGAAATATTAGAAATAAAGAAAAAGGAAGAAATAATGGAATAATAGTTTTGTACAAACAACCTAACACTAGGTTGTTTGTATTTTTTATTACGAAAGTAACAAGGTTTCTTAAGTACCTCACCACAGGCTTTGCCTGTGCGATGGGTCAGGTTCTTATAAAAATGTAAATGCAGTAATTAATACTTGTGTTTTTTGAATGACAAGGTTATAATTTAAGAAGAAAAATAGATATAATCATTTGTTCATAGTAATAGGAGATGTAAAATATGAAGAAACGAAAAAAGCCGGAGAATTTAAGAAGAAACAAACTAAAGTACATTGTGGGATTTAGCATTTTAATAATGATTATGATTGCAATTTTTATAGTATCATATTATCCACAAAAAGAAACTGATGTAATATCTTCTACACTAGCACAACAAAATACGGTTGTAAAAGAAAAGCAGAGTAGTACCATTCATTTAGTGGCCATTGGAGATGCCATGTGTCATAGACAGAATTTTAAAGATGCTTATCAGGCAAGTACAAAAACGTATGATTTTTCGCATATATTTACCAATATACGAGATAAGATAGCCTCTGCCGATATTGCGATTGGTAATTTGGAGACTACTTTTGCAGGAGAGGCAAAAGGGTATAGCGGTTTTCCTACGTTTAATACACCAGATGCTTTAGGATATGCTTTAAAAGACATGGGAGTGGATGTGTTATCTACGGCGAATAATCATAGTTTAGATAAGGGGTATAATGGAATTGTCCGCACATTGGATGTGTTAGATGAAATTGGAATTTCTCATATGGGGACGTATCGTTCTTCTGAAGAACAAAATAAAATACTCATAAAAGAAGTAAATGGGATTACATTTGCGTTTTTATCGTTTACTTATGGCACAAACGGAATTCCGGTGCCAAAGGGAAGAGAGTATTGTATTAACTTAATTGACGAAACTCTTATGAAACAGCAAATTGAACAAGCGAAGGAACAAAACGTGGATGTGATTTGTGTTAGTATGCATTGGGGAGACGAGTATAAAATAAAGCAAAACAAAACCCAAGAAAGGCTAGCCGATTTCTTATTTGAAAATGATGTAGATATTATATTAGGAAGTCATCCTCATGTACTAGAACCAATGGAAAAACGAACCATAAGCTTACCAGATGGAACCACCAAAGATGGGTTTGTGATTTATTCCCTAGGAAATTTCATATCCGCACAAAAACAAGAAAACACAAGAAATACGATTATATTAGATTTGCAAATCACCAAAAACCCAGAAGGAAAAATTTCGATTGATAAAGTAGAATACACACCACTTTACGTATACGATAAAGGAGCAGGAAAGCCACAACGTTACAAAATATTAGACATCAGGAAAACCATCGCAAACTATGAAAATGGAACCGATACTACCATAGGTGCTAACACCTACAAAACCATAAAGGCAGAGCTTGCAAAGATTGAAAGCATTATGGGGACCTAAAAAAGACACCAGAGGTGTCTTTTTTAGATTGTAGAAAGAGCCTTGTGTTCGTCCCAATTTATATCCATTCTCCATATTTCTTAACATACAGCCTCTTAACAATGCTTGCAATGAAGCAATATAGGATAGGAAACCCGATTATGACGATTAGGTAGATTGGGGCAAATGCAACAAGCCCAATCCATTTGCCTAAGGCAGTAAATGGTACTATGAGTGCGACAATGCTTAAGAGGATAGATGTTAGGTAGACTGGTAGAGAGGCATTGCTTTTTAAAAATGGGGTTTTGGCGGTTCTAATGATGTGTAGACCGATTAGGTTGGAAACTACTCCATAGCTAAACCATATGGTTTGGAAAAGTGCACTTTGAGGAAGTCTTAAGCCAAAACCAAACCATAGAGAGGCAAATACCATTAGGTCGAAAATGGAACTAGTGGGTCCCATGAAGAACATGAAATTTCGTAAGTCTTTTAAATTCCATTTTCTTGGTTTGGTTACATATTCGGCATCCACATTGTCGAAGGGTAGGCTAAGCTGACCAAAGTCGTATAAAAGACTTTGCACTAGTAATTGAATTGGGGTAATTGGTAAAAAGGGTAAGACAATGCTTGCAATTAATACCGAAAGTACTTCACCAAAATTGAAACTAACTGCCATTTTGATGTATTTTAATAAATTAGCAAATGTTTTTCTTCCTTCAATGGCTCCATCTAATAAAACATTCAAATCTTTTTCTAGGAGAATAATATCGGAGGTTTCTTTGGCAATGTCAACTGCGGTATCAACACTAATACCAACATCTGCATTGGTAAGAGAAGGGCTATCATTAATCCCATCTCCCATATAACCAACCACATTTCCAGCCTCTTTTAACAATCGCACAATTCTTGCTTTCTCAATAGGAGAAAGTTTTACAAAAATATTGGTATCATAAAGTAGGCGAAGAAGGGCCGAATCGGTTAATCGATTTACTTGGCTACCAGAAACAATACGTTTGGTACGGATACCAACTTGTTCACAAATACATTTGGTAACTTCTTCGTTATCTCCAGTTAACACAATCACACGAATTCCCTTTTCATTTAAAGAATCGATGGCAAGTTTGGCACTTTCCTTCGGTGGGTCTAAAAATCCAATAAAACCCATTAATACCATTTTGGATTCATCTTTTACACTAAACTCCGAAACCCCAGAAATATCATTTTTCTGGCAAACCGCAATTACACGTAATCCTTCTAAATTCATTTGTCTAGTAAAATTTCGAATGGTTTCTTTTCTTGTGCTTGTCATTTCCAAAACAGAACCATTATCATAAACAAGGCTACAAATGGATAAAATTTCTTCTACGGCACCTTTAGTAATTAGCTGTGTTTTTGTGCCATCTGAAACTACAACCGATAAACGTCTTCTTGCAAAATCGAAAGGAATTTCGTCTTGTTTGGTATAGTGATTGGAAATATCGCTTAAATTCATTTCCTTTGCTTTGTCGATAATGGCTTTATCGATGTTTCCTCTTAGCCCAGTTTGAAAAAAGGCATTTAAAAAGGCATGTTTTAAAACACCATAATTCTCGTTTCCATTCACATCCAAATATTTCTGTAGTACAATTTCATCTTTGGTTAAAGTACCTGTTTTATCGGTGCAAAGAATATTCATAGCACCAAAACTTTGGATAGAATCTAGTTTTTTTACAATTGTTTTCTTTTTCGACATGCGAAGAGCACCTTTGGCAAGAGAGGAAGACAAAATAACTGGTAGCAAAAGAGGGGTAATTCCAATGGCAATAGCAACCGAGAAAGTAAAAGTAATTAATACATCATGTTTTCCAATGTTAATAAAAAAGGTGATGGGAATCATAACAAGCATAAAACGGATGAGTAATTTACTAATGCTTTTAATTCCTTTTTGAAAAGCCGTTTCTGGTTTTCCAGCCCCAATGGTTTTGGCGATTTTTCCTAAATACGTATCATTTGCGGTTTTAATGACTACCCCTTTGGCACTACCACTAATTACGTTAGTTCCCATAAAACAGATGGTATCCAAATCGGTGACGCTTTTTATTTCTTCCACAGAACGAAGTTTAGAGGTAGCCATCTTTTTAACCGCTTCGGATTCACCAGTCAAAGTAGATTGTCCTACATGTAAATCTTTTTCTTCAATAATACGAAGGTCAGCAGGAATCATGTCCCCTGAAGAGAGAAGAACAATATCACCAGTTACAATGTCTTTTATGGGAAGTGCTACTTTTTGGTTATCACGTAAAACCGTACAAGTAGTAGCAACCAGACTTCTGAGTTTTTCAGCGGCTTTATTAGAACGGTATTCTTGAATAAATTCGAGAAGGGTGCTAGTAGCAACTAAAACCACAATTACCACAATATTGGCATAACTTGGTGTTTCAGCCAAAATGACATCGGTATATACAAGAACAAGACAAATCAGTAATAAAATAATATTAAAAGGACTAAGTAAACTCTCAAATAAGTAATGGTACCAGCGTTTACGTTTTGCTTGTTTTAATTCATTTGGTCCATTTTTGGCAAGTAAGCCATTTGCAAAATCTGTGGTCAAACCAGCACCGTAAAAAATTCATTTTTGCCAAAAACTCCTTTGGCTCTAAAATCGTTTCAACCCCATATTTTTCACTTAAATTGATTTCTTCTAATTTTAAATTCGTAGCCATGTAAATCATCACCTCTAAAATATATGTAAAAGATACTTTCTTTTAAGTATGTCACAAACATGAAAAAAACATACCTAATACTTGAAATGTACATAAAATTTCAGTATAATAATAAAGCATGTCAAAAAAGACATGGCAGAAAGGAGAACCTAAATGGCTGAGATAATTGCAAAGCCTAGAGAATGTTGTATTAAGTTTCAAATCAAAAATGGCTTCATCAAAGAAGTTAATTTCTTAGCAAAAAAAGATGTAAAATGGCAAACTTATTTAAGAAATGAGACAGAAAAAATCAAATGGGTGTTGAGTTTAACGTTTCAAGATGATTTTGAAGCATTTATGAAAATTCTATATGAAATGAAAGAAAAAGAAAAATTTTTAACATATGGAAGAAACCTATTAGATGCGGAACGAGAACAGTGGGAAATTAAACTACAAGAACATCCAAATGTATCTAAGAAAAAAATGGAAGAATTGCAAGAAGACTTAAAAAAGGAGGCTAATCGATTACAAGCCATGATCGATAAGTATACTTGGTCAAAGTAGGTTCTAAGAAGATAAGGAAGAGTTTTGGTTTTTTAACTCTTCCTTATTACTTTACAGACTAGACGGGTGAATAAGAGAAAAAATATATAATTCACATAATTTACTTTGCGGTAAAAATATAGTATAATGTATCAAAGTTGGGAATAATTCCCCAGTATTTTTTAAGATAGAATGATAGAAAAGGAGGGTATAAAAACAATATTTAACTAGATATCATAATTAACAAGATAAGCATAATAGTAATTGCAATTGAACAAAATAAAAATCACACCTCTTATTTGATTTTCATAAAATAAGTAGAGGTGATTTCATGGCAAAAATTATTGTATATAATAACGATACAGATCGTATGGAAATATATTATCGAGATTTATCGGAAGCAATGCCATATAATACAGGACGAACCCTTACAGTAAGAGAATTCCGTGGTGCTAGTAGAAGCAATACCTTATGGACAACAAAGCGAACCATGACCTCATGGAATTCGCAAAGAAAATTGTATGGAGGACCAATCCCAGTAGGTTATGCTTTTCGAAGACCATGGGAGGGAGGTCATGCAGGGCAATCCCAACATTATGCTGGAACTGCTTTTGATGTAGGACAATTATGGACAAATGCTCAAAGAGCAACTTTGCGAAATAGTGCCAAAAACTCTGGGTTATGGAGTTATATAGAACCAGTAAGCATATCCCCAACATGGGTGCATTTCGATAGAAGACAAAGCCCACCTGCTTGTTCAAGCGGAGGGTATCCAATGCTTCGTAGAGGAAGTCTAAGTGTCTATGTACTAATTGCCCAAGACGATTTAAACACATTAGGCTACACGACAGGCGGTTTAGACGGAATATTTGGAAATAACACTTATAATGCAGTAAGAAGATACCAAGCAAGTAGAGGATTAGCAGTAGATGGCATTATTGGTTGTAACACATGGCGTTCTTTACAAGAAAATGTAGTAGGAAGTGGAAGAACTGCCACAACCATAGACTAAATTTTACTAGCAGAAAAAAATAAAGTGATTTCCGTATCACTTTATTTTTTTTGTTATATTCATATATTGAATGAGTGCTAAAACAACTTCTTGTTCTCGTCTATCTAACTTGTAGAATCCGATTAAATCTGGGTCAATTTTAAATTCATCTTTTAACTCCAAGTATTCTTGTAATACATAAGTAGGAGTAATGTGATAAATGTTACATAGTTTTACCAATGTATCAATACTACCTTTTGTTTTATTTCGTTCAATATCGGAAACATATCTTGAAGCTAGGTCTAATCTTTCTGCAACATCTTCTTGGGTGTAGCCAAGAGATTTTCTTGTTCTTCTTAATAAATCTCCAATTTTGATGGTTGTGTTCTTTTTATCTACTTTCATTATTAATCACCTGTAATATAAAATAACAAAACTAATTTTAGAAGGGAAGGAAGATATTTGATAGTTATTGTGGATATTATACGGAATTTTATGCATAAAAAAGCAACGTTAAACCCTTAAGATTACCAGAAATTACCTTTAACGTAATTGAAACCTTTGCGGTTTTTGGGCGTTTTTTATGAGAGATTAGCGACTATTCGGTTATAACCGAATAGCAAGGAATTGGAAGTTATTGTATGTCAAAATTTTATGAAAGATTTTTAGATACTTCTAAGGGATAACACAAATTTTTAAAAAAGTCAAAAAATTTCCTAAAAAGTATTTGACTTTTTATTTATTATAATAGATAATAAGTATGTCGATACAAAAAGAAAAATATTTGTAAAAGAACTAAGGAGGAAATATTACTATGTATATGTTTAATCGAATTACCGTTAATCCACAATTACCAAAAAGGATTAACCGTTTATCAGAAATGGCAAACAACTTATGGTGGGCATGGAATAGTGAATATTTAAGACTATTCAAAGAAATTGATATTGATTTATGGGAAACAATCGGAAAAAATCCTGTAAAATTCTTAAAACAAGTATCACAAGAAAAATTAGAACAAGCAGCAGCAAATGAAACCTTATTAAAAAGCTATGATAAAGTAGTAAATGATTTTGATGGATACATGAATAGCAAAAATACTTGGTTTTCTAAAAAATATCCAAACAACAAAAATGATTTAATTGCCTATTTTTCAGCAGAATATGGGCTAGATGAAATTGTACCAATCTATTCAGGAGGACTTGGTATTCTTTCTGGTGACCATTTAAAATCGGCAAGTGACCTTGGGCTACCTTTTGTGGCAATTGGTCTACTTTATAAAAATGGATATTTCAACCAAAAGATTAACCGCTATGGAGACCAAGAAAATATCTATCATAACATTGATTTGTACAATCTTCCAATCTTACCAGTAAAAAATAAAGAGGGAGAAGATTTGATTATTGATGTCAAATTTCCAAAAAGAAAAGTATATCTAAAGGTATGGAAAATTAATGTAGGAAGAGTCACTCTATACTTATTAGATTCGGATATTGACCAAAACGCAAATCCAGAGGATAGGGAAGTTACTCTAAAATTATACGGTGGAGACCAAGAAATGAGAATTCGCCAAGAGATTGTATTAGGAATGGCAGGGGCTCATCTTCTAAAAATATTAGGATTAAATCCAACCGTATACCATATGAACGAAGGACATTCTTCTTTCTTATTATTAGAAATCATCAAAGACATTATGGAAGAAAAACAAGTATCGTTTGAAATTGCAAGAGAAATTGCCTCTTCCAAAACGGTATTTACCACACATACACCAGTACCAGCTGGGAATGACATCTTCCCACTTGATTTAGTAGAAAAGTACTTTAAAGACTTTTGGCCAAGGTTAGGGCTAGAAAGAGAAAGCTTCTTAAAACTTGGAATGAAACCATGTGATTATTTGGAGCAAGGGTTCAATATGGGAATTCTAGCATTAAAAATTGCAGGAAAGAAAAATGGAGTTAGTAAACTACATGGGGAAGTATCAAGAGAATTATTTGGTGATGTATGGCCAAATATTTCAGCAGATGAGTCGCCAATTACCCATATTACCAACGGAATTCATACTTGTTCTTGGCTTGCACCAAACTTAAAAGAACTATATAACAAATACCTAACACCATTCTGGCAAGACGCCATTTACGATGATGAAACTTGGAAAGGAATTGCCAATATTCCAAATGAGGAATTGTGGAAAGCCCATGTAGATAGAAAAGTAAAACTACTAAATTTAGTAAAAGAAAATGTAACAAACCGCATGAAAAATGCAGGTTGTGGCTATGATGAAATAAGAGAAATTGTTTCAAAATTGGATCCAAATGCTTTAACGATTGGGTTTGCAAGAAGATTTGCAACCTATAAAAGAGCAACCCTAATTTTTAGAGACTTAGAACGAATTACTCAAATACTAAATGACCAAGAACGTCCTGTTCAAATTATATTTGCAGGAAAAGCACATCCAGCGGATAAAGAGGGACAAGATTTAATTAAATACATTCACGAAATATCGTTAAAACCACAATTTAAAGGAAAAATCTTTATTTTGGAAAACTACAATATTCAAATTGCAAGATATTTAGTAAGTGGTGTAGATGTATGGCTAAATAACCCAAGAAGACCAATGGAAGCATCTGGAACCAGTGGACAAAAAGCATCTGTTAATGGTGTTGTAAACTTTAGTATTTCTGATGGTTGGTGGGCAGAAGGATATAATATGAAGAATGGTTGGTTAATAGGAAGCAATGAACAATACCCATCTTATGAGACACAAGACAATGCCGATAGCCAAAGTATTTATCAAACCTTAGAAAATAAGATTATTCCAATGTATTATGAAAAAGATAAAAATGGAATTTCGGCAAAATGGATGGAATACATGAAAAATTCGATTATTTCCACAGGTGGAAAATACAGCACTTCTAGAATGGTAGTAGACTATGTAGATAAGCTATATATGCCACTTATGAACCTAACCAACCAATACTTTAACGATTTAGAAGAAGTAACTGCTTTCCAAGCATGGAAAAATGAATTATATAATAATTGGAATGACATTAAAATATACCAAAAAAGCAACCTAGAAGACATTACCCTAGATGCAGGAAATAATATAGAAGTAACCTGCTCAGTCGAACTTCCAAACATCGATCGTGAAAACATAGAAGTAGAAACCTACTATGGAAAAATACTAGACAACGGAGTCGTAAAAAGCATGCAAATTATCCCAATGAAATTTGTAAGTGAAGTAGAAGGAAAACCAAATACCTATCTATACAAAGCCAAAATAGAACTAACCACAGGAGGAAACTACGGCTATACCTTCCGCGTTATGCCAAAACACAAAATGCTACTAGATAGTGCGAATTTGGATTTAGTAAAATGGATTACGAGTGAATAAAAGAAAGAAAATCGGACTTAAGTGTCCGATTTCCTTTCTTCTTCAGGCAAAAATACAGAGTGATTTCACGAAATATAACAAAAATGTAATATTTACAATACTAAAAACTAATTTTATTGCAAAAGTCTCACGAAGCCTTGCAAGAAAGCCCCTTTAACAAGGGGGCTGTCAGCGAAGCTGACTGGGGGTTCTTATACTTGTTTTTTATTTTCTGTATTTTTTATTGTAGTATCTATATATTCGCATACGCTTCTAAAATTTTTTCTTATTTCTATATTTGTGAATCGTATTATTTCTATTTTATATGCATTCAATATATCTGTTCGTATTCTATCATATTCTTTTCCTTCTTCTGTATAATGTTGGCTTCCATCTATTTCTATTCCGATTTTCTTTTCAGGACAATAAAAGTCTAATATGTAATTATCTATTGGCTTTTGTCTTATAAATCTTATGGGATATTTTGAAAGGTATTGATACCAAAGTTTATTTTCTTCTGGTGTCGATTGATTTCTTAATTTTCTGGATTTTCCGAATTAAATTTTTATTATAAGGTATATATATTGAGTTCTCCTTTCTTAAGAACCCCCAGTCAGCTTCGCTGACAGCCCCCTTGTTAAAGGGGCTTTCTTGCAAGGCTTCGTGAGTCTTTTGCGATAAAATTAGTTTAACACTTATTTCAATATTATATTTTTGTCATATTTCGTAAAGCACCTTGGGGTCTTGTTTCTTAAGTTTGCAATTTGTTTCTATTTTGTGTATAATGCTTGTGTGGGGGAAATGAAATGGAACGATTTGGTTTAAAAGAGAGTATTATAAAAGATGAAATACTATACCAAACATTTCAAAAAGCATATTTTAAGTTAAAAGAATTTATTGACACAGATAACAAAACAGAAATAAGTCAAATGGCAATTATACATGCTTATGAATATACTTTTGAGTTGTGGTGGAGAGCAGTACAAAAACATTTGGAATATATTGAAGATATTCAAGACTATGGTCCAAATGCAACCATAAAAAATGCTTTTCAATATGGAGTAATTGAAGATGGGCAAACATGGATGGATATGTTAAAAGATAGAAATATGACAGCACATACATACAAAGAAGATGTTGCAAATGATATTTATCAAAGAATTATTACGAAACACATACACGCTTTGCAACAATTTGTAGAAGATTTCGACGGTAAAATCTAATATTCGTGAAAAAACTACAAAAATGTCAAAATTTTTATGCAAATAGTATTGAATATATAATTTTATTTGTGTTATAATACCTACGTGAAAAAAATTAGGAAAGAGGGAATTAAATTGAAAAAAGATTTAAAAAAGACCAAAATTGTTGGAACCATTGGACCTGCTAGTGAACATATGCTAGAGGATTTATTTGATGCAGGATTGAATGTATGTAGAATTAACTATTCACACGGAAGTTGGGATGAACAATCCGAGAAAACAGAAGATATCATTCGCTTAAGAAAAGAACTAGATCTTCCAATTGCTATGATATTAGATATGCAAGGACCTGAAATAAGAACAGGTATGCTTGTTACAGGAAAAAATGAAAAAATCAAATTAGAAGATGGACAAAAATTTACTTTAGTAAATGAAGACATTGTTGGTGATAAAGATAGAGTATCAGTAAGTTATAAAAATTTATACCAAGATTTAAAACCAGGATCAAAAGTATTAATAGATGATGGTGCTATCGAATTAGTTGTAGACGAAATCGTTGGTAAAGATATTGTTTGTACTGTTGTTCATGGAAATGGACTAGGAAGTAGAAAAACAATGAACCTACCAGGAACAGCCATTCGTTTACCAGCATTAAAAGAAAAAGATATTAATGACCTGAAAACTGCTTGTGAACATGATTATGATTATGTTGCTGTATCATTTGCAAGAAATGAAGATGACATTCGTCAAGTAAGAGAAGTATTAGATGCCAATGGTGGAACAGATGTTAAAATCATCACAAAGGTAGAAAACGTAGAAGGTCTAAGCAATATGGAAGTTATTGTAGAAAAAGCAGATGCTCAAATGATTGCTCGTGGAGACATGGCAACTGAGACTGATTTTACCGAACCACCAGTTATGCAAAAGAAATTCATTAAACTATCAAATCGTGCAAACAAACCAGCAATTACAGCAACACAAATGCTAGAATCTATGATGAGCAACCCATTACCAACAAGAGCAGAAGCAAGTGACGTAGCAAATGCTATTTTTGATAGAACAAGTGCTATCATGCTTTCAGGAGAATGTGCAATGGGTAAATTCCCACTAGAATGCGTTCAAACAATGACGAAAATTGCACGTAGAGTAGAACCAGAAATTGATTATTGGAAAAAATTTGAAGAAAATACAAATATTGAACTAAATGATTTAGGTTCTAATATTGTATATTCAAGCTGTGTTATGGCAAAAAATACAAAAGCAGAAGCAATTATTTGCTATACAAAATCTGGAGATACAGCAAGAAAATTCTCAGGAATGGGAGCTGGTTGCCCAATTTTAGCAGTAACAGATAATAGAAGAACCTTTAACCAATTAGCATTAGCATGGAATGTTTACCCAGTTTATGTAGAAACAAAAGAACGTGTAGAAGACATGATAGTGGCAGGAATTGAAAAATTAAAAACAAAAGGAATTTTAGAAACAGGGGATTTAGTTGTTATTTCTGGAGGACATAAGCTAATCAACAACATTAAAGAAAGCAAAATCGTAAGTGGAGTTGCTAGAGTGTAAGTTATAATAAAAAGAAGACATATGAGTCGTGTCTAAGCGAGATTAAAATTGCACATATAAAGAGGGAGATTTTAACTACTATGGTAGTAAAATCCCTCTTTTTGTTATGCCAATTAAAGAGCTAGGAACGTATAAATGTTTAAATATCATCCATACTATATTTAAACAAAATCATGTAATAAACTTGAAACAAAGTTGCAATCAAAACATAATATTAAATTTATCAAAAACGCTTGACTGAATTTATTTGTTAATATAAACTTATAACATAAAAATAAGAAAAGAACCAAATAGTTATAATGGAGGAAGAATGATGAAAAAGAAAATTTTATTAATACCAATTAGTGCTATTATATTAGGCACAATGTTCACAACAACAGTACAAGCAGCTCTACAATCAAGACCGGGAGTAAAATCGTTAACCGGTAAAGAAGCAAACTATTTCTTTGAAGAAATAAGAAAAATGGAAGCAGAAGGTGGAACATTGGGTAAAAATGCAAATATTGATATGAGTGAAAATGGAAGTTATTTAGATTCAAGTAACAATGGACTAGATGTGCACATGGCCAAAAACACAGAATGGGGAACAGCAGCGATGCTATCGGCATCGGCATATGGAGAAGCACCAACGGGAAGAAGTGATGCTTCTACAACAGGAAATGCAACAGGAATTTATCAAATGGCAGATGGAACGTATGAATATGTAACGGGAATCTATAATACGAGCTATCAATACATGTCAAAAATAAAGGAAGCAGATGGAAGATATCGTGATGAGTATACAGGAACAGGAACAACATTTGCTAAAGCTGGAGATGCGACAAAATTAGAGAGGTGGAAAGGTGCCTCTCACAGTACTTTTGTTCATCCGGGCTATCCTGTATTCTCTCGTAGCATCACTGCACTGTTCGGGTATAGTAACAGCTATGGCACTAGCCTTAATGGCACTGGTACTCGAGCGGTAGTGGTGCTCGGTGGCGGACTTTAAAAAAACACTGAGTTTTGTGTTTTGAAAAATTAGGTGTTATATCGTAGCCTCTAACAGTAATTTTGTTAATTCGAGCAATCCTGTATTCTTACGTAGCAACAATGCACTGTTCGGGTATAATAACAACAATGGCACTAGATACGAGATATAAATCCTTCCTATTTTGGTAAAATAAGTAATAATAATGTGAATATAAAAGGAGAAGATGTGAAAAGGTTAGAATTTTGTAAACAAGAAAGAGCGATTACTTTGATTGCTTTGATAATAACAATTATTGTGCTTTTAATATTGGCAGGGATTACGACTAATTTCATTTTTGGTGAGAATGGTATTATTGAACGTGCTATAATGTCTGCGTTTGTCACACAGATGCGTGATTATGAGGAAGAGATTAACTTGAAGATATTGCAGGATAGTATGGTGGAATTAAGTGGTAGTGATAAGAAGTATTTTCTTGGGCTAGATGGACAGGAGAGTATTAAAACGTTGTTGCCAGATATTAAGAGAGACTATGAAGCGGAAGTAATTGTTCAGGATAATGTGATGTATTATAAGTACATAGGAACTGGGACGAGTAAAAAAAGAGTGAAGTGGTGTTTTGAGGTTGATATTCCTGTTTGGGGATATGGTAGTTATGATGACTTCCTAAAAGATATTGGGGAGGAAAAGCCAGTGGTTCCAGGAATTACTCCTCCTGGTAGTGAGTATAAGAAAATTGGCAATATTTATATGCAAACACCAGATTTAAGTGGGTTTAATCCGGAAGCGACTTACTACGTTACTTATAATGGCGAAGCCGAGCAAATTGCAGGAAGAATTGACCGAATTGAGACGCCGAGTGATTGGTATAATTATGAAGATAAAAGATGGGCCAATATTGTGACAGTAAATGATAGTGATGTGTCGTATTGGGTTTGGATTCCAAAATATACGTATATTGCAAACGAAGCCGAAGAATTTATTGATGCGAAATTTATTAGTCAGGAAGGCGATGTGTATAAGGACGCAAATGGGAACATTGTGGAGTTAATGGGGTATGAGATACCAGAGAGTTTTACGTTTGGAGAACAAAATTTAGCAGGATTTTGGATGAGCAAGTATGAGGTATCAGAAGAAGCAGCTACTACAGAAGCAGTTTCTATTGCGGGAAATGAAACAAGTATATCAGTAACAACGTCTAATCCAAGCGGAAATTATCAAGTATATGTAGATGGAAAATTAAATTATACAGGAACATTGCCATATATCATAAATAATTTACAAACCAATAAAACTTATGATGTTTTTGTATGGAAAGAAGCGGGGAGTGTGATAGGAAGAAAGAAAGTAACAACACAAGCACCAACAGCAATATCAGTTGATGTATCACAATTTAATCCAGAAAATACATTCTACGTATATTGGGATGAAGCAGGAAACGAACATTGTGACATACCAATATCACAACCAGCACCAGAAAATTGGTACAACTATTCAGAAAAGAAATGGGCTAATATTGTAACTGTAAATGATAGTAGTGTATCCTATTGGGTATGGGTACCACGATACGAATATAAGGCATATGATACAGCACAATTTCTTGATATTAACTTTATTCCAAGCACAAAAACACAAGCAAGTGGCGGGTATGAAATACCAGAAAGCTTTACGTTTGGAGGGCAAAACTTATCGGGTTATTGGATGAGTAAATATGAAGTATCAGATGAAACAATTGCACCAGAAGTATTAATATGTGCAGAAAATGAAACAAGCATTTCGGTAACAACTTCCAATCCAAATGGGAATTATAAAGTATATATAAACGGCGAATTAAAGCACACAGGAACATTACCACATGTGGTAGAAAAGTTAAAAGTAAATACACGCTATAATGTTCTAGTGATAAAAGAAAACGGAGGACCAATTGGAAGAAAGGTATTAGAAACGAAAGCACCAACAGCAATTACAGTGGATTACTCAACCTTCGAACCAAGTAGTACATTCTATGTATATTGGGACGAAAACGGGGAGGAACATAGTGATATACCAATCTCACAATCACCACCAGCAAACTGGTATAATTATGCAGAAAAACGATGGGCTAATATTGTAACAAAAGCACATGATAAAATTGCTTATTGGGTATGGGTGCCAAGGTATGAGTATAAAGTATATGATACAGCACAATATGTAGATATAAAATTTATACCAACAACACAAACCATAGCCGATGGCGGATATGAAATACCAGAAAGTTTTACCTTTGGAGGGCAAGACCTAGCAGGATTTTGGATGAGTAAGTATGAGGTGTCGGAGTAAATTAATTAGTGGATTTTTTTAAAAAAATCCACTAATTTCTATTGACAAACGAGAAAAAATAGTGTAAAGTATATTAGCATTACAAAATAAGAGGTAATCATATGGAGAAAAATGTTAGGATAAGTATGCTATGCCAAATTTATGGAAAATTGTTAACCGATAAGCAATTGAATGTGTTAGAGGATTATTATAATAACGATTATTCTTTATCTGAAATTGCAGAGAATTATCAAATAACAAGGCAAGCAGTAAGGGACAATATCATGAAGGGGGAAGCAAAACTTTTCGAATATGAAGAAAAGCTAGGTATGATGAAAAAAACATTAGAACAAGAACAACAAATTGAAAAAATACTTGCGGAGTTATCGAAAATTGAAACGAAATTTTCGGATAAGAAAATTGCTAGTATTTTAGAACATGTGAAAAAAGAATTGAATTGTTTGGTATAACCATACAAGTCACAAGGAGGAAATATGGCTTTTGAAGGATTATCTTCAAGATTACAAGAAATAACAAGAAAGTTTAAGGGAAAAGCAAGAGTTACAGAGGGCGACTTAAAAGAAATGCTAAGAGAAGTAAAACTTGCTATGTTAGAGGCAGATGTTAATTATAAAATTGTAAAAGATTTTATGACAAGTGTCAATGAAAAAGCGCTTGGGCAAGAGGTGCTAAAGTCACTAACACCAGGACAACAAGTCATTAAAATTGTAAAAGATGAACTTGTAGAACTACTAGGAGGAACGGAAAGTAAAATTGGGTTTAATCCAAATCCTCCTACAATTATCATGTTAGTAGGTCTTCAAGGATCTGGAAAAACCACAACAGCAGGAAAACTTGCCAACCTACTAAGAAAGCAAGGAAAAAATCCATTACTAGTTGCCTGCGATGTATACCGTCCAGCAGCTATCAAACAATTGCAAGTAGTAGGAAAACAATTAAACATTCCTGTTTTTGCAAATGAAGAATCCAAAGATGTAGTGCATATTGCCAAACAAGCCATGAATGTTGCTATTTCCAAACTAAATGATGTAGTCATTATTGATACCGCAGGTCGATTACATATTGATGAAGAATTAATGAAGGAACTAAAAAATCTAAAATCAAATATGAAACCACATGAAATTTTACTAGTAGTTGATGCCATGACAGGTCAAGATGCAGTTAATGTAGCAACTTCTTTTAATGAAGAAATTGGCATAGATGGAGTAATTTTAACAAAGCTAGATGGAGATACTCGTGGTGGTGCTGCATTATCGGTAAAAAAGGTAACAGGAAGACCAATCAAATTTGCAGCTACCGGAGAAAAATTAAGCGATATTGAAGTATTTCACCCAGAACGTATGGCATCTAGGATATTAGGAATGGGAGATGTCCTTTCCATTATTGAAAAAGCAGAAGAAGCCTTTGATGAGGAAGAAGCCTTAAAATTAGAACAAAAACTAAGAAAGCAAGAATTTGATTTAGATGATTACTTAACACAATTAAGGCAAATGAAAAAAATGGGTTCATTTTCGTCTATTTTGAAAATGATTCCGGGAATGAATGCCCTAAAAGATATTAAAATCGATGATAAAGAATTTGTAAGAATAGAAGCAATTATTTGTTCTATGACCAAAAAAGAAAAAAGAAATCCAAAATTACTAAATGGTTCTAGAAGAAAAAGAATTGCAACAGGTGCAGGAGTAACCGTACAAGAAGTAAACAAATTTATGAATTCCTTTGAAATGACTCAAAAAATGATGAAGAAAATGAAAAACAACAAAGGTATGAAAAATATGTTAAAAGGCATAAATCCAGAGGACTTGAAGGGATTTAAAATGTAAGAACGTCATTCAATTTTTAAATTTATAAATAAATACATTTACAGGAGGTGAATAAAAAATGGTAAAAATCAGATTACAAAGAGTAGGTGCAAAAAAAGCCCCATTCTATCATATTGTTGTTGCAGATTCAAGAAGAGCAAGAGATGGAAAAATTATTGAACAAATTGGTACATACAATCCAATGACAGAACCATCTACTATCGTACTTAATAAAGAAAAAGTAGAAACATGGATCAAAAATGGTGCAAAACCAACCGATACCGTAAAAGCTTTAATTGAAAAAGCAAACTAGGAGGAGCAAATTTATGAAAGAAATGCTTGAAATTATGATTAAAAACTTAGTTGCCAGTCCAGAACAAGTTCAGATTACGGAAGACCAAAAAGAAAATGTGATACAATTTCATGTAAAAGTAGCAGATTCAGATATGGGAAAAGTAATTGGAAAACAAGGAAGAATTGCAAAAGCAATTCGTACTGTTGCAAAAGCAATTGGAAGCAAAGAAAACCAAAAAGTAAATATTGAATTTATAGAAGATTAAGGAAGCAAAATGGAAACATTAATGGAAATTGGTCAAATTGTAAATACTTATGGAATAAAGGGATTTGTAAAAGTACAACCTTTTACAGATAATATACGTCGTTTTGAAGACCTAAAACAAATTTATCTTCAATTAAAAAAAGGCTTAGAAACCTTTGAAATTGAAGAAATAAAGTATCATAAACAGATGGTATTATTAAAACTAAAAGGAATCGATGATATTAACGAAGCAGAAAAATACCGAAATTGTTATCTAAAAATAGACCGTAAAGATGCAGTAAATTTACCAGAAGACACTTATTTTATTGCCGATTTGTTAGAGATGGAAGTTACGACAGAAGAAGGAGAAATGTTAGGAAAAATTACCGATGTTTATCCAACGGGGAGTAACGATATTTATGTGGTAAAAAATGAGCAAGGAAAACAAATTTTATTACCAGCCATTCGGGCAAGTCGTAAAAAAAGTGGATATTGACAATAAACAAATGATAGTTCATTTGTTAGAAGGTTTAAGATAAGAATGGGTATTTTGTAGAAAGGAATAAACCAAAAAATGAAATTTGATGTTTTAACCTTATTTCCTGAAATGTTTACACCACTGAAGGAAAGTATCATTGGAAGAGCTGTGAAAAACAATTATATTGAGGTAAATACAATTAATATAAGAGAGTTTTCAAAAGATAAGCATTT
This sequence comes from uncultured Clostridium sp., assembly GCA_947648215.1. Taxonomy (GTDB): domain Bacteria; phylum Bacillota; class Clostridia; order TANB77; family CAG-508; genus RGIG8482. Next base: position 32,031 of record CANSMW010000006.1, on the reverse strand, counting down.
AAAAGTAGATGATACACCATATGGTGGTGGGGCAGGAATGGTAATAAGACCAGATATTGTATATGATGCCTACCTTTCGGTAAAAAAGGAACATTCCAAAGTAATTTATTTAACACCACAAGGCAAAACCTTAAACCAAGAAAAAGTGCAAGAATTGGCCAAAAGCGACCATATCATTCTTTTATGTGGACATTATGAAGGCATTGACCAAAGAGTAATTGATGAAATTGCTCCAGAGGAAATTTCAATTGGTGATTATGTTCTAACAGGAGGAGAGCTTCCAGCGATGGTGGTAATGGATAGTGTTGCAAGATATGTAAATGGAGTGCTAAGTAGTGATTCGATAAAAGAAGAATCGTTTGTTAGTGGCAAACTAGAATATCCGCAATACACAAGACCAGAAGTTTTTAAGAATAGAGAAGTACCTAAGATTTTAAAATCTCGGTCATCATGAAAACATTGAAAAATGGAGAAGAGAAAAGTCGTTAGAAATAACCTATCAAAAAAGACCAGATTTATTAAGGAAAGAAAATCTTACCAAAGAAGAATTAGAATATATCAGAAATTTGAAAGAAAAAAATTAAAGAAGGAGGAAAATTTTCAAATGGATATTATAAAATCAATTGAACATGAACAATTAAAAAATAAAGTTCCAGTATTAGACGTAGGAAATACCGTAAGAGTTCATGTTAGAATTAAAGAAGGAAACAGAGAAAGAATTCAAGTATTTGAAGGAATCATCATTAAAAAACAAGGTGGAGGAGTGAACGAAACCTTCACTGTAAGAAGAATCTCATATGGAGTAGGAGTAGAAAAAACATTCCTAGTACATTCTCCATTAGTTGAAAAAGTAGAATTAGTAAGAGTAGGTAAAGCAAGAAGAGCAAAATTATTCTACTTAAGAGATAGAATAGGAAAAGCATCTAAGACAAAAGAAAAATTAGGTGCAAGAATTGAAAACAAAGAAATCGTTCTAAAAGAAGAAATGACAGAAGAACCAGTTACCGAAGAAGTAGCTGAAGTTGTAGAACAAGCACCAGAAACGGTTGCCTCTCCAGAAGAAGCACCAGCAGTAGAAACTACCGAAGTAGTAGAAAAAGAAGTTGTTGATACAGTAAAAGAAGAAGTAGTTGAAACAGTAGAAGAAGCACCAAAGGCAGAAGAAACAAAAACAGAGGAATAGAATAAAACTGACAAATCAAACGATTTGTCAGTTTTATTTTATTTCCTACTAACCTCCGCATATTTCTTTAGCCTCTCATAAGCAAGGGCATTTACAGTTCCGGATGGGAAGTGTCCGTTTTTGTCTTTTTTTCCGGCAGGAACTCCAGTTAATACTTCTATTCCTTCTTCAATGGAAGAAACAGCGTAGATGTGGAAAGTTCCTTTTTTGCAGGCTTCTACAATTTCATCCGATAAGCTTAGGTTATCTATGTTTTGCACGGGTATCATGACTCCATGAGAACCGTCTAATCCTCTCATTTTACAAATTTGATAAAAACCTTCGATTTTTTCATTCACGCCACCAATTGGCTGAATTTCCCCTTTTTGGTTTACAGACCCAGTAACAGCAATGGATTGGTTAATTGGTACACCAGATAAACTAGAAAGTAGGGCATATAATTCGGTACTAGAGGCACTATCGCCATCGACTCCGTTATATAATTGTTCAAAACAGATACTAGCAGTTAGTGATAAAGGAATATCTTGTGCAAACATTTCGCCAATATATCCACTTAAAATATATACACCTTTGGAATGAGAAGAACCAGAAAGTTCTACTTCACGTTCAATATTAATAATACCAGATTTTCCAGTATAGGTATTTACTGTAATTTTAGATGGTTTACCAAAGGAATAATCACCAATCGTCATAACAGTTAATCCATTAATTTGTCCAACTTTTGCACCAGAAGTGTTAATTAATAAGGTGTTTTCACGTATCATTTCTGTATAGCGTGAATCGTATTTTTTAACACGGTCAATTCGTTCTTCTAAAGTTTTTGTAATAAAATCTGCGGTTACTACTTTAGATTTTGCTAGTTTTGCCCAAGTACAAGCTTCTGCTACAATTTCAGAAAGGTCATTAAATCTTGTGGATAACTTTTTCTTACTATTGGCAAGTTTGGAAGAATATTCTACCATTTTTGCAACAGCACTGGCATCTAAAGGTGGCAAATCTTCTTGTTCACAGAAACCATGAATAAAACGAGCAAGTTTTAACTCATTTTCCTCATTCTTTGGTGCATCATCTTCAAACTCCACTTTTACTTTAAATAATTTTTTGAAATCCGAATCCATAGCAAGTAAGGTATGGTAAATATTTGAACTACCAATTAAAATTACTTTTAAATCTAGTGGAATTGGTTCTGGTTTTAAAGAAATCATTACCATAGAACTACGTTGGTCAACTGCATTTTCAATATTTAATTCTTTAATACGTAAAGCTTTTTTTAAAGCATCATAACATAGGGCATTGGATAACAAATCTTTTGCTTGTAGCATAATGTATCCACCATTGGCACGGTGCAAAAGCCCAGGTTGTAACATGGTATAATCGGTTTTCAAAGAGCCATAATAGTTTTCATATTCTAGCTTTCCAAATAGATTATGGTAAGAATAGTTGGAATCCATTACAACAGGAGAACCCTCTAATTCACTATTATCAATAAATAAATTAACACGATAATTAAGCCAAGGTTGCTTTGGCTCTTGACGTGGACCTGCTTGGTTTTGGGTAGGCTGTGCATTTGGTTGTGGTTCCATGAATAATGGAACATTTTTTAAAATATCTTTTTTGACATTATCTAAAAATTTATTTACTTTTTTATTACGTTTATATTTTGACTTAATATAATTAATATGGGTGTTGATGGTAAGTAAGGCTACATTAGATTGCCATTCTTCAATTTTTTTGTCTGAGGCTTTCTCAATGGCTTTAATTTCAGCAATGGTTGCTAAAATTTGTTCTTGTACAATACCAGATTTGTTTTCAAATTCCTTTTTAATAGCATCATCTAATTTATCAAATTCGTCTTCTTCAATCGTTTTTCCATCAATAACAGGCATCATATAAATACCATTTTGAGCAGTTTTTACTTGGAACCCATATTTCATCGATTCTTTATTTAGTTTCTCTAATAGGGAAGAACGCTTTTGTTCAAATTCTTGTTTAATTAAGGTCTTTTCCTTTTCGAAATCTTCGTTACTAAAGGTCTTATTAATATCGGTTTTGATATCTTTAATAAAACTTTCCATGTCATCTTTAAATTCTTTTCCAAGCCCTGCGTTAAAAGAAACAGCAATTGGTTCATTTGGATTATCGAAATTATAAATATAGCACCAGTCAGAAGGTGTTTTTTCCTTTTTGGAAATTCGTTTTAAGTAATTCTTTGTGTACATGGTTTTTCCAACACCATCAGGACCTTCTAAGTATAAATTATATCCTTTTACATCGACACTAATTCCAAATTCTAGTGCTTTAATACCACGTTCTTGTCCAATTCCGGTATTGATAGAGTCAATTTCGGAAGTATCTTTAAATTTAAATACATTTGGATTACAATAATCTTTTAATTGATGGTAGTTTAATTCATTTTTCTTCATTCGTTTCTTCTCCTATCTTTCTTTAAAATAATATGTCATAATAATAGCATTCTCATTTTGTTTATAATAATTCTTCCTTTGTCCAATTTTTTGAAAATGATGTTTTTCATATATAGAAATTGCTGATTTATTGTTTTCGTTTACTTCTAATGTAAGGCTAGGTAAGTTTTTTTCTTTGGTGATTTTGAGAATATGTTCTAAAAGTTTTGTACCAATTCCATGGTTTCGGCAGGTCTTTTTTGTCACAAGATTGGTAATGTGAATGTCATCAACTGCAGTCCAAATACCAGCAAAACCAACGATTTTTTCATCTTGTAAACATACAAAATATTCTGAATGTTCATTTTGTAATTCTTGTTTAAAAATAGAAACCGTCCAAAAATCATCAAAATCGGTTGTTAAGGTTTCTTCGATTTCCTCTAAATCGGAAAGTAACATAGGGCGTATGGTTAGCATTTGCTTTTTTCCTCTCTTTCTCTTTCGGCATTCGATTTTTTTAAATAAAGAGGCTGTAAAGGTGAGTTTTCCTGTTTTTGAAAAGTAGCAAACCCAGCAAGCCCTGTAGAATAAGCACTTATTGAAATGACATCATCTTGAAAAATGGCATTTTCATTCAGAGATGATTTTAACACATCTTTGTAAATCGTGCTACCATTTCCGACAAATAAGACAGGTTTATTACAAATTTTTAATATTTCTGTAATATTAGAAATGGTATCGGCTAAAAATTCTCCTATTTGAGTGTAAATTCCGTTTTTTAATTCATAAAGAGAATAATAAACATTATCATGTTTGGCATCGATTAAAGAGCAAATAAGCCCTTCCCTTTTAGAGGAGTAGGCAAGTGAGGTAAGAGAACTAATGCCAAGAGTTGGTTTTTTGGTAACATCCCCAAAAGCTTTTATGGTAGAGATGCCAATACGAATACCAGTAAAAGAGCCGGGTCCTTTGTCACAAACAAATAAGTCGATGTCATGAACTGATAAGTTTGTTTGTAAAAATAAATCTCGAATAAGGGGCATTAATTTTACTGAATGCGTATTGGCATCATCGATTTGTAATTCTTTTATTAAAGTAGAGTCTTCCAAAATAGCCACTGCACATACGTTTGAAGAAGTAGTAATACTTAAAATTTTCATAATTCGTTTTTATCCTTTCCGTTTTATTAATTTTATATTCATGTTATGTATTAGCATATCAAATTAAGCTTATTTAAAATGGTTTCGTACCTTTTTCCGTAAGGCTCAAAAGTTAAGGTTCGTTTGGTTTCATTTTTAAAATCACGTGTAAAGTGAATTTGTAAATATTCCTTTGGCAAAGTCTCTTTAATTTGCTCGCCCCATTCAATAAGGCAAATACCATTATCAAAATATTGTTCTCCACCAATGGCATAAAATTCATCACTAGAAGATAGGCGGTAAACATCAAAATGATAGATATTTTGACCATTTGCATGGTATTCATTTACAATGGTAAAAGTAGGACTAGAAATTTCTTCTTCAAGCCCAAAATAACTTAAAAAACCTTCGGTAAATTTGGTCTTACCAGAACCTAAATCGCCGAGATAAAACAACAACATCACCATTGGTTAATTTACTTGCCAAGTTTTTGGCAAGTGCCATGGTATCGTTCCCGTGAATTTGAAACATATGTGTACATGATAAAACTTCCTTTTTTTCGATATTTTATATATGTATTCTATATTATTCTAACAAAAAAGTAAATTATTATTGAAAAAAAGATGAAAAAACTTGTAAAGTGAAAAAATAAGTATTTTTAAATAAAATTCTCTTATCAAAAAAAGAGGGCAATCCATAGTGGAGCCCTCTTCTTTGTTTGTGATTTCCGGTCCAATCAACCGTTCACATCGTTCTTTTTCCGTCAAAGCAAGTTTATACATAGTTTCTGACCATATATCTTCACCTGCTTCATAACTACGGATAATCTCGTTTAAATCCAATATCTGATACCTGTTTTTTGCTCCCGGTTCCTTTATGTACATATAAAGGGGAGCATAGCTTGCTTTTTCTACACTAACTTCATCAGTTTTCCCATCTTTTTTTACCTCAATATTGAAAATGGCGGTGTTTCTGGTATTTTGGTCTCTCTGGTTTGAGAAGAAATTACCTTGTGAAAAGATAACAAGACCTTCTTTCATTTCGCCTTCTTCGGTTTCTACTTCCAACATTTTCATGGGTTGTAGAACATGGGGGTGAGAACCAAGAATAATATCGACATCATTTTCGATTAAGAACTTGGCTAATCTGTCTTGCTCTGCATTTTCGGTAGTTTGATATTCAACTCCCCAATGCATAGAAGCAACGATTAACTCGGCTCCTTCATTTTTGGCACGCGCAATTTGCCTTTCAATGAGTGCTTCATCAATAAGATTGACGCAAAATTCTTTTCCTTCTGGAATGGAAATTCCATTTGTGCCATAGGTATAGGCAATAAAAGCGGTTTTTATTCCATTCAAATCTAAGAAAAGAATGCAATCTTGTTCAGGCTCATTTCTGGCAGTTCCTACATGCATTATCCTAGCATCGTCTAAGAAATCCAAAGTGGAAGATAAACCAGCAAATCCTTTATCTAACGTATGATTGTTTGCTGTTGTCATGATATCCACACCCAATTCCTGTAAATCAATTGCTAGGTGTTCAGGAGCATTAAAACAGGGATATCCACTGTAACCACGTTCTAAACCAGCCATAGGTGATTCACAATTTCCAATATTTATTGTAGAATTTTTAAAATATTTTTCTACATATTCAAACATATAGGAAAAATCGTAAATACCCGTTTCGTTATCATAAGCCGCATTATATAATGGTTTATGACAAAGAGTATCACCAAAAGACACAATAGTTGCATAGCAGTCTTCTGGTACAGGTTCTGGTGTTGGTACAGGGGTAGGTTTTGTTAGAGGTATTATGTTTTTTGCAAGATTGGAAGAAGATGTTACAAGTTCTTTTGAAATAGTTTCTTCTTTTGCAGTTTCTACTAACCGATTTGTCGAACAGCCCGTTAAGCCAATAACTGCAATCATTACAAATAACATAAGTCTCATTTGTTTCAGTTTTTTCATTGGTTTGTTTCCTCCTTAAGGATGATTGGATTTTTACTGCACACAAGTTTATACTTGATAATCCATAGTTTAACATAAAATCAGACAAAAAGCAAGAAAAAATTATGTAAATGTATTAAAAATGATACAACTTATGTCACCACAAGCTAACGAAAAACAGCAAAAGCACTTCCATTTCTATAAAATAGATGCTACAATAATTTAGATACAACTTAGATACATTTTCATTTTATAATACCAAAAGGAGAGAGAATATGAGTAAAGTGTTAATTGTAGAAGATGAAATGGCAATTCGTGACTTGATTAAAATAGAATTACGGTTCAAGAGGATATTTGTGCGAAACGGCGGAAGATGGCGAAGTTGCCGCCAATTTGTTAGAGAAAAATGTGTATGATTTGGTACTATTAGATATCATGATACCCAAAATAGATGGATATGAGTTACTAGAATATATGAAACAAATTAACCCTACACCAACTATTTTTATTACTGCTAAGAGTCAAGTTTATGATAAAATAAAAGGACTAAAACAGGGGGCAGATGATTATATTACCAAACCATTTGCGATAGAAGAATTGGTGGCAAGAATAGAGGCAGTGTTACGACGATACCACAAGGGAAACGACATTCAAACCATGGGAGATGTAGAGATTAATATAGTGGCAAGAACAGTGAAAAAAGATGGTCATGTTGTGTGTTTAACGCCAAAAGAATTTGATTTACTAATTTTGCTCATACAAAACAAAAATTTTGCCTTATACCGTGAAACGATTTTTGAAAAAGTATGGGGAGAAGAATTGGAATTTGAAACAAGAACACTAGATTTACATATTCAAAGATTACGAAAAAAGTTAGGGTGGAAGGATAAAATTAAGACAGTTTACAAAATTGGTTATATGCTAGAGGTGTAACTTTTTTACAATGATGTGCACCTTTAGAGCACACGAAGAGAGGAATGGAGTTTAAAATGAAATTTTGGAAAAAACTCGTTTTGTTTATTATTACCATGATTGCCATTGTGCTATCCTGTAGTCGTCATTATATTGTAAAAAGTAACTTCCTACATTCCATTGAAAATAGCAAAAATCAAAATATGAAACAACATATGTTAGAAAAGTACATGTTAGAAAGTAACATGATAAAAAATATTCAATTAGGAGAAGGGATAAGCGATGAAAATATAGTGGAATATTTAGAATCGCTTTATCAATATATGGAAAATAATTCCGAATTTGTTGCAATTTACAATGAGGCATATGAAAAAATATATTCAAACATTAATGAGATTGACCAAGTAGAAATAAAAGAAATTTTAAATAGCCAAAAGGAAGTATATGCAATTAGACAAATCGGTGACAAACATTATATGTTATTTTCCTCGAATTGGTCGATTGATAATAAAAGCATATACATTGTAAATGCCTATGATGTAAGCGAATTATATGAAGAACAACAAAGACAGATGAAGGATATTTTAATAGCAAATATTCTTATTTTAGTAGTTTCTGCCATTATTATTTCGGTATTTTCCACTGTGTTAATTCGACCAATTCAGAAATTAAATAAAATGAGCAAAAAGATTGCCTCTGGGGAATTTAGTGGAAGAGTAGATATTAGCAGTAATGATGAAATAGGAGAACTTGCTGAGAGTTTTAATAAAATGGCAGTGGAGATTGAAAATAAAATCAATGAACTACATTTGCAAGTAAAACAAAAAGATGATTTTATTAATGGATTTACTCATGAATTAAAAACACCAATGACAGCGATTGTAGGCTATACCGATTTATTACGATTAAAAAAGTGTGATGAAGAATTGTTTGGCAAAGCTTTATACTATATTCATTCTGAAACAAAGCGATTAGAAATGTTATCTTTTAAATTAATGAGGCTGATGGCATTAAACGATGGAAAAATTGAAGTAAAGGGATTTTGGATCACCGAATTAGAAAAGAAAATTCAAAAAGCGGAAGAAATGATGATAACGGACAATACCATAGAATTTAGACTAGAGCCTGCTAAAATTATGGGAGATAGCGAATTAATTGAAGTAGTTCTTAGAAATTTAATTGAAAATGCAAATAAAGCAAAACCGAAAGACCATAAAATTCTTGTAAAAGGCGAAAAACTAGAGAATGAAAACTATAAAATATCAGTAATAGATAAAGGAATTGGAATACCAAAAGAGCATATAGAAAGAGTGACAGAAGATTTTTATATGATTGATAAAGCACGAAGCAGGCAAGAAGGAGGAAGTGGAATTGGTTTATCTTTGGTAACCAAAATTTTAAACTTCCACCATTCAAAACTTCATATTGAAAGTGAAGAAAATGTAGGAACCATTGTTTCTTTTGAGTTAAAGGAGGCAGGAGGAAAATGCGAAGAATAGAAAATATGTTAGTATATTTTGCAGTTGCTATCATGATTGGCGTATCTTTGAAAATGCCAGAAATACTAATAGAGATAGAGAATAAGCAAGTTGAAAAGGAAGTATATGAAAAGGAAAAAAATAAAAATAGCCTAGATGTAGAAGCAGAAGAAATTTATTTAGTAAAAGCGATTCATAGTATGGAAAGTGGAAATTATATGATTACCCTTAATTCTGAAAATATGAAAAATGGAAAATCTGTTTTAATAGAGGTATCGAAGAATACAAAAAATGATGTGGAGGAAGAATTGTTAAAACTAAAACAATACAATATTTTAGGAAATTTTGAATATAACGATACAGAAGAAATGCAAATAGGTATTATTAATAAAGTATACCGAAGTGAAGAGGATCAATATCAAATTGATAGTTTTTTTCTAAAAATAGGAAATAACGAATATTATATTGATAGAGAATATAAAACAGGAAAAATATTATGTGTAGGTTTAAAAAAGGAGGATACGAGCAGTTGTAGCAGTAAAGAGGAACTTATGAAAAATTATATCCAATACTTAAATTTATATATTATTGATGACTGGAAATATGAAGATGATATGTGTATATCCCAAAAAGCAAATCTAGTGATTAATTTAGTAGAAGATCAGGATATGTTTATACTATCCATTCATACAATTAATAGAATGATGAATGAGGTAGAAGTAGTGAAATCTATTAAAAATTGATACAAAATAGATACAAATTATATGCAAGTTTGATACAAATTTCATACAAAACAGATACAACCCTATGTTATAAAAGGCATAGGGTTGTAAATTACAACTAGTTTAGGAGGTATGTATGGAATTTAAAGCCAATGATAACAAAAAAGTGGAAATAAAAGTAGGAGATGAGGTTTATTTAAGACATGCCATTAAAACCAAATTTATCACGAACAAGGATGAATATTTAGCCATCATCAATCAATATGTTTCTAATATTTACGAAAAAGGAGATATTCTTTCCATAAGTGAAAAAATTATTAGTATTTGCCAAAACCGAATAGTAAAAAGAGAAGACCTAAAAATCGGATTTTGGGCAAAACTATTATCGAAATTTGCGTCACATCCAACGACAGGAGTAGGAGTAGGAGAAACCATTAAAATGCAATATGCCATTGATAAAGTAGGACTAATAAAGGTACTATATGCGTCACTTGCAAGTGCTATTACTAAACTATTCGGAAAAAAAGGAGTTTTTTACCAAATTGTAGGACAAGAAGTATCTGGTTTAGATGGGTTTTACGACCATGTATGGAGCGAATACCGAGATATTGGAATAGAATTACCACAAAATCCAAATGGAGTATGTAATGAAATAAAACAAAAACTTGGTATTAGTTGTATGATAGTAGATGCCAACGACTTAGGACAAGAAATATTAGGCGTATCAAGCGACCTAAAAGGAAGAGAAGAATATTTGAAAGAATTAATAAAAGACAATCCAGCAGGACAAGGCAGACAAACCACGCCACTAATTTTAATTCGTAAGAAATAATACCCAGTAGACAAATCATAGATTTGTCTACTGAAAAGTTTATAAAAACCTTGCATATAGAACGATATTTTGCTACAATACGATTGTTAGGTGGCGATGAATATTAATAATGTTTTATTCAAAAAAGTGATTATCAAAGAAAATTAAATTCTAAATGGGTTTTAATCTAATTTAAATCAAGAATTTACCGAAAAGAATATATTTGAAGCAAGGTAAAATAACTACCTTTATTTGTTGTATCTACGTTATTGTAATTACATAGATTAAATTAAAAATGCTACGAAGCTATGCAAGAAAGCCCCTTTAACAAGGGGGCTGGCGCCCGTATGGGCGACTGGGGGTTCTTAGAAAGGAGTTTATCATGTATTTACCATACAATAAAAATTTATTTTTGAAAGCTAGAAAATTAAGAAACAATTCAACACCAGAAGAAAATAAACTTTGGTATCAATATCTAGCAAAATTTCATGTAAGATTTGTAAGACAAAAACCAATTGATAATTATATTTTAGACTTTTACTGTCCAGAAAAGAAAATAGGTATAGAACTAGATGGAAGTCAACACTATACAGAAAAAGGAATAGAATATGATAAAATAAGAACAGATATATTAAATGCATATAATATAACAATAATAAGATTTACAAATGAACAAGTTAGAAAAAATTTTGAACAAGTATGCGAACATATAGAATGTATAGTAAAACATACAACGAATAGAAAACGAATATAAGAACCCCCAGTCAGCTAATGCTGACAGCCCCCTTGTTAAAGGGGCTTTCTTGTATGGCTTCGCAAGTTATTTTAAATATAGTCTAAACGGTAACAAATATTTTAGACAATTCCACAAAAAAGGCTAGGAAAAATGGAAAATTTGTGATAAAATATTGTCTACAATAATTGACAAAGGAAAGAGAGAAATTATGGGATTTTTTGATAAATTGAAACAAGGACTAGGGAAGACAAAGAGTTCTTTTGATGAGAAATTGAATCAGGCATTTAGCGTGTTTCGTAAGGTAGATGAAGAATTATTAGAAGAATTAGAAGAAATTTTGATTATGTCCGATATTGGAATGGAGACATCGGTTTCGATTATTTCCAATTTAAGAGAGCGAATTAAGAAGGAAAATATAAAAGAAGCAGAAGAAGTAAAACAGGCGTTACGTGAGGAAATGGCAAGTATTTTAGACATTGATAGTAGTTTGCATTTAGATACAAAACCATCCATTATTTTAGTAGTTGGCGTAAATGGGGTTGGAAAAACCACTTCCATTGGAAAAATTGCCAATCGTTTAAAAAAGGATGGAAAGAAAATTGTAATTGCAGCAGCCGATACCTTTCGTGCAGCAGCAGTGGAACAATTAGAAATTTGGGCAAAACGTTCGGGTTGTGATATGGTAAAAAAAGAAGAAGGAGCAGACCCAGCCTCTGTCGTATATGAGGCAATTAACATAACAAAAGAAACCAATGCAGACATTCTTATTTGTGATACAGCAGGACGATTACATAATAAAAAGTATCTAATGGATGAACTTGCTAAAATTCAAAAAGTAATCGATAAAGAATTACCAGACTGCTCAAAAGAAGTACTAATTGTACTAGACGCAACCACAGGTCAAAATGCCATTTCACAAGTAAAAGCCTTTGGAGAAACCACTCCACTTACTGGAATCGTATTAACGAAACTAGATGGAACAGCCAAAGGTGGCGTTGTTTTAGGAATTGTAGATGAAAATAAATTACCAATTAAGTTCATTGGTGTAGGGGAACAAATTGATGATATGGAATTATTTGATCCAAAGGATTTCGTAAAAGCGATTTTATAGGAGGGAGAAAATGGAGGAAAAACAAACAAAACAAGAAATGACAAACCAAACAACAAAGAAAAATAAACAAATACGAACAAGAGCCATATTAGTACTCATTGTTATTTTTATATTAGCCATATTTACCTATATTTCTTACCGTGGAACTTACTTAGAAACCATAGAAATAGGAGAAAATTTTAAGCAAGTATTCAAACAAAACATATTTTATCAATATGCTACGATGGGAATTAATTTTATCCTCCTATTTACTGCTTTTTATATGAGCAACCGTAGTATCAAAAAAGGATTAAAAGCCTTTTTTGATGAGGAAAAAAAGGATATGCCAAAACTACCAAACAAATCCATTGCATTTATTTTATCGGCACTAATTAGTGTTGCGATTTCCACCTTTTTAAGTGAACAAGTAGCAAGATTTTTTAACCGTGCATGGTTTGGTATATATGACCCTGTTTTTGGAGCAGACATAGGATTTTACCTATTTGAAAAGCCTTTTGTTGAACTAATCTTATTCTACTTTATGGCAGTTATGATAGGGATTACGATATATGCCACTTTTTATTATATTGTTATTTTTAATCAATATTTTGATGGTGTAAATGCAGAAACATTAAAGAAAAGCAATTTCTTTAAACAAATGATTCGTAATGTAAAAATACTATCCATTGGTTTTGCAGGGATTATTCTAATAAAAGCACAAGGAATATTAACGGATAAATTTTTAATTTTACATAATGATGCTTCTACTGCCATTTATGGAGCAGGTATTACCGATGTTACCATCAAATTATGGGGATATCGCTTTTTAGCAATTGTACTAGTTGTTTCGGTATGGATGGCAATTCGTTATTTTAAAGAAAAGAAAACCAAACGTGTTATTATTTCTGTGTTAGCAGTACCAGCTTACCTAGTGGGTCTATTTGTTGTAATGGTTGGATTTAATTTAATTTATATAAACTCAAACGAATTGGATAAAGAAAAAGACTATATTAGGGCCAATATTGACAATACCAAAACAGCCTATAACATAAAAATCGATGAATTCGATATTCCAAATGACGATACTCATAATTTAGAACAAATTGAAGAACATACGGAAGTAACCGATCATATTAGTATTGTCACAGAAGAAATCATATTAAAAACGTTAGCCGTTACTCAAACCAATACAGGTTACTATGCTTACCGAAATGCGAATATTAGTCGATATCAAATAAAAGGGGAAAATCAATTAGTTTATGTTTCACCAAGAGAAATAATAAGCAGTGGAGATAGAAGTTATAATAACAAAACTTATGAATATACCCACGGTTTTGGAGCAGTTGTTACTTCAGCTACTTCAACGGATGAACTAGGCAATGTAAAATACCTTCAAAAAGATTTTTCTACAGAAAATCAAGCCATTTATATGGAAGAACCACGAATTTATTTTGGATTAGAAACCAATAATACCATTGTAACCAACAGTAAAAATAAATCTGAGTTTGATTACCCAACCACAACCTCACAAAGTGCAGAATATAATTATAACGGGCAAGCAGGTCTTAGCTTAAATTTTATTGACCGAATGATTCTTGCCATTAGACAAAAAGATGTGAATTTAGCATTATCAAGCAATGTAACCGAAGATAGTAAAATCTTAATTAACCGAAATATCCTACAAAGAGCAAAAACAATTTTACCAAATGTTATTTATGATGAAAAGCCATATATGGTAGTATCAAAGGAAGGAAGATTAATTTGGGTATTAGATGCTTATACAGTGAGCAATAAATATCCATATTCACAACCAATTACCATAGAACATGGTGGAACAAGGCAAGAAATTAACTATATTCGAAATTCCCTAAAAGTATTAATTGATGCTTATGACGGAACCACAAAGTTTTATATTACCGATACCACAGACCCAATTATAATGTCATATAAAAACCGATATCCAGACCTATTTGAAGAACAAGCCATACCAGAGGATATTGTAAAACATTTTGTGTATCCAGAATTTTTATATAATATACAAGCAGAAATTTTACAAATGTACCATAATGTAAGTACAGATGTATTATATCGAAGTGATGATATATGGGAAATTGCAAAATATGCAAGAACGACAACACAGGTCTCATCAAAAGGAGTAAAACAGGAGCCATATTATACCATGTTAAAGACCATCGATTCGGAACAAGCAGAGTTAGGATTAGTTACTTCCTATACGGTACTAGATAAGCAAAACTTAAAAGCCTATTTGGTAGGAACCTATGATGAGCAAGGAAGAGCAAAATTAAGATTATACAAATTCCCACAAGACACCAATCTATTAGGACCAATGCAACTAGAAACCTTACTTGGGCAAGATGAAACCATAGCTAGTGAACTAGAAACCATTAATACACCTGGTATGAGAACCATAAAAAGTATGATAGCAGTTCCAATTAATAATACGATTTTATATGTACAACCAATTTATCAAATTTCACTAAACGAGTCAAAAAGCATACCAACCTTGAAAAAAGTAGTAGTAGCTTGTGGAAACAAAGTAGCCATAGATGATACCTTAAAAGGAGCTATTAAAAATCTTCTTTCGCAATCAGCAGTCAAAATAGAAGTTGAAAATACCGATACCATAGAAGATTTAATAGAAGCTATTATCAAAGCCAATAACAACCTACAAACCTCATCAAACAACAACGATTGGGAAATGATAGGAAAAGACATGAAAAAACTACAAGAATTGATTGTAAAACTAGAAGAGCTAAAAGAGGAAGAAGACAAGAAAAAACAAGAACAAGAAACCAATAATAACCAAAATACAATCACAATTGAAACGCAAAATAATGTATAGTTTTCAAAAAATAAACCACCCTAATAAAGATTATGTTAGTGGCTTTGCCACTTACAAAGAATGGCTATGCGTTAGCAAAAAAAGTAGGGTGGTTTATATGTTTATCAAAAAAACACATTTCAAAAGACTAGAAAAAAGTATCGATGACTTAAATTATGCACTCATCAAAAATCGTTTCATCGATTTATCCGAAATACTAGGAAACCGAAAAGAACTCCTAATCCGAAATCTCCTAGCCGGAATATCAAAAGGAATAGGAATCGGAATAGGCTTCACAATCCTTACCGCAATTCTAGTAATAATCCTACAAAAAATCGTAACACTAAACATCCCAGTAATAGGGGATTACATTAGCGATATTGTCGATATTGTAGAAAATAATAGAAGGTAAATTTTACAAATTAACATAAACGTGGTATAATGAAAAAGTAATAACCACGCAAAACAATGTAGAAAAGTAGTAAGATTTCTAATGTATTAGAAAGAAAGGAGTAGCTTCATGAAAATTAATGAAGAAAAAATTAAGGAAGCAAAACGGTTCCAAGACGAAATGGCAAAGCTATATGATGAAAGGTCTTTTGGTGTGCGAATAGCACGAAATTCGTTACCCAGTTGGGGAATTAAATCTTTCATATTAAGGTCTACTGAAAAAAAGCTCCAAAGAATAGAAAGTAACATATTTTTGGCGGCTCAAAGATTTAGAGACTTTACGATTTCTTCATCGGATGACGACTATGAGATTAGCTATGAACGTATGCCGATTCGTGGACTTAATGAATTTGCACGGTGCAAAAGAGACTTTAACAGTAAAATTAGCAAATTTGTGGAGAGTAGAGAAGATGGACGGATACTTGAAGCAAATGATGACGTGTCTTTCTTTGATACAGCTGTGAATAAGTTTTTAAATATGATGGAAGAAGCGATTGAAAAAGAGTAAGCGTGGGCTCTTTGCAAGAGAGAGTGATGGGAAACCGTTGCTCTTTTTTGTATAATTTTTTATTTTGCACTTTCTTTTTTTTGGGTTTTTGTATATAATAAACCTATCAAAAAAGAAGGAGAGAAAAACGATGAATTTACCAAATAAATTAACTATTTTTCGTATTGTATTAGTACCAGTGATGGTAGCAATCCCATTTTTTCATATACCAGGAGAATTTTTTGGAATTCCAATTTCTATGTGGCTTATGAATTTTATTTTTATAATTGCCTCAATTACGGATAAACTTGATGGAACCATTGCACGTGCTAGAAATCAAATAACTACCTTTGGTAAGTTTTTAGACCCAATTGCAGATAAGATATTAGTATTGGCTGCTATGATGTTACTTGTGGAAATGAACAAATTACCTGCTTGGATACCAATTATTATTTTATTTCGAGAATTTGTGGTATCACGGATATCGCTTAATTGCAGTAGAAAAAGGGGGAGAAGTTGTTGCAGCTTCTATTTGGGGAAAATTAAAAACCGTTACGCAAATGATTGCCGTTATTTTAGCTTTTATGGATAATAGTTACTATGGAGCTATTTTTCATGGAGAACTTGTAGGATACCAGTACTGGATTAACTTCGCTGTAACCATTATGATGACTATTTGTGTAATAGCAACCATCTTTTCAGGGTATGACTATATTAAAAATGGAAAAGACTTATTCAAAGAGGAAGAACAACATATTGTAAAAAATAAAAGGAGATATAGGCAAAGATGAAAAAAGAAGAAGCGAAAAAACGCATTAGTGAATTACGAAATTTAGTAGAATACCATGCAAAACGATATTATGATGAGGATTCCCCAGAAATATCGGATTTTGAATATGATATGTTAATGCTAGAATTACGAAATTTGGAAAAAGAATTTCCCGAATTTCAATCCAAAGAATCGCTAACTCAAAAAGTAGGAGGACATGTCAAAAAAGGCTTTCAAGAGGTAGAACACGAAGTACCTCTTCAAAGCTTACAAGATATTTTTAATTTTGAAGAATTAATCGAATTTGATACACGAATTCAAAAAATGGCAAAAGAAAAAGACAAACCGACCAAATATGTAGTAGAAACCAAAATCGATGGCTTATCTGCTGCATTAAAATATGAAAATGGGGTATTAGTACAAGGAGCAACCCGTGGAAATGGGTTAATTGGAGAAGATGTTACCACCAATCTAAAAACCATAAAAACCATACCACACACACTAAAAGAACCTTTAACCATAACCGTACGTGGCGAAGTATTTATTAGTAAAGCAAACTTTGAAGCCATGAACGAAGAAAGAAGTTTAAATGAACAACCATTATTTGCCAATGCACGAAATGCAGCTGCTGGTTCCCTAAGACAACTAGATAGCAAAATAACTGCTGAAAGACCACTGGATATCTACATTTTCAATGTACAAAAAATAGAAGGAAAAGAGTTTCACTCCCATTACGAAGAACTACTATTTTTAGAAAAGCTTGGATTTTCGGTAAACCCTGTAAAAATCCCATGTAATACCATAGAAGAAGCAATAAAAGCGATTAAACAAATTGGAAACGATAGAGAAAGTTTATCGTTTGGCATTGATGGGGCAGTTATCAAAGTAGACAATTTAAGCTTAAGAGAGGACTTAGGAAGTACTGCCAAAACCCCAAGATGGGCCATTGCTTATAAATATCCACCAGAGAAAAAAGAAACCATATTAAAAGATATTGTATGTCAAGTAGGAAGAACCGGAGTAATTACACCAATGGCAATTTTAGAACCAGTTAGTGTAGCAGGTTCTACCATCTCCAAAACAACCTTGCATAACGAAGACTTTATAAAAGAAAAAGACTTACGAATTGGAGATACGGTTGTCATCCAAAAAGCAGGAGACGTTATTCCAGAAATTGTAGAAGTAAAAAAAGAAAAACGAACAGGAAAAGAAGTCGTATTTAACATGCCAAAAACTTGCCCTGTATGTGGAGCAGAAGCTATAAGAGAAGAAGGAGAAGCAGCCATTCGTTGTATGGGAATTGAATGTCCAGCAAAACTACTTAGAAATATCATTCACTTTGTTTCCAAAGAAGGAATGGATATTGAAGGTCTTGGCGAAAACTTAGTGGAACAATTTATTGAAAAAGGCTTCATACAAAATATAGCGGATATCTATACTTTAACCTTTGACGACATTGCCTCTTTAAAGAAAAACGGCACCAAATTTGCAACCAATTTAGTAAATGCCATAACAGAAAGTAAAACACGACCATTTTATAAATTAATTACTGCCTTAGGAATAAGGCACATCGGTTCCAAAACCGCAAAAACCATCACAAAACACTTTAATACCATAGACAAACTAATGAACGCTAGTATAGAAGAACTCGCAAACCTAGAAGATGTAGGACAAATTATGGCCCAAAGCATATACGAATTTTTCAAACAAGCCCAAACCATAGACCTAATTCAAAAACTACGAAACGCAAACGTCAACATGGAAGAAGAACAAACAGGCACAAACGACCAAAGATTTGCAGGCTCCACCTTCGTTCTAACCGGTTCCTTAGAAAACTACACAAGAGAACAAGCAGGAGAGATTATCGAAACCTTAGGAGGAAAAGTATCCTCTTCTGTATCCAAAAAAACCACCTACGTCCTAGCAGGAGAAGAAGCAGGAAGCAAACTAACAAAAGCAAGCCAATTAGGCATTACCATTTTAACCGAGGCACAATTTGAAGAAATGATTAAATAATTTTGAAAGGAATTGGAAATAAAATAATGGAAAACAACTATACTTTTGAACAATTTTGTGAGGAATTAGATAATGGATTTCAAGTGTATTTTACCTATGTAAATAATCGTTATTTAGTATTCAAGACCACCGAAAATTGCTATACACAAAAACTAATTTCAGTACACGACAAAAATCCCCAACCACGTATGGCAATGATTACCTATAAACGATTAAAAGAAATGTTTCCGTTTATGGAGGATGTGGAGTATAAAGTAGGAATACCAGAAGCATAGATAGAATAGCTTATAGAAACTTTGAAGAGATAAGGGGAATAAAACAAATGGAAATAGAAATAAAAAGGGCAAATAATACACATTTAGAAGATATTAAAAATTTGAATAATCAATTATTTGAATTTGAATATAACAATTTCGATACATCTCTAAAAGTGGGATGGACGTTTGGAAAAAATGGCGAAAAGTATTTTAATGATATGTTAAATAATGAAATTGTATATATCGCATTAGATAAAGCTAATGTTATAGGTTATTTGGCAGGTAGTATTAACGTACAAGGGAGTTATGTAACAAAAACATTAGCAGAAATAGATAATATGTTTGTATTAGAAAGTTATAGGAAAGATGGCATAGGCACAAAATTAATAAACGCATTTAAAGAATATTGCATCCAAAATAAAATAGAGGAATTAAAAGTAACAGCATCTGCTAAAAATGAAAATGCACTAAGCTTTTATAAGAAAAATGGATTTAATGAATTTGAAATAACATTAAAACAAAAAATATAGTAATAAAGAGGTAGTTATGAAAATAGGAATAGATTTAGATGGTGTAGTTATTGATAGTGAAACAACGTTTAGAACGTATGAAGAAATATTTGATATAGACATTTTAAAAGGAGATAATTTAGTTAATAGAGAAGAACCTAAATTTCAAGCTAGATATAATTGGACAGATGAACAAGAACAAGCATTTATTGAAAAATATTTTTTAACAGTATCAAAGCAATTTAATGTCAGGTTTTATAGGAGTATATAATTTATTAAAAGAACAAGGACATGAGTTTGTAGTTATTACTGCTAGAGGCGGATTTGTCAAAGAGATGAAAGATGATGCATTACGATTATTGAAAGAAAACAATATTGAATTTGACAAATATTATTGGAAGATAGATGATAAGGTAGAAGTTTGTAAAAATGAAAATGTAGATATTATGATTGATGATGATTGGAAAATTATAAAGAAATTATCAGACAATCATGTAAAAACATTGTATTTTAGAGACACGAATTTGGTAAAATTAGAAGAAAACGAATATATAAAAGAAGTAAACAATTGGGGAGACATATATAGAAAGATAAAGACATTACAGCAATGAATGAGTAAGAAACTTAACGAAAGTTTAAAGATTGGTTAATAAAAAATTAAGAATAATATGTTATAGTAAAAAATGTAGTAATAAAAGAAGAAATAAGAGGTGGAGAATATGAACAAGGAGAAGTTACAAAAAATCAAAGATGAATTGATTAAAATATTTTGGGTGTTTTTAATTGGAAGTATTGTTGGTTGTATTGTAGAAACTTTAGTAGGAATTATTTTTGACCATTCTTTTAAAATACGACAAGGACTTATTTATGGACCATTTATTCCTGTGTATGGAATTGGAGCAGTTATGTATTACTTTATTGTTAGTAAAGTAAAAGATGTGAAAAAAGTATTTGTTTGTAGTATGGTTCTTGGCGGAGCAATTGAATACTTTTGTTCTTATTTTCAAGAGTTATGCTTTGGAACCGTATCGTGGGATTATAGTAATATGTTTTTAAACATAGGAGGAAGAACAAGTTTACTATTTTGCTTTTGTTGGGGAATATTAGGAGTACTGTTTGTAAAATTTGTATTACCACTATTACAAAAAATTGACATCTACATTGGAAACACACAATTTAAAACCATTACTGCCATATTAGTAGGTTTTATGCTATTTAATATTGGAATTTCCTGCCTTGCAGGAGCAAGACAAAATGAGAGAGTACAAAAAATAGAAGCCAATAGCAAAATAGATGCTTTTTTAGATAAGCATTATCCAGATAGGGTAATGGATAAGGTATATTCAAATAAAATGAACCGACCAAAACAAAGAAGCTTAAACCATATATAATAAATGTTTTTTATAAATTAAATAAAAAATATGTGCAGTAACAAAACAATAAAAAGAGCAAAATGCTCTTTTTATTGTTGAAAGGTATTTTCAATTTCTTGTTTTTGTTCTTCTGAAATGTATTCGTATTTTACCATTTGCGTTAATACAATAGAATGTCTTTTTTGTGCTAATTTTGGATTTTTAGTAGGAGAGTAAGCACTAGGTGCATTTGGAAGGCCTGCTAACAAAGACGCTTCTGCTAAGGTTAGTTCATTGGGGGATTTATTAAAATACCCAAGACTTGCTTCTTTTAGCCCATAATATCCATCACCATAATAAATCATGTTACAATATAATTCTAAAATATCTTCTTTTGAATAATTTTTTTCTAAGTCAAAGGCAACAAATAGTTCTGCAATTTTTCGAGTAAAACGTTGTTCTTGGGTAAAATAAAGAAGTCTTCCGTACTTGTTGGGTAATGGTACTTCCACCTGCCACAATTTCTTTTTCTTTTATATTTTCCATCATCGAGCGTGTTGTTGTAATAATATCAATTCCATTGTGTGTATAAAAACGATGGTCTTCTACTGCTACAATAGCATTTCTAAAATGTTCTGGAATTTCCGAAAAACGTATATAATTTTCATCTTTCTTAAGTTCTTCAATACGACTAGCAATACTCGTTTTTGTAATAGCATCTTGATACATTTGATATCCCATATATATAATCGAGCCAACCACAACAATTATTATCAATAAAATTACTAGGATTATCCTTCTTACTAATTTCATTTTATCACACCCTTATATCTACATTATACAGCATTTTTCGAAAATATCAATTAATTTTTTCTTAAAATTATGAAATAGGGGACACAATAAAATGTGCCCCCCTAATACGGTTAGGATTATGCTTTAAGACCTGTTACAGTTGCGATATTAGCCTGAACCAAGGAAATATTGTTAGAAATTTCCTCCAATTCATTGATAAGTTCTACTGTAGTAATTCGATTAGTGATAACTTTAGCATAAAGTTGTTTTGATTTGTTTCCTTCCCTCAATAAAGAGTCTGTAATATCGGAAACTAATTTGATTTTTTCATCTTGTACCATACAATTCCTCCTTTTGCATATAATCCTAACGCAATGTGTAGTACAATTATAACATGACAATTAACATAAGTCAAATTGCTGTGGATTTACATTTACAGTAGTATAATTAGTGTAGATAACCATACCAGGTTTTGCACCAGAAGCTTTTTTTACATAACGAGCAAATGTATAATCGACCGCTACATTAGAAGAATTTTTGGCTTTACTATGGAAGGCACAAAGTGAAGCACATTTGTTAATGGTATCTTGCGAGATTTCTTCGCCATTTGTTTTTAAAATTACATGGCTTCCATGGATGTCCTTTGTATGAAACCATAGGTCATTAGAATGAGTATATTTTAAACTTAAGTAATCATTTTGTTTGTTATTTTTTCCAACCAAAACGGTATAGCCATCAATGGTATAGGTAAGGGGAGAAAATTCCTCTTCTTTTTTCTTTTTTGTTGTTTTCTTTTTATTTGGTTTTTCTGAAGTAAGAAAACTTTTTCCTAAAAAATTTTCAGAAAATTCAGTGTAAACCACGTCGATATCCGAAACGGTTTTTGCATTTTCTAATTCGTAAATAATACTTTCAATATAGTCGATTTCATGAATGGTATCTTCTTTTTGTTTATTCACAATTTCACAAGCATTTTTTAATTTATTGTATTTTTTAAAAAACTTTTTTGCATTCAAACTAGGAGATAAACTTTTGTCCATAGGAATGGTAATTAATTTGTTATCTTCATAATAATTAGGAAGAGTAAGGTCACTTACATTGGTGTTTGGGTCAATTTGATATAGGTTTGCCGTAATAAGTTCTCCATAAATGCGATACTGTTCTTTTGAATGACATTCTTCTAACTTTTCATTCATATTAGCTAAACGCTTCGTATATTTTTTTAATTCATTTAAAATTAGTTTCAATACACTATTTCGATAACTAATAAACTCATTTATCATTTCTTTGTTTGTGTAAAAATCATCTAAAAAATGATTAATTGCTAAAGGGGATTTTGTATCTGTTTTAGCAAGGACAAAATCCTCTTTTTGATGGTTGGAAAAAGGAATGCAATGTACCAAAGAAGAGGTAATTAGCTGTCGTAAAGACTGATAAAGGGTGCGATAATCTTCTTTTAAAGTGGATGATGGATCAATATGATGTTGTGTGAGCAAAGACTCAATAAGCAATCGGCTAATTCCATTAAAATGAGAAGGGATAATCGTATCGATACGATCTTCTTTAAGATAGGGAATAAGCATATGATAAAACTCTTCAAAATCTTGTAATTCTAAGAAATTTGTTTTGGCTGTAGTAGGAAAAACGTAAGGTCTTGCAGGCAAAATATCTCTTACTGAGCCAGAATACTGATCAAGATGTCTGGCACTATCAATTATATTACCAGATTGATTTAATAAAATAATATTACTATGTTTTCCCATAAGTTCAATTATAATTTCTTTTGTTACAAAATCATTTAACTCATCATAACCATCTAATACAATATGAATGATTCTTTCAAGACCATAAGTTTTAAAAGACTGAATTCTCATACCAATAATATGCTTACGAAGAAGCATACAAAAATTAGGAGGAGTTAGGGGATTTTGTTTTTGTAGATTGGTTAAATGAACACGACAAGAACTAGCATCAATATTAGCAAGTAATACATAATGCTTTTGGTTTGCGTAAATCTCAAATAAAACTTCATTCTTATTTGGTTGATAGACTTTATTAATTTTTCCACCAATCAAACAATTACTTAATTCTTCTACCACATGTTTGGTTACAATTCCATCAAAAGCCATAACTCTAGCATCCTTTCTTTATTACATTATTCATCAAATTTTACAATACAATGAATCGATTTTTCATCTTCTGTTTTCATTACTACATAATGAGAAGTATCTATTTTAGTATAAAAACATTTAATGGTTTCTCCAAGTTTAGTTTCCTTTTTGTACATAATTTCAAAATTACCAAAATTAAAATTTTCATACACATCATCTGGAAGAATTTCATAGGCAAAATCTAAATAATAGGTATTATGCACATGACCATTAATATCAATATCCTTTCTTTGAATGGTATAGGGCATAACAATAGAATATTCATTTGGAGCTTCTAACTTATTAATTTCAGTTTCACCTTCAAATACCATTTTACTTTCAGGACAATATTTTGAGATTAATTCTTCCGAAATTTTCATTAAACTCATTGTTTTGGCATCCATAAGTACCCATTTTGTAGTAGCAATTGCCACTAATTCATTTTTGGTATTATAAACTTCAAAATCACGAAAAGTATAAAACTTCATCGAATTTCGTGCCCAAGTTTTAATATGAATTTTTTCTCCATAAAGAGGGCGTTTCAAAATGCGAATTTTCCAATTTAGCAGTACCCAAGTTAAGCCAGTTTCTTCAATATGATTTAGTCCATAACCAACCTCATTTGAATGCATACCAGCAATATCCTCTAAAAAACCAATAAGACCTTTATTAGTAAGTTCATTACTTTTTCCAACATCACGAAACCCAATTTCAAAGTCGTGTTCAAAACTTGCCATCATCTTCACTCCATATCTTTTTTATAAATTTCATCAAAAATATTGACAAATGCAATTGTAACACATATAATACAATTTGTAAAATAAATATGCTACTATAGCTCAGTCGGTAGAGTGCTACCTTGGTAAGGTAGAGGTCACGGGTTCGATTCCCGTTAGTAGCTCCAACGACGTATCTGTTCGAACTTTTTATAGAACAGATAGATATAGATATCATTCTAAAAAAGGATGGTATTTTTTTGTTTGAGCAAATTTATTGCCTCGCAGAGCCCCCATGTTATGTGCCGTTGGTCATAACATATAGGGGAGAATGCTTTAGTTAAGTACACTAAAATATTCTCCCCATAAAATAGCTTGTTTAAGCTGATATTCTTTTATTTATCATTTTTTCAATTACCATTGTCATATCTTCCAAACTTACTGGAAAAGAAATAATACCAACACCTCTATAATATATATCTATTTCTTGAACTTTTTTGCCATTAACTTTTTCTGCTTGATGAACTAATATTTTTTCTATAAGTTCGTTTAGTATTTCTGGTGTTAGTTCAGTTATTTCAGTATATTTCTTAACATTAGATATAAACTGTGTTAAGTCAGTTGTTTTCTTTTCAGTATTGTTGATTTCTTTTGATAATTGTTCAATCTTTGTTTTTAATTCTTTTTGTTCTTTATCATAATTAAAAGATAAGTTTCTAAATCTTTCATCTGTTATCTTTCCAGATATATTATCCTCATAGATATGCATAAACAAGTTATCAATTTCAATTATTCTTTTCTTTGCTTGTTCTAGTTCTTTCTTGTTTTTAGAGATTTGTTTTAGCTCATTTTGTGTAGATTTTTGTAATTGTTCTTTTATAAATAAATCTTCAAAATTTTTCATATAAGAAACTACTTTTTGTATATTTTCTAAAACAAGGCTTTGTAAGACTTCGTCTGTAATCCAGTGTGAAGTGCATAAAGAAATATTTTTCTTATAACTTGAACATCTATAATGGTCTTTTGCGTTTAGGTCAGTAACAGGAGATTGAAAATACATTTTTTTGCCACAATCATTACAAAATAGTAATCCTGAAAATATACTTTTCTTGCCTGATCTTGTAGGCTTTTTTCTGTTATTTCTTAACTCTTGAGCAATGTTCCAAGTATATTCATCAATAATTGGTTCATGGGTATTTTTAAATATTTGCCACTCTTCTTTTGGAATAGGAACTTTAGTCTTATCTTTGTAGGAACGAATGGTATATTTAAAATTAACTGTATCTCCAATATATTCTTGTCTATCTAAAATACTTGCTACTGTTGTAGCATTCCACTGATGCTTAAATTCTTGTAGTTTAGATGGGAACTTTATTCCAACACTTATAAAATACTCTGCTGGTGTCATTATACTTTTTTCAGTAAGTATTCTTGCAATTTCAAAAGTTCCATGTCCTTGAATAAAAAGATTATATATTTCTTTTACAACTTCTGCTGATTGCTCATCAATAACCCATTTTGTTTTATCTGTTTCATCCTTTTTATAACCATAAGGCACATTATTAGCAAGTGAAATTCCTGATTCGCCTTTACTTTTAAGAACTGCTCTAACTTTTTGACTTGTATTTTTGGCATGCATTTCATTAAACCAGTCTTGAATAGGCAAGAAGTCATTTAAACCTTTACTACTATCAATATTATCCATTATAGCAATATATCTAATATTAAGCCTTACAAAATCTTCTTCAAGAAGTTGTCCTACAACAAGTCTATTTCTACCAAGTCTTGAATGGTCTTTTACTATAATTGTTCCAATTTGTCCACTTTCAGCAAGTTCCATCATTTCCATAAAAGCAGGTCTTGTAAAGGTAGTTCCAGAATACCCATCATCAACAAAGAACTTAACATTTTGAAATTTGTTATCTTCTGCATATTTACTTAAAATTAATTTTTGATTTTTTATACTATTGCTTTCTCCAGCCATTTCATCATCTTTTGATAAACGACAGTATAAAGCAGTGATTTTATCGCTTTCTAGCTGTTTCATTATTTACTCCTTTCCTTAGACAGCTTGAAATACGATATAAAATTATAGTTACTACATTTCAAGTAGTGTTTATAATATACCATATTTCAAACTAAAAATTCAATACAAAAAATATTACTTTTGGAAGATTTCAAAAAATCTAGTTAATATTGTGTGTTCCGAATCTTTGTTAAAATAGGTATTTACCTTATAAATAGTACCTTTTATTTCTTTTTCAAAGTTCAAATTTTGTTCTGGATAAAAACTTTTTAAATATTCTGCAATTTCTTCGTTGCTCATTTTAGAAAGTTTATTACAAAACTCTTTCTTTAATTGTTCTACAAATTCAAATTCTTCATTAGTTAGTTCAATTCTATATAGTTTTTCACTATCTTGCATCTCTGTCAGCCCTCCTTTTTTTCTTGTATTCAGGAGAGTTCTTTAATTTCTGTTTTTCAAGTCTTGCTTTTTCTCTAGCTTGTTCACGAGCTTTTTTCCCAGCTTGTATTTTTTCTTGCTCAAGTCTTTGTCGTTCTAACTCATCTTGTTTTTCTTTATCAAATAAAGATTTAAAGAAATTTGTAACTTTTTGAGGGGCAAGCTTTATAGCATGGAAATAATCTTTTGTTTTTTCTACAATATCATCATATAGAGATTTCCACTTGTCTACTGCATTTCTTAAATTATCAATTCTGCTATTTAGTTCATATATTTCTTTATCTGCAATAATTCCTTTTTTAGCATAAGTTGTTAGAGTTTCATAATCCTCTTTTGATAGCTCTACTTTTTTAGTAAATTTCTTTTCTTTACCTAAGTTAGAAATATCTTCAATTTGTTTATCATATTTCATATAGGAATTATAAGAAGCTTCCTTTTCTTCAACTTTATTTGTAATGTTTTCTAGTCTTTCAGTATCTTTCTTGATTTTAAATTGCAAGTCTTCTAAATGTTCTTGATTACTTCCTTTTACACCACGAATAAAGCCTTTATAACCACTATCAGACATATACTTAAAAAATCTATCTTGTAACAAGCTATATGATTTTATTAAAACTGCATTGCCTTTTTTATCATATACAGGTTTTCCTTGATTATCTAATACTTGTTCAGATTTCCATTTGTTACTATGACTTACTTGATTGATGATTTCTTTAGTAGTTCCAACCAAAGATTTATCTTTACACTTTTTAGTCCATTTTACTTCTTTTCTTACAACAGGAAGTGCTACAACATGTAAATGATAATGATATATAGTTTTTCCATATTCTACTGTTAAAGCTGTATTTATTTCATCTGCATGCATTACTGCTGATATAATATTATCAGTTCCCATTTCTTGTTCAGCAAAGTGAAATGCTCTTTCGTAAAATTCTTTTGCAAATTCATAACCACCATGTTTTTCAAAATAATCAGAGTTAATGTCAAATATGAGTTCATCAAAAAGTTTAGCATTATCTCTTAAACCTCTTAATGATACTTGTTTACTATCAATTAACTCTTTTAATTTTTCATTGTAGGTAGTTTCACATCTTTTGTAATGTATATTATTAATTGTTTGCTCTAAATCAACATTCATATTAGAATATGACTTATTTTTTCTTTCGTTGTGTCTTTCAGCTTTAGTTATACTTGTTTTAGTATAAGTTTCTACTCGAGCTACTGAATAATTTGTTTTATTCTTGTCCAATATATTTCCCTTTCTGTAGGTAGCAAGTAGCGACCGAAGGGAGCTGTTACATAACTTTCTTGCGAAAGTATGTAACCCACTATGACACTTTCAAAACTCCGTTTTGGAAAGATGCCAGTGGGCTCCTTGCGGAGGGCTCATAAATTATCTAATCTAGCGATAGATAATTTATGTTGGCTTCGCCAAATCAAAATAATATATTCATATCCATTCACACATTATTTTGACTTGCTGAACGACTTATTCACATACAAAGAATAAATCGTTCAGTTCTTTTGCTATGCTAAAAAAGAGAGAGTAAAAGAATTTTTACATAACAAAAAGACCATAAGCGACATACCAATATTCTATTTACCTACTATGAATACAAAATTTAATAAGCTCAAACAAAATTTGAGTTTCTAAATATGTATTAACTTTTAAATTTGTATGTAAATAGAATATTGAAAAGTTCTTATGACCGTATTTATTAGTAACTGATATGTAATAATTCACTTTAAAAAGTTATTTTAAAGTATATCAATATTCTAGTATCTCTATTGAGAATACTATTATTTTATATCACGAATTATGTCAAATGTCAATAAATTTTGTAGTTTTATTGCAATATTAGAATTTTACTGCTATAATTTATCTAAATAAAATATGAGGAGGAATATTTTTATGGAGTTTTTGGCAGAATTATTGGAAACATTGATGATAGTTGGATTTGGGGTATCATGGCCTTTATCTATCTATAAATCCTACACGTCAAAATCTACAAAAGGGAAAAGTGTCTTATTTTTATTTTGCATTGCAATAGGATATGTATGTGGGATTATTTCAAAATTAATTTCCAAAAATTTAAACTTAGCTTTTTGGTTTTATATACCAAATGTCTTAATGGTTAGTACAGATATTATATTATATTTTAGAAATAAAAAAATAGAGGCAAAAAGTAATAATTAGAGAGGTAAATTTCAATGAATTTTAAAAGAGGAACTTTATATACAGAAGATATGATTAAGTCGGAACAATTATTTTTAAATAGTCTAAGTAATTATATAAATAATCCGACATTAAAGCAATTTCCAAAGGACAAAACTCCAATAGGTCATTTCTCAACTTTAAATTATGGAGTAAATAAAGGAGAAAAAGTTCCAATAGAACTAAAAAGCAGATTAGAAGCAAAAATTGATTCTAATCTATTAAATATAGACTTGAATTGCGTTGATTATCAAACTGATGTTGTTATTGTTGGTTCAGGAGGAGCTGGACTATCTGCAGCAATACAGGCAGCAGAATGTGGTGCAAATGTGTTGGTGTTAACTAAAGATAAAGGTTATTGCAATACTGTATTAGCACAGGGCGGAATACAAGCAGTTACTGAACCAGATGATTCTTTAGAACAACATTTAGAAGACACATTAAAAGGTGGACATTATAAAGGTAAAAAAGAACTTGTTGAAAAGTTAGTATATGAAGCTCCTGAAACTTTGCTATGGTTACAAAACTTAGGTGTAGAATTTAAAGAGGAACCAATTATTCCAGGAGGATCAACTAAAAAACGATTACATACTATAGGAGATAATACTGGTGCTAATATTATGAAAGCATTAGTTAAAAAAGTAGATGAATTAAGAAATAAAATAACCATAATAAAGTATGCAGATGCACAAGAAATACTTAAAGACGAAAATGGATTTGCATCTGGAATAGTTTTTAAACAGGAAGATGGATATAAAGTTGTTCAATCTAAATCTGTTATTTTAGCTACAGGTGGTTCAGGTAGCTTATGTTATAATAATTTAAATACCTCTAATTGCAAAGGCTCTACAGCTGATGGCTTAGCAATGGCATATCATGCTGGAGCAAAATTGGTTGACCCAGGGTCTATTCAGTATCATCCCACTGGTGGTGCATATCCTATTAATTTTTGTGGGAAGTTAGTTAGTGAAAAAGCCCGTTCTTTAGGAGCACTCCTATTTAATTCAAAAGGAGAAGCTTTACAATCAGTAGGAAATCGAGATGATATCGTAAGATTAATTTTAGCAGAAGAAGCACATGGAAATGCAATAAAAACACCAGATGGCAATAATGGAATATGGTTAGCTATACCTATGATTGATAAAATTCATGGAGAAGGAACAATCGAGAAGAGGTTACCATCCTTATTTAAAAAGTACCAATCGGAAGAAATTGATATTCGTAAACACGCAATTTTAATATATCCAATAGTACATTATCATTTGGGTGGAATAGATATTGACACAAAAGGAATGTCTTCAGTACCAAATCTTTTTGCTGTTGGCGAAGTTAGTGGTGGAATTGATGGAGATAATCGTTTAATGGGAAATGCTTTAGCATCTATTATTGTATATGGACGTACTGCTGGTAAAGAAGCTACAGAAATTGCAAAGAAAAGAAATTTCTCAAAGACTTTATCATTAGATTACTTGATAGATAGTAACCTAATAGAATCAAAGAATTTAACACGATAATTAGATATGAATTTGAAAATAAAAATAACAAGTACATTTAAAAATACTTGTTATTTTTTCAATTAGCAATAAATTAATTCTTTCAATGTGATTTCTTCTGCACAAAACTTATAATTATTCATAAGTCCAGTCCATTTTAAAGGGTCAGTATTTTTCAAATTTTCGTCAATAGGATTTTTCTCTAGTATTTGTTTCATAAGTATTTCAAATCTTTGTTTAGCTTGTTTGTCAGTTTCTACAATATGCTTTCTTAAAGTTTTGTTCATAAACATTATTATATATTCTGCTTTTTTATGATTTTTTAAATACTCTAATCTTAAATGACCATATTTTCCAATAATATAATCATTTTCGTAATTCTCCTTTTCCAAATATAAGTCAGGAACAAAAAAATTTCCTTCTTTGTGATAAGTTATCTCTATCATAATCAAATCCTCCTAAAATTTAATTTCACTACTTTTAGAACTATAATTTTATATCTTTTCAGCTGTCTATAATACAAATTTTTATAAAGTGTACTTAATTTAATCTTACTGGGTTAGGACTTGTGGCAAAGCCAAAGTCTTATGATACGAAGAAAATTCAAGAAGTCAAATGGAATAGGGTAAATGAGAAAATTAAATATTTAATAGATATAATAAATATATGGCTTAACAAATAAATTAAGGACTATAATATTTATCAGAAATATTATAGGTTTAATAACATAAAATTTAAAAATTAAAAAGCCCACCTCAGAGTTGTGGGCTTGTGGAGTTAATCAGACCAATACCAAAATTTTTCATAAACTGAACGAAAAATTTTTCGCCGAATGCAGCAAAGTAAAAAAGATTTTCCTTCCTCTTTGATATCTTTATGGCAATCGCTATTCCAACAAGATTTAAAGCTGGCACGATTGCAATTACAAAAAATACAAATAGCATGAGGGCAGGAAGCGCAACTGATGTGAGAAATAATAAATTTAGCTATATTCATTAGACAACTCCTCCATATTTCTATGAAATCAAAACTATATGTTACACTGAAATTACCTAAATCCGTGAATTGACTGGTTTAAAAGAAGTCAAAATCATTGATAC